>DJGV01000007.1 GCA_002432805.1 Fervidobacterium sp. UBA5837 | reverse complement strand
GCAATTAGCAAAGATAATGGATAGGATAATAACCAAGTAACTCTCGAAATTAACTCTTGAAAGACTAATAAAGAATTGAGCAAAACAATCAGCTGGCTATTCGAAGACGCAATGTCGCATAGTCAGCTGATTTATTATGCAAACGAAATCAACTCTGGTTGGAATGAAAATGGATCCAACCAATCTTTTTCAAAGGTATTTAACATGATCTAACGCATATCTTGAATTTTTCAACATTGTATGGTATAATCTTTGAGGTCATATAAGGCTTTTGCGAGATTGTGAGACTTCAGAAGTAGAACATGAGGAGAGGTGGCCGAGGGGTCGAAGGCACACGCCTGGAGAGCGTGCGGTGGCCACAATCCACCCGTGGGTTCAAATCCCACCCTCTCCGCCAGAAAAGAAGGAATTTTTTGACCGGGACTTTAGTCCCGGTCTTTCGATTATTTTTTCAATGTTTCATCTATTTTTGTGAGAGTTCGGAATTTTGAAGGTGTGGAGGGAGTGATTTGAATGAGTCGATTAGATCCAAAGAAGATTGCGGAAATGGTACGCTCTATCGCACAACCTATCGTTGAAAGGATGGGGCTTGAGATATTTGACGTAAAGTACAGAATACAGTCTGGAAGATGGACTTTGACAGTGATAATCGATAAACTGAACGACTACGTTAGTACAAGAGATTGCGAGATGGTATCACATGAGCTTGAACAGCGACTTGATGGTGAGGACATTATTCCAGGTAGTTATTTTCTCGAAGTATCTTCACCGGGAATGGATAGACCCCTGCGGAATATTGCAGAATTTTCGAGGTTTGTCGGTGAATATGCCAAGGTGAAAACAGATAAGACATATAGGGGACATATAAAGAGTGTGAACGTTGAAAAGCAAGAGATAATACTAGATGTGGATGGGAAAGATGTTCTGATAAAATATGAAGATGTGAGATCTGCAAACCTTGAAGTTGAATTTTAGCAAATTGATCGAACATGTCTAATGAAATAAAAATACTTGAGAGAGCGGATAGAGGAGGTATGTGTTTATGAACAGTCCAATGTTATTGGAAGCACTTAGAGAATTGGAAAGAGAAAAGGGTATCAGTATGGAGGAGTCTATAGACATTCTTGAAAAGGCGTTGATGAGTGCTTACAAGAACAAGACGGGAGAAAGAAACGTCGAGATTGTGATAAATAAACTGTCTGGCGAGATAGAAGCTTATCAAATGTTGGAAGTTGTCGATAACGTTGAGAATGAAAGTTTGCAGATCTCTTTAGTGGATGCACTCAAAATCAAACCAGACGCAAGTGTAGGCGATATCATCAAGAAAAAGATGAATATAAAGAAATTGGGAAGATTTGCCGTTCAAGTTGCAAAGCAGGTACTTATCCAGAAGATCAGAGAGATAGAAAAGGAAAAACAGTACGAAAGGTATTCGGATCTTGTGAAAAGAGTGGTTACAGCTGAAGTGTTGAGGGTAACTCCTGAATTTCTGGATATAAGGATTGGAAAGTTGGAAACGCATTTACCAAATAAGGAGTGGATTCCTGGTGAGACTTTTGAGCAATCTGATCTTATAAAAGTATATGTGAGGGATGTTAAGAGAGATAAAAAAGGCCCGAAGATAATTGTCAGCCGAATAGATCCTGAATTTGTCCTCGGACTGTTGGAACTTGAGGTACCGGAGATAGAGAATGGGATAATTGAAGTAGTTAAGGTTGTCAGAGAACCTGGTATACGCACAAAGATGGCCGTTGTCTCACATGATCCAAAAATCGATCCTGTGGGTTCTTGCATTGGGCATGAAGGTTCGAGAATTTCTTCAGTTCTGAAAGAATTAAGGGGTGAAAAGCTTGATGTAATTAAGTGGTCGGATAACCCAAAGGAATTGATTGCAAACGCACTACTCCCAGCATCTGTTGTTGATGTCGAAATTCTTGATTACGAGGCGAGAGCATCACGAGTGCTGGTATCGCCAAATCAACTCTCTTTAGCAATAGGTAAGGCTGGACAAAATGCTAGACTTGCAGCAAAATTGACTGGCTGGAAGATAGATATTAAACCTGTGATGAATGCTTGAGTAAGGCATAGGTGAATAATCTGAGGAGCGATAATATGCATGTTGATAATCTAAAGAAAGAACTGAAAGAAAAGCAGTATAGGATGACTCCACAAAGAGAACAAGTGTTGAAGGTATTCTTGGAAACAAATAGTGAGCATCTAGGAGCAGAAGAGGTTTATAGGTATCTGCTGAATAAAAGAATCAATGTCAGTAAAGCAACTGTCTATAGGACTATTGATTTGCTTGTTGAACTGGGCTTTTTGAGAAAATTGCAGTTCGATGAGGGCGTTTATAGGTACGAGCTTGTTGATAAGGATAGCAGACATTCACACTTTATCTGCAAGTCGTGTGGGAAGATATATGAGTTGAAAGACGAACTTTCGGCAGAAAGAGTTTTGCACGAGTATATTCTGAAACTTGAGAAATTCGGCTACAAGATAGATGAAGTTGATTTGAAATTTAGAGGAATCTGTCCAAAGTGTACTAAGAAGGCAAGAGGAATTGTTCGGTGATGTTGGCATTGATTAATTTAGTTAGTTCGGTTGACATTGCCAATCCATCGAATGATAACAAGATGACAATGATCAAATTACAGCAGTGGTTTTCTCAGCGTTTGATTTCTCATATTCTGACCACATAAGGTAGATTGCGAATGTTGTTGCAAATGCAAGGGAAATTACGAAGTGGTTGGGCAGTGACGGTAGTTGTGCGAAGATGTGGGCTATGGATTTTGTAAACCACGAAAATGGTTGTAGGCCATAGAGCACGAGAGAAGCCAGAAAATTGATTTTAATTGTGTAGAAAATGTATGCTACAGTTAATCCAAACATCACGATCTCAACCGGAAAGCTGACAAGTATTGTTGCAACGATTGAAAATGGATTTACCGTTCCAATTAATGCAACAAATGGGGAACTGCCAAGGAATCCCCCTATGTTGGCGGTCAGGCTGTTTGTGGATACGAAGACGCCAAGCGTTGCAAAGAAAGTCATGTAGAAAGACAAGGATAAGGCAACTCCAGGCTCTGAAATGACCATGGCTATACCAACTAATGAGACTAAGTTTATTGGGTCTATCTTTATGTCTAACAGCTTCAATAGCGTTGACAGGTATATCATCAGTAGTGCACGCATGGATGGCACGTTCATCCCAGAACCGATGACGAATACTGTTGGAAAGATTAGAGCTATGCACATCTTTGGTATCTTTCTGTATGTGAATAGTCCAATCAAAGATAGAGAGAAGATGTAAAGTAAGCTTACATGCATTCCTGAAACGCAAAATATGTGGTACAATCCACTCTTGACGAATTCGTCATCACGTGCGGATTTACCGAAGAGATTTTGATAAAATGGGTCAATCTTATTTGCAAATGTTCTGAATGAATCGAACTGTAGATATGTTTTATTTGATAGCGAGGTGTAATTTGTCGTTGTCGCGTAAAACGTTGGTTTAAGATAATATCGTGGATATGTTGTCGTTTTTCTCAATTCACCTTTGGCATAGACTATTGTGCCAAGTGGCTCTTCTGAGTAGACGTTTATGTCAAAGTCAAGTCCATTCCACTTCTTTCCATCGAAGTAGGATAGTTTGAGTACGGAGCTGCCTGAGTTAACGGCTTTAACGTTGCCAACGAATTCTGCATCTTTTAGTTCGACTGTTGGAACGGTTAATGTGTTTGTTAATAAGAAAAAGAATACAAAAAGAGCCAGCCTCGGACGTTTGTAGAATAATATCGGAATGAGTAACAATAAAGGTGGGAACTTGAAATAAGTTCCCACCAGTGCTCCTAAAATACAACTGCCAAAGTAGAAGAAAGATAAATAAGATAAAGAACCCAACCTTCAGAACACCCCCAAAATTCAATAAAAGCTGGCAGAAGGTCTTAATTCAATTTATGCGCCAAATTTTTCAAACCTTCCAGCATACGCAAGTATTAAGTTCATAACGTCCGTTGCTTCAATAGTTCCCCAGGCTCCCCGGGCACACTCGAATTCATTGAATCCCTTTGAAAGCCCTTTTCTTGTGTTCTTAGCGTAGAACATAGCCGGTACTGGATGGAACGAGTGGCCCTTCATTGCGCACGGTGTAGAGTGGTCACCTGTGATGACTAATACATCGGGATTGAGTGCCAAGATTTCCGGTATCACTTTGTCTACATTCTCAATAACATGAACCTTCTGTGCAAAGTTTCCATCCTCTCCGTATGAATCTGTCTTTTTCACATGTACGAAGAAGAAGTCATAATTGTTCCATTCTTTCTTAAGTGTCTCTATCTCATCTTCTATTGTCAGTCCTGTTGGGATGATAGTCATTCCAACGAGTTTTGCAAGGCCTTTGTACATTGGGTATACTGCTATTGCGCCTGCTTTGAATTTGTAGATCTCTGGGAATTGTGGAAGTTTCGGATATTTTGAAAATCCACGTACGAGTGCGAAGTTCATCTTTGGTTGATCCTTCAGAACTTCTTTAATTCTATCGATTAGTTTGTTAACTATTCGTGCAGTCTTTTCCGCTTCAGATGATAGTGGTGTAGTGTACTTTATTGGCTTTCCCTCTTTTTGAGGATCGGCATCTTCTATCTTATCAGATAGACCTTCGCCCGTGAGTTTGAGGACAAATCTGTGCTCTTTTCCAGGATAAAATGTTACTTTGACATCTTCTATCTCTTTGATGTTTGCATTCAATATTGCAACGGTCTTTTCGCTTTCTTCGGTTGCCGGCCTTCCAGCTCTTCTATCGACTATTATGTCACCATCTATCGTTGCAAAATTGCCTCTCGCAACAACATCTAATTCTCCAACTTCTATATCCTCACCGAGTGCTTCGAGTATACCACGACCAATTTGGTACTTGATAGGATCGTAACCAAATAGGCCAAGGTGTCCCGGTCCACTGCCCGGTGTTACACCACGAATGACTGGTACTGTCTGCGCAAGGTCACTTAACGTTGCGAGTTTGTCCATATTTGGCGTGCTTGCTTTCGCAAGAGGCGTTAAACCTTCTTCGTTTGGTAAATCTCCAACACCATCCATGACGAGAAGAACGATCTTTGAGCCATTAGGCGATATCAATTCATTTACAAACGTTTGTTTGTCAAATTCTACCATATAACTTACCTCCTTCTTTCACTTGTTTTGCCTTAACTTGCTTTTTACAGTCCTATGAAATGTACAAAGGCGTGCAAAACGTGAAACTTGAATTTTGAAAGTGATAAAATTCACATCACTACATATTAATTATAACACCTTCTTATCATATTTTCCACAAACCATTCTCCATTATCAACGTTTCTTTACCATTCTTAATGCCATAAACGTTCATATGTGCATTTCCGACCATGAAGTCTACGTGCGTAAGGCTCATGTTGATACCAGCCTTCTCTACGTCTCCATCAAAATCTTCTATGCACGTTGGATAAGCTCTGCCAAGTGCAAAATGTGATGCCGCATTCTCGTCGTAGAGTGTGTTGTAGAAGATTTTGCCCAATTTGTAGATGGGTGACGTGATATCAACGAGTGCCACCTCACCTATGTAAGATGCACCTTCATCTGTATTGATAAGTTCTTTCAGTATGTTCTTACCAGTCTTTGCATCGAAATCTGAAACTTTTCCATCCTTGAATTCTAACCAGAATTCATCTATTATGTTGCCTTGGTAGACAAGTGGCATGCTGCTCGATACTCTGCCGTTTATACCGTACTTGTAAGGTGCTGTAAACACTTCTTCCGTTGGTATGTTTGGTAAGAATGGTATACCATTTACGTCATCTTCCATACCACTTATCCATAAATGTTTGCTAGGTAGCTGGACTGTAAGTTCTGTGCCTGGCCCTTCGTATCTGATTGCATCAAAGTGTGCTCGATTCAAAAATTCTTTTCT
This sequence comes from Fervidobacterium sp. UBA5837, assembly GCA_002432805.1. GTDB lineage: Bacteria > Thermotogota > Thermotogae > Thermotogales > Fervidobacteriaceae > Fervidobacterium. The sequence goes on along the minus strand of DJGV01000007.1, from coordinate 141,049 downwards.
GACTTTCAAATTTTCGACGTGATTAATGAGTGAATCATAGCCATCCTCATCGATACGTGCCATGTACAAAATGTCTTTCCAAAGTTGACTCACATCTGTTGTATTGTAGACTTTTTGCGCCCATTCTGGGTTTGGTACCCCAGCAACGCACCATCTGCTCTTGTTCATCATCGTTAGTTCCATGACATCTTTGAAGGCTAGTTGACGTGCCTTTGTGTATGCACCGATACGAGAGGATGGAACATCAGATAAGAGATCTCCATACGAACCAACAAGTGAAATCGTTGCAGCGCCAGCATTGAGAAAGCTCTTAGGCATCTCCACTTCCCAGCTGTAGATATTTGTTATGACTTCTTCCGGTGCCTTGAGTAATTTTTGGCGTTGTACGTATGAATCGCCCCAAACGACTAGTACCTCACTTGCTCCAAAATCATAGGCCTCTTCTACAAAGAGTCTAACGAAATCTTTGTGATCTACAGATGCATTCACTACCAGTTTTTGACCATTTTGTAAGTTTACTCCAAATTTCAATATTGCTTTCGAATAGTTTCTTAAGCGTTTCTCCAAAGAATTATCCATTTCAACGCGTCCTCCTCATATCAATTTTGCATCATTCTACCTGGAATAGCGATAGTACAAGACCAACGATGATTGAAAAGAAACCGACATCAAATGCGTAAGGTGTCATCGCTACAAGAAATGTCACCAGAGAGAAAGTATAGAATTTTAATAAGTTACCGAACAGCCTTCCAAGGTTCCGCTCTATCGTAAACCTTGCATATTCTCTATGACTGACTCCAAGCGACAGAACAAGTAATCTGAATCTCTTGTCTACCGAATAAATACCCACAAGCAGTTTATACAGTTGGTAAGTAAAAGACAAAATGCCTATTAGCAGAAATAGTGCAAACAAACTGTCTATGTAGAACCACACCAAAATTAGAACACCCGCCATCATCATTTCGTTAAATAAAAACAATGGTTGGTATCTGATTTGTGAACGTCTTGAGATGATTTCAAGGGCAACGAATAAAGATACAAGGCTTCCAACTAAAGAAGCAATCAAAGAACCAAAAAGTATATGCAAAAATGCTTGAATCATTATTTCATTCCATCCTCCGATTTACCTTGTTCTTTGAACATTTCTGCCATTGCACCAACGGTTCCTAAAATAGATGAAGTTTCCAATGGTATGAATACCTTTGTTGCTTGGCCATTTGCGATGTCTCTGAGCGCCTCGAGATATTTTATCGCTATTAAATCGTTTGTTGGGTTTCCTTCGTGTATTGACTTGAATACGTTGATTATGGCAGCTGCTTGACCTTCAGCTTCAGCGATTACTTTATACTTATTTGCATCTGCTACCAACTTTATCGCCTGGGCCTCACCTTCTGCTCTTAATATTGCGGATTGTCTTTCACCTTCGGCTCTCGTTATTTCAGACTGTCTTATACCTTCAGCTTCCAATATTGCAGCACGCTTTGTCCTTTCTGCCTTCATTTGTTTACTCATTGCTTCCATGATGTCTTTTGGTGGATCTATTTTCTTTATTTCGACTCTTGTGATTCTGATACCCCATTTGTCGGTTGCTTCGTCAAGCACTGTGCGGAGTTTTGTGTTTATGTTCTCTCTCGAAGTAAGTGTTTGGTCAAGTTCCAGCTCACCTATGACGTTTCTTAAGTTCGTTTGTGCGAGTTTTATCGTTGCAAATTCGAAGTTGCTTACATTGTACACGGACTTGAATGCGTCTGTAATTTCGTAGTATATAACTGCATCAACTACAACAACAACGTTATCTTTCGTGATAACCTCTTGAGGTGGAACATCGATAACGTGCTCCCTCATATCTACTTTGATCATGTGATCAAAAAATGGTATGATGAATTGCAAACCTGATCTTACTTCTTTCTTGAACTTACCCAATCTTTCTATCAAACCTCTTTCAAACGGACGTACGATCCTAATTCCGGTTGCAGCAATTATTAGAAGTAAAATGGCGATGGTAATTAAGACTATGTACATACAGAGCCCTCCCTTCGAGCTAAATTAATTATTATCTAACATTATATAGCAACAATACTAACAACTGAGCCAAGGATTGTAGCTCAACTGACCTTCAGTCTCGTGAATCAGTTGCATCATCTTCGTTTCTTTCGTCCTCGTCCATACCTTTACTTTCATTGCTATCCGAATCTGCAAACGGCTCTTTAGCTTGTCCATTCTCACTCTTCTTCTGTCTTTCAATTTGTTTTATGACGACATGTGCACCTTCAACTTTTTCTATTACAACCAATTCCCCCTTTTCAAACGTAATGTTGTCATCAAACGAAACTGCCCTCCACATATCACCATTTACTTTAGCAACGCCCGCAGTACCTGCTTTGTTGTCTACTCTTTCGATGACTAAAGCTTCTTTACCCACAATATCATCAACGTTTATGCTACGTATCTGCTCACCGGAAAGCTTCTTTACGAGCTTTCTTGTGGAAAACACTAAGATTGCTGACACGATGACAAATGTGAGCAATTCAAGAAGCGTATTTTCATGAAAGTATGCCACAACGGCTGCAGCCAAACTGCCGAGTCCAAACCAAAAGATGAAAAATGTCGGTGTCAATATCTCGATAACCATCAGTATTACTCCAAAAACTATCCAAAAAGCGACAGGTGTAAACACCCTGCTCCCCCCCCAAAAGTACGCATTATTTTGCTAATAAAACGGTCACGATTGTTAAATTATTCACGTTTTTATCCCGTACACATTAGTCATGAAATCGATGAACTTTTCCGCCAGTTGTGGATCAAAAAATTTGCCTGAGAGTGTTTTAATCTCATTAAGTGCTTGAGACGGAGTCTTTATTTCAGAATCCCAATCGGCTGAGACAAAGTTTGTTACTTCATCGTAGTAGTCAATTATAGCCATGATCCTTGCATAGAATGGAATCTCTTCGCCTTTCAACCCTTCTGGAAAACCTTTACCATCCCATCTTTCATGGTGATTCCTAGCAGTTGGGATATACTGCCAGAGTGATTCGTTTATCGAAAGATAGATCGCTCCCATAGTTGGATGATCTTGATAGTGTAATTCCAAAGTTCGCAATCTCGTTGGTGAATACAACATGAGTTGTTCAATGGCAATTTTACCAACGTCGTGCAACAGTGCATGGTTTCTTAGCTCAACTGCTTTCTCATCACTCCAACCGAGGAAACGGGCAAATTCTTCAGCCAATTTTGCGACTCTCTGCGAGTGCGAGAAACCATTTTTGTCCTCAACTTCTGTTAATATGATGATGTTGACGAATAAGGACCTCAACAATTCTTCGATCTCTTTTGCATGTGGTGTCATCAATCCAGCCTTTTTGGCATAGTATTGAAGTATTGTAGTATAATCTTCCTCGTTGTCTTCAAATTGTGCAACAACGCGCTCATCTTGCTTAACTATTATCTTGTTATCTTCCTCAAATATACGGACCTTTTGATCTTTATCTTCACAAACTGGATCAACATTGAAGGCGTCTTTGAACATTTTCACAAACCTTTCCGGTAACAATGAATTCACCTACTTTCTTCCGTTACCCCTTTCCCAGATATCCCTAACGAATTATTCCAAGCTTGATTTAATTAAGCGCGTAGATATCTCACTCTTGATCTTTTGAGTGAATTGATCAAGTTGGATTCCTTGGATATCCTTCCCCTCACGTGTCCTGACAGAAATCAGTGACTGTTCAGACTCCTTCTCACCAACAATTATCATGTATGGTACTTTCTTCATCTGATTTTCTCTTATCCTGTACCCAAGTGTTTCATTTTTATCATCTACTTCTACCCTTATGCCTTCAGCATCCAATTTTGATGCAACTTGTCTTGCATAGTCTATGAATTTTTCAGACACTGGTAACACGGCAGCTTGAACAGGTGCAAGCCAAGTTGGAAACGCTCCAGCAAAATGCTCGATAAGTATACCAAAAAATCTCTCTATAGAACCATACAGTGCTCTGTGAATCATCACTGGACGACGCTCACTACCATCAGAATCTTTGTACGTGAGTTCAAATCTTTCCGGCATCTGGAAGTCCATCTGCACAGTTGCACATTGCCATTCTCTTCCCAATACGTCCCTAACGTGGAAGTCTATCTTAGGCCCATAGAATGCGCCCTCACCTTCAGCAATTTCGTACGGGACGTTCATCTTTTCAAGTGCATTCTTCAACGTTTCAGTTGCCTTTGCCCACGCTACTTCTTCACCCATGTGGTCTTCCGGCATTGTACTCAGCGTGGCTCTGTACGAAAAACCAAAAACACCGTACAATTCGTTGATGAACCTAACTATATTCGATACTTCATCGACCATTTGGTCTTCTCTACAGAATATGTGCGCATCATCTTGAGTAAATGTCCTTACTCTCAAAAGACCGTGCAGTACACCACCACGTTCGTATCTGTGCACTCTACCAAATTCGAACAACCTCATTGGCAGTTCTCTGTAGGAAACCGGCTTGTTTTTGTATATCAGCATGTGTCCTGGGCAATTCATTGGTTTAACTGCGTAGGTTACATCTTCTTTTTCTGTGAAATACATGTTGTTTTTGTAGTGGTCCCAATGTCCACTCTGTCTCCACAGCTTTTCATGCATGATGAGCGGTGTGCCAACTTCCGTATAACCGTATTTTTTGTGCAATTCTCTAGATAGAGTCATGAGTTGATTCAACACTGTTATACCGTACGGTAGGAAGATCGGCATTCCTGCAGCCACATCGGTATTTATGAAAAATAGTTCTAGCTGTGGGCCAAGCTTTCTATGGTCTCTCTTTTTTGCCTCTTCGATCATCTTAAGATATTCATCGAGTTCTTCCTTCTTAGCAAAGGCAGTACCATATATCCTTTGCAGCATCGGATTTTTCTCGTTACCTCGCCAATAGGCACCGGAAACTGAGAGAAGCTTGAAATATTTTACTCTGCCTGTGCTGGGTAAATGCGGGCCACGACAGAGGTCCACAAAATCGCCTTGCTTGTAGAAGCTCACCTTTTCATCAGGTATATCTTCGATGAGTTCTATTTTGTAAATCTGTCCTCTTTGTTTCATGAATTCAATAGCTTCCGCTTTTTTCATTTCAAATCGTTCGATCTTGTGGTCTTCCTTTATGATGTTTTTCATTTCTTCTTCTATTTTTGGCAAGTCTTCTTCCGCTATCTTTACACCTTCTATATCAAAGTCATAGTAGAATCCATTTTCGATGGTAGGTCCAATGCCAAATTTTACCTTGTCTGCACCGTATACTCTCATAACAGCTTGTGCCATTATGTGTGACATTGTGTGCCTGTATATATCAACAGTTTCTGGATCAGTGAGTTTGATGATCCTCAACTCACAATCGAAATCTATAGGTCTCTCAAGGTCCCACAGTTGATTGTTGACAATCGCTCCTGCAGCGTTTCTGTACAATCCTTCTGATATCTCTTTTGCGATCTGTCCAGGTGTAACCGCACTGTCGTATTCTTTGATGTTTCCATCAGGTAATTTAATTTTCATGTTCTCAGACACCTCCAAGTTCGAGTTTTTTATATATGTATATGAATAATAAAGTATCAACTACAAAACCGTATACCAATGACAGCGGATTGTCATAGTAAAATGGTACGAGAAAAATGATCATTTGAACTAGCGAAGCACTCCAACCATAATAGAAATTACCTCTGTACAATTCTATCACAATTATTGCAAAGGTAGTAATAATCCAAAGTATGTTTATCTGCCTTAATGCAAAACTTTGATACAACAACGAAAATAGCATAAGCCTTGCAATCTTTATTTTCTTGTCATCAGTTGATACTGATTCCAGGAAGAAATATAATGGAGTAAGGCAGTAGTATTCTCTGAACACGTTATCTACAAATATGGAGCTAATCGATGTTGACCAAACGGCAAAGGGCATTCAGCATCACCTTTGTCCGCTCATAGCCCTATTTCATTTGCTAGCTGTTTCATTGCATCAAGTGCAAGCGTGTAGAACTCTTCAAGCGACAGACCTATAGATTCACAAGACTGCATTTGTTCTCTGTTGGCACCTCTCGCAAATCCTTTTTCCTTGAATCTCTTCTTGAGGAATTCTACATCGACAGCATCGAGTTTCTTCTCTGATTTTATAAGGGCAGCAGCAACGATGAATCCACTTGTTGGATCTACCGCATATAGTGCCTTTTCCATTTTCGTTTCGGGTGTCTTTTTCTCACAGTGTGCCAATATTGCGTTCTTTATGTCATCACTCACACTATTTCCTAACATCTCAACACTCTTTATCCCGTGCAATTCAGAGTTGTCTTTCGTGTATTCGTAATCCAAATCGTGCAATAAACCTGCGAGTCCCCAAACTTCTTCATCTTCACCAAAATGGCGTGCCAATCTTCTCATTATTGCCTCACAAGCCAAGCAATGATTAACCAAATTTCTATTCGAGATGTGTTTTTTTACAAGGTCTAAAGCCTCTTCTCTCGTCAAGATGAGCGCCTCCCTAAAATAATGACTTACTTACTTATTTAGTATATCACAAAAATATGCTATAATAAACACAGAACTTTTGGGGGTGATTTAATGTTCATAGATTTTCATACGCACACAACTGCCTCGGATGGGACTTACAAACCGGAAGACCTTGTAAAGAAGGCAAAATCAGCTGGTATCGAGATAATTGCCATCACGGATCACGACACTGTTAGCGGATTCAACGAAATTGACAATGAATTTGACGACGACCCTTCAATATGTGTTGTAAAGGGTGTTGAAATAAGTGCAGAGTATCCAACAGACAGTCTTCATATCTTGGGTTACGATTTCAAGGATTTTGAAACTGTTGGCCATGTCTTGAACGAACTAATTGATTACAGAAATAGACGCAACGACAAGATTTTACAGAAGATGAATGACATAGGATTTGCTGCAAGTATGGAAGAATTGAAGAAGATAGCTAAGGGCAAGGCGATTGGCAGACCACATTTTGCAAGGCTCATGGTAGAAAAAGGGTATGTGAAGAGTATAGATGAAGCTTTTCAAAAGTATCTAAAGGATGGAGCACCCCTGTTTGTTGAAAAAAAGAGATTGAAGCCAGAAGAGGCAATAGAATTGATCAAGAATGCAGGTGGAATTGCAATAATGGCACATCCATACAATATATTGGATGGTTTACCACTCTTGCCACAAGGTAGTCCTGAATCGCTTGAAGGATACATCGCAAAGCTTGTAGAGTTGGGACTCGATGGTGTAGAGGCATTCTATTCGACGCACACGATGAGTCAAACAGATGAATTATTGAGAATAGCTAAGAAATACGATCTGCTCACAAGTGCTGGTAGCGATTTTCATGGAGAGAATAGGCCTTCCGTCAAGATCGGTATGAATACTCCTTACAAGCATCTGAAGAAATTCTTGAGTAGATTGAGTTAAACTAGAGATGAATTTTCATACCTTTGAGGTGTAAATGATGAAATCTAAGGATACTTCAAAAGATGTTAAAGAAATCAGTGACATGGTTGACAAGCAAGAGGTCAAGGAATATAGAATAGATAGATCAAGTACCCTTGTAGATAAATCACTTATGGGTACAAGTTTTCTCGACGAATTGGATGAAGAGCAGAAGGTTGCAGTAGTTGAACCGGAAGGGAAGATCGTTGTTATCGCTGGCCCAGGTAGTGGAAAGACAAGAGTAATTACTTACAAGATTGCCTATCTGTTGATGACAGGTGTCAAGGCATCCGAGGTGCTACTGGTAACATTCACACGTGCTGCTGCAAGGCAGATGATCGAACGTGCACAAGAGGCAACAAGGGCAGAACTCAACGACATGCTTGCAGGTACATTTCACCACGTGTGTAACATACTTCTTAGAAAATATGGGAGTGCTGTGGGATTGAAACCGAATTTTACCATTTTGGATGAGAGCGATGCGAAAGATTTGATGAAGATTGTACGCGCACGATTTGTTACATCCAAACAGATGAACAAGGCACTGCCTACAAATACCGAGCTTCACAACTTGTATTCTTACATGGTGAACACATTCTCCACTCCCTACGAAGTTGTATTGAAAAGGGCAAAGAGATGGATTAACGTTATTGACGTGATAGAACGCATATTTCAGGAGTACGCATTGGAGAAGGAGAAGCAGAACGTTGTCGATTACGATGATTTACTCATCAAGATGCTTCAACTACTCGAAAATTACTCGGATGTGAGAGAGGCTGTATCTTCAAGATTCAAGTGGGTATTGGTGGATGAATTTCAAGACACGAATATCGTACAGTTGAAAATTGTACAACTCCTATCACAAGTGCACGGTAATGTTTTCGTCGTTGCAGATGATGCGCAGAGTATTTATTCTTTCAGAGGTGCAAGGTTTGAGAATGTAAGGGAGATAATGAAAGGTGCCAAGGTTTTCAAGATTCAAACAAATTATAGGAGTACAGATAGAATAGTTGATCTTGTGAACAGTGTGATACCGAGAAGTTCGGTACCCAAGAAATTGCGGGCAGTCAGAACAAGCTCTCAAAAACCTGTTGTGGTAAATACTTACGACCATTTCGATGAAGCAAGTTTTGTTGCTCAGCAGATACTAACTCATGTAAACGAAGGAATAGATTATTCGGATATTGCAGTGATATACAGGGCGCATTCCCACTCTCTTGAATTGCAACTTGAACTGGCTAAAAAGAACATACCGTTTCGGATATTATCTGGCATAAAGTTCTCTGAATCAGCTCACGCAAAGGACGTGATGGCTTTCCTTAAACTAATGATAAATCCATTTGAATCGATTTCGTGGACCAGGATTCTGAAGTTACTCGACAATATCGGTGACGTTACTGCAGAGAAGATCACAAACGAAATATTGAATAGTGAATCTCCAATCGATGCTTTTTTGGTTATGAATGTAAAGAGTAACAATGCAATGCAGATTAAAGAGATCATGGATTATTGTAGAGCAAAACCACCAGCTCAACAGATAGAGAGATTTTACGAGAACTTTTACAAAAATTACTTGGAATTCGAATATCCCGATTTCAGAGACAGAGAAGAAGATATCGAAAGATTAACCGAAATGGCAAAATTCTACGACTCTACTCAAGACTTTCTAAATGATTTACTCATTTCAGAAGATGTCGGTAGAGAAGTGGAAAATGAGAGTAAAGTAACATTGACAACTGTGCACCAAGCAAAGGGATTGGAATGGAAAGTAGTCTTTGTAATAGGCGTCAATCCCGGTGATTTCCCGCACTTTTTAGCTGTTAAAGACGATACTTTAGACGAAGAAGAACGACTCTTTTACGTTGCCATAACTCGTGCCAAGGATTATCTTTACATATCGCATTCTGTTCTCTCGAGAAGCAATTATCGTGGATTCAACGAGGTTGATCGTGATTTCATAGAAGATATGCCACCACAGTTGGTAGAGTTTTGGAGAGTTAGGTAGCGAACAGAGAAAGGATAACTGCATCATGATAGAATGGCACGTAGGTACCAGTGGGTTCTTGTTCGACGATTGGATAGGTACTGTCTATCCATCGGATATAAAGAAAGAGGAGATGTTTAAATATTACTGGTACCATTATGGGTTCAATTGCGTTGAGTTGAACTTTACGTTCTATCAAATACCTTCTGAAAAGACGATTGTAAGGTTAGTGAGAAAGGCGCCACAGAATTTCTCGTTTGCGGTTAAGTTACACAGTTCAATTACGCACGAAGGTAAATTAGATGAGATAGGCAATTTCGTTTCGAAGATGACGATATTGGAAGAAGAACATAGGTTGATAGGATACCTTGCACAATTTCCTTATTCGTTCAGAATGAATAGTAGGAATATAGACTTTATCTATTCACTTGCAGAACGTGTCGGGAAAGAGAAGCTTTACATAGAGTTCAGGCACGCGAGTTGGAGTAATTATTGTAAAGAGACTTGTAACGATTTCAACTATGTTGCCGTTGATCTGCCGAAGATTGGAGCACTTTTTCCGCTCATTGGAAATGCACATAGGGACGAAAATATATATGTGCGACTGCATGGCAGAAATCCAGATTGGTTCAAGGCAGATGAAAAGAAGAGGTACAATTACAACTACACGGTTGAAGAATTCAGTGAGATAATTTCTATTCTCGTTCCAGAGAACATCTCAAAGGCATTTGTCTTCTTCAACAACTGTTATAGAGGTCAGGCACTCAAGAATGCAACAACATTCCGCACCATTATTGGTGGTGAGTAAATTGGTAGACATAGTGCATTCTGATTCTAATGATAAAAAAAATGAACGTAATGCGAACATTGATGGTCAAATAAAGTATGAGGACGAAGAAGTACTGATAAAGTCTCTGAAGCGAGGAGATGAAGAAGCATATCGTTATTTGTATCGGGTATACGGCCCAAAGATAGGGACACTTGTAAAGGGTTATCTTGGTACTGATGATGTTGATGATGTAATTCAAGAAGTATTTATGAGAATATACAGAAGCATTAAAAAGTTCCGCGGTGATTCCAAACTTTCAACTTGGATATACAGAATTTCAATTAATGTATGCAACAATGTGTACAAGAAATTTAAGGGTAAAGAGGTACTCATAGAGCTGAACGATTCAAACGATGATGAAGATTATCGACAGCAGTTTGCCACGGACGAGAATATAGAAAAAGAGGTAACTGACGAAATACTTTATGATAAAGTGAGAGGAATAATCGATAAGTTCAACCCGGAAGATAGAACAATATTATTCATGAAAGAGATCGATGGTATGACGTATGAAGAGATAGGGAAAGTGCTTGACAAGCCCGAAGGGACCGTAAAAAGTAGGCTGCACTACATCAAAGACAGATTGAAGAAGGCTATAGAGGAGGCTCTTCCAAATGAATGAACCACAGGCGGACAAGATTTACAACAAGGCTATAAAGATCGCTTCAGTTCAAATGAATTACAAACCTGGACCCATTATGGAAGAAAAAGTGATCAAGATGATACGCAGAAAGAAACTTGCTAGCACCATATACAAAGTCGGTTTTTTCAGTATCATAGTCTTGGCCGTGTTGTTAATAGGTTCCGAGAAGCTAGGAATTATAAACCTAAGCTCAAATCTTTCAGCAAAGGGAAACGGTGATAATACTCCTCAGGTAATTTCAGATGATACGGAGACATCGAATGGAATGACTTTGTCAAACTCTACAAATGAAGAAGACCCGGTGTTCAAAATGATGAAGTACGTTTCCGTTGCGAGCGATGGCAATTGGTTGACGAGCTGGTAAAAATAGAAAATAATAGAAATACACTTCCTTTCATTTAGGTGGTAGAGATGAAAAATGCGAATCTGAGTCGTTCAAAATCACTAAAGTTCCTGTGGCTTTTGGTATCTTTCTTCTACTTAGCGGGGATTCAAACACTTGCATTTTCTGACGGATATTACGTAAGAATGGTCTATGAAACAACTAAAAACGAGACTTTCATGCGTTCTGAGGAAGTTTACGAATCTGGTGACACAAAAATAGTAACGGTTTCAATTCCCGAGAGTTTTACATGGGTCAAAGTTAAGAATCAATGGTACATAGGTGATGGAACAACTCTATACAGAACGTACCCAATCAAGGATCTGCTTGATATTGCTACAGAGTATGTAAAAGCCAATCATTTGGATATATCGAAAGATGGTACTTACAAGTTCTCTACGGAGACTTTTACACTTGAAATTTCTACGATAAATGGAGAAATTGTACGGATAGTAAGAAAAATCGGTGACGTAGTTACAACAATGTACATAAACAAATTCTCCAAGCAGTTCGATATTAAGAGTATCTTATCTCGATACAATCTAATTAATAAAATGACCATTCCAGAAGAATTCTTCAAAGTGTTTAATCTTTTTCTCTGGATGAATGTTACCGAAAAAGAAGGTACGATAAAGTGCTCAGGATACGATATGGAAGGTAAGGCCTTGGAACTTGAGATCAACAAATCAAGTGGTGATTTGAAAGTGGGTGGTTATTATCTAAAAATCGTTAAAGCCTCGGAAAAAACACTGAAGGAGATAAAGAATGTGTTGCGTAATAATTGATGGATATGTAGATGAACCAGCCGTTTTGGGAGTCCCTCCATATGTTAGTACCTACGTGAGGTATGTAGCAGGTGCATTTTTCTTGAAAGGTTACGATGTAAGATACTATACGATAGATCAAGTGCGTGCTGATAATTTATGGCACGCTTTTTCTGATTATGATGTGGTGATTGTAATCGGCGGACTCACAGTACCCGGTAACTATATTGGTGGCGTTCCAATTACACCCGTCGAAGTTCAAAGAATATTTGCAACTTGCACAGACTCATACAGAATCATAATAGGTGCCATAGGGAAGGCTTTCTCGAATAAGGGAGGCACATTTGCAAGAGAAAGTTCGTCTGTAGAACTTGAGTTCGACGAATACATCGAGAATATACCGGAATGGTTTGATAAAGAATCATACACAGAAAGTGTGAGAAAGCTTTCCATCGCAGGCGCTGAAATTGTCAAGCAACATCCAAGATATCCTAACATAATCTGTGAGATAGAAGTCTCGCTGGGATGTGAGCGGAGGACATTTTGTACCTTTTGCACAGAACCTATCTTGCATCCTAAATTCTTTTCCAGGCCGGTAAGAGATGTTGCAGATGAAATAGAGACGCTGTACAAAGCTGGAATAAGTGCCTTTAGATTAGGTAGAAGTGCAAACATACTTGCATATGGGAGTGATTTCAACAACTACAAGATCAACCCAATTGCCATCGAAGAACTCTACTTTGAAGTGAGAAGAAGATGTCCAGGACTAAAAGTACTCCACACGGACAATGCAAATCCTGCCTACATTACAAACAATTTGGAACAATCGATGAGGAGCATTGAAACAATTGTGCGTTACAATACACCCGGTGATATCTTTTCATTCGGAGTCGAGAGCTTTGATCCGTCTGTCAGAAAGAAGAACAACATAGATGGGACAGTCGAAGACATTGATTTGGCAGTAAGGATAGTAAACGAGATAGGCAGTATAAGAGATGCAGATGGTGTACCAAAATTGCTTCCTGGAATAAATCTTATCTTTGGACTTTTCGGAGAGACAAAGAGAACCTTCGAATTGAATTACAAGAAGTTACTACAGTATCTTGAAAATGATCTTTTGCTTAGAAGAATAAACTTGCGCCAAATAATGGTATTTCCAGGTACACCACTCTACTACTTAGCACAAAGAAAGGCTATAAAAACTGACAAAAGGTTATTTGAGCATTACAAATATCTGATAAGGAACAATGTTGACAACCCTATGTTGAAAAGGGTCTTTCCATCTGGAACAATCGTACGTAACGTCATTCCAGAGAAAAGAGAAGGGAAAGTCACTTTTGCAAGGCCTCTCGGTACGTATCCTATACTCATAGGTATACCTAATGCCTTTGATGATCCAACAGACGTTGTCATAGTTAGTCATGGGCAACGTTCTCTAACGGGTGTGAGGCTTACCGAACTTTCCAATTTGACTTTGGAGGAACTGTCGAGTGTGCCTGGGATAGGGAATAAGAGTGCTATAAGGATTAAGAATGGAGATTATTCAACGATTAGCAGTGAGACGATGGATTTTTTGAGAAAATATTTTTCTAATGTAAAAAAATGATAATATGCTGTTATAATTGTAGATGTAAATGAAGGATAATATGTAGATAGGGGGGGAATATTATGAGAAGATTGTTTGTCTCTATTTTGTGTATTGCACTCTCATTGAGTCTATTTGCAGTTTACAAAGATGTAGATGAATCTCATTGGGCATACGAAGCTATAAGTACGCTAGGTGACCTTCAAATTATAACTGGATTTCCCGATGGTACGTATAGGGGAAATGAAGTTATAACGAGATATCAAGTCGCAGTATTGATGTATAGACTATATTCCGTACTCAACGACAGGCTAGAAGAGCTCAAATCGAGATTGAATGTCGTTGAGGTGCAGATGAATTCACAAGTCAACCAGATGGTGATAAACCAAGCGACACAAACGAATTTGGAAACAACAGATTTCGAAAAGCAATTAGCTGATCTGAAGATGACGCTGAGTATACTCTCCGATAATGTGAAAAAACTATCCCAAGATTTTTCAACCCTCTCCAACACAACAAAGGAACTCTCCACTGACCTCGTGGATAGCAAAAATAAATACACTGACCTGAAAAAGATGGTTGATGACATCTATACGAAATACAATGCTATCTACACAAGATTAGCTGATCTTGAAAATCGTATAAACTCTTTAACAGCATATATTAACGACACTAGCAAGAAGATCGACTCAGTTGGGAAGAGTCTGTCAGACAATATGACCACGTTGGAAGAGAACATAGCTCAACTAAAGACTGCGCTTGCGCGTGTTGAAGAGGAATCTAAGGCTACGAGTGAGAGCACCAACGTTCAGCAAGGTGCGGTAACGAATTACGATAGCTATGCCAGCGATATAGCTGACCTAAAGGCAAAGATCGATTACCTAACAAAGCAGCAGAGTGATTACAAATCTATCCAGGAAGACTTGGAGAACATTAAAGAAGAAGTGTTAAGAACAAGTGAGCAGATCAATGAATTGAAATCTTCCCAATCAAGCGTAGTTAACAGTGCCACACAGGTTCTACCAGAAGAGCAGATAACCAGTATACTTACAGATATTGATTTTCTGAAGAAGGAATTGATCGAATTAAGAAACATAACTCAAACAAATAGCACGGGGATTGTCGCAGAAATCGATCGAATATCGAATGTTGAACGGAAATACGATGATTTGGCAAACAAAATAGCAATTATTTCGTTAACCGATATCGAAATACAAGATGAATTGAAGAGCATAAAACAAGAAATAGAGAATATTAAAAGAGCTAGTGACGAGGTATCAAACGATGCATTAAGCACTACGGACTTGGATGCACTATTCGAATCTTTGAAATCGAAAGTACTTTCATCAGCTGAGGTAAAGGCTCTTGTAGCTTCGGTTGATCAAATTAGCAAACTTGAAGCCAATGTAGAGAGCGTCAAACAGAAGATTAGTCTAATCGAGAATAATATACAAAATCTTACATTAAAGACAGATGAAAAAGTATCGAAGGAAGAACTCGAGAAGATAATAACCGAGGTAGAAAACTTAAAGGAGATATTGTCTGAATTAAGTTCTATCTCAATTAACAGCGAATCTATCGAGAATATTTCAAAAGCGATCGAGTCGAAGAATCAGAACTTAGATAAACTATCGAACGATATTTTGAGTGTGACAAATAAAGTCAATGACTTGGCAGTTAAGATAAGTGAGGTCTCAGATAGGATATCACAACTATCTCAGAGTACGAGCCAAGGTCTCCAGCAGGTAGACATGGAAAGTTTGAAGAACAGAGTGAAGAACTTGGAAACCGATGTTCAAAATAAGGTTTCTGTTGCTCAACTGAATTCAGTCAATCAGAATATTCAGAAGGTATTATCGATGGTCTTAGACTTGGAATCACGCGTGAAATCAATTCAACAATCTTCTCAGATGTCTCAATCACAAGCCTCTACTCCGATGACCGACGCCTCGCGGTATGTTTCTGAGGACCAACTAAACGATTTGTCCACCAAGGTATCAACGTTGAAAGAAGATTTATCAAAACTTAACTCACGCATGGATGAATTATCAAGTTTAACTAAAGTTTCATCCGTAGCCTCAATGACTCAAGTAGATGAATTCTTGCAGAAGAGTACAAAGATAGAAGAAGAATTAGCAAATTTGAACAAGAGATATGAGCAATTGTCACAAGATGTGAATTCAAAGGTAGGCATGACTGAACTGCAAGAAAAATTTACAAGTCTTCTCGAACCCGAGTCTGCAAGCATTTCGAACGAGATAAATGGTATCAAGAAAACATTAAGCGATGTAGACATCAATTTTGAAAATCTGAATGAAAAGATACAATCACTCGAGAAAAATGTGAATACTTTGAGTGAGAAACTCGATGGTATTTCTGTAAACATGGTAAGTGCAGAGCAATTTCAACATTCTTCAAACGCACTAAATCTATCAATCGAAGAATTGCAAAACCAACAAGGTAAATTTGAAGTTCGTCTACAAGAAATGGAAGACCAATTAACCAATCTTGAGCTTGAAAATACGAAGTTTTTGGACTTTTCAAAGGATTTTGAAAACAACCTTTCAAACATGGTTACGCTTTCACAGTTTAACGATGCCTTAGGAGTATTGGATGACAAATTTTCTGGACAACTATCAGAGCAAGCTAAGGAATACGAAAAGAAACTTTCAGAAATGGACGAAAAGCTCACGGCAAAGAACGTATTAATCGAAGGTAAAATAGATGAATTGACAAATACCTTGGACGCAAAAGTAAACCAGCTTTCAGAAAGAGATACTCAACTTGAAGAATCTATCATGCAGTTGGCGGAGAGACAAAATGATGTTCAAGAGATTACTGAAGAACTCCAGAAGTCATATACATTAACCTCTGATCGAGTTTCAACTCTTGAAGTGGAACTTGCAAATGAGAAAGCAAGAACAGATGTGCTGATTAATACTACATCGGAATTGTCCCAAAAGCAAGACAATCTACAAAAGAGCATAGAGGACATCCAAAAGTCAAGTATGATCACTCTGGAAGAAGCTTCTAAGACATCCGATAGAATCTCAAAGCTTGAATTAGACCTCAAAAACGAAAAAAACAAAACAACGATATTGACGATATTGCTAATCGGATTCTCCTTGGGAGCATGGATCATGTTTAAGTAACAATTAGTCAACCACGGATTTTGTAGGATTTGTGAGAATGGAAAGGAGTTGAGGATGCTCTTTTACTCATTTTTAACTGTCAATTTCAGAAATACACTCTTGTTTTTTATGAACATCATTCTTCCGATCGTCTTTCTTTTAATGTTTGGAGCTGTCTTTGGTAAACAGCAATCTCAAATTGGTGTTGCTTTTTATTCAGACAGAGAATTATCTGAGGTCAACAGTAACTGGAAAAGGCTCGATACGTTGCCGACTTTAGAAGAGATAAAATCAATGGGCAACGATGTTGTGATAGTTGCAAACGATGGAAAGATGGATGTCTATCTTCTTTCCACGTTTTCTTCTGTGGACAGTGAGATTACAATATTTAGGTTGAAATACGCATCTGCTCGCAACGAAAAATCGATAATAAATGTTGTAGAGCACGAAATAAAATTTAGTCGCCAACTTTCAGATTTGGAGTACATAATGATCGGTGTCATTGCCATCTCGTTGTTGTCCGTCGGTATGAACGCGGGGGTAATGTTGTTTTCAGAATATGCCCAGTATGGCCTTTTCAAGAGATTCATGCTCACCAATGTCAATAGACTCTATTTGCTGATCAGTGCAACTGGCGCACAGATTATAACGGGAATCATTTCATCATTATTGGTTATCGTTATCTCTTGGCTTGTTTTCAAAGTTAACCTCTTCATATCTCCACAACTCATTGTTGCGTACTTATTTGTTGTCTTCGCTTCTATAATGATTAGCCTTGGTTTAGGTGTCATCCTTAGCCTCATTTTCAAAAAGTCTGCTTCGTCCATCGCTCAAATTCTCTACACCATTTTCATGTTCTTTTCCGGCGTGTACTTTCCAATCACATTTCTACCCAAACCTTTGCAGATCGTATCATACTTTACTCCACCAAGGTACATGCACATGCTCTTTCAAAAGGTGTATGGCATAGATACCGTCACCAATCAAGGTTTTTGGATCATCTGTACGACGTTTATAATCTTAGGCATTGTGTTAGGCAGCTATGCAATTGGAAAGTTCTTGAAACCTGCATAAGGAAATCTAAAACGCAAGTAGGTGATGGTTTGTGAACAAGAATGGACAAAATGGAAATGTAACTGTGCTTCAAGTAAATAATATCAAAAAATACTATCCTTCAATCAAGGCAGTTGATGACATTTCGTTTGAAGTAAGTGCAGGTGAGATTGCCTCTATACTTGGACCAAATGGTGCTGGAAAGACTACAACGATAGAGATCATCGAAGGACTTCGAACAAAAGATGATGGAGAAATATCTTACTTTGGAAAGTTCAGAGAGGTAAATAGTGAAGTTAAGAATAGAGTAGGGGTATGCTTCCAAGAAAATTCGTTCTTTGAAGATTTGACAGTCTCTGAGACTATAAAACTTTACAAATCTCTGTATACAAAGAGCTTGGATACAAAAGAATTGATAGAGATCTTCGAACTTGGAGAAAAGGTCAAGACGCGTATAAGGCATTTGTCAGGTGGTCAAAAGCAACGTTTGGCAGTAGCGTTGGCCTTTGTTAACGACCCGGATTTGGTCTTCTTGGATGAACCTACAGTGGGATTAGATCCTCATGCAAGAAGAAATCTGTGGGAAATCATATTGAAATTCAAATCTCGTGGTAAAGGAATCGTGCTGACCACTCACTACATGGATGAAGCGCAGCAGTTATCGGACAGAGTTTACATTATGGACCATGGAAATATCATAACAAGAGGATCTCCACAAGAGTTAATAAATTCATCGGGACTGGAGTCAGTTATAGAGTTCCCTGAGGAGTACTCGGCGCTATTCGAAGATGCCATTGTTGCCGGAGAATACGCTTATCTTCACACACGTGATACAGTCTCAGCAATCAGAGAGCTCTTGAAAAACAACGTTACAAACTTTGTCGTAAGACATCCTACTTTGGAAGATGTGTTTCTAAAACTCACTGGTAAGAAGATCGATTAGTATAAAAGGGAGATAGAAAAGGAGCGAATCGATGAAGAAATATTGGGCTCTATTCGTCAGTCTTTTTAAGCAACTTTTCCTGAGATCTAAAGAATCCGTATTCTGGCTTGCCATTTTTCCCGTAGTACTCTTTTTGATCTTAACTTCCATATTTGGCAATATGGATGAAAATGTACAATTTCGAGTGAAAATATTGGGGCAGAGCAGTACTCTGAAAGAAGTCTTAAGCAAGGTTGAGCAGATGGACGTTGAATTCATCTCAGACTATTCACAAGAAACTATCGATGCATTGAAAAAGAATATAGAAGAGGATAAATTGGATATACTCGTAATTTTATCAGAGAACTTCGACAGGAGTTATTCAAGTGCATTGCTGCTTAGAAAGACGTTGCTATTTCGTCAAGTACCAGTAGAATTGTATTATGCCCCTATAAGACAATCTTCTGCCATTGCTTGCGATGTAATAGAGGGCATATTCAATTCAATGGACGTTGTAGAAAACGTTGAGTATGAAGTACACGACTTATCACAAAAGCAGTACGATTACAACAATTTCATATATCCCGGTGTTGTCGGAATGGCTATTATGTCGACTTTTCTATTCGGTTTCATGAATGACCTCATATACTTTCGACGTAAGGGAACACTCAAGAAATTATCGATGACACCTACAAAAATCACCACTGTCTATGTAACTGCAGCTATCGTAAATGTGATTATCATGATCGTGTCACTGATAGTTTTAAGTCTCGTTGCCTCTCTTCTTAAAGTCAACGTACTTTCGTACTTACCTTCCACCATAGTGCATACTTTGTTGTCATGTGTGGTTTTGACGATGCTAACCTTGGCCATCATGACCTTTTCAAATAATTCAACAGGTCTAATAATCTTTCAGCAAATCTTTTTCCAACTACAGATGTTTGTTGGAGGATTCTATTTCCCATTGAAGACACTTAGCCCTTTCATAGTAAAATTGGCAAGTTTCTTGCCGTTGACCTACACAGTCGATGGTATGAGAGCCGCAGAAGGGATGAACAGTCTTGATTTAAATCATTTCATTGTTCCACTGATTTATCTTGCAGTAAGCACGTCGATCGTTTTGCTACGTTCAAAGAAATTGGGAGTTTCAGACTAGATGTGAAGGATTTAGGATTTTGATAGCGTAGCTGCGAGGTACATGTCATGAAAAGATGGTATTATTTGTTTCTGTCTGTTGTTCCTGTCATAGTTTTGTTATTTGTTTTCCTCTCAAATACATCTGGTGATCATATCGAGGCTTTTTTTACTATAGATGGTCCACTAGTTGATGAAGTTACACAGTTTATCGATTCGTCTCAACATTTCTTGTACATTTCCGCACTCGATGTTTCCCATCCTGTTATTTTGGAAGCACTATCAAACGCACTCGACAGAGGTATCGATGCAAGAGTACTCACAGAGAATGCAGTTGTTGAAATTCCGTCAAAAATGGATATCTCAAAAGGGCTGCACCATGTGAAGTTCATGGTAAATGAAAATGGTGTAGTTTTTGGTTCTGCAAATTTCAGTGAGAGTGGACTGGGAACGGGTTTGAACGATATTATTTTTCTTCCAAGCACCTATTCGGAAAGGTTCAAGTATTTTTTTCTTAGTGCTTGGGATTATGGAAAGATTACACCGGTTGATGGCTTTTTGGTCTCTCCTATAGACAATGTTGAAGAATCTGTAGTAAAATTGATATTGAAAGCCGATAAAAGAATTTATGTATGTATTTATGCACTAACCGATGCAAATTTGGTTGCAGCGCTGAAATTCAAGGAAAGTAAGGGTACGGATGTGCGCATTCTTACCGACAAGTGGTTTAAGAGTAGTCCTCTGTACAAGATAAGTACAAGAAATATAAAGGTAGTGGAATCAAGGATGCTACATCATAAGTTCATTTTGACAGACAACACACTCATCACAGGGTCGACGAACTATACAGAAAGTGGATTCCACAAAAATGTAGAGATGATTTACATAACAAAGGATAAGAGAATTGTTAGAGAATACGAAAGGGTGTTTTCAGAGATAGAAAGTTCGATATTTTGACGTCTGAAACGAGTTTTTGAGGTGCAATGATGCATAACATAGAGACGAAGATACTTAAGATCGAAGATCTATACAACGATTCAATTGATCAACCATGTGAGATTTTGAAAAACGGCGGTCTTGTTGCATTTCCAACAGAGACCGTGTACGGTCTTGGGGCACTTGCAACACTTCCAGATGCAGTAAAGAAGATATTTCAAGTCAAAGGTAGGCCTGGTGATAACCCTTTGATCGTTCATATTGATTCTGCTGATAAGATTCGAGAAGTTGCATATGTAGACGATAGGTATTTAGAGATAATTGAAAAGATAACACCCGGTCCCATAACGTTTGTTTTACGGAAAAAGGAAAATATTCCGTATGAAGTAACGGCAGGATTGGAAACGGTCGGTGTGAGAATTCCCGCACATCCAGTTGCTCAACGGCTATCAAGGTGTGCAGGTCCCATTGCAGCACCGAGTGCGAATCTTTCAGGAAAACCAAGTCCAACAGATGCAGCTACGGTAATCGAAGATTTAAGATACCGAATAGAGTGTATAATAGATGCAGGGGAAAGCGCGTTTGGTATAGAGTCGACGATCGTAGATTTGACTAGAACTGTGCCACTTGTATTGAGACCTGGACCGATAACGATGGAAGAACTTAGCGCTATTTTTGGTGCTGTTGAGTACTACCAGCCAAGACAAGATGAAAAGCCCTTAGCACCTGGGATGAAGTACCGTCATTATGCACCTGAGAAAAAGTTGCAGATGGCAGAACCGAGTGAACTTGCAAATTTCATCGATAAAGATGTCTTGATCTTGTGCAGCAAAGAGACAAAGGAAGGTTTTCTCAAAAACGTTGATAATGTGTATGTTTTAGGGGAGTTTGAAAGGCCGTACACAATAGCACAGAATCTTTACAGAAGTCTCCGTTATCTGGATAAGAGTGAATATGAAGAGGGAGTAATTGAAAAATTCCCAGAATATGGTATATTCTTTTCGATAATGAATAGAATTAAAAAAGCAATTTCGAAGGGGTGATAAAATGTACGAGATTCGTGGTGATGAAAACAGACAAATATGGCGTTCAACGACGATACTTGCGGTAAGAAGAGATGGTAAAGCAGTCATAGCTGGAGATGGTCAAGTAACGTATGGTGAGACAGTTATGAAGGGCAATGCGCGAAAGGTCAGAAAAGTTGGCGATGGGCAAGTGTTGACTGGATTTGCTGGTTCTGTTGCAGATGCTATGACATTACTCGATAGATTCGAAAATAAATATCGCGCATGGAATGGAAATCTGATGAAGGCCGCTGTCGAATTGGCAAAAGATTGGAGAATGGATCGTGCCTTAAGAAAACTTGAAGCAATGCTCATCGTAGCAGATAAAGAAAATTTGTTAGTCCTCTCTGGCACAGGAGAAGTTATCCAACCAGATGAGGATATAGCTGCGATTGGTTCAGGCGGTCCATATGCTTTAGCAGCAGCACGTGCATTGCTTAGAAACACAGACTTCGATGCGAGAAAGATAGCAGAAGAATCTATGAAGATTGCAAGCGAGATTTGCATATACACAAATGGAAATATAATAATCGAGGAGTTATAATGTAACTTTTCAAAGTATTCTTCTATGAATCAAGAATAGAAACTTGAGGCGATATATGGTTGTAGGATACGGGAATGTGATTATAAAGCTCTTCGGGATTTCGTCGTTGAAAGAAAAGAGAAGTTTGGTCAAGAGATTGATCAATGAACTTAGGAAGAGGTTTGAAATATCGGTTATAGAATCTGGAAATCAAGATTCCAAAGAATACATGACTATAGGCATCGCTTTTGCTACTATCAATGAGAATGATTGCGAGTCGAAGATGGACAGTATAGAGCAATATCTAAGTGCTTTTTATACTGTCGAAGATTTTCAATATGACTTTCACCATTTCTGATTGACGAGCAAATAAACAGGAGTATTTTAGGGAGAATCTTAAAGCATTTTAAAGTATTTTAGAGATGGCGGAGGCTATGTAAAGATGCAACTTAATTATGAAAACATCATAAATGAACTTCAACGATTTGTTGATTTACTTGTCTTGCAAGATAGAAAGCCACACGTTTTTGGCGTTGTAGATTTTTGCAAGCGTTTAGCGAAGAGATACTCACTCGATGAAAACAAGTTGACGATTATGGCATTGGTACATGATTTATTCAGAGATCTTCCAGGGGACAAACTATTCAAAATTGCACATTGTTATGAAATTCCCATATCTGAGCTTGGCGTGAAAAGGCCAATACTGATACATGGATTGGTGGCATCAGAGTACCTCAAGAGGAGATTTGGCATAGATGACGAGGATATGTTGATTGGGATAGCTTACCATACATCCGGATATCCAACCTTTGGTCCACTTGGCAAAGCACTTGTGCTAGCAGATTCTCTTGAGCTTACAAGGGTGTATGACAGAATTAATCAACTCAGAGAGATTGCATTTTATGACCTCAACGTTGCATATTTAGAAATCATCAGAAACAAGGTCGATTACGCTGTGAATCACAATCTGTATTTGTTACCGGAAACTGTGGAGACTTGGAATAAACTTATGGAAGGAGATAGAACATGAAAGCGAGCCGTTCTCATATTGGAAAGAAAAGGAAGGAAGAAAGGAATATTGTCAAACCTATTGTCATCATAACTATCATTTTGCTTGCTGTTGCTGCGATGTTTTTGGGGTCACGGATATTTGTCGTTAGAAATTCTGAGGAATTCTCCGCTGATAAGGTCTCCCTTTATTATTTCTACGTAGAAAATCCTGTTTCAAACGATGCATCAGTTACATCACAAAGCAATGGTGCTAATTATAGCGGTGATGGGAAGATTATCATAGTGAATGGGGAAAGAAGAAGTGTTGAGCTCATAAACATACCTGCAACAACATTCATCTACTCAAAGAATCTTGACGTATCTACTTCAAGCCCCAGGGACTTTTCTATTCTTTTCGCAGAATTGATAGGGATGAAACCTGATTTCACGTACTTCATTCCGCAAAGAAGTGAGTTCTTCAAAAAAGTTGGGGTTAATAACATCGATGACTTCGTCACAGTTTATGGTAAGAGAGGCCTGAAACTCACAGATTATTTTGTCTTAGGTTCGCAAGTATCTTCTCTAAGGCCTGAGTCAAATATCACCGATTCATCTCTTGCGAGACTTTATTATGCATTAGGAACGTATAGTTTGCGAAAGCATGATTTGCCTACATTAACAAAGGCTCCTTTGAAAATCACCGTAGGAAATATGCTATATTTCAGATCTTACGTTGATGAAGAGAAGTTGGGAAATTTGATGAAGGAGATTGGAAATTGAAGATGATGCGTACACTGCAATGTATGGGGAGGGATTAAGTATGAAAAGGGTATTTCTTGTTTTTGCTTTGCTTTTTGCAATATCTACAGCCTTTTCTTTTGAGTTGAACGCTGGAGTTTTATATTCCTTTTCAAACAAACTATTCTATAGCTTTGAATTCAACACTTTTGCTATTACACAGAATTCACCAAACACAACAAGTGGATTATGTGCAACGTTTATCTCAGATTTTTCTCAGCTGTACTTGGCCATGGTGGGTGGAACTGCAAAGTACGACATAAAGCTGAGTATTGGAACAGTCTCGCTTTACGGCACATCTGGAATGATCGTACCGGTAGATAATTTCGGCTTTGAGAAGATAACAAGCATTGTAAGGGTTGGCGCAAAGTATTATTTTCAGAATATCGTATTCAATACCGGTATATTTTCGTTTTACCTCATAGATAACACAAAATATGAAGGAATAGATGTTTCAGTTGGATATACTTTTTGATGTTTGAGAATGTTTGAGTATGCTTGAGCATGCCTATGCCTGTTTCACTTGAATTTTCTCGAGAAAACAGGTATATTCTTGTTGTGAAAAGCAAAATTGTTCAGTATTTCAATATTGATCATGGGGAGGTATGAAAATGGCAGTAAATATGAAAGGCCGTTCACTCTTATCGCTTATGGATAACACACCTGAAGAAATAAGATATCTTCTTGACATCGCAAAACAGGTGAAAGCAGAAAGTAGAGCAGGTATCAGACACCAAAGATTTGTTGGTAAGACTTTGGCACTGATTTTTGAGAAAAGGTCTACGAGAACCAGATTGGCATTTGAGACAGCATTTGCAGAAGAGGGCGGCCATCCGGTATTTCTTTCTATCCAAGACATCCAGCTTGGTTCAAAAGAATCGGTTGAAGATACAGCAAGAGTGCTTGGTAGAATGGTCGATGCCATTGAATTCAGAGGATTCAAACAAGAAACTGTCGAAACACTTGCAAAATACTCTGGCGTTCCAGTCTACAATGGGCTTACTGATCTATTCCACCCAACCCAAGTCCTTGCAGACCTTCAAACAATTGAAGAAGAGTTTGGAACGTTGAAACACATAAAGATGGTATTTATGGGCGATGGTAGAAACAACATGGCAAATTCACTGATGATTGGTGCAGCAAAAATGGGCATGCATTACGTGATTTGCTCACCAGCATCGCTTAGACCTGAAGTAGGCCTTGTCGAAGAATGCATGAAATTTGCTCAAGAGAGTGGAGCAACGATAGAGTTTACAGACAATCCCGATGAAGCAGTCAAAGGTGCAGATGTCATTTACACGGACGTCTGGGCGTCGATGGGTGAGGAAGATAAAGCTGCTGAGAGGAAGAGATTGTTACAACCATATCAGGTCAACGAAGAACTCATGAGAAAGACAGGAAAGCCAGAAGCAATATTCATGCATTGTTTACCAGCAATTAAAGGCGAGGAAGTTACGTTTGAAGTGATCGAAGGGAAACAATCACGAGTTTGGGATGAAGCGGAGAATAGAAAACATACGATTAAGGCTGTCATGATTGCAACTTTGCTATAAGTCATAACGAAGAATACAAAAAGGCGATGAGCTCAGCTCACCGCCTTTTGTTTTGCCTGACATCACTATTTCAAATAATTCAATATGTCCATCTCTTCATCGAGTAGTATAACACTGCCAGGAATTATATCTCCATAGCTTTCCAGTGTCTTCCAAAGTTTGTAGAAATGTGGATCTTGAGAATATGCTTGGGAGTAGATTTTAGTTGCACTTGCTTCTCCAGTACCCTTTATTTGTTCTGCATCACTCTGTGCTTGCGACTGGATGATTAGTGCCTTTTTGTCGGCTTCGGAACGGATTCTCTGCGCCTCTTTCTCACCTTCTGCCCTGATCAGTGCAGCGATACTCTGACGTTCGGATTTCATTCTCTCAAAGACCGCATTTCTGTTTTCAACTGGAAGATCCGTCTTCTTGATCCTTACATCCACAATCTCAATACCAAAAGTTTTCACATTACTAGCTGAAAAGCTCAACACTTCTTTCAAAAAATCTTTTTCTTGAGTGACGATTGTATCCATATCGTATTTTGCCAAACTGTTGCGGAGTCCTGAGTAAACTATGTCATCAAGCCTCGAAAGTGCAAGACTCTCACTTCGCATAGATTCTATGAATCTCTTTGGATCAGAAATACGCCAAATTATGTATGAATCGATCACAAGAGTTTTCTTGTCACTTGTTATGATTCTTTCGGGGGGTATATCGTATATCGTATACCTCCTGTCGAGTTTTGTAACTGTATCCACGAAAGGTGTTTTGAATGCCAATCCTGGTTTTGTGATGACTTTTACAATCTCACCAAACCTTATGACCACTGCGTACTGAGTTTCATCAACTATTACTATGGAAAAAGACAGAAACAACACAACTAATACTACAGTGGTCGCAATACCAATTATCCGCATCGTCTTATTCATTTCCCATCACCACCAAGTATCTCATCGAGAGATATCAGACTCAGTTTTTGTGAATTGTCAAGCATCATCACTCGTTTGGCCTTCGGTAATACTTCTTGGAGTGTCGATATCTTCAAACGAGTCTCAGTGATTTGTGGAGCCTTTCTGTATTCTTCAAGCAAAGCAAGATATCGTTGAGTCTCTCCGGTTGCTTTAAGTACCTGCTGTTGTGAGTATGACTCTGCTTCAAGCTGTATCTTCAATGCTTGTCCTTCGACCTTTGGTACAAGGTTATTTGCATATTTTGTGGCCTCGTTTATGTATCTCTCTTTGTCTTGTTTGGCATTGTTGACATCATCGAATGCGGAAACAACCTCATTCGGTGGTACTACTTCTTGCAAGAGTACGTTGACGAGTTTTATCCCTGCATCGTATGTGTTCAATAAATTCTGGACAATTGCGAGTACCTCATCTGCAACGTTCTCTCGCTCGCCTGTTAGTATCTCATCTACAGTTCTTTTTGATATTCGATCTCTCAATGCCGACTCCGTTGAAAGTCTTACAAGGTTGCTTGGATCTCTCAATCTAAACGCATATTTTACCGGATCTGAAACTGTGTAAGAAACAACAACCTCGACGCTGACTATATTTCCGTCGACGGTAAGCATGAGTGCTTCGGTGTCTTTTGTCTCGTATTTTTGATCTCCAACCGTTCTAAATCCAATCTCTTCCTTCCTTATGCTTTGTATGTCGACGGTGACATGAGATTGGAATGGTATCGGTGCATGGATATGAATTCCTGGTCCTACCGTCGATTTGAATTTTCCAAAGGTCTTTATTAGTGCCATTTCAGAGGGATTAACTTGAAACACCCCAGTTCCAATGTAGATAACTAACAAAACTACAAGTACTATAATTGGAATGAACCATCTTCTCATCGCGTTCTAACGCAACAATCCACCTTTACAAACGAAAACCTGATGAATATATGCGTTCCTCCTTTTATGATATTTTCGTGTTAGATATCCTAGAGCATGTTTACATCTGTTCCATGATCTTGTACAGGGTCTTTGCAGCAAGATATGTACCTTCCTTTTCGTACCCTTCAACGCCAAGCATTGTTCTAATTTCTCCAACTCTGACTCCCGTTTCGAACATCTTCTTCATAAAAGATTCTGCTATCTTGTGATGTTCTTCTTTTCTTTGTACTGCACCAAATGGATTTGCAAAATAACTTTGTGTCATCCCTTCCTCTGAAGTAGTACCTTTTGACATCCTCTTTCCGGCCGAGAATGCCTCAAGGGCTTCATTGACATCGTCGAAGAAAACAATTCTCTCTTTATCGTCAGATACTTCAGTATAGTTGTTAGCATAGAAGAAGAAGTCTATCGGTGTTGGTGCCACTATTTCTTTGTAATTATTGAAAGGCACGATAACCCTTGCATTTATCTGATCAGGATTCATAAAGATACTTCTGTCCATTGTATAGTAGGCATATCCCGGTGGCAAGTCGTCCAAACGTACAAACGCACCGGTCTCAGTACCGTAAGCAGCAACTCGCCCGTTTACTACGTCCAGTGATCCCATATCATCAATTAGTATGTCAACGTAGGCAACTTCCTCCAACCTGTTCAATGCGTCGAGTGTCTCACTCTTACCTGCACCACTATCTCCAACGAACATTGCAACAGCAGATTTCCCATTTTTCAAACCTATTCTGGCCATTGAACCATGGATTGGCAACTTTCCTTGGTCTATCCGAATTAAGTTGTGTAAGGTGAGTACAGACTTTTTCATGTACCCAAAGTAATCATTCTCATCAAATGCAGGTATTACACCTATGTACATTTCATCGTCTTTGAATATAACACCATTTTTCCACTCGGATTTATAATCCGGTATATTAGCTGTCGGTAGTCCAAACAAGAGCACTCCAGAAACTTTTGTACGCCTTATGTCACGAATGTCGGCAAATTGAAAAAGATTGCCAAGCCCTGCCGCATGGCTAAGATATTCTTTGTGGACATAGATGTACATGAGAAGATCCCCAGCTAATATTGGAACAAGATACCAATCTTTTTCTTTGTTTGGCAAGACCAACTTTGAGAGTATATTTTCCTTCTCAACGACGGGTAGAACGCCTTTTCTTTTGTTCGAACGTGTGTAGAATATGACCGGTGGATCAAATATCGCTCCCCAAATCGTTGGTATCCCTGAGAAGTTCACAAGTCTTTGGGTGGGGTGCTCAATATCATCGATCAAAAAAGTTACTTGAGCGCCGCTTGGCAGTTGGCGTACTATCGTTGAATTATCTGATGAGATATTCTTCATGATAGTTCTGTAAAGATTTCTAACAAGCGTCTTGAACTCTTCAGAAATCATGGTAGCCGTAAATACTATGCTTGTCCTTCTTGCATTATCAACTGTGTACTTCTCCTTTGTCATGATAAATCTGTGTTTACTTCTCCAAAAAGAATACAACGATTCGACAAACTTGGCCAGTTCTTCTGGGTTTACGTAATTTATTATCGTCGTTATCTCTTCTACATTTCTAAGAGTTAGTAGATGAAGATATTCAACGATATGCCTAACGTTGTAATCGTTACCAACTTTGAATGCATCAAGCGTTCTTAATACGGGATTATTTTTCTCCTTCAGAAAATCGATGAATTCTTTCAACAGTGCCTCAAAACCCGGGTTACTCAAAATCTCGCTTGAATCCGTGTAAACAATGGATCCATCGATGATCACACTTCTTTCCATGCTGCCATTCCCTCCTTCAACAAGAACGATAATCTTTCTTTATCAATTAGGTATAGATAACCAATTAGTGTCTCAAGACCTGTGCTTTCCATGTACTGCCTGTCGTTACCGTGCTTTCTTGCTCCCTTGCTGTTTATTCCTCTTCTTACCACTTCCTTCTCTTTTTCATCTAATAGGTTTAAGATATTTGATAATATTTTACTCTGTCCCTGCCGTGAGACCAGCATCGTTGCCACTGAATGTACCTTCTGGACCTTTGCATCTGCGAGTACATATAACTTAGCATAGAGATTGAAAACTGCATCACCAAGGTAAGCCAAGGTATTGTTCGACATCTCTTCTGGGTTTACGTTTGGCACAGGAAATATCGATACAACATCGTCGAATACATTCCTGACCTCTGAATTAACCTTCAAAGAACACACGGAGCGTTCTGATGATTTCTGCTGCAACTATACCATCTCCTAAGCCAATCATACTATTTAATAAAGATATTGACCAAATTGATATCGAAAATTCCAGAATTTACTCTTTAATACTATTTTATCACATGATAGAATAGAATATACACAAAATCTATTTTTTACTCCAAAAATTGGGCTGGGAGGCATTTTGAATGTTTATATCTTTTGAAGGTATCGATAAATGTGGAAAGAGCACGCAGGTAGATTTATTCACGAAGTATCTTGAAACGAATGGTATTGATTACATAAAGGTCAGGGAACCTGGTGGTACCGAATTGGGAGAGAGAATCAGGCATATATTGTTGCATCAAGAACACCAAGAAATGTGCGCTAGAAGCGAGCTTTTGCTGTTCCTTGCCTCACGGGCACAACTTGTGGAAAGCGTGATAAAAAAGGCGTTGAGTGAAGGAAAAGTAGTGGTTGCAGATCGTTTTGCACACTCAAGCGTTGCTTATCAAGGATGTGGCAGAGGTCTGGGAGTAGAGACTGTTGAGATGCTGAACAATTTTGCAACGGGCATGATCTATCCGGAAATAGTGTTTTTAATTGATATCCCAGTCGAATTTGTACTGGACCGATTGAAGAATAGTGGTGAAAGTGACAAAGACAGGATTGAAAAGGAAGAAATTGAGTTTTGGGGAAAGGTCAGAAGGTGTTACTTAAAAATGGCCAAAGAACATGAAGAATTCATACTAATAGATGGGACAAAGAGCATAGAAGAGATGCAAGAAAAGATAATAGAGGAATTTGAAAAGAGGTATGGAGGCGACAACAGCGGTCATTAAATCATGGACATGTATTTCTCGACTATATCCGTTATGTACTGAATCATGTTCTCTGTCATCCATCCAAAGAGAAATAGTAGTGTCAAAAACACGGCAATTATTCTTGGCGCAAATGTTAATGTCTGCTCGTGAATTTGGGTTGCTGCCTCAAATATACTAATCAGTATTCCAACTACCAAGCTTATCAACAGAGGTGGAGTTATAAGCATCAACAACATTTGAATTCCATCTTTCATGATATCTATGAATACTTCTAATGTCAACTCTATCCCTCCAAATGTTGTATATGTCTGGAATTTCTCTCGTTTTGATTCACTGACTGAAACTCTTTACGAGGCTTACGATCACAGATTCCCAGCCGTTGGCCAGTACAAATATGAGTACCTTAAACGGGAGAGAAACGAGAACTGGTGGAATCATTATCATACCAAGCGATAGTAATATACTTGCCACGACCATGTCGATTATTATGAATGGTATGTAGAGTAATATACCCATCTTGAATCCGATTTCTACCTCACCTAATACAAATGCCGATGTCAAGACCGCATCCGAAGCATCGTTTATGTTTGTCACGCTTTCGTTCAAAGCATTAGCTAATACAAAGACGTTATCTTCGTTGTGATGTATTGTCAGCTCATTGATCATGAATTTTCTCATAACTTTTGTAGTATTTGAAAAAAACTCTTGATACGTTGCTTTACCGTCCATATATGGCTGAAGAGCCGTTGAATTTATCTCATTCCAAGTGGGCTGCATTATGAAAAAGGTTAAGACGAGAGCTAAACCGATAAGCACTTGGTTTGGTGGAACTTGCCTTGTCCCCAATGCGTTTCTGACGAACGAAAACACTATTATTATCCTTGTAAATGAGGTAAACAATATCAATATACTTGGAGCAAGCGTCAACACTGTGAGGACAACCAGTATTTCAAGTGTTGCTACGAGGTCTCTAGGTTGTTGAGCTGGGTTGACCTGTATGCTTATCCCGGGTAGCGGAGTTTCTTCTTGAGCAAAGAATGGAGAAAGAAGGAAGATTAGAAAAAAGATTACGAGGAACTTTCTCATTTCTTACCACCCACGCATTTATTCAAGACCGACTGAAAATCCTCAGGCTTTTCTATCTCGCCCTCATCTATAGTGTCGAGCTTTTGTATCACTTCAGCCTTGTTCGGTCCAATGAGAATCACATAGTATTCTTTCAGTATCCTGACTAAAACAAGCGATGTACTTCTGTCTATGTATACTTTACTGATCACTTTAGCAAAACGCCCCCCAACCATGTTAGGGAGCTTTCTTTTCAGGAACCAATATGTTATCAGTAATACTACTATAAACAAAATTAGGCCTATAAAAAACGTTATAAATTGGCTGATATTATATGCACTCCCTTACTTGATCATAGAAACACATGAGAAATCATTTCAAAGCTTTTTGGATAGCCTCAATTACCCTTCCCGCTTGGAATGGTTTCACAATGAAATCTTTTGCCCCTGCTTGAATTGCTTCTATAACCATCGCTTGCTGGCCCATAGCACTGCAGACTATGATCGTAGCATTTGGATCTATTTTCCTAATCTCTTTTATTGCATCGATTCCATTCATTTCAGGCATCGTTATATCCATCGTGACAACCTCAGGTTTAAGTTCTTTGTATCTTTCGATAGCTTCCAATCCATTAGCTGCCTCGCCTACAACTTCGTACCCCCCTTTTGTGAGAATATCCTTCAACATCATTCTCATAAATGCCGCATCATCAACTACTAAAACACGCGCCATCTCATGCCACCTCCGAACCCGTGATTTCTTTCATGATTTCTTCTAAGTTTAGATAAACAATCAGTCTATTGTTGTTTTTCAACAACCCCTTTGCTTTCTTACCGTAAGTATTCATTTTCCCTAGATTCGTTTCAATTTCATTCGTGTTTGTCCTCAGCACGCCAACAACCTCGTCCACCATCAATCCAAATTCAACATCTTCCACTTTCGTTATTATTATCTTCTTGTAATCACTTCCAGAAGTATTCGAAAGCAGCGTTGAAAGACTAATAACTGGGACGATCTTTCCTCTAAGGTTTATAACTCCTTCGATGATCTTTCTTGCTTTTGGAATAGGTGTTATCTCTGTCTTTTCGATGACTATTTCGACATGTTCTACATCTATCGCCATCTCTTGATTTAGTGCTTTAAAAACCAATACTTCAAATTCTTTGATTTCATCCATACACCTCACCCCTTTCACTCAATGATATTCATGACGTCAAGAATCAAAGCTATGCTTCCATCACCAAGCGTAGCACCCCCGCTGAAGATTTTGACGTCGCTGAATATCTTACCAAGGGATTTAATCACGATGTCTTCCTGACCAATTAATGTGTCGACCGTAAGGCCGTATTTTCTTACACCAGCTTTTACGACAACAACGTTCATTTCTTTTGGTGTTTCCTCGTGTTCCATGCCAAACACATGCCAAAGTTTTACAAGTGGAATTACCTCACCTCTGATGACTATAACTTCCTCATTTTGAACAACCCTAATATCTTTCGAACTTATGTTAAGCGTGCTATCTATTATCGATATTGGGATTGCGTAAACGTACTTATTTACTTTTATCAATAGTGCTTGAATTATGGCAAGTGTTAGAGGCAATCTAATCGTGACTTTCGAACCCTTTCCTAGTTTGCTTTCCAAAGAAACAGTACCATTTAGGGAATCAACAGTACTTTTTACTACATCCATACCAACGCCGCGGCCTGATAATTCACTTACTTCATCTTTTGTTGAAAAACCAGGTAAAAAGACATATTCGAATATTTTTTCGTCTGGCATTCCAATTGCTCTTTCTTCGGTTATTAATCCCCTTTCTATTGCTTTTCTCATTATCTTTTCTCTGTTCATTCCTCGGCCATCATCTTCAACTTCTATGACTACGTTGTTACCCTCGTGACGCGCCGATATTTTAACAGTCCCTATGGGAGGCTTACCATTTGATATTCTTTCCTCTTTTTTTTCGATCCCGTGATCAATTGCATTTCTGATGAGGTGCACCAGTGGATCCCCAATAACTTCAACAAATGTTCTGTCTAATTCTGTTTCCTCACCTTCCATAACGAAGTTGATCTCTTTGTTGAGAGATCTGGAAAGGTCTCGGACCATTCTTGGAAATCTGTTGAAGACGAATTCAATTGGGACCATCCTAACCTTCATTACGACGTTTTGAAGATCAAGCGTAATTCTACTGAGTTGTGCTAAAGACTCATCTACTTCCTTTATGTTATACTTTTTGAGTATGTCTGCGATCCTACTTCTTGCAATGACGAGTTCTCCCATGAGATTCATGAGTGTGTCAAGCTTTTCGATATCTACTCTGACAGTCTGAGTTATTTTGGTTTTCTTTTGTTCTTCACCTTTTTGCTTTCCATTATCGATGCTTTGTTCTTCATCTTCATTACTTTTAACCGCTTTTCCCTTTTCCTCAATTGGTCGGACGATAACACTTTTGATTTCTGAAATTTTCATTACCTTTTCATATATCTTTTCTTGTGAGACATTCCCAACACACATCAATTCAATCGTTAGGTCAAATTTCTCTGCCTCGATATCTTCAACAGATGGAATAGATTTGATTATATCCACACCTAATTCTTCAAGTGTATGAAAGACCATGTACATCCTTGCAGACTTTAGTTGTGTTCCCTCTTGAAGATTAATCACTACATTGTATGCTGGTATCTTTCTTTTGTTGGCCTCATCGAGGACGTCCTTTATTATTTCGTTAGCAAAACTATCGGAACCAACTTGTGATGAGGTCTCTTTGTTCTCTCTCTTTTCGGACAATTTCTTAAAGTTCTTAGAATCATCATCTTTTCTTTCTGATTGCTTCTCTCCCGAAGTTTTTGATTTACTCTCCACCTTTTCGCCAGCTGCTATTCTTTCAAATACACTAGCCAACGAATTGACGTCATCTGGAATTTCATCCGTTCCGTTATTTACAATGTTCTGTATCATCTTGTCGATCATGTCTAACCCTGCAAAGAGGAAATCGAGTTCGTTACTAGAGATCTTTATCTTGCTGCTTCTTGCACCATCTAAGTAACTCTCCATCCTATGGCAAAGTTTTGCAAGTACTTCGAACCCCATAGTCCCTGCCATACCTTTCAATGTATGAAGCGCTCGAAAAGCTCTGTTTATTTGTTCCATATCACTTGTATTCTTCTCAAGTTCTAGTAGAGATTCGTTTAGTAATTGTACGTACTCTTTCGATTCATCGATGAATACACTGAGATATTCGTTGAACTCTCCCATTTTATTGCCTCCTTTCAAGAAAGCAAAAGTTTATAATATGTAAAGTATCCGGAACGATAACTCCAAAACAAAAGTTTTGATGAAATGTTGAATCCTGTTGTTGACTTTATTATATCACCAACATCCATAAAAAGTTTGAAGTCGTACGTTGCAATTTTTGAAAAATCATAGTAAATAGGTAAATCCTTTAACTTTTTTCTCGTCTTTTCGTAAGAATCGTACTTTGACTTATCAACGTTTCCAATAATCAGTCGATTTGAGGATTTGTAGACATAAAGTTGTGTATTGCCATTTATCATTGTCCATTCTTGCTTTTGAGAGTCATATTTTGCGCCAAGCTTTGAGAGGTTACTCTCCAATTCTTTACCAGTAAAATTATCTAATATGAACAAGATGTCTCCACTTTCCAAACGCCCAATTGTATACAGATAACTTGATGATTTTGAAGCATAACCCACAAAGTCAACTAAACGACCTACATCAGGTGTAAAGCCTTGTAACCATTCTTTGATTGAATTGACAACAGCCTCTGTATTTGTTGTAGGCATTGCCAAGTAATAATTCCAAGCTATCTGAAGATTGCCAATATTGTCTGTTATTTTCTTTGTTGTTTCCTGCTTCTTATTCTTTTGTTCTACTGTTAGATTCAACGTACCTGCTGAGACTGTGGAATGGAAAAGCAAGTATTCTGCATCTGAATCATCTATGTTCAGGCCACCAGGTAATTTGAACTTCAAAGTATTCGGTTTTGCGTAACCACTTATCCAAAATGTTCCGGCCTTTAGCCTGTCAAATTCTCTTACGCTTTTGTCTAATTGCATTTCAGGTGTTGAGAACGTCTTAATCGCAAGTTCTAATGCCTGTTTACTCCCCGCAACCACAAAATACTTACTCACACTTCCACAATACAATGAATCTCCTAGTAGAGACGTATTGCTGCCAAGATCCTTATAACTTACAGAAAGCAGAAAAGCCAAAGCTCTTGGAAGTTGATTCGTGTACTTTGTTTCAAACGCGAGAAAAGTATGTGTGGCAATGTTCTTTATGAACTCAAAGTAGTAATTCAAATCGAACGACATGAGATCTGAAACATTCATTTCCACACCCTTTGAAGCAAATATTATATCTTTTGACAGCGCATCCTCAACAACTTCCGGGTCTATCCCTGTTCTATATTTCATGTCTTCTAATGTTCTGATAAAAGAATCTTCAAATCCTAAGCCTTTTCTGTTCAACGTGAAAGAGAAAAATGGAACTTTATTGATTTCTGTGTACCAGTCAACATTCTTCGATATTCTTAGCACAAAATCATAATCTTTGTGCACAAAATCAAAAATCTCCGAAGAACCAAAAATCAGCACTTCTGAAAGCATCATAAATAGAGTTATTGAAAGCACCATTGCAATTCTTCTCATCAAAATCTGTGGCGTAAATACTCCAACCTTACAAGATGGAGAGAAAACACCACTTCACCTCCTCTTTCCCTACAGCCATGCAACTTTAAGAAAGGACTTTCCAAGCAATATTTACGATACCGATTATATCACTTAATTCTACTTTTCTGAAGGCACCTAATGAAATATTTAATGAAATATTTCTGGAAACAACTGCAAAGAATTCTATGTTTCCATCCGAACCGAGTATCTTGGAATACGTTAGATATTCTACTACGAACTTTTTCTCTTGAAAAGCTTTTAGAACTCTATCTATAGCTTGCATGTGAAGTGACTTATCTCTTACGATGCCTTTGTGTACCTTCCCAACTTCAAATTGTGGCTTTATTAAACATATAACCTTACTTGTTGGCTTTAGTATATTTTCAATTGCTTCGAGTATTTTCGTAACCGATATGAATGAAACATCTATCGTTACTATGTCTGGCAACTCTTGAAAATCACTTTTCACTAGTTCTTTTACATTCTTTTCTACGGGAATAACTCTTTGATCTTCGAGTAATTTTGGGTGTAACTGCTTTGTGTTCACGTCAACTGCATATACTTTTTTGGCTCCATTTTGAAGAAGAAAATCTACAAAACCACCCGTTGAGCTTCCTATATCGCATGCTACTTTTCCAAGCACATCAACTGGGTATTCATCTATGAGGGATTCAAGTTTGTATCCAGCTCTACTTACATACTTCAACTTATCAACAAGCTTTATTTTAACATCTTCTTTCACTCTCTTTGATGGTTTTGTGCATACATTTCCATCTACAACGACGTAACCATTTAGTATCATCTGTTGCGCCCTGTTCCTTGAGTCTGCAAGTTTCATATTTACTAAGAACTGGTCTAATCTGACAGTCCCATTATCCACGTTCCCACTTCCGTTATCACGTACATCTTTGAGCCTCTGACAAACAAATGAACTATTCTCTCGCCTAAGAAGGTTCCTGAACGAAAGAAACCAAATGCATTTCTCTCTACTTTAGTAATGGAAGGATACAAAACCACACTATCGATGATTGATGTATGATTAATTAACACTTCAGCCTTGATTTCTTGCTTCTCAAGAGAAATTCTTTGAGCACTATCGATGTTTACTTTATAATTTCCAGATGTAGTTTGAATTATTATCTGTCCTTGCTGAGTTGAAAACGATGTTATACCTTCCAATTGTTCAGAATATAGTACCCTGCGAGTCTTCAGATTAATTACGTAAAAACCATTCGTTACATCGACCAAATACAACCTGTCACTATCTATTATATAATCAATTGGTGCACTCGCTGCTTTAAATTTCCATGTCAAAGTGGTATCTGACAAGTTACCGTCGGCATATAGTACATATTTGTCCCAGATACATATTATCGGTGATGCGTTGTAAACAATCTTCTTGGTTACCATGTTGATAACCTCGTAATTTGTTATTACATAATTTCCAAATGTGCCGAATGGTACTTTACTGAGTTCGATTATTGCATCCTTTTCATACAAGTTGCCGTCAAAGGTCATATATGCGTTCATAAATTCTATATTTCCGTTCAAGATTAACAAAGGTACGCCAAAACCCGTAGAAGTTATCAACGTATTTGTTGGTGGACTAAATACCAACGTTCTTAGGGTATGAGTACGTTCATTGAGAGTATTAGTCGAGGTCTCCAAAACGTTTTGAACCATTCTTTCAATGTTCTCGGTATTAATATCACGTGATACTATAGAATAGTCTTTACCATTACAAGATAATGTCAAGCAGCCTTCTGAAAAAAATACTCTCAAAACAGTTGAAGGGCCAACTGGCGCGTCTGAAATTCCTGATATTGCTGAAGATGTTGCATTTTCTGTGGTTTGTTTTGCAATATCTTCAGCGGATAAATTACTTGGAAAGTAACCAAGCTTTGCAACATTCTTGTTGATCACAAATTGTAATTCCTCAGGTACATTGTCAAAAAATATATGCAAAAGCGGCATTTCATTCCATTCTTCGATAGCGTCAAGAACTTGTGTGCTTATCAAATCATCCGGTAATTCAATACCTGCAAAAGGAAGTGCTAAAACAGCACTTTGTACAAGAACAAGCCATGCGCAGGTGCCAAGCCAGCTGATTTTGAACGATCTTTTGATTCTAACACCTCCTTAATCACATCTGGTGACCACGTACCGTTTCCGACCCTTACT
The DNA here is from genome assembly GCA_002432805.1 of Fervidobacterium sp. UBA5837. GTDB lineage: Bacteria > Thermotogota > Thermotogae > Thermotogales > Fervidobacteriaceae > Fervidobacterium. The sequence goes on along the minus strand of DJGV01000007.1, from coordinate 102,475 downwards.
AAATTTGCAACGATATCTCTTACCATACCACGCAAAAAAGAAATTCCCTCAACTCTTATTATGATCAATTCTTTTCTCAGTTCAACTATCCTTATGTCGCTTATCGTTCTAATGGTTTTTGTATCTTCATCACTCTTCTTGCTGAAGGCAGTGAAATCGTGTTCACCGATCAGGAAGGTAGCTCCCTCACGCATTCTATCTACATTTAATTCGTAAGGAAACCACCATGAATACTTGCGCAAGAACAAATTTTTTGATTTAGAATAGTTTATGAAATAATGGTATATCCTCTTTTTGGCATCGTATCTTGGATTGAAATCATCGGATGTGATCCATGCTTTCTTGACGTACACATCACCAGGTAGATTTGCATTTAGAGCATTTTTGATGTCTATCTCAGTTAGTCTGTCTATCGAGCAATCAAATGACGCTACTTGACCATTTGCATGTACCCCTGTGTCTGTTCTACCAGCAGCAAATGTCTTGACTTGCATCTTGAAGATCCGTTCGAGTGCTTTCTCCAACTCACCTTGAACAGTTCTGCCAGTTGATTGAGATTGATAACCAAGAAAATCTGTACCATCGTAAGAAAACTCTATAGCTACCCTTTTCATATACTTATAACCCTTCCACCACCAGATTTTTTCGCAGTTATCAATGCCGTCTGAGCTTTGTCAAGTACTTCTTCTAAGTTAGTCGCATCAGTAGGATATTTCACGATCCCAGCGCTTATACTGATATTTTCGAAATTTTGCTTTATTTCGGAAATCACTTTCTCAGATACCAATACACCATCAGATTTACTCTTACTCCATATTAGAATAAGAAATTCATCACCGATCTGTGAGAATATACCCAAGTTCTTTATCTCAGAACTAATTGTGCTTTTTAACTCTCTAATGATTTCATCACCGTATTCGAATCCGTGCTTAAAGTTTATTGCTTTAAATTGGTCTATATCTAAGTAAGCCAAGACAAAAGAAGTTCCAGTTTCAATATTCTTCGACAATTCATCCATGAATTTTGACAACGACTGTTCTCTTCTGTAATTTGTACTAAAGAATGAAGTATACTTGCTTTCAGAGAGTACCTCGCCGATCTGCCAGGCAAAGAACTTAGACATCTCGATTTCTCGTTTCGTTGGTCTAAACATATTCTTTGGCTTATCAAAACTTATGTATCCAATCATTCTTCCCTCTTGAGTGATTGGTACTAAGAACAAATCGTCTGGATCCCATGCATTCTCTGAATCGATTTTCGTGTAATCTGAAGGCTTGTAAACATAATCTTCATCGAGATCAACACTGCCCTTAGGAACAAAGTACGCTCCACCTACATCGAATCGCTGTTGCATGAGTAACAGTGTTTCCTTCAAGCTCGGCTTCTTCTCTTTTAATCTTTCGAATGTTTCATCACTTATTCCATAACTTGCAATTCTTAACACCATGTTTGCTTTATAATCAAATATATTGAGCAATCCATACTCATACCCGGTGATATTTGCTGCAAGTGCCAACATATCGGACAAAACTTTGTCCACATTCTCTTTCCTACTTTCCAAAATCACCTCAGGTAGTTTCATCAAATTTGCAATCTCTCTTCCCACTTGTTCTTTTTCTATTTTCAGCTCTTGGTGCCAAATTTCAGCTGTTATAGTGTAGTAGAGCTGGACCAAGAAACCTGCGTACAACACTGTTACAAAAAGGAGATTCCCTAGTTTTATCTCACTAAACATGTATGGAACTGTCAAAATTGCAGAGCTGTAAATGCCTAAGATAAAAATCAGAGAAAATGCCAACATGTACTTTGAAATCGAATCTCTTGCAAGGTACTTGACAAAAATCTGCGACAAAATTGCGTTTGCAGCAAAATATCCCAGTGCAAAGAAAAAGATGTTTAGATAATCGTTTGGTGAGTGACTATAGAGAAATATGCCAGCTGAGAATTGCAGTAATTCAAAGCTTATCCTCAGAAGTTTACTTTTGATCTTTCGTGTACTAAATAAAAGAGAGATTACGCTTAGCAATCCAACGCTTTCTGGTGATAAAAAGAGCAGTAAATACAACGCTGAAAAAGCTCTCAACGTAAACCGTAGACCACCTATGTGCAGTTCGACAAATTGGGAGAAGAACAAGAGGACAAACCCACAAAGCATCAGGATTACATCTGTACTTATTATCAATGGAGAAGAGAGCAGTAAAAACGTAAGGCCGACTACTAAACACGAGAATATAAATAACAATTCTTTATTTGTCAACATACTTCCCCCCAATGTTATGTTATAGGAATTGTAACATAATTGCGCAATATTTTAAACTCATCTTTATGTATATTTGGGCAAATATATTCTATCATAAACACGACAAATTATAAAGGGAGGTAATGAGAAGGATGAAAAAACTGAGACAGATTGCTGAAGCATTTGGAACGCCGGTCTTGGTTATGGATTTAAACGTAGTGAAGAACAACTATAGGCAGCTGGTTGAGAACATAAACGATTGTAAAGTATACTATGCAGTGAAGGCCAATTCTCATGTTGAGATCATAAAGCTCCTTAGAGATCTTGGAAGCCATTTCGATGTGGCCTCGCGCGGTGAGATAGAAAAATTGCTCTCGTTGGGTATTGAACCAAACAGGATGAGCTTTGGAAATACAATAAAGAGAATAGAAGACATAAGATTTGCGTATGAACAAGGCATTAGAATGTTTGCAGTCGATGCAGAAATGGAAATTGAAAAGATAGCAATGGTGGCACCTGGTTCAAATGTCTACGTGAGACTGAGTACCAATGGAATGGAAGAGGATGCAGACTGGCCACTTACAAGGAAATTTGGAACAAGCGTTAATCATGCCATAGAACTTGTAAAATATGCAAAGACTAATGGTCTCAATCCAATAGGTGTAAGTTTCCATGTCGGTTCTCAGAATTATAACCCGGAAAACTGGAGAACTGCGATTCGAGAAGCCTCCATAGTCTTTGAAGAAGCGAAACAATTTGGAATAACGATGACGATGATCAACACTGGTGGTGGGATGCCCGTTCGTTACAGCAGAGGCATACCGGAGATAAAAGATATCGCAAAGGTGATAAACGAAGCAGTGGACGAATATCTTGGAGATAACATCACAGTCATAGTCGAGCCTGGTAGATCTATGGTAGGGAATGCCGGTGTTATGGTTACAAGAGTCATTCTTCGTAGCAAGAAAGGCGATGAAAATTGGGTTTACGTTGATGCCGGTGTTTTCCATGGTTTAACGGAGACAATTCAAAACATCAGATACAGAGTAACCGTTGACGGTAAGGAAGATGAAGAGTTTGAAAAATTCGTACTTGCCGGTCCTACATGCGATAGCATGGATGTCATGTACTACGATATTGATTTGCCGAAATCGACTACTTTAGGTGATATAATTTATTTCCATGCAACTGGTGCCTACACAACGGAATACGGTACCAATTTCAACGGAATTCCTTCTCCAAAGATAATATTCGAAAATGGCATTCTCTCCGACGAAGAGTTCGAAGCAGTTGAAGTAAGAAGCAATTTTTCGCAGAGCAGTAAATAACAGTATATCTTAGACGAGTAAGTATATAAATAAGTCTATACAAAAGTGCAGAGGTAAAATCACCTCTGCACTTTCATTTTTATGTATCTGCTCATTTATCTGCTTATTATCTATCCTCCGTAATACTTTAGTACTTTGTGCTGCTTACCACCATCGATTTATGCGCTTTCTACCTATGATCAAGTCCGTTCTGTTTTCTTCGTTTATTCGCATCGCATGTCTTCCCGAAAGAACTGAGATAACGTTTGTAAACATCGTAGCAGGTGAGACGTATTTCTTACTTGAAACTTTGGCAAATAATGGGATAGTCATGTACCTCAGTACACTTTCTATCAAGAACAATATTTGTAGTCCGTATATGTGAAATGTGCCTATGTGGAAATCAAAAGAATTGAAGAATTGTGCTAAAAATCCACCTATGATCGAACCTATTGTTCCGCCTAAACCACCGAGAGCTGAAAAGACTGCAAAGTACATGGGTGAACTGCTCGATGCAGCTTCCAAAGGAAGTGTTACAAACGCCAAGTTAACTGCTGCCCAACCTACACCAGATAGTATCGCATCTAATATCATTGCCAATATCCAATCTCTTTCATTCATCAATATCCATACGGCAGGAGTTATAGAAACGATCGACATGCCTACTATTAAGACACTCTTGTGGCCGAATTCGTCCGACAGTCTTCCCCAAAGCGTGTAAAATACCATCGAAAGTAGAGATGCAGCTATTGAGGAATAGCTGATGTAAGTGACTGGCAGCTTTATGTTATTAAGCTGATGATAAGCAAAAAATGGTGATGTTATCAATATCGCGAAGTTCCAAGCAAAATATGCCTTGCAGAGTCTCATAAAGTTCTTGTCTTTGGTAACAAGTCTCAAATCGTTTAAGCTACCAGTCGTTCTTGCCCTTTTTTCCTCCAGTGGTTTCAGCAACACTACGGAAAACAGACTCGCTACCATGGCACCAATGATAACGAGCATGTAATTGTATGGCCTTTTCACATTATCCACGATAAGGGAAAATAAATAGAACGAAACTAACGTTGCAAGTGAGACAAAAAAGTTTCTCAATCCAAGGTATTTTCCTCTACGTTCTGGCTTAATTGTATCTGAAACTATGCTAAGCCAAATGTTACCCGAAAATGCTGCAAAGATCTGACTTATTGCGAAAACGAGCACGAAAATCTTTGGAGAACGATTTGACGAAAAGAGAAATGGTATCAACAAGATCCAGAGAAATCTTCCAGAATTGAAGAACATCAAAAGGTATTTCTTCTTTGGTATTCTTTCGATCAAAGCCGGTGCAAAAATCTGAAATACCTGAAATGCCATAGGAAAAGATGATGCGATGCCCAACCACACTTCGTTTAATCCAAAATATAACGCAATCGACGTGAAGATAACAGTCTGCGTTATGACCAAATAAACAGCAGAAAATAACCCTTCAAATGTTAGAGTCCTTTCATTTTTGTCTCCATGTCCTTTTGGATTTTGTTTGATATTCTGATTCTTCTTGGAAGAAGTCTTCTCATCATTTGCCAAAGCTTCGCTGCCAATATGGCCACTGGTAAAGAAGGACCCTTCCAACATCTCACTCATCTCATTATTTTTTTCAGTGTACAGATCATCGTTGGGAAGATCGTTATCCGTATTCATCAACCCTTGATCACCCCTATTGGTATGCATTTTGCAACCTTTAGTGATAAACCTAATTCATCTACTATCCTTACAACATTGTCAACATCTTTGTATGCTTCTGGAGCTTCTTCAACGATGCCTTTTTTAGACCTTGCCATAATTGTAACACCTTTCTTTTCAAGAGCTTTGAGCACGTGTTCAGATGTCAGTTCTCTCGTTGCTTCTCTTCTACCCAATGTCCTGCCAGCACCATGTGCGGTAGAGCCAAATGTCCACTCTTCAGCTTTCTTGGTTCCTACCAACAAATAAGATGATGTTCCCATGCTGCCTGGAATGATCACAGGCTGACCAGTTGACTTGAAGAGATCCGGTAACTTTGGATTATTCGGCCCAAATGCCCTCGTTGCGCCTTTTCTGTGGACAACTAATTGTCTTTTTTGGCCATCAATTTCGTACTCTTCAACCTTTGCTATGTTGTGTGTTATATCGTACACCAATCTAACGTCCATTCCCAAAACTTTTTTGAAAATTTTTCTTATCATGTGTGTTATGATCTCCCTATTTGCAAATGCGTAATTTGCTGCACAATTCATAGCTCTGTAATAAGCCTGCCCAAGTGCACTTTTGAAAGGTGCATTTATCAGTTGTTTGTCTGGAATGGACTTATTGTGCTCTTTGAGTTCGTCTCTCATCTTCCTTATGTAATCTGTCGCAATCTGATGACCAAATCCTCTGCTACCTGTGTGAATTAATATCGTTATGTCGCCCTTTTTCAGGCCGAATTGTTTTGCTATCTCTTCATCATAGATTTCATCAACCTCTTGTATTTCGATGAAATGATTTCCGGCACCCAGCGTGCCTAGTTCATCTTTTCCACGCTCTACTGCCTCATCACTCACATCTGCAAAGTCACATTCTGGTATGTATCCGTAGTCTTCTACCCTTTCGCGGTCTTCAACATTGCCGTATCCCATCTCGATAATCTGTTTAGTGCCACTGGTTACAACTCGCTTGAAATCTGACTTTGAAAAACGTAGTTCACTTCGCTCGCCAACACCTACTGGTACAGTCTCGTAGATTCTCTTTACTATACTGTCCAACTGCCTTTTAACGAGTGTTCCAATTCCATCCACAACGAGCATTCTAACGCCGCAGTTGATGTCGAAACCAACACCACCAGGACTTATTATTCCATCTTCTACATCGAAAGCTGCAACACCACCTATCGGAAATCCATAGCCCCAATGTATATCAGGCATTGCATATGCCTCTTTTACAATTCCGGGTAACGTTGCAACGTTCTTTATTTGCTCAACGGCATCTTCGTTTAGCGTTTCCCAATCTGAAAGTATCACCGCATCGACTAACATCTTTCCACTCTTTTTTATTCGATACACGTACTTGCCACATTTTTCTACACCATTTGAGGTAGGCATCTTAAAACACCCCCCAATAGAATTGTATCAGATTTTGTAGAAAAATGAACAATTTCACCAATAAACTTCACAGAAATGTACTCGTCTCTTTATTAGACTAACTTAGTAGTTATTTTGTTCTATTTTGCCATATTATGCATTCATTTTTGAAATAAACTGATAAAAAAGCCGTCCCTTCGAGGACGGCTATTCCATCTTTGATAGAGCATTCTTTATAATTCATCTTGATTTTGTTCTAATCGTTCTACTATTTCTGTCACCCATTATGCCTTATTGTGTGAATTGTACTTCGATTTCGAATCTTGCAAGAAAGAATATATCTTCTCAACGTCTGCTTCAATTTTATACTGTTGCCCTGTGCGCCATTTGATTTCAACTTTACCTTCGTTAAATGTTTTACCAATCGTTATCCTGAATGGAATACCTATTAGGTCAGCATCGTTGAATTTCATGCCTGGTGATATATTTCGATCATCGAGCAATACTTCCTCACCTTTGCCATTTAGAAATTCGTAAAGTTTCTCTGCAAAACTCATCAGATTTTCGTTGTTACTCACGGGTGTAATGATCGTAGTGAATGGCGCTATCGAAAGAGGCCAGATTATACCCTTCTCATCGTAAAGTTGTTCAACAACTGCCCCCATCGTTCGTGAGACTCCCCAACCGTAGCATCCCATTATGAATGGTTTGAGTTGACCGTCTTTATCCATATATTTTGTTCCCATCGCTTGTGAGTACTTCGTCCCTAACTTGAATATATGCCCTAATTCTATACCCCTTTTCATGTTGAGAGGTTTGCCACACACAGGGCATGGATCTCCTTTAGTAGTCACAACGAGATCCGCCCATTCATCTACTCCAAAGTCTCTATCCACATTGACATTGACGAAGTGATAATCTTTCTCCATACCACCCACGATGAAATTTCTCATTCCTTTTATCATATGGTCAGCAATGATCTTTATACCTTTTGTCCCAACCGGCCCTAAAAACCCAATTGGAACACCGAAATTTTCGAAGATCTCTTCCGGTGTTGCAAACACCAAAGATTGGTCATTCAAGAATGACTTGAGCTTTTCTTCGTTAAGTTCACGATCTCCAGGGACAAGTGCCATGAAGTAACCATTTCTTCCTTTGTATATAAGCGTCTTTACGATCTTTCTTATCGAAGAGTTGAGAAAATCTGCAACATCTTGCGCAGTTCTCACATTTGGTGTGTAGACTCTTTCGATACCTTTCATTTCATCATCATCGTACTTTATTTCACCTTTGTATGGAACTCTCTCATCGCTACCGGCATAGCCACAATCGCAAAAGAGTATATTACTCTCACCAGTATCAGCAAATGCAACGAACTCGTGCGATTCGTTTCCACCAATCGTACCGGAAGATGCCTCGACCACTGCATATTCCAGCCCAACTCGTTCCATGATTCTTGAATATGCCTTTCTGTGTGCCTGATACGTTTCATCAAGTGACTCCCAGCTATCGTGAAAACTATAGCCATCCTTCATGATAAATTCCCTTGCGCGAAGCACTCCAAATCTAGGCCTTATTTCATCTCTATACTTATTTGCCATTTGATATAACGTTATAGGTAGTTGTCTGTAACTGTTGAGTTCATTTTGGACAAGAAAAGTGACAAGTTCTTCATGTGTTGGACCAAGTGTGAAATCTCTACCGTGCCTATCTTTCAACTTCATCATCTCAGGACCGTAATCATCCCACCTACCGGACTGTTTCCAAAGTTCAGCTGGTTGAACGATCGGCATCAGAATTTCATTTGCACCTATGTTATCCATCTCTTCTCTAACTATGCGTTCTATCTTGAGCAATACCTTCCTACCAAGTGGCAAGTAAGTGTAAACACCTGCAGCAATCTTTCTGATAAATCCAGCCCTTATCAGTAATTCTTGGCTTGGTACATCCGCATCTCCAGGTGCTTCCTTCAACGTGGGTGCGTAAAATTGTGAGTATCTCACATTTCTCCCTCCCGTAACCCAGCTTTTATTGGACTTGTACCTAATAATTCCAATTTTTCCATTTTTCCCATTTCAATCGTTCTTGGAACCTCTATCTAACCTCTCCTTTATGTATTCCAATGCTAAAATGTATCCGAAGGTACCAAATCCGGATATCACACCATCGCACGCTGAAGCAGTGACCGATTTCTCCCTAAAAGATTCCCTTGCCAAGATGTTCGTGAGATGTACTTCTACCTTTGGCATCTTTGCAATCTCGAGTGCATCTCTTATTGCATAGGAATAGTGTGTGTAAGCACCGGGATTGATTATCAGTCCATTATAATTCAGCAATTGTATTCTGTCAATTATGCCACCTTCTGAATTCGATTGGTAGAATTCTACATCGATACCGTTCTTCAACGCAAACGATTCTATCATCGTCTTCAAATCATCGTACGTTTCCGTACCGTATATGTCAGTAGGCCTCTTACCAAGCATGTTCATATTCGGCCCATTGATCACTAACACAAGCTTTCCAAACTTTCCCATCTCTTCCATTTTTTCCACTTCCTCTCAGTCACCAAAATTCACGATTCGCAATTCACAATTCACGATTCAAACGACGGCGAGTAAATCTTTCAACTCGACTTCTTCAAGTACTACGTCACCAAGTCCACGTAGAATCGGAATGTGCACTTTTCCGCTCCGTGCAACTTTCTTATCGTTTGCCATGTAGCGTTCCATCTCTTCTCTGTGTATCCTATCGACTTTCTCCACACACATCTTTATGATCCTTTCAGGTAGAAATCTTTTCAACGTTCCTTGAATCTCTTCACAATCCTTTTTACTCAAGCATCCCTTTACTTTGAAATACTCTAACTCTTTGTACAATCCCCAACCGACCGACAGACCGTGTGGTAATTCTGTAATTGATTCGAACGCATGCCCTAACGTATGTCCCAGATTCAGATAACTTCGGATACTTTTTTCTTTCAAATCTTTCTCGACTATTTTTAATTTCTCTTCTACCGCCGCCTTTATGAATGTCTTCAACGCATATAGATTTCTCTTCAGCAATGCATTTAAATCGTTTAGGAACAATCTGTAAAACACTCCACCCGATATCAATGCCATCTTGTAACCTTCCACAAGCCCTTCGATGAACGTTTCTTGCGGCAAAGAGATGAGGCATAATGGATCTATCACCACGTATGCTGGAATGTTTATCGTGCCAACAACGTTCTTGTACTTTGCAAAATCTATTCCATTCTTACCACCGATCGCAGCATCGATGCTTGCAAGAAGCGTTGTAGGATAAAACGCAAAGTTCATCCCACGCTTGTAAGTTGAACCGACGAATCCTGTAAAGTCCGTTGCCGTGCCGCCCCCCACACCGATGAGCGTATCATTTCTTGTCACATCGTTCTTTAGAAGGTACTCATAAGCATCGAGCACGTGTGAGATGTCTTTCGCGCTCTCGCCATTCGGTAATACAAGCCTCCTCGTTGGTAGGAATTCACCGTAGAGTTGCGCAACCTTCTCACATGTGAAAACGTATTTATCACTCGGTAATTCCTTCAACCCACCAACTTCGATGTGCACATCTTGGATCGTAGAGTCAATCTTAAACTCTTTAAACGCTGCCAAATCTTTCAGATCCAACGTGTACAAAATCTTGGCAACCGTTTCCCACTTGCCTAAGTACGTTGTATCGAGTGTTTCAAATTCTTCGTACAGGTTCTTACGCATTTCGTATATATCATCCATGCGTGTTCTATCGTTTCCGAGAAGCGGTCTATTTTCGAGTCTAACACGTCTTTTCAACTCATCGAGTGAGACCTTCAGGTAGATCACCTTTTCTCTCTTTAGTAGCATCCTATTCTCATCACTCAGTACGATACCACCGCCCGTCGATACGACGAAAGAACCATCTTTTTCGATCAATTTCTTCAAAAGTGCACTTTCAAGGCTTCTGAAATATGCCTCACCGTCTTTTTCGAATATCTCGGAAATTTTCCTACCTTCAGCCTTCTCTATCTCATCATCCATGTCTATTTTATCGATGCATAGGACATCTCCAAGTATACGTGCGATAGTAGTCTTGCCAGAGCCCATCATTCCCACTAAGAAAATCTTCATTCATCTCTTCCCTTCCTTCTTTAGTTACCAGAGTTACCAGGTCATGATAGCTATTGTCTACAAGTCCATTTGTGAATACTTTTCAAAGTACCTCTGCCTTATAAGCTCGATGTTGTCATTTCCAAAGCCGTCCACGATCTCTTCCATGAGAATCATGGCCAACACACTTTCCGTGAGCACCGTTGCAGCAGGCACGATGACCGAATCTGACCTGATGTACGGTGCCTTGCATCGTTCTTTCGTTTCTAAATCTATCGAATTGAGTGGATTTGCGAGTGTCGATATGGGTTTGAAGTACGTCGTTACGACGATGTTCTCACCATTCGTTATACCTGCTTCTATGCCACCTGCGAAGTTCTTTGTCCTCTTTATTCTACCATTTTCGTATGTGAATGGGTCTTGAAATTCAAATCCAGTGCATGAAACATCTTCGTGACCTATATGAACCCCCTTGACTGAAGGAATGGACATAAAATACCTTCCTATCTTTGAATCAACCTTGTTGAACACATTTGAATAACTTCCAAGCCCAGGTTTAACACCCGTAGCGAACGTTTTGGTACTTCCGCCAAGCGTCGTTGCCTCTTTGAATGCAACGTTCTCTATCTCTTGAATCATACATTCAGAGATATCCTCGAACGGGCAGGCTACCAGTGAGTTGTCCCGTTTTTCGATGTATGCATCGAAATCTTTTTGCAGCTCATCGAAGAGCGTATCATCAACGTGTACTTTACCGATCGACGCAACGAACCCCATGACATGTACATCGAAAATAGTGAGAAACTGCTTTGCCACACTTCCGAGTGCCGCCAGTGCAGCGGTCCACCTTGCACTGTTCCTTTCCGTGTATGCGTTCAAATCCGTCAATTCATACTTTGCCCAAGCAGAATAATCACCATGTCCCGGCCTTGGAACGGTCCTTTCTTTTTTCGCATCGATTGGATTGGCTGCTTTGTTACCAATCATCAAAACGACTGGCGCACCGGTCGTCATACCATTCCAAACGCCTGAGACGATATCAACTTCATCACTTTCTATATGCATTCTCTCGCCTCGCCCATAGCCCTTCTGACGCCTTCTCAACTCTGCATCTATCGTTTCTTTGTCTATGGTTAATCCTGCAGGGATACCTTCAATCAACCCCATCATGAAAGGACCATGTGAGTCACCAACTATCTTGAATTCCATTTTCTCACCTTCTTTTGCATATCTTTTTTCCCTTTTCCACGTTCATGACTCAGCATCGACAATTTGCTCGAAACATTCCTTAAATATCTTTTCCTCGTAGACATCCCAGATTTTCAAATTCTCCACCGCTTGGTGATACCAAAGCGCTTTTCCATCCACACATGTGATACCAACTTCATTGGCCATCTCTTGCAGTGGTGTGTAGTTGTACACAACATCGTACACGAGCGACAGGTGAGATAGATCATCGACGTTCAAATCGAACAACTCACCGAACATACCTATTGATGTTGCATTTATGAATGTTTTCACGTCTTTAAGAACATCTTTCAAATCCTCGAACGATTCGACGATGATCTCACATTCTTCGGAGAAATCTTCCTTGACTTGCAATGCCTTCTCCATTGTTCTGTTGCACAAGAGGATTTCCTTATGTCCCATTTTGCAGAGTGCATACAGTATCGCCCTGCTTACTCCACCTGCACCAAGTAGCAAGATGGGACCTTCTACGTTAATGGATGTAAGCGAGTTGTAAAAACCCAACCAATCCGTGTTGTATCCCTTCCGTTGGAATATACAATTGACAGCATGGCACTTCAATGCATCTTCGACAGGTGTGACGTGTCTTAAAATCTGACCTTTGAAAGGGACAGTCACGTTGAGCCCATCGTAAGAAGCTATGTAATCGTCGACTTTTTCATCGAACTGCTGTGGCGTTAATACAATATCTTCGTACGTTGCATCTATACCTGCCTTGGCAAAGTAGAGATTGAAAACTCTGCTCGAAAGGCTCATCTTTTCCGGATATTCCAAAAGACCAAATTTCTTCAACCTCCCCACCTCGATTCTTACCATTCTCTATTCAACCATCGAATGAATTCAGTATATCTGCGAAATTTGGAAAGGAAATGCTGACGCATTCAAAGTCATTGATTTCGATCGGTTCTTGTGCTATAAGGCCCGCTATGGCGAGTGACATTGCTATTCTATGGTCCTTGTAACTCTCGCACGTACAGTTTCCCTTTATTTCCTGTCTACCAACCACATCAAATCCGTCTTGCCTCTCTTCGATTTCTACACCGAGCCTTCTCAATTCAGTGGTGATCGCTCGTATTCTGTCGGTCTCTTTGTATCTTAACTCCTGTGCATCTCGAATACTTGTCTTTCCACTTGCTTGGCTGGCAGCTATAGCAAGTATCGGTATCTCATCGATGAGTAGTGGAATGGTGTCACTCTTGACCTCGATACCTTTCAGTTCACTGCTCCTCACTATCAAATCTCCCACCGGTTCATAGTTAATTATCCTCTCGTTCACAACACTTATGTCTCCACCCATTTCTCTAAGCACAGTGAGGATGCCAGTTCTCGTCGGATTCAGTCCCACGTCCTTGATGACTAACTTGGAGTCTTTTGTTATCAATCCAGCTACGATGAAAAACGCAGCAGAAGAAATGTCTCCCGGCACAAAGATCTCCTTTGCCTCAAGCTTATTGGCAATCCCATGGATTGTCACAGAAGTGTCTTCTTCATAAACTTGGGCACCGAAACATCTCAGCATACGTTCCGTGTGGTCTCTCGATTTTGCACGTTCCATGACCGTCGTATCGCCATCTGCGTACAATCCGGCGAGTAAGATGGCAGACTTAACTTGTGCACTTGCTACTGGTGTTTTGTACGTGATGGGTCTGAGATTTTGATTCCCAATCACCGTTATGGGGGCAAGTGAGCCACCTTGCCGCCCAAAAAATTGCGCACCCATCTTCGCTAACGGTTCAATTACTCTCTTCATTGGCCTCTTTCTCAGTGACTCATCTCCCGTGATCACAGCGTAGAAATTCTGCACAGCCAAAAGGCCCAAGAGTAAGCGCATCGTTGTGCCCGAATTCCTTGCATCGAGCACGCCATCCGGCTCGCTTAATCCGTACAGTCCCTTACCTTCGACAATGACTTCATTCTCTTTTCTCTCTATCTCTATACCCATTGCACGCAGAATCTCCATCGTTGCAGACGTATCGTCAGAATCGAGGAAATTTCGAATCTGCGTCTTCCCATTTGCGATCGCGCCTATCATCAATGCCCTGTGCGAGATCGACTTATCTCCCGGTACAGTTATCTCAGCATTTATACTTTCACATGGTGATATTCTCATGCGCACGGTACTCTCCACCTCCTTTCCTTAGGCTCCCATTTTACAACTTTTCTTTGAAAGATACTATCTTCGTTACACTTTCATTCAACTCCTCGTACCTTTCCGTTTCAATCATACCTTTGAACCATTCTATCTGCGCTTGAAAATGATTTAGTACGTCCGTTAAGTTATCTTTATTCTGTTTGAAGATATCGATCCACACTGCTGGTATACTGGTTGCAAGCCTTGTTGTGTCTCTAAAACCGCTTCCAACCAAGCTCACATATCGTTCATCTTCGCGTGCGTAATCTATTAGAGTTTGCACCAATATATAGGAGACGACTTGTGGCAAGTGACTTGTCACGGAGACTATGCGGTCATGGAGTTCTGCGTCCATTTCAATGGGCGATGCATCCATCTTTGTAACAAGTACCCTAAACTTTTCGAACATCTCATCGTTGCAACTTGGTGTTCTTACCAGCACATAAGTTTTGCCTTTGAACAAATTCTGAATTGCTCCATCAGGCCCAGACTTTTCAGATCCCGCCATCGGATGGCCACCTATGAAATTGACATTTTTATCTTTCATACATCGATGCAGGCTCTCGAAAGCTTTTATGATCTCACGCTTTGTACTTCCGACATCCGTTACCACAGTGCCCTCTTTAAGGAATGGAAATATACGTCCAAGCACATCCTTTGCCCCTTCGACAGGTACTGCCAAGACCACTAAGTCACATGCATCGATATCTTTAAGTTGACCAATTCTATCGATACCACCGAGTTCAAGCGCTTTGACTACATGTTCACTGTTGACATCATATCCTTGTATCTCTCTAATTTCTCCACTGCTTTTCATCGCTAGCGCAAGTGAGGTTCCTATCAATCCAGTACCAATTATGAATACATTCTCAAAGAGCATCTCCATCGCACACCTTTCACTATAGCAATCACTATATTAGACCCAATTGCACCTAATCAAATCTACGA
Organism: Fervidobacterium sp. UBA5837; assembly: GCA_002432805.1. Lineage (GTDB taxonomy): Bacteria > Thermotogota > Thermotogae > Thermotogales > Fervidobacteriaceae > Fervidobacterium. The sequence continues at coordinate 87,425 of DJGV01000007.1, read as the reverse complement.
TAATACCTTTTCTTCGACTTGCAGCAACTTCCTGACTTGACACATCAACTCATGAAATTGCTCGAAATTGAGCGACTGATTGCCATCGGAAAGTGCATTCCGAGGATCAGGATGCACCTCCACTATCAGCCCATCAGCACCTGCGGCGACTGCGGCCTTTGATAGCGGAATTATGTATCTCCAATCACCTGATGCATGACTTGGGTCCACTATGATCGGTAAGTGGCTGTATCTCTTCACGATGGGAATTGCACTGATGTCCAATGTATTGCGCGTTTCGTCAGTGAACGTTCTGATACCTCTTTCACACAGAATTACCTGATTGTTTCCTTCGGATATTATGTACTCGGCCGCCATCAATAGCTCTCTATAAGTTGCAGATTGACCTCGCTTGAGTAATACAGGTTTGTCTGTTTTTCCAACTTCTTTGAGAAGTGAGAAGTTTTGCATGTTTCTTGTACCAATCTGGAGCACGTCTGCATACTTTGAAACGAGCTCTACCTCTCTAGTATCCATCACTTCAGTTACGATCCTTAGACCACTTTCTTGTGAGGCTTCTTTCAGTATCTCGAGGCCCTCTTCCTTCAATCCTTGGAATGAGTACGGAGAGGTTCTGGGTTTATATGCACCGCCTCTCAAAAACTTGATTCCCTCTTCTTTTAGAAAGTGTGCCGTTTCAAGCACCTGCTGACGTGTTTCAACAGCACAAGGCCCCGCGATGACGCAGAAATTATCACCACCGATCCTCGCACCGTTTATGTCGTAAACGGATGGGGAGGGTTTAAACGTCCGACTGGCAAGCTTGAATGGTTGCGTGATCTCTACAACCCTTTCAACACCTCGAAAAGTACCGATGTTGTTCAAAATATACTCTCTGTCCCCTTCTCCCACAACGCCTATGATCGTGTGATTCTCACCTCTATCCGGATGTGCCTTGAACCCAACCTCGACGACCTTTTCTATCACTCTTTCGATATCTTCTTGTGTGGCATTTTCCTCCATTACGATGACCATGTATTTCCACCTCCGCTTTTCTTAGAATGATTTTGATTTGACAAAATTTGATGATACGATGGTATAATAAAAAAGGGTGTCTACTAAAAGTAGACACCCTTTTTGGAACCTTTGCTTATGTCCTTACCTTCTTTCTACAACAACGCAAAGGCACCAAAATGGGTGTCGAGCAATAATAGTAATAATATTCATTTGTGTTGTTAAGAGATAAAAGGACCATCTTGGAGTTTAACCTATTTTGCATATCTTTGTACCTCTTTTTTGCCAAATAATTGTGAGTATTTTATCAAAAAATTTTTCCTTTGTCAAATTCATTGGATTTTACAATACTTTGTATAATTTGTGGGAGAGATAATGATGGAAAAAGACAGCAAAAAAGCCACAAGCGACAACGAAGAAATGGATAAGAAGAATTACAAAATAGTAGGTATCAGAGGTGCGACTTCTTTGGGGAGTGATGAACCAGAGGAGATAAGAAAAAAGGTCGTAGAGTTGTGGAATGAAATTAACTCACAAAACGATATTGAACGCATCGTATCGGTGATGTTTTCCGTTACACCGGATATTAAAAGTTTCAATCCTGCAACTGCACTACGTGAAGGGCTACTTGTTGAAGACATTCCACTCATGTGCCTTCAAGAAGCGATGTTTGAAAACTCCCCACAAAGAATCATACGCATACTCCTCATTTGCGAGAGTACAACCCAGAATTTTGTGTACATTCACGATGCAAAAAATTTGAGGGGAAAAAAATAGAGGCATTCAGCCTCCATTTTCCTTTCCTATACTAATCACAATTTATCCGGTTGATCTCAGTTAATATAATTAATATAATTAATACAATTCGTACTTCGTACCTTCTGGTGTATCTACAAGCCTAATTTTCGATTCACCGAGCAAGTTTCTCAACTTATCTGCCATTTCATACTGCTTTTCCTTTCTGAAGTTGTTTCTCATTTCGATGATCCCTCTTATCAGAGTATCGAGCGTTTGCATTTCTTCTGATTCTACCCTTTGCACCTTATCCGTCTCTCCATCAAAAATGCCTAACATGTTTCCAAAGACTCTCTTGATAAGATGGTACATCTTTAGCGCTCGTTCATCATTTCCATCGTCCATCGCCTTATTGAGTTCCCTGACGACGTTGAACAACACAGAAAGTGCCACCGGCGTATTGAAATCGTCGGATAGTGCTTCTATGAAACGTGTTTGATAATCATTCATCTCTTCATCGTACTTTGGCACTAACGGATAGTTGTACTTTTCCGTGAATCTATACAAAGTAGCATGCACTCTCGCAGCTGCTTTAGAACTATCATCAAGCGGTGCATCGAAAAATTCCATGGGGGATCTGTAATGTTTGGACAGAAGGAATAGCCTTACACCGTCTTTTCCAAATTTTCTCACAGCCTCACGCACCATGAAAGTATTTCTCAAAGATTTGCTCATCTTATCTCCACGCGCGATGATCATGCCATTGTGCATCCAATACCGTGCAGGTGGCTTGCCCGTGAGTGCCTTGCTCTGTGCAATTTCATCCTCATGGTGCGGGAATATGAGGTCTTCTCCACCACCATGGATATCGAACATATCGCCTAATAGCTTCTGTGACATCACAGAGCACTCGATGTGCCACCCAGGTCTTCCCTTTCCCCAAGGACTATTCCACACGGGTTCTCCGGGTTTTGCGGATTTCCACAGTACGAAATCGAGAGGATCAATCTTTAGTTCATTTACATCGACACGTGCGCCTGATCTTAGTTCATCTAACTTTTTCCCGGACAATCTCCCATAGTCGTTTACTTTCCGAACGCTGAAATACGCATCACCATTCGGTGTTACGTATGCAAAGTCATTATCTATCATCTTCGCTATAGCATTAATTATATCTTCAACAAAATCAGTCGTTCTTGGATGGAAATTTGCAGTCCTTATGCCAAGCAGTTGGGCATCGTGATAGCACTCGGCTATGAACGTATCAGCGACTGTCTTCCAATCTACACCCCATTCGTTTGCCTGATTTATTATCTTGTCATCTATGTCCGTAAAATTTTGGGCCATTACAACCTTGTATCCGACAAATTCCAAAAACCGTCTGAATACATCAAAGACTACCATTGGTCTTGCGTTACCGATGTGAATGTAGTTGTACACCGTTGGTCCGCAGACGTACATCTTCACAACATTTGGCTGGCCCGTTTCAAGTGGTACCTTGCTCTTCGTTAACGTATCAGAGATGTATATCACCGCAATCACCTCGTCTGCAATTATCTTTGCAATTATATATCTACCAATGTTATCCGCAAAATGCTTTTATCCGTGCTACAACTTCATCTTTTCCCAATATCTCTATGATATCTATCAATTCAGGGCCTTCAATTCGACCGGTCAGTATCTGTCTTAAAGTCATGTAGAAGTTTTTCCCCTTCAATTTTGCACTTTTCATAACATTTTTGAATGCTGCGTATATATTTTCCTGATTCCATTCTTCAATCTTATCGAGCTCCAAGCACAAATTGTCGTAAGTTTCAATTGCTTCCGGTGCTTTTTCAGGTAGGTTTGTTGGTTTGTGGAAGAAGAAATCCGCCATTTCTGGAAGTTGCGATAGTTCCTCTATTCGATCCTTGAGGGCTATCAATATCTTTCTCAACTTTTCATCATTTATATCTACATTGATGAATTGCCTTGAGATCCGAACCAGTTCATCAATATCTTTCATCTTTATGTGTTCAGCGTTCATCCACTTTAACTTTTCTGGGTTGAATATTGCGGCGTTCTTCACAAGTCTATCCAGTGTAAAGCTCGATATCAACTCATCTTTACTCAATATCTCTTTTCCCTCCGGATGTGACCATCCAAGGAGAGCTAGAAAATTGACCAGTGCTTCGGGAAGGTATCCTCTACTTTTGAACTCCTCAACGGATGTTGCACCGTGTCTCTTACTCAACTTACTACCATCTGGCCCTAATATCATCGACACATGACCAAAGATCGGTGTGGGCCATCCAAATGCCTCGTACAAAGCAACTTGCTTTACGGTGTTGGAAAGGTGATCATCACCGCGTAGCACATGCGTGATCTTCATCAGTCCATCGTCGATAACACAAGCATAATTGTACGTCGGCATACCGTTGCTTCTCAACAGTGCAAAATCTCCGGTGCTGCCTGCTTTAAAGACGACATCACCTTTTACCACATCGCTTATAACGTAATCTTTCCTTGGCATTGAAAAATAGATAGCGGGGGTTATACCTTTTTCTTCGTATTCTCTCTTCCTCTCATCCGTGTTGTACGGTTGGAGCATCTCTTTTGTATAGTGTGGCGCTTTACCTTCTGCGAGTAGTTTATCTCTGAGCACTTCTATTTCCTCTGGGTATGCATAGACTTCATAAGCTTTACCATCTTGCACGAGTCTTTGTGCAAATTCTTTGTACAAGTTGATGCGTTCACTCTGTCTGTATGGACCGTACGTACCACCGATATCTGGTCCCTCATCCCAATCCAATCCCAACCATTTCAACGCAGAGGTCAGTTGTTCTTCAAAAACTTTCTCGGATCTTTCTATGTCCGTATCTTCTATCCTTAGTATGAATCTACCACCCATCTTTCTTGCAAACAAGTAGTTGAAAAGGGCAGTTCTCGCACCACCTACATGCAAATAACCTGTAGGGCTTGGTGCAAACCTAACTCTAACATCATCCATCGTACTCAGCTCCTTCTTCATATCCAAACTTATCTGAAACTTATCTATGGTATCTGTGATTTAAAATTCAGTACAAATTCCCTATCCAATGATATTCTTTATCTTTGGTGCAAACTTAATGCACACAATTTATACACAAATGGGGGGATATCCCCCCAGATTAGTCAATTTCACTTATCGAAAAGCTTGAAAATGAATCATTCATCGAGAGGCTCGAACATATCTTTGCCTATTCCGCAAACTGGGCATGTCCAATCATCTGGGAGATCTTCAAACGGTGTGCCAGGGTTGATTCCTGAATCGGGATCTCCTACTTCTGGATCATAAATGTAACCGCAAACTGTGCATCTGTACTTCATATTTCCACCTCCGTTTTTTGTCAGTGATAAGATTATACCACAAATTATCCATCTTTTTCAACGTAGTCTTATGATATCCTTAGTATATACTATAGTATATACTATAACATTTCACCAAAAACCGATAGACTATTAATAGACCATTATAGGAGGAATTGTTAAGCTATGGATGATTTAAAAATACCTTACTTGGGCATTGAAAGACCTGTTATAGTTATAGATGATGAGCTTTTGACTTTCAAGTACAATGGTGAGAGTTTTCTAGTGCACAGGAGATATTTGGAAGATTTATCGACGTTAGCAGAAAACTGGTTGAGAAGGCAAGCAGCTATCTATATTCCAACTAGAGTGAGATTTTTGTCTACAAAAGTAGGAATAACCAAATACAAAAAGATCAGAATCTCCAACGCAAGGTCAAGGTGGGGATCTTACTCATCCAAAGGTACTCTGTCTTTCAACTGGCGACTTATCATGGCACCAGTTGGAGTAGTAGATTACGTTATCGTACACGAACTGGCACATATAGTTGAGATGAACCACAGTAGAAACTTTTGGAGGGTTGTTGGTAGGATAATGCCTGATTACGCGGATAAACGCAGGTGGTTAAGGATGTATGGGCACAAACTAATGATGCTCAATGTAAAGAGTTGATTTATCGATGAGCTCACCAAGGAATTCTGCCAGGCCCAGCGTGTTTTTTCAATATCGACTTTGCCTCTTCAATGACGAATGCATCGTCACTGTATACCACTACCCCGCTTTTTGAAAATGGCTTTTTGACCCGTATTTCTCCATCACTGATATACAAGATCGAATTCAGTAGTATTTCTTTTCTGATATCCTCACCGCTGTGCATATCTATTGTCCAGTAGAGGGATACAGGTCCACCACTTAGAAATACGTATCCATCTTCGCCTTCAACTATGAACGTTGCCTTGTACTTCAAGTTTCTAAGTAAATTGGCCTTTCCCTCGTCTTCAACGATTACGGGATATGTAAGCTTTCTCGTAACGAGAGACGAGATCAAATACGTATCCATCTTTCCTCTGCCATCAAAAACTGGAATGATACCAGCTGCAGTTAAACCTGTTGCAAACTTGTCGTACAGATCAGATGTGATAAAAGGAGATTTGTTGACTCTGTAAAAATAGTCATCATCGTCTATACTGAGTGTATCGAGCGGTCCCAAAACATAGTAATCGTATCCTTGACTTTTGAGTAGACTCCCCACGTACTTTCCCAAATTTGTTGCAAGTGAAAGGTTTCCCATGCTTCCCAAAGTAAGCAGAGAGACATCATCAACAATCTTTTCTAATCTAGTTGTACAGATTTGAATTGTTGAATTTGGAGAGTTAGCGAAGATACTCAGGGAAAAACTTAGCAAGAGCAAAAAGAACGCCATTTTCTTCATTAGATTTACTGACAAAATCGGCCACCTCTTTTAGCCTTGGTACAGCATTTTCTACGGTGATCTTCATTCCAGCCACATCGAACATGAATATATCGTTCTCGTTGTCTCCAAACACGATTGTAGAATTGAGATCAAAGCCTACGTGATCAGCCAAGAATTTCAAAGCAATTCCCTTGTTCGTACCTTCCGGGATAATGTCTAGGAATATCGAGAAACTCTTGAATGCATTTGCCTTATCATTGAGTTGAGTGTGCAACACTGGAACAACTGCGTCAAGTACTTGCTGCTGACCAACTGCAAGGAGTTTTATAGGTTCTTTGAGCTTTTTCAAATCATCGACTACAGTATATGGCACATCTGCGTGTTTTGAATATAGTTTTATCTCGTCATCATCTTTTTCACTGTAGAGAATATCGTCAACATAGCTATGCACATGAATATGTCGCTCTCTGAAAAAGTCTATTACCATGTGTGTAACATCCAATGGGATAGTCTTTTCGTATATGAACCCTTCATTAGGGACGTACACAACGGCACCATTGTACGATATTATCGGGAAAGCATTGCTCTTTCCAAAAACGTTGTCGATCATCTTTTTGGCAGAAATATGCATTCGACCTGTTGCGAAAACAACTTTGTCGCCTTTTGCAGCTATCTTCAAAATTGCATCCCTAGTCTCTGGTGGAAATTCATTCTTTGAATTCAATATCGTACCATCCAAATCAAAGACAAATACTTTCTCTTGGGTCATAAAGCCCCTCCATTTGATAATGTTTTCAATTCTTTCCATTTATGCCACATACTTACAAACTCATCGTTCATTAGTTGTTCAGGCCTTGCACTTGGTGAGATGCCGCTAAGCATTTCTTCAATCATCGATTTATCAAGGCCGATAGCTCTTAAATTGTTGTAGATCGTCTTCCTCTTTTGGCCAAAACACGATGAAACAAATTCCCAATAACTTGACAATTCTTCCAAACTCATGAACGGTATCGAAGACTTCTTTTCTATTCTTAGTACGATACTATCGATTTCAGGGTTTGGTACAAAAGCACTCCTTGGAACTATCATCACCTTTTCGAGGTCAGCCACGGTCTGAAGAACAACTGAAAGAAAACCCCGGTTTGAACTACCGGGCTTTTCCTGCAATCTTTCTCCGACTTCTTTTTGCATCATTAGGTAAAGTACATTGAAGTTCGTAAAAATCAATCGCTTTATTATAGGTGCGGTTATATAATACGGTATATTTGAAATGCACTTGTACTGGTTGGGCAAGAACGAAAGATTCACATTAAAAAAATCTTCGAAGATCAAATGAACATTGTTGTACTCAGCCAACCTTTCTTTTAATATCGGCTCCATTCTCTTATCTATCTCAATAGCATAGACTTCAGCTCCAGTCATTGCCAAAGAAAGTGTTAAAGTTCCTGCGCCTGCACCTATCTCTAATATTGTATCATCCTTTTTGATATCGGATGCCTCGACAATTCTATTCGCATATTCCTCACTAGATAAGAAATTCTGACCTAATGACTTTTTCAGAACTATTCCGTACTCTCTTAAATAATCTGATGTTTTCAGTTATTTCTTCACCCTTTCAACGGTAATGCCATTAGAATATTCCATACTCACAATTCCAAGTTTATCTGTAGAAATTGTTATGTCGACTCCTTCGTAACTCAAAACGTACTTTCCATTGGCTGCACGTTTTAACTGTGCATTCCCAGATGCCTTTTCTGTCTTTGAAGGATCAAATAATGCCTGCGGAATCAGTATGGTAAACACCGGACTTGGTGTCTTAAGCATCATTTCAAAATGTGGAATTACGAAGTTGTTATCCAAAATTACCATTGAACTGTTATCAAATGTGAATGTCTTGACTGATGGATTATTTGGGTCGTCATAGTACATATATACAGTGATTGAAATGCGATTCTGTTTGTTTGTGCCAAGTATCTTTGCAACAACCTCATCACCAGTCACAAACGTTGCTTCGTAAACCTCAAAAAGTCCAGATTTTCCATACGTTGTTCTCGTTTCGACCTTGTATTTTTCACCGTATTCCAATTCACTGACACTTGTCCAACCATTCTTAGTATTTTCAGTTATGATCTTACCGAGTTCCATTTGGTCAACTCTCACAACGTACTCCATGCCAAAAGTTATCACTGTTGTGATAGCTAACAGCACCCCTATAAGAATGGGTAGTCTAAAATATATCTTACTCACAGTCATCACCTCCACCCATAGAGTACCACAGAAAGCTTAAAATTTCATTAAAAGATGATAACTCTTGGCATTAATCGAGCAGCATGCATATTAAGCCTTGATCTCTTCTACAATGCTTCCGTAAAGTGGACCAGCTGTTATTTTCTCAACTCTCACCAACACATTCTTACCTATCAATCCTTCAGAACCGTTGAAAGAAATTATCTTGTTTCTTATGTCTCTTCCGTAGAACAATCCGTTCTTTGCGCGTGACTCTACAATGACTTCTACTTCCTTACCCAAATACTTCTCGTTCAATGATTTATTGAGCCTCTTTTGAAGATTGAGCAAGAAAGACATCCTTCTTACCTTCTCCTCGTAAGGTACATCGTCTGCTAAGTACTTCCAAGCTACCGTTCCTTCTCTAGGTGAATAGATCGCTAAATTCAGTCTCTCAAACTGCATTTCCTCAACGAGTGCTATTGTCTCTTCAAAATCTTCTTCAGTTTCACCAGGGAATCCTACTATTATATCACTCGATATTGAGACGTCTGGGACTATTTCCCGGATATTTCTAATTAGTTCTATGTATTCTTCTCTCGTATACCTCCTGTTCATGGCCTTCAAAATCTTATTGCTGCCATGTTGAACAGGCAGATGTACAGACCTTGCAACCTTCTCACTTGTTGTCATTACTCGAGGAATTTCCAGCGAAAAATCGGATGGATACGAAGTCAAAAACCATAGCCGCTCCACGTTTTCTATCTTTGAAGCTTCGAAAAGTAGCTTTGCTAACGATGTGCTATCCGCCAAATCTTTTCCGTACGCGTCTACATTCTGACCCAAGAAAGTAAATTCTTTATATCCCATCTCTGCCAAATTGTTTACTTCGATTAGTACTTCAGCCATGGCCCTTGATTTTTCTCGACCCCTTGTGTACGGTACTATGCAGTATGTGCAAAATCTGTTGCAGCCATATATTATAGTAACCCAAGCATGGTGTGATGAAGCTCTCGTCTCTACATGCTCATATTCAATTTCATCTAGTGTATCATCGAGAAATATTTGTTTTCTTCCTTCTTGAGAGTTCCTTACAGCCTCAGGTATTTTGTTAAGTGCGCGCGTACCGATTACAAACGAAACTCCACGCTTGAAGAGGTCTTCTTTCTCCTTTTCAGCGACGCAGCCCATTATACCAATTCTCTTGTGTTTCTTTCTCAATTTTCCTATGTGACTGTATATCTTCTCTTCAGATTTTTTCCTTACAGCGCATGTGTTTAGTATCACAACATCCGCTTCATCTTCGGATTGCACAACTTCGAGTCCGTCGTTTACAAGAAGTTGCTTTGCTATCTCTGTGTCGTTTTCATTCATTTGACAACCGTACGTAAAGATATGTACCTTCATTCTCTTCCTCCACTTCATTATGCTCTCACGTATTTATATTTTTTATATTCTTCGAGACAATTATACATAAGTTTCGTCCTTTTTCAAGAAAAAATCCCACCAATGGTGGGGGATGTTACAACAATCTTATCATTCTTATCATTCTTATCATTTCGGCAGTATTCAATAGGGTCATGAATTTTGTGGATCAAAAAGGGCTTAGAATGTGAGATTCTTAGAGCATATTCATAGCATGCTTTGAACAAACTCTACAACCACGTTGATTGCCTTTTCGTTGTAGCCACCGCGCGGTATTATTATATCTGCATGCCTTTTACTAGGCTCAACATATGCATCATGCATGGGCTTGACTGTGTTCAAGTACTGGTCTATCACAGATTCTATCGACCTTCCACGCTCGAATAAGTCTCTTTGCAATCTTCTGATGAATCTCTCATCACCTTCCGCATCCACGAATACTTTCAAATCGGCAATAGCTCTCAATTCTTCGTAATACAGTGCAAATATACCTTCTATGAGTAAAATTGGCCTCGGTGATATAGTTATAGTACTTCCACTTCTAGTGTATTGGGCAAAATCATACTCAGGCAGTTCTACATTCTTCCCGGTCAGTAGCGTTTTGACATGCCTTACCATAAGTGTATGTTCTATCATATCTGGATGGTCGTAGTTGTATTTCTTCCTTTCTTCCAACGGTACATGTCCCATGTCCTTATAATAATTGTCCATAGGTAATATCACACAATTGTCGTTACCCAATCTCTCGATTATCTTATTCGTCACAGTTGTCTTTCCGGAACCTGTACCACCGCCGATAAGAATTATGTACATAGTGAACCTCCGAATTTGATTAGAATATCATTTTGTAATTTTTTTCTTTATGAGATTTATCGCTGCTTCTAACGATACTCCTCTTTCTACAGCATCTAAAGTATTACCGTACTTGACAGATATGGAAAAATTCTTTGCAAGGCTATTGATCTTCTCTTCAAGTTGCTCAGCCAGCCATTTTGAGGCACCCTCACCATACAACGTTATCTCATTTATTCCCAGAAGTACTGAAGTGTTTCCCAATGCCATTGCCAAGTGTTCGATGACTTCTTTATATAATTCGCTTGCATTTTCTTCATCAGTTTTATAGAGATTCCTAACCACTTTCAGAATCTTCCAATATTCCTCTTCCCTATTTATGAAATCTATGAAGTTCAAATTCTTGTCGTAGAACTTCTTGACGATCACATAATCTGAAGCAACCGTTTCAAGGCAACCTGCATTTCCGCAGTAACATTGCTCATTTCCACCTGCATACATATGACCAAACGGAATATTTTTGAACTCGTCTCTACTGAAAAGCGCGTGGTATTCGTAATAGCAAGCACCGATACCCGTACCATAGTTTAGCACAAAAACTTTATCTTTTCCAGTCTTTTTAGACTCATACGCGGCTATTGCTTCTACATCTGATATGATAATGTATGGCACACCCAACGATTTGAGATGCAGTGATCTTACTGGGTCATAATCTCTTAGAGATAGTATTTTTGAATCCACTATCTCATCACAGATCGTTCCAGAAAAGGCTATTCCTATACTATCGTAGTCGTAGAACTTGTCAATACTTTGTTGCAAGACATTGCTAATTCCATCGTTTGATAAATCTTCCTTTTTGACCCTGTGCTCAAAGCTCTCAAGTTCCTCCCCCTTTGCATTGTAAAGGACAGCCCGTATTTTTTCTCTGCCAACACTTACTGCGAGTATCTTCCAAGCATTCTTCGAGATAGATAAAAATTGAGGAGGCTTCCCCAAAGTGGGGACCTCCTCCTGTATATCTATAAAGTTCTTAAGTTTATCAAGCAAATAAGTCATCGTTGACGGTGTCACACTAATTATCGCTTCTAAATCCTTCCGACGGATTCTCTTTTCTCTGACTATGTGCAGCAGAATCTTAGTCTCATTTTTCAATCCTAATCCTCCAGTACCTAAAAGTCTACAAAGAATATATCACATAGCACAGCGACATGCAATTATTTTGTAATAGGTATCTTGAAAGAATATAGCCGTGACACTACCACTTATTCTAATTTCTAATACCTATTCAATTACTCAACCATTTACGACGGAATTTATGACATCTAAATATCTCTTCAAATTTGCTGTAGACAAATAGGTTGTTCTGACTTTTTCTTTTGCCTTCTTACCCATTTCTTCGAGCATATTCTTGTTTTCAAGTAAATTCGATATAACGTTTGCAAGGTCTTTTACATCAGTTCTCAAATATCCATTCACTCCATCGTCTATCTGTATTTTAACACCACCAACTGGTCTTGCAACTACTGGATGCTCCTTCCACATCATCTCACTTATAACTAAGCCGAAGCCTTCACGTGTGGCCGTGTGTAGTCCCAATGACGACAATCTTTGAATTGCATTAACCTCGTTGTGGCTAACACCCTTAAGGTCAGTCAAGAAGAGTATATCTTTATCCGTTCCTGCATATCTAAGTACATCCTCAAAGAATATCCAACCTTCAGGATCATCCTTTGCCATGGAAGAAACTATGGCAAGTTGCACGTCGTGCTTCTCCTTGACGATTCTGTAGACATCTATAGAAGATGGAATATCTTTCCACGGATCAAACCTTGCAACAACTGTTATCAACGGTTTGTTTAAATCTATGTTGTACCTCTCCGCGACTTCTTTAAGCGCTTCCTTACTCATCTCCATATTTTTTGGACTGAGTGGATCTATACTTGGTGGAAATTCTACGGCAATCTTGTCAAATGGCGGCCTCACATAATCCATCATATGGAAGAGCGCCTTTTTGTAAATGCCCATCTTCGATGTTAATCTGTTCCAAACTTTCATGTTAGGAGTACTTGTGTCGATGTGGCATCTCCAAATGTATTTTGTATCCTTAGCATCTCTGTAAATAGGCACATAAGCTGGTTGTGGGTCGTGGATTATTACGACATCCGCATCTAAATTCAGTTTCTTTGCGTTTTCTTCGTTAACTCTTTCATACAATGCCCATTCCTCATCACTAATCTCAATGTTGGCACCTTGGAGTGTGTTGTGAAGCTTTTTCGTTACGTTGAAAAACTCTGCAGGTGCCTCTAATACTTCCCATCTTGCGTCCAACCCTGCATCTCTCATGAGTGGAATGATCGTCATCAACAGTTCTGCAACCCCTCCACCATACGCGGTTGCATTAACATGGACAACTCTCAATCCCTTCAGTTGCTTACCCAAATCTCTAACCTTTTCAACATCTTCTTTGGCAAATATACTGTAATCATCAAGTTTCTTCACGGGTAACTCTACAGTCATACTAAGCCCTCCATTCTGCAAAATTGTGTACTCATGGAACTCATAGTTCAAAAATTCCGTTGCAACATTAGACATTATAGTGTGTTCCACACTTTGTTAGAAATTCGAATATTATGCTCGTCATATTTTACAATAACGGGAAGTACTTGTTCTAACGTAATGTATGTGAAATAGTGGCAATTATCATCCATTATTTGTAATTAGAATAACGATACTATTAATATCATTCATTTTTGTGATTTTAATCGATAATGCAATGTTTGGTCCTTTTCAATTGTATATGGTATATTAAGTTTGAAATTCGAATAAATGGACCGAGTAATTTGGGTCAAGTATCTCACACTAATTCCGGGAGGTGTAGTTATGAAGAAGTTATTGGTAGTATCGTTGTTACTCGTACTTTCTTTGGTAGCATTCTCAAGAGTCACCATAACAATGACAGCAGGTGCGGTTGGTACAGAACTGAGTGTGCTGTACGAACAACTCGACAAGTTTATGAGGGCAAATCCGGACATCAAGGTCTCCGTCATGCCAATGCCAAACTCGTCAACTGAAAGGCACGATTTGTACGTTACTTATCTTGCATCTGGTGAAAAAGAGCCAACAATATTGATGCTCGATGTTATCTGGCCAGCAGAATTTGCACCATATCTTGAAGACGTTACTGCGGACAAGGATTATTTCGAACTTGACAAATTTATACCAGGTACAGTTAAATCTGGTACGGTAAATGGTAAGATAGTTGCAGTACCTTGGTTTACAGATGCAGGTATTCTATACTACAGAAAAGATTTACTCGACAAGTACGGATTCAAGAATCCTCCAAAGACATGGGATGAGCTCGTAAAGATGGCCCAGACGATCACTGCTAAGGAAAAGAACATGTATGGATTCGTATGGCAAGGGGCAAGGTATGAAGGTTTGGTTTGTGATTTCATGGAATTCCTCATATCCTTTGGCGGAGACGTCATCGATGAAGCAGGCAATGTTGTAGTAAACAGCAAGGCAGGCGTGAATGCTCTCCAGTTCATGGTTGACTTGATCTACAAAACAAAAGTTTCTCCACAAGCAGTTACAACGTATATGGAAGAAGAGGCAAGAAGAACATTCCAGAATGGTCAAGCGGTCTTTATGAGAAACTGGCCATACGCATGGGCACTTGTGAATGATCCAAAAGAATCAAAGATTGCAGGTAAGGTTGGGGTTGCTCCACTTCCAGCAGGTCCCGCAGGTAGGTCAGCAGCCACGCTCGGTGGATGGATGCTTGGTATAAACAAGAATGCAACTGATGAAGAAAAAGCAGCAGCAAAGAAACTGGTTAAGTTCTTAACGAGCTATGACCAACAGCTCTACAAGGCAATCAACGCAAGTCAGAACCCAACGATGATGGATGTTTACAAAGACCCAGAACTCAAAAAGGTAGCTCCATTCATGGTAGATCTGTACGGTATGTTTGTCAATGCAGAACCAAGACCAAGGACAGCAAAATACAGTGAGATCTCCGATACCATGCAAAAATACATACATGCAGCTCTTACGCAACAAACCACTCCGCAAAAAGCGATGGAAGATATGGCAAAGGAATTAACACAAGTCCTTGCAGGTAGATAAGTCACAGATAATTGAAATATCAATTCCAATTTCCCAAACCGGGGACCAAAAGTCCCCGGTTTCTTTAAGAAATTTTGGAGCAAGACTTGGAATAGATTGGAATAGCATCGTAGGGATTGGAGGTGGAGGATTTGAAAGCCAAGACTCGAGAGACTTTGGTAGCATGGGGAATGGTGATACCAGCCCTTCTTGTGATCTCGATAATAGCTTTTTTACCACTTTTTCAAACGTTCTATAACAGTTTTTTTGAAACTGGCCTTAGACCTGATATAGAAAAAGAGTTCGTGGGTTTTGGAAATTATGTTGAACTATTCAAAGACGATCGTTTCCAAGATGCACTGAAAAATACCATTTTCTTCACGGTTGTTTCGGTAATACTCGAAACGATTTTTGGTTTGTTAATAGCAATACTGGTCAATCAGCCATTCAAAATGCGTGGTGTTGTGAGAGCAGCTATGCTGATTCCTTGGGCGATTCCAACGGCTATATCTTCTCAGATGTGGAAATGGATGTTTGATCCTTCTTCTGGTATCCTCACAAAGTTTTTGGAAACACTTAATATAGTGGAACCAGGTGTCCCCATACTAGCAATGCCTAACAGTGCAATGTGGGCGATTATCGCAGTGGACGTGTGGAAAACAACGCCATTTATGGCGCTCCTCATACTTGCCGGTTTACAATTGATACCTGAAGAACTCTATGAAGCTGCTAGAATAGACGGTGCGAATATATGGCAACGATTTTCGAAGATTACCTTGCCGATGGTCCAATCTACAATCGGGGTGGCCTTGATATTCAGAACTTTGGATGCTCTGAGGGTGTTCGATGTTGTCTTTATCATGACCCGTGGAAGTGTCAACACAGAGACACTTGCTGTTTATAATCGTGTGTTGTTGATGGATAGAGCCTTCAGTGGTGCATGGTTTGGTTATGGCTCTGCTCTTTCTGTTGTGATATTCATGTTAATTTCCGTATTCGCAGTAATATACATCAGATCACTCAGAATAAAGCTTGAGTGAGAGTGGATGAGAGGTGAGAAGAATGTCCGTAAAGACTAAGAGGATAATATACAAAACAGTTCTTACCATTTCTGTCATTTTTGTTCTTCTTTGGTGTATCTTTCCATTTTACTGGGCAGTTGTATCATCACTGAAACCAAATTCGGAACTCTTTGATCCAAACCCAACACTCTGGCCCAAATCACCAACATTTTCTAATTACGTGAAAGTTTTCCAAGAGAGACCATTCCATGTAAATATCTGGAACAGCGTCGTTGTTTCTGGTATCACAACGATAGTAACCCTCATCTTTGGTTCTTTCGCAGGTTATGCGATAGCGAGATTACACATGAAGGGGAAATCGTTCGTTATGATATTGATTTTGGCAGTGAGCATGTTCCCTCAGATCTCCATTTTAGGTTCTCTGTTTGTCATTTTAAGGAACATGAGATTGATAAATACGTACCTCGGTCTGATACTACCATACGTTGCTATAACTCTCCCACTCACAACTTGGATACTACAAAATTTCTTCAGAGACCTACCTAAAGAGATAGAAGAGGCTGCTGCAATAGATGGATGTTCCAGGACAAGAACATTGTTTCAGATAGTGTTTCCGATGTCTGCGCCTGGACTTGTGGCTACAGGGCTTTTGACCTTTATAAGCGCATGGAATGAGTTTTTGTTTGCCTTTACATTCATGCAGAAGCCAGACTACTACACAGTTCCAGTTGCGATAGCGATGTTCTCCGGTAGAACCCAATACGAGCAACCTTGGGGACAACTTATGGCTGCTGCAGTTATTGTCACTGTACCATTGGTAGTTTTGGTATTGATATTCCAAAACAGGATTATTGCAGGTCTTAGTGCTGGTGGTGTGAAAGGGTAGCTCAATTAGAACAATCATTTGGGGAGTGACATACAATGGTCTTATTTGTGGGAGAACTGTTAGCAGATATGATAACGGATGAGAGCTTCGAAAGTGCAGAGCATTTTGTGATGAAAGTCGGTGGATCCCCAGGAAATATTGCAAGATATCTGTCGTTGCTTGGCAAAAAGGCAGGGGTACTTTCTAGGGTTGGAAGTGATATAATAGGTAAGAGGATAATAGACAATCTCTCACGTTGCAGTGTTGATGTATCTTACATTCAACGTGATGATACAAATGGTACAACGCTTGTTTTCGTACAAAAAGCAGAGCTGAGTCCAGACTTTTTCGTAATTCGTGGTGCCGACAGATTTTTAGAATACCCCGGTGATGATGTATTCAATGATGTAGAGTATTTACACTTTAGTTGCTGGCCATTTACAACTCAACCAGTTTCAAAGACGGCTGATAAAATACTCGAATGGGCATTGGAAAAGAAGATAAGGATCGCATTTGATCCAAACTGTCGAGACAAACTTTTTAGTTGTGGTAAGGTTCAGAGAGAAAAGATAATGGACGTACTAAAATCAGTTGAAGTTTCAAAGCCATCACTTGACGACTCGATTGCGCTCTTTGGTGATGTAGATTACGAGTTTGACGATAAAGTACGCTATTACATCGATCGTTACCACGAGTTTGGTGTAAAGAATGTTGTTCTAACTGCAGGGAAGTATGGTGCCTTTGCTTCCGATGGAGGAAGAATTGTGCCTATTCCATCTGATGCCAAGAAAATAGTGGACTCTACAGGTGCTGGCGATGGTTTTTGGGCAGGGATGTATTATGGTCTACTCGAAAACAAAACATTCATTGAATCTTGCATAATTGGCAGTAAAATAGCTGGATATATATTGGGTTTCGTAGGAGCAGATGTGCCAATGAACATTACAATATTGAATGAGAACTAGATAAAGCATGTGTTCTTAGAAATAGAAAAGAGGTGATTCGATGAATGGTAGTAGTCAAGGCATAACTCATGTAGCATTCTTCAATCCACAAGGTAATTTCGACAGAAACGACAGTCACCTGACCGAACATCCTGATTTTGGTGGACAGCTTGTCTATGTCAAAGAACTTGCAAAAGCAATGGGTGAGCTTGGTATAAAGGTAGACATAATTACAAGAAGAATAGTCGATGAAAAGTGGACAGAATTTTCTGAACAATTCGATTTTTACCCTGATGCACCAAATGTCAGGATTGTGCGCATTCCATTCGGAGGTAATCAGTTCTTGAGAAAAGAGGATCTATGGAATTATCTGCCAGAATACGTTGATGGTATCTACAAATTCTATCAAGGAGAAGGAATTTTCCCGGAGTTTGTGACAACACATTACGGTGACGGTGGTATAAGCGGTGTATTGTTCTTGAAAAGGACTGGTATACCATTTTCATTTACTGGTCACTCACTCGGTGCTTGGAAAAAAGAAAAATCGCTTAATTCAACCTGTAGTGAGCAAGGACTCGAGAAAAAGTACAGATTCTCCGTCAGGATATGTGCTGAGAATTTGGCACTTAAATATGCTTCCTTTATCGTTTGTAGCACAAATCAGGAAAGATACGAACAATATTCCCACGAAGCGTACGATTGCAATCCATACGATGAAAAATTTAAGGTGGTACCACCGGGAATAAATCACAACATATTCAATATGAGAAGTAACGACATCGACTTACTTGTGGAACAGTATATCGAAGACAAACTTGCAAGGGCACCTTTGAATAGGCAAAGGTTGCCATTCATTTTGATGTCAAGCAGAATAGACAGAAAGAAAAATCACATATCTGTTGTAAAGGCATTTCTAAACGATGAACAACTACTCTCATCAGCGAATCTTTTCATAGTAGTAAGGGGAATAGAAGACGTTGAGAAGTTCGCATATGAGAAAGAGACGGAAGAAGCCAAGATATTGAGAGAAATAGTGGATGTTGCAAAATCAGAAATTGGCAAGAGCATCTTCTTCGTAAACATATCTGATCAAGCTACTTTGGCAAGTTTTTACAGAGTATGCGCAAAAAGAAATTCAGTTTTTGTTCTTCCAGCTACGTATGAGCCATTCGGATTAGCTATCATAGAAGCTGCTGCGTGCGGTCTTAAGATAGTGGCAACAAAAAATGGTGGACCAGCTGAGATATTGTCGGATGGAGAAGGTTTGTTGATAGATCCCGATGACATCAAAGACATTGGGTCGAAACTTTATCTTTCTTTGACGCAATTCACAAATGAGAAATCATTGTTATTAGCAAATAAGTACAGTTGGAAGAATACTGCATTCGCATATCTGCAAAGCATGATGAGCTGTTCCACAGAAAGACAGAATGTGGATGATCAAGATATAGAGAAGTTCTACAGACTCATATCGTAAGCTATTTTTCCTTTTATCAAGTATCTATGTATTATATGTATTAGTAAATTGTGAGAAGGCATCTTAGGCAAATAGGCCATGAGATGCCTTTTTTGTTTAACTATTCCCATTGAAGAATTCTCATAGAGTGTTATAATTTCTATTGAAACGGTGTCCTCCTTTTCAAAGTCGTACATATTAAAGGGGTGAGTAGAGTTGAAACTCGGTAAGCTCTTGGAAAGTATAAGTAAGTTAGTTGTGAAAGATAATATCTTGAAAGAAGCTGAGGAATTAGATGTTGAGTACATTACCAACAATTCTACGAAAGTTAAACCAGGTACAATCTTCATATGCAGGGTAGGTAAGAATTTTGATTCCCATACGATTGTGGAAAAACTTTACAGTGAAGGAAATATCTTAGCGTTCGTAACAGAGAAAGAAATGAATTCTAAAATTCCATACGTACAAGTTTACGATAGTAGGCTTGCCGAAGCATATCTTGCTGATACGTTCTTTGACCATCCATACAACCATCTCATTACGTTTGGTGTTACTGGAACGAATGGTAAGACCACATGTGCTCATTTATTCCACCACATCATGCAACAAATAGGATTAAACGGGAGTCTATCTGGTACAGTGATGAACGATATAATGGGTGATAAGTTCTACATACACAACACTACTCCAGACGCAATTACAATTATGGAAAACATGGCAAAAACATACAAAAATGGCGGAAGTTACTACTCTATGGAAGTTTCATCACATTCTTTGGATCAAGCAAGGGTGGAGACGACAAGGTTCGATATAGCCGGCCTCACCAATATTACGAGGGACCATCTTGATTACCACCCGACGTTTGAACATTATACAAGTGCCAAAATGCATATATTTGATTTGCTCAAAAAAGATGGCGTTGCAGTTATTAACGAAGATTATTTGGAATTGTTGAATGGCAAGAATGTTCCGAAGGCTGTTTC
Organism: Fervidobacterium sp. UBA5837; assembly: GCA_002432805.1. Lineage (GTDB taxonomy): Bacteria > Thermotogota > Thermotogae > Thermotogales > Fervidobacteriaceae > Fervidobacterium. Next base: position 67,136 of record DJGV01000007.1, on the reverse strand, counting down.
TATAGGTACAAGTGAGAAGGCGGATTACCAAATATCCAATGTTTCCACCTCATGGAATGGAACGATTTTCACCTTGAAGACACCTTACGGTGAGAAGAAAGTTTACACGCAGATGATAGGCGAGTACAACGCTTTTAACGTGACACTGGTACTTGCTGGGTTGGTTGAAATAGGTTACGATTTGGATGAGATAATAAGCCATATCTCCACATTTAGAGGTGTTGATGGCAGATTTGAACCAATCCCAGAGGCGAGAAAAATAGGAATAGAAGTTGTCATAGATTTTGCTCATTCTCCAGATGCACTTGAAAAAGTGATAACTACAGCAAGAAAGCTTACAAAAGGGCGGCTCATCGTTGTATATGGTGCCGGTGGTCAAGCGGACAAGGGAAAGAGACCGATGATGTCTGAAGTGGTCACAAAGTTGGCTGATATAGCGATACTGACAACTGATGATCCAAGGGGCGAAGACCCCGAAGAGATAGTAAAGGAAGTAGAGACCGGAATCTCACCAGATTCCTTATCCTTAACGGTTCTCAATAGAAAAGAGGCAATAGATACAGCTATCACCTTGGCAACTCGCGGCGATGTTGTGATGATTACCGGCAGAGGTCACGAACCATATCAAACATTCACGGAAACGCTGAAAATTCCGTTCAAAGATAGAGACATAACACTTGATATAATATTGTCGAAGATAAATAAGAATCACAATTCGAGAGAATGACAACGTTTCAGCAGGGGATGTGGCATAGCACATGGTAAAAGTTTCTGATCTCCTTGGACACCGATTTGTTGTAGATTCCAGAGAAGTAAAGCTCGGCGATGTTTTCGTTGCAATAAAAGGTTCTCAAGTTGATGGACATGATTTTGCCAAGCAAGCTGTTCAAAATGGAGCATTTGCAGTTATTGTAGAGAGAGATGTAGGCATCGAAAATCAAATAATAGTCCCGAATACAGTGCAATTTTTGGGACAGTTGGCAAGCAAAATAATAAGCAAATTCGATCACAAAATTATAGCACTCACTGGATCTAACGGAAAAACTACGACAAAAGAGGTCTTGTGGAGTGTCTTGAATAGTGAACGTCCAACTTTCAAGAATGAAGGAAATCTCAATTCTGAGATTGGTCTTCCCCTTTCCATAATAAATTCTTACAAAGGTGAGACACTCTTAGTATTGGAAATGGGGCAACGTGTAGTGGGTGACATCGAGTATCTTTGCAAGTTCTTTCCACCAGATATTGGTATACTCTTGAATGCAGGAAGTGCACATGTTGGAATTGCGGGTAGTTTGGAGAATATATTCAAGGGTAAATGGCAAATTGTTGAAGGCTCGGAGCAGGCCTTGGTAAACTACGATGATGAACGAATGAGAACGACAAGTTGCAATAAATGCAGGTACTTTGGCACTTCTGGCGGGGATTACATTCTGAGGGGCAAGAAATTCGATGGCAAGTCAACTTTACTTAATTTCTATACTGGCGGCAACGATTATTTTTATTATTTACCTGGTTACTGGACAAAAGCAATGTCGATTTCCACACTCGTATCCTTTGCCATCTGCGATATGTTAGACATTATTTTCAATCCGAGTAACCTTTTGGAGTTCAAAACGCTCAAAGGGAGATTTAACGTACACAACTATCGAAATGGATATGTGATAGATGACTCGTACAATGCAAGTTACGAATCGTTCAGAATCGGCATCGAGGAGATTTGGGATAATTTTCCAAGACCTTACTACGCAGTAGTTGGTGCAATGAAAGAGTTGGGGGAACGTTCACAATACTATCATGAGCAATTATCAAAATTACTCGAGGATTTTGACGGTGTAATAGTTCTAGACAAAGAAGAGGAGTCTGTATACATAAACCCGCCTAATGTACTCTTTAGAAGCACATCTATCGATGAAATAACAAACTTCGTCCAAACAAGGATACTTATTGACAATTTTTCAGGTACAGTCTATTTCAAGGCATCACACGCAGTTCAACTGGATCAAGTTGTCTACAGAATACTCAATCTTCGGGAGGTATAAGTTGAATGACAGCAGATAAATTACTAACCTTCATAGTTCTCCTTGCAGAGTTCGCAGTAGCAATGGCTATTTATCCAAAATACATAAGCTATATGAGGAAATTGAAAGTCGGACAGTACATAAGAGAAGAAGGACCAAATCTTCACAACTACAAAGCAGGAACACCAACGGCTGGCGGAATAGTCTTCATAATAATAACAATTGTTGCCGGACTTATTCTGAGAATACCGACTGAGTTGATGATTACTTTGATATTCTATGGATTTATAGGATTCTTGGATGATTATGTGAGCATAAGAAAAAAGAGGTCGTTGGGACTTAGGGCATGGCAAAAGTTAGTTCTTCAATTCGCCTTTTCGATTTGGGTAGCGTACACAATACTAAAGTATAGGCCTAGTAGTATATTTGGTATAGAAGTCCCTCAATGGCTCTTTTATCTCTTTACGATGTTCCTCGTCGCTGGGTATTCAAATGCGGTGAATTTAACTGATGGGCTCGATGGTCTTGCAGGTTCTGTCTTTACGACGAGCATGATTCCATTCTTATTCCTCACAAGTGAGTTTGAAAATTACAAGATGATTTTCGTGATCGTTGTTCCACTTTTGGCATTTCTTGCCTACAACAGTAGACCGGCTAAAATCTTCATGGGTGACACAGGCTCACTTGCACTTGGTGCATACATCTCTACGTATGCATTGATGACAGAAAACGAACTCCCATTGCTCTTCTTTACAACGATATTTTTGCTCGAAACACTCAGCGTTATATTACAAGTTGGTTCAATGAAACTAAGAGGAAAGAGAGTCTTCAAAATGGCACCGATACATCACCATTTTGAGTTGTTAGGTTGGCCAGAAGAGAAGATAGTCGGTGCCTTCAGTACTTGGAATTTGGCTATTTCAATAATCTTCTCGATGATATTTTTCAAATGATGGAATAATAAATGACACTGCAGCAACAATAATAACTTCTGAAATAGCTTCTTGAATGACTCCATGCTTTTTAGACAACTTTTAAATTGTTGGTGGGAGGCTGTCACGATTTTAATATCTAATTCTGTAACCTCATTTGGCACAATGTTCTTCATCCTCATACCGATTCTATTGATACTGCTACTGAGGACCTTTTCAATTAGGACAAATGTACTTTTGGAATATCCGGATGAAAGAAAACAACACAACCACCCAGTTCCGTTGCTTGGTGGTCTTGTGCTATTTATCAGTACAATCATTTTCTCAGCTTTGGGACTAATAGAAACCAAATTAACTCGCGATATCTGTTTTTATCTTGTATTCATCATCGGAATTTTGGACGACCTATTCGAATTGCGTTACTATGTGAAACTCATAATGCAGATCTTCGTTTGTGTATTGTATGTACAAAGCAATATAATACCCATTGCTGGCAACAATACAATTAACAGCATCACAACTGCAGTTTGGTTTGTGGTCATATTAAATGCTTTCAATTTGATCGACGGAATAAATGGACTCTTGATAGGCCTATCCATCATATATGCTGCATTCACTGGAAATATCTGGTTAGTACTTCCATTGTTTGTACTACTATTCTTCAATATGAACGAGAAAACATTTATGGGAGACTCTGGAGCATTTATGTTGGCTTACATATTCATATCTACTAATTCAGCAAACATGCCTACAAGATTCAGCGCGTTAGTTGTATTCTTTGGCTATCCAATATACGAGATCACATCTTCGTTTCTTAGAAGAATCCTGATGAAGAAAAATCCATTCAAACCTGACAGATACCACCTTCACTACATTGGAAGCGAACAATTTGGTTTGTCAACCTTCTTGATGCTAACATACTCTTTAACGTTAGGATTTGTACTCATCTCATCCCAAAAACTCAACTGGCTTATCTACCTCGGTATATGCACCGTCATCTTTATTTACCAGCTCTGTTTCATCTTCCATACCGAGCGCATGCTTAAGGGAGACGATGGCAACTTCTAATTGAGAATCATCGGGATGTGCCGTCGTTAATCTTTGCAGCAACATTCCAGGAGCAGCTAACACCCTCAAACTTGGATACTTATCAAACAATCTAAGAAGCTCGTACGAAATACCCGCAACGATTGGTAAAGCAATCAAACGCACCAAAATCCTCTGAACCATATTTAAAGTACCAAATAAACCGAACAAACTATGAATCAAAATCGCAACTAGGAGAAATATCATCAAGAAATTTGTACCACAACGTGGATGAATCGTCGAGAACTTTCTGGCATTTTCCACACTTAGTTCCTCTCCACTTTCGTAATTATGGACCGTCTTATGTTCTGCACCATGGTATTGAAAAACTCTTTTTATATCCTTTGACAGTGATATGATCCATACATAGATTAGAAAAATGCCGAGCCTTATGAAACCATCTATCAGTGAGAAAAGAAATTCGTTATTCCTAATTCCTATCCACTTTGTTATGTATGCGGGAGCAACTACGAACAAACCGAGAGCAAGCACAATCGCTATGAGAATTGAGATTATAGAATCGCTCTTTTTCATTTCCTCACCAGAAGATAATTCAGCACTTAAGTCAATAGCCTTCAAACCAAACGATAAAGAGTAGAAGAGGCTAAAAAAACCTCTTATGAAAGGTATCTTCATCCATTTATTATTTTGAGACACCCCACCTAGCTCTTTGACTGCTATATCGCCATTTGCTTGTCTGACAGCGACAACGACTTTCTTTCCCATCATCAATACGCCTTCTATTACTGCTTGACCTCCAACTTTCAAATCCATCACCTACTTTCCAATCTATCAAACCATTTTGAATTTAAAAAAGGTGCCATTCAGGCACCAATTTGTCACTATTTGCTTCCAGTGATCTCAACATACAAATCAAGAACCTTCCTAGCATTTTGATTCTCTAACAACAATTTGTAGAATTTGTAAGCTTCTACATCATCAGGCGATTTTTTGTTTATGAAATATGCGAGTACTTTACTCTTAAAAACACTTGTCTCTTCTTCAGTCATATTCGCTATCGAAACGACTATATCGTAAATTCTCTGATCGTTAATACAAGCTTGCGCAATATTTCTTAACTCTTCCATTATCAACGTTCAAAACTTCAATCGGCCGCAACCCATTACTTCTTTAGAAATACTTTAAAAGATATACCAGTTCTTGTTTCATCACCGATTTGTATCTCTATGAATGCAGGAACTGCGTAGAGGTCTAACTGTTCTTGCTCTAAAAACCTTCTTGCAATTGCCAAAGATTTTGAAGCTTGGTTAACGGCACCTGCACCGATAGCCTGAATCTCCACCTTTTCGTTCTTTTTCAATGAACCCACGATGGCACCTGCAACCTTGTTAGGATTAGACTTTGAACTCACTTTTAAAATCTCCATAATACCTATCCTCCTTGTACTCATAAGTATGCTACGGTGTTGTTCATGATACTATATTTTAACACATAATTCTGAAAAAATCAAACTTTACCTCAAAATGCCATCGAAATTCATAGATCTTAACTTTGAACGAGCTATTTACACGTTGAAATGTGTTACAAAAAGTAAGAATACATTAACATAAAATTATCATAATGTCGGAGGACACGTGATAAAATAAACTGTGCATATGGTACATAAAGCGCGTCTTTCAAACAGTTGGGGATTCCCGCACGTCTCCAACTTACGTGTTTTAGTGCCTGTATATCATATAGGAGGTGAACTTTAGTGTACGCTATCGTAGAAAGCGGCGGAAAGCAGTACAAGGTGGAAGTTGGTGAAGTTTTCCACACTGAGAGAGTAAAAGGCGTTTCTCAAGGCGACAAGATTACGCTCGACAAAGTGATCATGGTTAAGGCGGATGATGGTGAGGTATTGGTTGGTAAACCATATCTTACAAATGTCAGTATAACTGGAACAATTGTAGAGCATGCAAGGGCAAGAAGGATTTTGGTTGGCCAATTCATACCTAGAAAAGGTCACAAAACCGTTAATGGCCACAGACAGTGGTATACAACCATAAAGATAGAAAGTATAGAGATCAAATGACAACATCAATGAGTTGTTAAAACATGATAAGTTGTACGTTTGGAATGTCTAAGGGTATCTTTATCGACTTTGAAATTACTGGGCACGCTAGTTATTCAAGAAAAGGACAAGATATAGTCTGTGCAGCTGTTAGTACTGTTTCTCAGCATACAGCTCGTGCTTTAGAAAAAGATGGTGCAAGTGTTAAGATAGAAGAAGGGTACCTAAAAGTTAAGAACATACCAAACAACGAAGTTTCGCAAAGATTTGTACGTGAGTTATTTGAGACATTGCAAGATATTGCACAGCAGTATCCAAAATATATAAATTTGGAGGTGAACGATGATGCACATTGATATACAGCTATTTGCAAAAGCAAGTGGAGCAGGTAGAAACGGAAGAGACAGTAGGCCAAAATACCTTGGTATAAAGAAACAAGATGGTGAACGAGTTATAGCTGGGAACATAATCATCAGGCAGCGTGGAACAAAATTCTGGCCAGGACAAAATGTTGGAATGGGCAGAGACTATACACTCTTTGCACTCAAAGATGGAATTATCAAATTTACCACCAAAAACAATAGAAAGTACGTAACGATAGTCAACGAGTAATGTATGGCAAGATGCAAATAGCGCATCGAGTTATTAAGCAAGCTTTCAGACATCTGATAAAAGGAGGAATATCGATTTGAAAAACAATTCTGTTACTCGGATTTCAACGATAGGTATAATGTCAGCGTTGGCAACTGGTCTCATGTTCTTGGAATTTCCAATATTCCCAGCTGCAAATTTCCTCAAATATGATCCGAGTGACATCTTAGCATTGTTGGCGGGCTTTATCTTTACTCCTTTAGATGGCGTGATAATACTGCTCATAAAAGATGTACTATTTTATCTGCTGAAATCTGGAGACATAATTGGCATAACGATGGATTTCATTGCAGGGATTGCATACGTACTTCCAGTGTTGTACATATACAGATTGAGAAAAAACAGAGCTTTTGAGATATTGGGATACATAGTTGGAGTACTAGTTGTAAGCGGAGTTATGACGCTCTTAAACATGTTTGTTGTCCCAGTATATTGGAAGATACCATTTGCGGAAACGTTGAAGCTACTGCCTTGGATTGCTGGTTTCAATGTACTCAAATTTACGATAAACTCTGTTGTAAATGGTCTAGTTAGAGTCCGCATAACTAAGATTTTTGAGAATTGAGAAATAGAAAATAAAAAGAATAAATTGAGTTTGATTTTGAAGGGAGGAAAGACAATGGCAAGGCCATTACCTGTTCAGAAAACTTCATTTCCAAAGGTAGATAGGAAATGGTATCTTGTAGACGCAACCGACAAGCCGCTTGGGCGTCTAGCGACAAGGATTTCTTTGTTACTTCAAGGGAAAAACGAACCAACTTGGGCACCACACATCGATAACGGTAATTTTGTTGTTGTCATAAATGCAGATAAGGTAAAGTTAACTGGAAAGAAATTCGATCAAAAGGTATATTATCACCATTCAGGTTATCCTGGTGGCTTAAAATCTCGTACGGCTAAAGAAATGATGCAAAAGCACCCAGAACAGATCATTGAATTAGCTGTTAAACGAATGCTTCCGAAGAACGTACTCGGTAGTCATCAAATCAAGAGATTAAAAGTCTACACTGGCGTCAATCATCCACACGAAGCACAAAAACCAGAGAAGATAGAGCTTCTTTGAGGAGGAGGGAAATAGATGGCAGACATTTACATGGGAACTGGTAGAAGAAAGACATCAACTGCCAGAGTTTACCTTAAACCTGGAAACGGAAAGATAAGAATCAACGATGTTGAATACAAAGATTTCAATAAGTACTTTGAGAATAAAGTCTGGACACTTCATGCAATCGAACCACTCAAGACAGTTGGACTCGAAGGTGCATTCGATGTACTCATCAGAGTAATCGGTGGAGGAAAGAACGGTCAAGCTGGTGCAGTAAGACTCGGAATAGCAAGAGCGTTACTCAATTACAATCCTGATTTGAAAGGGACATTGAGGGAGAACGGATTCCTTACAAGAGATCCAAGAATGGTCGAAAGAAAAAAATACGGTCTCAAAAAGGCAAGAAGGGCACCACAATTTTCCAAACGTTAATTACATTTTTTATTTGGATCAAGTGTCAATCAACTGAGAATGAGTTAGTAGCAGATGGCTTACCATCTGCTGCTTTTGTTTACTGTATGTGATACGCCTTTAAACATATCTTCATAATTACAACTGAAAAAATCCATCATAGCATAAACTTTGAAAGAAGAGATGGTGTTATGATATCAAGAGAAGTTATAGAGAAAATAAAAGAAAAATGTGACATCGTCGATGTGATATCTGAATACGTGAGTTTACAGAAAGTTGGTGCAAATTATAGAGGGCTGTGCCCATTTCATACAGAGACGTCACCCTCTTTTTACGTTAACACCTCTCGAAAGATGTACCATTGTTTTGGATGTGGTGAGAGTGGCGATGTAATAAAGTTCATTGAAAAGCTCGAGAACTTATCATACGTAGAGGCAGTTCAGAAACTTGCTTCAAGAATAGGTATGAAAGTAGACTTCTCGCAAGAGGATTCATCCAAGGCCCTTTACTACGAATTCTACAAACTCCTTCACGAACAGTATAAATCGAAATTGGAAAGTGCTCAAAACGTCATCGAATATCTCGAAAGACGTGGATTTTCAAAAAGAGAAATATCACTTTACGAATTCGGATTCTCACCAGTGAATTCCAACATTCCACAGCTCGCTGCAAACAAGTTGGGAGTAGATAAAGAAAGACTCGCGTCATTTGGCTTTTCGTACAGCGATCCGTTTTCTGGTAGGATAGTGATTCCAATTAAAGATGACTTTGGAAAGGTAATAGCATTCGGCGGCAGATTAGTTGGTGATGGTATCCCGAAGTACATAAACTCTCAAGAGACGTTCGTTTTCAAGAAATCTTCCGTGCTTTTCATGTTCAATGTTGCTAAAGAATACATGAAAGAAATGGATTACGTAGTCATATGTGAGGGCTATTTTGACGCATTGGCATTTCACAGAGCCGGTATCAAAAATGCTGTTGCAACGTTGGGAACTACTTTGAGTAAGACCCACATATCGAAATTGAGAAAATACACATCTAACTTCATATTAGCCTTTGATAGTGATAATGCAGGTATCAAAGCAGCACAGAAGAACATAGAATTACTTATTCCAGATGGATTCAACGTTGTAGTCGCCGCATTTGACCAGGCAAAAGATGCTGATGAGACATTCCACAAATTTGGTTCGCAAGGTTTACTGAACGTGCTTGATTCTGCACTGAGCTCAGAGGTATACGTTGTAAACCTATTTTCGAAAATGTACGACCTCTCCAATCCAAACGGTGTCAATTCGTTCTTGAAGGCTGTAAGCTATTGGGAAAGTGTGTTTTCAAGAAATGCGAAGATACTTGATAACTTTCACGATAGAATTTCCGTGCTAACTGGCATAGAAAGGTCCAAGGTGAGTACCATGCTTCACTCATCTTTTCAGCAACTGAGCAACAGTAACGAACAAAGATCTACAAACACGCAAGAGAAACAAATACGAAAGGTCGATTCTCGAGGGCCCTCACTGCCATCCTTAGAAGATTATTTGGTGTACATCTACTATAATTATCCAGAATTGTTCAAACAATTAGAATTTTCTCCAGACCTACTGGAAGGAAACGTTAGAGAATTTTTCTTAATTGCAAAAGATTTGAACGATTTGGAGGATCAATTGTCTAAAGATATGATGAAAATTGTGAAGTCGTCACTCGACAAAATAGATGTTCCAATCGACGATAAAGTGATCCAGTCGGTAAAAAGAGAACTAGAAATTAGGAAGATAGACAAAAGGATTATGGAAATAGATGCGCTTATAGGGAAGACGCAAAATGAAGATGAAAAGCGCATACTATTAAAAGCTCGTATAGAATTAATAAAACAAAAGGAAAAAATAAAGAGGTCCTCAAACTGAATGAGGAGGTGTTTTTGTGTCTAAAACTGCGGTAAAAGAAACCACAGAACTTCAGAAGAAGTTGGAGAAACTTCTGGAACTTGGGAAACGTAAGGGATACATAACTTACGATGATATCGATAGAACTTTTCCACCGGGAGATTTGGACGCTTTTGACGGAAATTTTCTTGACCAGGTATACGAAACGTTGGAAAAGGACAAAATAGAGATACGAGATACCACCGACTTGATGAACATTGAAGAAGAAGTCAAGGCATACTTAGCTGAAAGCCCTGAGATATTCGATAGTACTGAACCCAAAGACCTTATAAAAATGTATTTGAGAGACATAGGAAAAATAAGGCTCTTGACACCATCTGAAGAGAAGAGATTAGCCCAAATGGCTCAACGAGGTGACGAAAGGGCAAAGGAAGAGCTCATCATATCGAATTTAAGATTGGTTGTTAGCATGGCAAAGAGATACTTAGGTAAAGGACTCTCATTTCTTGATCTCATTCAAGAAGGAAGTTTGGGATTGATAAAGGCTGTTGAAAAGTTTGATTGGGAAAAGGGATACAAATTCTCAACGTATGCAACATGGTGGATTAGGCAGGCTATTACACGTGCAATCGCTGATCAGGCTAGAACAATAAGGATACCAGTCCACATGGTGGAGACGATCAACAAGATTCAGAAGATAAAGAGGGAATACATACAGGAACATGGCGAAGAGCCAGCAATAGAATACATAGCTGATCAGGTGAGTAAACCGATAGACAAGATCGAGGAAATACTCCAAGCAGCTCCAGAGACGCTATCACTTGAAACCCCTGTAGGTGAAGAAGACGATTCCGCAATGGGGGATTTTGTTGCAGATGAAAGTGTTGGTTCACCGAAGCGTGAGGCTGTAAGGATGCTCATGAAAGAAGAGATAGACAAGTTACTTGAAACACTTAACGACAGAGAGAAGATGGTTCTCAAGATGAGATACGGTATATTGGATGGGAAACCCAAGACACTTGAAGAAGTCGGACAGTATTTTGGTGTCACACGCGAGAGAATCAGGCAAATCGAAGTAAAGGCATTGAGAAAATTACGTCATCCATCGAGAAGTAGATACCTGAGATTACTTCAAAAACTGACTGAAGAGGAATGAGTATTAGCTGAAATCAGCACTGGAGTTGTGATAAAATGACATTTAAAATAGCATTCAGAAACTTCTCAAAGCATTGGAAAGTGGGATTACTTGCAATATTAGGAACTATGGTGGCCACCATGCTATTAGTCGGTGGCCTTTCGTTGGGGGATTCCGTAGGTATATACCTAAAAGATAAAGTAGAGAAGAACTTTGGAAGCATAGACTTAATAATCAAGGACAAATCGGACACTATATATTTTCCCAAGGGTTTAGACGTTGAGAAAATAAACACACTTTTAAGCAATAACCCCGATATTACGAAATTTGCTTCAGTCGAAATGGCACAGATAACGGCACAGATTAATGGCAAGTATATGGATCTTTTTGCGATTCCTCTCACTTCTGAGTTCAAGAAGTTCATAGGTAGTGATGTAAACAAGATAACGATAAGTGCTGACACTGCTAGAAGTTTTGGATTAAAAGTTGGGAGTGAAATAGGCATAGTCACATCTACTGGAGAATATACAGTAAAGATCGAAGCACTTGGAGAAAATGAGTTGAACTTCCGTGGAGAAAATGCTTCGGCCAATGGAACGATATTCCTTCCAGAAGATCTATTCAAAGAACTTGGAATATATCCATTGAACGTACCAAACACATATTTTGCTTCCACTTCTTTACCGATAGATTCTCAAGGAGTCCTTGCACAGAATTTGAGTAAAGAAGGGACAATTAGAGTAAAGGCTGCAAAATATGATTTACAATCATCACCGTTGAATAAGATAATCAGTTATCTCTTCATCGGCTTTTCTGGTTTTTCAGTGCTCTCCAGTTTTCTCTTCATCTCTTCATTCTTCGGGATTATCTCCGAGGAAAGGAAATCATCGCTGGGAGTTCTAAGAGCCATTGGGTACTCGCGACACAAAATGTTTTCAATTCTCTTCATAGAAGGTTTACTGTACTTGATAATTTCAGAAATCGTTGGCGCGCTCATGGGCGTTGGGTTTGGAAGATTGTTAGTTTATCGTATGAATTCATTGAATGTGCAGCAAGATGACCTATTCATATCCGTTCAAGATAAAATACCATATATGGTAACTATGAATAGTATAATAACAGCAGTACTCATAGCAATGATTGTACCAATAATCATACTTGCCTATCGCAGCGTGCAATTTTCGCAAACTTCACCGGCCGACCTTTACAACGGCAGGATGGCCGAACCTACGAAAAAATCAGAAAAGAAAAAGATATGGCTATTTATCCTAGGATTGCTAGTTGTTGCAGCACTTTACAGTGTCTCCCCGTTGTACAGTGCTCTACTGTTTTTATCTTTAGTGCCATTGTTCTATCATGAAACGATTGTTATGTTGGTTTATGGTGTATCAATCATTGCCGCAATAATTCCAAATTTGGGCAGTGGCAGTGCATCTAGTTTTCTTGCCAGGGCAGGATTCTTCCTCATTGCCAGTGTGTACATAGTGTTTGCGTTTATACCATATTTAAAGGCCTTGCTTGAGAAATTCAAGAGCGTTTCATTAGTCTTAGCACTTTCATACATAGATAAACACAAGATGAGGAACTTTACCATATTCGTTATTTATTCTGTAACACTCGTACTGATACTCGTTAGTGCGATAATTCCGTACAGTATAAACAAATTCATTGATTCAAAGAAACAAGAAGGTGCCTTTGGATACAACTTCATCATCGCCGAAAATCCAATAAAGAGCTTCTTTGGATCTTACAAATATCTCAACGATGCAACATTCACTGCAAACTTTGATACACTTGTTCCAATTCAACTTGTCGAAGGACAGGTAGGAAACAACGAGGAGAAGTACACATTCATAATCTCTGATTCCGAGATATTGAGAAATCTGAAGTTACCGTCTGACAAGATAATGAAAGAACTGCAGAAAACTGACCCAAGTAAGATACCTGATAAATCAGTCTATTTATCCGATGAAATCAAGTTGAATTCAAAGCAAAATGAAAAAGCACAAATCACATTGAAAGGAATCTTACCAGGTATATCTCCCAGGATTACAGATGAATTTACAGTGCTTGGGACCTATTCTACTGAGGAAATATTACTGCCGTTAGGTGGTCTGGTGATATGGAAAGATAAAAAACTGTTTGGTTCCATAAATGGGTATGCTGGAATCATAAAGGACTCCAAAACAGCTTTGGCAGCTCAAGAGTTTGTAACAAAGAAATTCGACGGAGCATTCTACGTGACAGGAGAAATTGAAAAGATGTATGCATCTGTCGATAGCCTCGTTAACATGGCACTCCAACTGTTTTATCTCGGATTCATAGCAGGATTTGCGGGCCTTGCAATTATAACATTCAGAAACGTCTACTCTCGCAAAAGAGAAATAGGCATGTTACGTGCAGTTGGAGCCAAAAGTAGTGTAGTTTTCAGGATGTTCATTTATGAGGCGCTGATGATCGTCACAATGGCAACTTTAGTTGGAATCATATCGAGCACTTTTATAATAACTGATTTAAAGACCTTCATATCTCCAGCTATTTCATCATTCAAAATCTCTGTACCATTTTGGCAGGTGTTCCTTACTATAGTAAGCGTTTTCTTGATCACAACAGGTTTTGTAATGATACCTGCTAGTATTTCCAAAAACATCCCCCCATCAGAGGCTTTGAGAGTTTACGATTGATGTAGTGAATAGTAAATATAGTAATTAACAAAGTATAAAAATCCCTCAGTGACCATTGGCCGCTGAGGGATTTTTTTAAAAGCATAACACAGACATCTTGACAATCCATCTACTGTAATAGTATAATAGTACAGTGATTGATTATTTCTGCATTATTGAAGTGAAGAGGTGTTTTCAATGTGGTTTTCCATAGACTTTAGTTCTCATACACCGGTGTATGTTCAAATTAAAGATAACATAAAGGCATCTATTTTAAGTGGGAAGCTCAAAACTGGCGATTACATCCCGTCCATAAGAAACCTTGCCAAAGATATTGGAGTCAACATTAACACTGTAGCAAGGGCCTACAGAGAGCTTGAAATTGATGGTGTGATAAGGCCACAGCGAGGTGAGGGATACGTAGTTGTAGGTGTACAGAGTGAGCAAATTAGGGAAGAATTGAAAGACGAGTTGTTGAAATTGTTGAGAAAGTGCAAGGCTTCTGGCATTAAGCAGAATGAGTTGATTGAAGTTGTGAAGAAGGTTTACAGTGGCAACGGAGGTGAGGAGTTTGATACTGAAAGTTGAGAATTTGCACAAGTACTATGACTATGGTAGAAAAAGCGTTATTAAAGCTGTCAATGGTGTTTCTTTTGAAGTTCAAGAGGGTGATATCTTTGCTTTACTTGGACTAAACGGTGCGGGAAAGACTACGACGATAAGATGCATACTCGGATTGTGCAAGAAAAATTCAGGAAACATAACTTACAACGGTAAGTACAAAATTGCCTATGTTCCAGAGGGTAAAGATTTGTACGGTAGCTACAAAGTGAAGAAGATGATCGAGATAACAAAAAGTATAACACAGGATTTCGATGAAAATAAATGTTTGAAATACATAAATGAGTTCAAAATACCAGAGAATGAGCGTGTTCTAAGTCTTTCAAACGGTCAGAAAACGCAGTTGTACCTTTCTCTAGTATTATCTCAGAAAGCTGATTTGTATATTTTTGATGAACCAACTTGGGGATTAGACCCTGTGGTTAGAAATAGAATCTTGGATATGATAAAAGCCATTCCATTGGAAGGTGGTACCGTTTTCTATACGAGTCACATACTCAGTGAGGTTGAAAGAGTTGCAGACAAGGTTGCGATAATGCATCAAGGTCGGATCTTAGAAATCGGTTACTTAGACGATATAAAGGAAAGTTTTTGCGCAGTGACGATTGAAAGATCTAAATCCAAATCTTCAACTGTACCAGAGATAGATGGGTATTTGTACAAGAGCACAGAAAACGAAGATATCTATATAGTCAAGAAAGCATATGCTCAAGAACGACATCTGGATTTCCAGCCAGTACCATTTGAAGTTTTGTTTGAAGCACTTGTCCTTGGTCAGAAATCACAAGAGCAAGATAAAACGGCTTAACGAGGTGAGGACATATGACTAAAGAACTCTACGATATGCGGACAAGGTTCATATCAATTTTGTCAATTGTAATAGTCTTGTTTTTCGTTGTTGCACCATTTCAGAACCTGACTACATCCATGTTAGAAGGATATTCCGATAATCCGGCATTGGAAAAGCTTATGCCAAAAGGTTTTACAGAAAGGTTGAAGGAATGGAATTTTTACATAAATAGTCAATGGTTCGGAAAAAACTTCGGCCAAATGATACCCATAATTGGTGTAATAATTGCATTTCCACTATTTGCAAGGGAATTTGAAAATGGAACTATCGAATACCTACTTGTCAGAAGGTCTCGAAGAGAGGTATTTGTGGACAAATTTCTGTCCGGATTTTTGGCAACTGTTATTTTAATATTCATAGCGAGTTCTTTACCACCATTGTACTCTTTGGTGTCAGTAAAGGATTACGATTTCTCTTTTTATCTCAAGGCCACTGTACAGAGTGAGCTCGCTGGCATATTGTGGTATTGTATTGGAATGCTATTTTCAACAATTTTCAATGACCAAGTCAAGCCGGTTTTGGCCTCACTTGGAGCAATTGCATTAACAACAGCTGCTGGTCTTATAAAGGCGTTGAGATTTCTGAACACATATTCTTACGCAATGTGCTCAAACTTGCTTGAAAATGGTCCAATAGACGTTCCTTATACAATCGGTATCATCTTAGTTTCATCAGTGCTTATCAGTGTTTCTTACATGATTTTTAGAAACAAAGACGCCTAAACTCTGGCATAAAAATTTGGAGAGGTGAATTACATGATTGTTGTGACAGTTGAGTATGTACCTGGATATGAGATTGTTGAAACATTGGGAATTGTCACTGGTAATATTGTAAACTCTAAACACGTAGGGAAAGACATAGCAGCTGCATTCAAGACACTTGTAGGCGGTGAGATAAGAGGTTACACGGAATTACTCACTGAGAGCAGAAACGTGGCCCTTGAGCGAATGATAGACGCAGCGGAAAATATTGGAGCCGATGCAGTTATTGGATTTAGATTCGGTACCTCATCTGTGATGCAAAACGCTGCTGAAATATTTGCGTACGGTACTGCTGTGAAATTGAAGAAACTTGAACAATGAGCACGGTAAACAAAAAGGCTCTCTTAGTTGAACAATGATGTACATCCAAGAGAGCCTTTTAAATATTCAAATCATGCAAGTGATCTTAATAACCTTGATGGCACACTTTATTACTTTATTACTTTACGATTGTGCCATTTTTATCTTTACATCTCCACGTTTGACAAATTGGAGTGTAATGAGGGCAAGTCCAAAGAAAACGCAAGATAGTATCAATAAAGTGTCATAACTCACTTTATCGATGAAAAGACCAGCTAATGGTGGAGCTATTATGTTTGCAGACATGGAAAAAAAGTAATAAAGGCCAGTGTATCCTCCCACTTTTTCTTCTGTCGTCATGTCAACTATCGTTGGCAAGGAATTGACATTGATCATGGCCCACCCAAATCCACCTATTGCAAAGATGATGTAAAATACCATCGTCAATAGATTCTTATCTTCTATACCCAACCCCATCAGCAACGTTAAAAGAATGACAAGAAAGAGCAATATTAGCCCGATCGTCATCGTTTTTTTACGGCCTATCTTTGCACCTATGAATCCTGCCGGGATTGAAAAGAGCATGAAAGTCAGTGAAAAAACGCCGAGAATGAGTGCGCCCGTGCTCTCGCTGATACCGATTCTGTACTTTGCGTAACTGGTGAAGAATGTCTCGATCGCATTGTAACCAATGAACCAAAAAAGGATGGAAAGAAGCATCATCAACAAACTGTGATCCTTACTGGCAAATACATCTTTCATGTTGGACTTGATATCCAGATAGCTCTTCTTGTAAACATTACTGAATTTTACACCCTCTTTGCTATTTCTTACTCGATATTTCTCATCTTCCTTTACAAAGGCAACGACAAGCATACAAGCAATGAGCATGAGAATGGCACCAACGTAGAATGGTAAACCAAAATTTGCATCGTAGAGTGGTTTACCACCAAAGTAAGCAAGAAGCGCACCAACACCACCCATGAAATTTATGACTCCATTTGCTTGACTTCTCTTCTCAGGTGGTGTGATATCTGGCATCAGTGCTATGACGGGTGATCTGAATAATGCCATGAAGAAATTCATAAATATGATGTTTAGCATCATGAGCCACAAAACATGCCATGACCTTGTAAGAGGTATCAATGAGAATGTTAGTGCTGCCAATGGAGCTCCCATGAGTATGTACGGCATGCGCCTTCCGAACCTTGTCCGCGTTTGATCACTGAGTGCACCTAAAAGTGGCAACAAGATGATCGCAAAGATATTGTCGATCGTCATAACAAATCCTATCGCCGTTGAAGACAGGTTAAAGTCCTTCAGAAATATCGGTACGTAGGCGTTGTACAGCGGCCAGACTATGCTGATTCCGAGAAAACCAAATCCAAGCAACAGAAGTCTACTCATCTTAAATTCCTTTTTGGAACTTGTGACTTCCACCACTCCTATTCCCCCCTCTCAAGATTAATCGTTACTTAGCACTATTCTATCATCATGTTGTTAAAAAACAAAAAGGGCCAGAATTTTTCCTGACCCTTATTATTTTTCTAAGAATATAGTGTAGAGTATTATCTGAAGAATGACAAATAACCTATAAATAATACTGCAAGTAACCACGTAAATCAATGAACTTCCTCCCATTTACCAGACAGCGCTTTGACTATTGGATATGTGATTATACCCAGTGCGATGCCATTTGTTATGGAATAAGTGAAAGGGATCATCGCGAGTGTGACGAAATCTGGTACTGCATCTGTTATATCATCCCATTTGATCGAGAGCAAACTCTTTAACAAACTTACAGGATTCTTGATTACTTGAGCTTTATCTTCGTTTTATTCTCAAACTCCACAACCATTCCATCAACAATTATGTGCTCAATATCGGTACCCTCCACCATCTGGATGATTGAATCTTCAAGGTCTTTCTTTTCCTTATTCAACTCCTTTAGTGTATCTCTTAATCTCAGATATCTTCTGACAAAATTCTCCAAAGACTGCAAAAACTCTTCATTCTGTTTATTCTGTTCATTCTCCGACATTCAAAACACCTCTCTTATTGTATTTACAACTTGTTCTATCTCATCGTTGGTAAGTTCCGGGAACATGGGTAGTGCCAATGTTGTTTTTGAAAGCTTTTCAGACACTGGTAAATCTCCTTCTTCGTATCCGTATTCTTTGAAACATTTTTGTAGATGGAGTGGAAGTGGATAATAGATAGCCGTTCCTATCTTAGATTCGTTCAGGTGTTTCTTCACCATTTCCCTTTCAGCATTGTTTCTGAACTCTACCACGTACTGATGAAATACATGATAACGGTAACCTTTATCTTGAAACTTTGTGTATTTTAACGGAAGTGCATATTTTTCAAATAGTGATTGATACAATTTTGCTATCTCTATACGCTTCTCTATCCACTGATCAAGGTATTTAATCTTTATCGACAATATGGCGGCTTGGAGTGCATCCAATCGAGAGTTGTAACCGACCGTTTCATGAAAGTACTTTTCCTTTGAACCGTGTTGTCTAAGTGATCTTGCTTTCTCAGCCAAAGTGTCATCATTTGTCACAATTGCCCCCGCATCACCATATGCACCGAGGTTTTTCGTCGGAAAGAATGAAAAAATGCCAATATCACCGAATGTACCAGATTTACTGACTTTGTTCTGAGCTTTTCCCTCGCTGCCTATCGATTGTGCGGCATCTTCAAGTATTTTAACACCAAACTTCTCTTTTAGGAAGAGTAAATCTTCAAGACTGACCGTCTGCCCAAAGAGGTGCACAGGGATCATCACTCTTATCTTCTCATTCTTCAGCAACCTTTCAACTTGATTGAGGTCTATGTTGTATGTATCGGGATCTACATCGATGAAGACAGGAGTACCACCATTTCTAACTATACAAGAAGCTGTGGCAAAAAAAGTATAAGGTGTCGTTATCACCTTCTCACCTTTCTCTATACCAAGAGACTGCAATGCTATAACGAGCGCATCACTACCGTTTGCAACTCCAATAGTGTGCTTGATGTTGAGATAGTTGCAGAGAGCATTTTCAAATTTCTCTACCTTCGGTCCCAATATCACTTGTCCATCGCTTAATACCTCATCTACCGTTCTTAAAACATCATTTCTCAGTTGATTGTACTGCCTTGTAAGATCAAAAAGTGGTATCATATGCATCCCCCTAACCAAGTGTCGATTTTTACGACAGTCTTTATTTTCAATCCTCTTTTGCAGTCATTGCAATCATTACTGTTTATAATTTATCTTGCAGTGTTCTTCTGAAAAGACCAACCTAACAAATTCCAAATTTTTGAAGTAGACGTAAAAGTCGTAACCTTTGTACGATTGGAGCGTCTCAAAAATACCGCCTGGTGCCATATTTATCTCTACAAAATCACGTGGTAAGCCCGTGAATTGCTCTATACCTATTTTCGATTGTTTCAACGGTTTTCCATAGATAGTGTACTGATCTACTTGCATCTCAAATTTCTTGAAATACTCCTGTGCAGCTGTATAATTGCCATCGTTGTAAAATAAGAATCCGAAAAACAATTTCGTCTCAGGAGCTCTCTCAAATTTCTTCAATTTACCTAAATCAGCCTTGTATCCAGCCAAGTATTTCCTTGCCTCAGAGGCCAATTGACCAAACAAACACCAATTTGGTGCTTGAATTGTCTCACCACGCAGGTATGCTTTGTGAACGTTGAGGCATGTATGAGATTGCATTGGGTAATCTCTTGAAGAGTCTATGTACACACTTAACATCAATACAAGGGACGAGAAAATCCGTTCTCTAATTGCCTTGTTTATCGTTTCTTCATTTGCTATTCCTGTGTACATACTACTTATCAAATTCCAAAATAACGATCTCCGTGCAAGAATCGTCAAGACTTTCTCTATGTTGAGAGAACTTCCTCTCAATAATTCCGATTCCAGCAGTAAAAGTAATGGATAAATCGAGTCAGAATACCACTTCAATAACTGTGCTATATCATTTGATATGTCTTCCCCGTTGTATAGTTTTGCTAAGGACATGTCGTAATGTGCCTCTACCGTATTTACTTGAGAAAAAGAGCGTTTGGCCTTTTCAAATTCTCCATTAAGTAGACTTAGCAAACCTTCAAAGATAATTCTTCTATTTGCGTCAGATGTCCTTGTTTGGAAATTTCTTACTGCCTTTTCGATAGCCTCCAAATCAGAGCCGTAATCTTGTGCATTGATATTGTAGAAGGTTAAGCTCTCTTCCTCCTTAAGTTGAGCAGATACAACTACATTCTCTCGCAGTTTCTTGAGAACTGTTTCATCAACAGCTGACGTCTTTTGAGTCTCTCTTTTTCCTCTAAATATGCCCTTCTTTTCAAGATCTTTTTCCATTTCTTCCTTCAATTTCATTAAATTTTTGAGTTTTTCGTCTTCTTCGTCAAACATCGTTCCACCCTGCTTCCTTACAGTCTCGTCTGAAACTGTAGAATGTATTACCAACAATCACGTGGTCGATTAAGGTTATGCCAATCATATCTCCGATCTTTTTTATTTTATTAGTGAGTTCAAGATCTTCTGTACTCGGTTTTACGTCTCCAGATGGATGATTATGCACCAACACAATACCTGAGCTGTTTCTCAGCAGAGCCTCTCTGAATATGTCTCTTGGATGCATGATAGAAACGTTCAAGGTACCCTTTGAAATATCCTTTGACCCTATCAATTTCAATTTTGTATCGAGAAAGAGTACCCTTGCGACTTCTTGTTTGAGTGATTGCATGTCAAGACAATATTTGAAGACATTTTCTGGTGAATTGAAAACAGGTTCTTCAGAAATCACGACTTCTTCCTTAACCAGCCTCTTTGCCAATTCCAAAGCTGCCAAGAGAGTTACAACCTTGACATCACCAAGACCCTTGATACTTTTGAAATCATCAAGTGTTGCTTTGGACATCTTGTAAAGACTCCTGTCAAACTTAACGAAAATCTTCTCTGAGAGCATTACAACATTCTCATCTTTAACTCCAGTTCTCATGAGTATTGCCAGCAATTCTGGGGTGGATAGACTATCTGCACCTTCGGTGATCAATTTCTCTCTGGGCCCATTTTCTATCGACATATTTTTCCACAATCCCCCTGTCCAAAAGAGTCTTCCAAAGCCTTGGTAAAGGCAAACCGACAACGTTTGTGTAATCACCGACTATCTTTTCTACAAAGACACTCGCAAATCCTTGAATGGCATACGCTCCTGCCTTATCCAACGGATCTTTTGTAGAAATGTATTTTTCAATCTCAAATTCATTCAACGTTCGAAATTTAACTTGTGTAATCTCACAAAATGAAATGTCATTAGCATCCGATTTGATATAAACTCCAGTAAAGACTTCATGCCAATTTCCGGATAATTTAGACAACATTTTCCAAGCTTCATTCTCATCTCTTGGCTTTCCCATCATGCACCCATCGATCCAAACAATTGTATCTGCTGATATAATTGTATCACCAAGATAATCCACATAGACCGCATTTGCCTTCTTTTGTGCCAACTCCACAACTATATCCTCGGGTTTAGTCTGAGAGAATATCTCTTCAACACTTGGTGAGACTGCCTTGAATGGTAAACCTAACAATGAAAAGAGTTTTATCCTTCTTTCCGAAGAACTTGCCAATATGATCATACATTACCTCCAAATAGAGAAGAAATGTTATAAAGTGTTCCACATCTTGGTTTTCAGATCTTCAGATCATACCAAACATTTTGAATGTTTGAATTGTATTCCCGATACCTGTCTCTTGAACATACAACTGCTTTTAATTCGGTGGCTAAGCCCAGTACCAATTCATCTGCAGGAGAGTGATAGTAGACTTTATTATAATTGAAATACTTAGTGTTGAATTTGTACTTTGCATTGGCATCAAAAACTATGTAGAATGGGAAGTACGTCTTCTCTAATTTAGCTACCAGAGACAACAAAGTGTCGATTTTCTCAGGCCCTTTAAGTTCTGAAACCATTAGTACGTTACTACCGTCTATTACTAGAGGCTTTTCAAATCCTTGGCATGTGAGTACTTTCCAAACGTATGGATGAATTTTAGGTCTCAAGGAATTCTTCTCTATTTGATCAAGGTAATTGATGAAATCTCTCATCCAAATGTGTTCTTCAAGTCCTAAAGGTGTGACAGTCACCATTTCTCTTTTAATTTCGTCTATGAAATCATCTTCTGAAGAAGTCTCCAGTGCGTACAATTCCAGAAAATCGTTGAGTTTCGTTTCGTTCAATTTTGTTCTTTTTTCTCTAAGAAAGTCTTTGTAACTGATGATCTTGGAACTGGGAAATGGATAAGTAGAAGATTTCGACCAAAAAAGGATTTCAAATAGGACATATTTGGATACAGAATTCCTTTCAAAATCTGCTATTTTCGATGCCATTGTATCTTTGCTATTGAATAAATTGTCGAGCAGAAAAGAAAAAATGAGAGGATTTACTCGTCTCAATTCTTCCTTTTCCGGCCTCTCAAAATTCCTTATCAGTGATTCCATTTTCCCCTTGTTGAGTTTCTTGTAATCCTTCAATACGTCTAAAATAACCTTCCGCTTTCGAGTTAATGAATTCAATCTTTCGATAAATTCTTGCCTGTACAGATCACCGATATCGCCGAAATCCTCGAAATCCTCGAAGTTCCTTCCCAAAGCACCAACCCCAAACACTTGAAGCAGTATTATTTGAAAAATGGGTTTATCCTAAATAATTTTTCCAACGTAACAATGTCACCATGCCCAGAACAGATATACCATTCTTTTGGAAACTGTTTGAATATCTTCGATAAATTCTTTATCGTCTTGCTCATCACACGTTGTTGACCGGGAATGACACTTAAATCGCTTCGTCCAATGCTATTTGAGAAAACAGTATCACCCGTGAATAGAACGCCATCGAAAACCACTATACGAGAACCTGGAGTGTGTCCAGGTGCCAAAATTGTGTGGAAATATTCATCTATATTATACCAAGAAATATCCATACTAACAATATCATCAAAGAATCTAGAGAGATTGAGCCGAGATTCTTTCAAAAATGCACTGTCTTCTGGTGATATGTACAACCTATCGACATTGAGCTCTCTCACCCCCGCTATGTGATCATAGTGCCCGTGTGTTATTATCACGTCATACTTCACAGATTTGTCCATGTATTTACCGATACCTTTTCCCGGGTCGACAACGTATGTAATTCCATGTAAGTCGAATACATAAGTGTTGACTTGCAACTCACCAGACGTATTGAATATTCTCAAATCATTAAATGAAAGTTTCTCCATCATTTTCTCCCTCTCATTTTATTCTTGTCTCTTTTCTTCTCAACAATCTCAGTCAGCAAACAGTTAACAATAAATAACCAACAATAGTGAAGAGCGAAGAGAATTAAGAGAAAATCAAAAGAAAAGATTGTATATGATATTCGCGCTAAAACCAGCGACCAATCCACCTACAGTGTGCGACAATATGGCTTTACTTGTCAGATACCTATAACCAAGTGCATCCATCATGCCCACATGTGTACTGAGATAACCACTCCAAGTCATGCCAATTGCTGTAAAGACTGCAACGTCGCTTGGATTTACCAACCCATGTTCCATGAAACGCGGTACAAGTGCAAGAGCTGCACCAGTCGAACCGAAGCAAGTGATCGGGAACGCCACGAGTTGTGGCGATTCAAAACCGAATAGTACCTTCATCGGCCAATAAAGGTATTTCCCTATCTTATCGAACAATGCCACACCTTCGTAAGCTAACCCTTGATATCCGGCACCAAGGTCTTTTGGCCCGAATGTGAGCATCATGATGAAAGTACTAATTATCAGCACGCCCGGTATTATTCCCATACCTATATCGACACCGGTCTTTCCACCATCAAGCATGGCTTCCAAGAATCGTTCGAATGCATTTCCTTTCCTTATTTTTCTGAATTTTTCATTCACTTTTTCCACTTCCTTATGGATACTGCCAAGCCTCTTCTTAGTCCAATGTGAGAACATCCTAACGCTCACTATACTACCAATCACTGTGGAGATATTTCCAACGATAACAGCGGGCACTAAGTTGACACCGATGCGCCCACCTTGAGCTATGAAGAATGTTGACACAATCATTCCCATGCCGAATGCTGTACCCAGATTGCACAGTAGAGGTTCCTGCCATTTCTCAAAATGTGATATAAACTTTTTATCTTTTCCCAATGCTATTATAGCAGGATTATCGGAAAAGTAAGTTGAAATAACTCCAACTGCAGCGATACCAGGTAGGTTGTACAGAGGTTTCATCAGCTTATCCAACATAATGTGGACCCACTGTACAACGCCAAACTCATCTAACAAAGCAGCGAAAGCGCCCGTCAATACTGCAACTGCCATTATAAAAAATACCGTATTCAACAGAAGGTCATGCGCTGTTGCCATGAGTGTTTTGAAAAACGCTGCAGGTCCCATCGTTGATAGAAAGAGCCAAAAGACCGCTACCAATACGGCTAGGAAAACAAACGTCTCGATGGAAAATATACCTTTTTGTTCCACAGTACTACCTCCTCTGGACTGGTTTCATACAGTCGTTGCACTACGAAAAAATACTATATCAAGAGTGTATCA
Source organism: Fervidobacterium sp. UBA5837 (assembly GCA_002432805.1). Lineage (GTDB taxonomy): Bacteria > Thermotogota > Thermotogae > Thermotogales > Fervidobacteriaceae > Fervidobacterium. The sequence goes on along the minus strand of DJGV01000007.1, from coordinate 42,143 downwards.
GTGAAAATGCGATGAGTCAAAATTCACAAGAGTGAAAAAAGTGCTACAATACTAAATATACATGAAATAGAATATGATACGCTGCATACCATTTCAACTATGGTATAATATATTAGTAGTTGTTGTATTTTTTCAAGCTTAAATTACAAGGAGGTAATTCAGTTGCCAAGCAAAAATGAATTGAAGAAGTTCTTTAGAACCTCTAGTCAAAATTCGGTGTCTTTCAAAGAGATCTGCAAATTTTACACCATTGTTGATGAGAATGAAAAGAAATCACTGAAAGGACAACTCGAAGAATTGATCGAGGAAGGATACATATTCAAAAAAGATGATGGAAAATATCAATTGGCTAAAGGCAACTTGGCCACCGGTATCATAGAATTTACCCGTAGCGGAAATTTGACGTTTGTAACAACAGATGATGGTGAAGAGATAGCTGTTCCCATCGAAAAAACAAATTTAGCCATGCATAAAGATAGAGTACAAGTCCAAATAATAGGAAAATGGTACGAACTACCGGAAGGTCGCGTTACGAAGATATTGGAACATGGGATAAAACGATTTGTTGGTGTCTTTCAAACTCGTGGACAATTTTCATTCGTGATTCCAGACGACCCAAAATTACCATACGAATTCAACGTTTCAGTGGAAGAAATCAACGGTGCAAAACCTGGGATGAAGGTTGTTGCGGAAATTACAAGGTACCCATCGTTGAAGAAATCTCCTGAAGTTAAAGTTGTGGAAGTTTTAGGTAGCGTTGAAGATCCAGCAACGGATTTCCCAACGGTAGTTGTCAAACACAATTTGTCAGTACAATTTCCGGATGAAGTAATGGAAGAAGCAGCACAACTTCCCGACAAAGTACCAGCTGAAGATATTAAAAATCGGTGGGATTTTAGAGATGATGTAATAGTAACGATAGACGGTGCAGATGCAAAAGATTTCGATGACGCTGTCCAAGTCAAGAGGTTGCCAAACGGTAATTATTTGCTTGGTGTTCACATAGCAGATGTGTCGCACTACGTGAAACAGAATACTGCACTCGATGCAGAGGCCTACGAACGTGCCACGAGTGTTTATCTTGGAGATAGGGTAATTCCGATGTTACCATTCAAACTATCCAACGGATTATGTAGTCTTGTACAAGGCGAAGACAGGCTAGTCATGTCTGTACAAATGGAAATCAACAAAATGGGTGATACAGTTGATTACAAAGTTGGAAATGGTGTAATTAGAAGTTTCAGAAGATTGGTGTACGATGATGTGAATGCCTTCCTCGAAGGTCGGCCTGAAGGAGACAAGTTGGAAGACCTTGCCGAACACATATATCTGATGAAAGAACTCAAAGACATACTGAGAGAAAACAGACGGCGTAGAGGGGCCATACTGGACATTGAAGGTGATGAAGTCCAAATCATATTGGATGAAGCGGGTCATGCAATTGATATCGTTGCAAGAAAACGTGGTGAGTCAGAGGTCATAATAGAAGAATTCATGATAAAGGCAAATGAGACTGTCGCGGAGATATTTGACAAAGCAAAGATACCTTGCATTTATAGGATACACGAGGAACCGGATTTTGATACACTTCTCCAATTGAAGAATTACTTGTCTACCATAGGAGTCACTATGAAATTGCCACGTCAAGTGCATCCGAAGATTCTGCAAGAGCTGCTCGAAAAAACAAAGGGACATCAATTGAAAAACAGTATTCAGCGACTCTTGGTACGTTCCATGAAACGTGCCGTGTATTCGGCGAGTAACGTAGGGCACTTTGGACTTGCATCGGAGGCATACACACAGTTTACTTCCCCTATAAGGAGATATCCTGATCTCATAGTACACAGATTACTCAAACTGTATCTGGAAAGAAACGGCCAGATCTCGAAGAAAGAATTGAAAAACTTGGAAAAATACTTGACGAAAGCGGCAGTACATTGTAGTAAGAAAGAGCGTAATGCAGACGAAGCTGAATGGGATTACGAAGCACTCAAAAAGATAGATTACATTTCAAAACACATTGGAGAGACCTTCCAGGTTGTAGTCACTTCCATAACAAAATTCGGCATGTTCGTTGAGATACCTGAAAAGTACATATCTGGGCTTATCCATGTTTCTACTTTGGATGATTACTATTATTACGATGAACAAAAGGGCATGCTTGTTGGAAAACATACGGGCAATGTTTACAGAATAGGCGACGTGCTGTATGCAAAAGTTGTAAGGGCGGACAAAGTTAGAATGGAGATCAACTTTGAGTTAACAGATGAGAAAGTGGATGAAAATGAAGATATGGAAGACAATGTAAAATCAAATGAGAAATCTAAAGGTACTACTGTAAAACAGGGCACAAAACCAAAGCAAAAATCTAACTCAAAGAAGTCAAAACGAGAAGGTGTATCCAATGGTACCGGAAAACATAAAGGAAGAAGCTCAAAGACTCAGAGATGAGATCGAGTACCATAACTACAGATACTACGTCCTATCCACCCCAGTTATAAGCGATGAAGAGTACGATAGATTGATGAAAAGACTGCTAGAATTAGAAGAGAAATACCCAGAACTTAAAACCCCAGATTCTCCAACCCAAAGAGTTGGAGAATCTCACGTTGAGGGGTTTGAAACGGTAGAGCACACTGAGCCAATGCTTAGCTTAGACAACACATATAGCGAAATGGATATCAGAAATTTCGATGAGAGAGTTAAAAAACTCGTTGGACAAGTAGTGTACGTTGCTGAACTGAAGATAGATGGAGTTTCCATCGCATTGAGATACAAAGATGGGATACTGGTCCAAGCAATAACCCGTGGTGATGGACTCAGAGGGGACGACATTACGGTAAATGTTAAAACGATAAGGTCAGTCCCTCTTAAATTACCTGAACCTATAGATTTGGAAGTACGTGGTGAGATCTTCATGCCAGTTAACTTTTTTGAGAAATTCAACGTGCAAAGAGAAGAAGAAGGTCTTCCCATGTTTGCAAATCCACGAAATGCAACTGCTGGTACTCTTCATCTACTTGACCCAACTATTGTCTCACAGAGAAAATTGGATTCTTTCATGTACTACGTTGTAAAGCCACAACAATACGGTCTGAAAACGCAGTGGGAAGCATTGAAATTCCTTGAAAGCATGAAGTTCAAAGTTAATCCTCACAGTAGATTGTGTGAGTCAGTTAATGAAGTCATAACGTACTGGAGAGAGTGGACCGAAAGGCGAAAGGGACTCGAATATTGGATCGACGGTATAGTCGTGAAAGTCAACGATTTTGAAAAACAAAACGAACTCGGTATGACTGCAAAATCACCAAGATGGGTCATTGCGTTCAAATTTCCTGCGCAACAAGTTAGAACAAAGATTTTGAACGTTGCTTACCAAGTTGGAAGGACTGGAGTAATAACACCCGTTGCAGAATTTGAACCAGTTGAGCTTGAGGGTACAGTCATCAAGAGGGCATCACTCCATAACTTCGACTACGTATCAGAGAAGGATATACGCATAGGTGATTACGTATTGATCGAAAAAGCTGGTGGAATAATCCCGCAAATATCTTACGTAATCACCGACTTGAGAGATGACGATGAAATTCCTATCGAACCACCGGAAAAGTGTCCCGTGTGTGGTGGCCCAGTTGGAAAGCAATCTGGCGAATACGTTGCGTACGAATGTCAGAACCCATTTTGCCAAGCAAAGCTGAAAAGACACTTGGAAGTCTTTGTTTCAAGGCAAGCACTAAATATCCAGGGCTTAGGACCGAAATTGATCTCAAAGCTTGTGAATGCCGGATTTGTAAAAGATATTGCTGATCTATTCTATCTCGACGTATACATGCTATCACAAATAGATGGCGTCGGACCAAAGATGATTTCAAATTTGTTAACTGAAATAGAGAAAGCCAAGAATGCATCTCTCGATAGACTGATAATTGGATTGGGCATACCGGGTGTAGGGGAAAAGACAGCAAAGGTACTAGCCAAAAAGTACACAACGATCGATGACTTATCGAACACACAAGTTGATGATTTAATGCAGATAGAAGGAATTGGTGAGGAAGTTGCAAATAGCATAGTTTCCTACTTTAACAGTGATAAGGCCCGTGAGATCATCAAAAAATTGAAACAAGCCGGTGTTAAGGCAGAGAGTATTGTAAAAGAAGAGAACAACATACTAAGCGGTTTAACATTTTGCGTTACCGGCACACTCAAGCAATTCTCTCGCGAAGAAATTAAGAATTACATAGAATCACTTGGTGGGCACTTTACAGACAACTTAACCAAGAAAACGAACTATCTGATTGTAGGTGATAATCCGGGCAGTAAACTTGACAAAGCCGTCAAGTTTGGAGTAACAACGATTGGTGAAGAAGAGTTCCTAAAGATGACAAAGGAGAGAGGGACCTAATTGTTGGATAATGACCTTGATCATGAAGAGAGATTAGAGAATTCCAAGAAATACGCCATCTTGACTTTTGGAGGAGAGGGGAGAAGGTTTGGTTGGATAAAACCGAAACAGTTCTACCCACTGAAAGATGGTAGAACATTGTTAGAGTATGTCGTGGAAAAATTTATCGAATTCTGCATTTTTGATCGTATCGTCATCACCTCACCGATAGACTACTTGGAAGATACACAAGAAATCGTTTCTCATCTCCAATCACGTTTCCAAGACGTAGGAAGTATTCACGTTATCTCAGGCGGTGAGAGTAGGGAATATTCAGTTTGGAATGGAGTCGAATTTCTAAAACCTATAGCTTCCGATAGTGATATAGTTCTAGTGCACGATGGTGCGAGGCCTTTAGTTTCAAAAGAAATTGTCCTGGAAAATATCAAGCGTTGTGAAGAATGTGGTGCAATCGTAACGGCAATCAACTCGACAGATACAGTCAGCTATTCAGAAAGTGGCATTGAAGTTGAAGAAGTCATAGAAAGAAGCAAGATATACCTTCACCAGACACCGCAGACATTCAAATATGGTATAATCTCAAATGCAATGAAATCTAATATGGATAGACTGGAACTATTTTCAGATGATGCCTCGATAATTCTGAGTACTGGTGGTAAAATTTATTATGTGAGCGGTTCAAGGAGGAACATAAAGATAACTACGATGGAAGACATGAAACTTTTCTTTCTATTTTTGAGATCAAGTACTACTGAGAAGGCTTAAACACTCCCAACCAGGCAGAACTGGACAGAGAAAGGGTGATAGTCTTTGAATCTTAGAAAAATAGTGATCAACGTTATAATCTCAGTCATAATTGGGTTCGTCATAGTTAATATCGTTGGCGTCTTTTTTGCAGAACAAGACATGATCTCTGCGATAAAAGTATTTCCGAAAAAAGCTTGGCTTGTCTTGCTTGGGTTACTTGCTTTAGACTATTTATTGCACACACTTAGGATGTTTTTCGTTGTTAGAAGTTTAGGACACAAACTTACCTTTTTTCAATGTTTCGAAAACGTATTCTTCAATATATTTTTCTCATTCGTTACTCCGATGTCCATCGGCGGCCAACCATTTCAGATTTATCATCTTACAAGGCTCGGAATACCTACCTACGAAGCAACTAACATTTCAATAAGTCGTATGTTCGTTGGCATAACGATAGTTTTTACAGTCGACATCTTCTTAATAGGCAAAGTATTATCAATACTACGGGGAACTGTGGGACTAACGCTCGTGCTGATCGGATTTTTTGCTACGGTTGCTATAACTGCCTTAGGATTCTTGATATTCGTTAATAAGAATGTACTTTTGAAGATATTTCGATTTATCGGCTTCATAACCAGATCTGAAAAGATGAAAAAAAAGGAGATAGCTGTGGTTGAGTGGTTGGATAAGATGAGTCAATCTACGAAGATGTTGTTTTCAAAATCTTCTTGGTCACTAATACTCGACTTTAGCCTAGGAATTCTTGGGTCTGCACTTATTGCATATGAGCTAAAATTCGCAATAGAATCTGTTTCCACAAAGAGCTTGGCATTTCCTGTTTTTTGGGGCATAATGACGATGCTCAACACGGTTGTATATTACATTCCAACACCCGGGTCTAGTGGTGGTGTGGAGGGATTTTATCAACTTATTTACTCTACAATATATGGTGGAAAGGCTTCTATGAGTGGAATAGTTGTGTACAGATTCGTCACGTATTACCTAACAGTTTTCCTTGGAACTGCATTAGTATGGCGATTCGCCAGATTCAGAAAGGAGATCGAGGCAGTTGAACCATCAGAAGGGACTTCAGAACTTACAGAACCAACAAATGAATCAACAAAAGAACATGTGGATGATCATAAGTGATTCCCACGATTGTATACCAAATGTGAGAAAACTGATTGAAAAGGCTTTAGAAAAACATGTAATGAGAATCTTTCACCTTGGTGATGTTGTTTCTCCGTTCATGGCCCCATATTTTATGGAAAGTGGTATAGACTTCTTCGGAATATTTGGCAACAACGATGGAGAAAAACTCTTCCTGGCACAGAAGTTTCAAAATAAGATTCACAGTGGACCGTTTGAACTTACTATCGACGGGATGAAACTTTTTCTCATGCACGAACCGTATGCTCTGCTTCCTGCTGCAAAATCGCAGCTCTACGATTTTGTTCTTTACGGTCACACACACAAACTTGATATACATCAAGATGGAAAAACACTCATAATAAATCCAGGGGAATCTTGCGGATATCTTACAGGTCACTCAACGACCGTGATACTAGACCCTAACACAAAAGAGTATGAAATCATCGAAGTTTGATTCTCTTAGTTTTATCAGAACAGGCATCGAAAGTGTGTTAGACCTGCTGGCAACTACAAATTGCATAGTGTGTGGTAATAAGAGTTTTGGAAAGCGGCTATGCCCAGATTGCGAGGTGTTTTTGTCAAAGCCTCCAGCACCGGTAACCAAAAGAGTTAATAACCACGATATCTGGTACTTTGGGTTCTACGAAGAAAAGCTTAGAGATCTTATTCTATCTTACAAATTCCACAATCACCACTCATTATGCAGTGACCTTGCAAAACTGGCAAATAGCATAATCATTACTCATAATGTGTCGTTTGATATCATCACTTACGTACCTGCCACAAAGAGCGCCAAGAAAAAGCGCGGATATGACCACGTAGAACTTATCGCAAAGCAACTGTCGAAACTCGTCGAGAAACCATGGATCAAATCTATGGAAGCGGTAAGAGAAACAGACCAGTTGAAAACAATGGACAGAAAAGAAGCAGTTAGGGGGAAGTTTGATATATTGGAAGACACTTCAAGGTTTTTGGCGAACAAAAAGGTACTGTTGATAGATGATGTATTGACTACAGGAAGTACCATGGAAGAAGCTTCAAAGATTTTGAAATTAGCTTCTCCATCCGAAGTTATAAGACTTGTTATTGCTATAAAGAAATAGGAAACAACATTCTGTGAATATACTAATGCAGAGTTTGAAAGATTAAAGATTGAAAAGGGAGATATTTTACAAAAACTAAGCAATATCGTAAGGATGCATGAAAGTTCTTTCCATTCTTTGAATTTAAGCGTACAAATAGAAAAAGTATTTTCTTAATAATTGTGGTAGAATTATATGCTAGACTATTAGCAAGGCGTACAACATTTTCAATACAACATGGGGAGGTGTAGATGTATGAGAAAGTTTTTGTTAGTGGTATTATTAGTTATATCGGTAAGTTTCTTTGCGGCAACGAAGGTTGTTTTCTGGCATGCCATGGGTGGAGAGCAAGGGACAACACTTAACAACATCGTCAAAGCATTTAATGAGTCACACCCAGACATAGTTGTTGACGCTGTGTACATTGGGAACTACAATGCGTTGCAGCAGAAACTCCTTGCAGGTGCTCAAGCAGGGCAGCTTCCAACGATATCCCAAGCCTATTCAAATTGGACGGCAAAGTTACTCCAGAGCGATATCGTCCAATCGTTGAACAAGTACATGGATGATCCAAAGATAGGTATAACGAAGGCGGAATGGCAAGATGTGTTTAAAGCATTCAGGGACAACTGCACATGGGGAAATACAGTATATGCAGTGCCATTCAACAAGAGTTTGTACATACTCTATTACAACGCAAGTGCACTTTCGGCAGCGGGTATCAGTGCTCCAAAAACCATAAACGAGTTGCTCTATGCTTCGAAAACGCTCACGAAGGATAAAAACAAAGATGGAAAACCAGATGTCTATGGTTATGCATTCAGAACAACGGTTGATACGTTCCAAATATTTCTGATGATGCGCGGTGGAGACATCGTAAAGATGGACAAAACAGGAAAATACGTTTCCACAATAGACTCACAAGAAACAAGGGATGTACTGAGTTTCTTCAAGAAATTGCTTGATGACAAGGCTGCGTTCGCACAGGGCGGATATCTAAACGACATCTTTGGCCAAGGAAATGTACTCATGTACATCGATACAATAGCTGGTAGAACTTATGCAGAACAGTCTTCAAAAGGAAAATTCACATGGAGTTGGGCACCAGCACCAGTTTGGAAGACAAGAAACGTTCCATTTGCAGGAACCGATATCATAATGTTCACAACGGCAAAGGAAGAAGAGAAGAGAGCTGCATGGGAATTCATGAAGTATTTGATTTCTCCAGAAGTAACGGCATATTGGGCAATCAATACGGGGTATCTCCCAGTCACCAGAGCTGCTCTCCAGACGACAATTTGGAAACAGGCAGCAAAATCCGACCCACTACTTGAAATACCACTCCAACAAATCGATAATGCAAAGATAGATCCACAGATCAGTGTTTGGACGGAAATTAGAAACGTAGTCAGCACGATGTTCAACGACTACATCAATGGAAAAGTTGATATGGAATCGGCAATAAAGAAAGCAGATACAGATATAAAGAAGTATCTTGCTGAGGAATACAAGTAAGCAGTTCTTCAATTCAGAATCAAACAGTTAGAAGTTATACAAAGCTCTCTCGATAAATATCGAGAGAGCTTTTTTGTTTCTGTAGAGAGCGTGAAGAAAAAAGGTGTCTCCAAAATTGCTGGAGACACCTGAGACATTCTTGATTAAACTATTAAATTATTCAAACTATCATAAACTTCCCGGGAAATGACAGGCAACTGTGTGATCAGATTTGACTTCTTTGAGCTCTGGCACTTCTTTTGAACATATTGGTTGAGCAACCGGACACCTCGGGTGGAATGGACATCCGCTTGGCGGATTAACCGGACTTGGAACATCACCTTGCAGAATGATCCTCTGTTTCTTAAATTCCGGGTTTGGTACTGGTATAGCGCTCATCAAGGACTTTGTGTATGGATGCAGAGGTGCTTCAAACAATTCTTCTTTTGGAGCGGTTTCAACAAGCTTGCCAAGGTACATCACAACAACCCTGCTTGAGATGTACTTGATCAGTGATAAATCGTGCGAGATGAACAAGTATGTCAGATTATGTTCTTTTTGCAAGTCCATCATCAAATTGATGACCTGAGACCTAATGGACACATCGAGTGCTGCAACTGCCTCATCGGCAATGATAAGCTTAGGATTCATGAGCAATGCCCTTGCTATACCAACTCTTTGCCTCTGACCACCAGAGAATTCGTGTGGAAATCTGTACATATGTCCTGAGTGTATTCCAACTTCCTCAAGTGCTTTTCCAACTGTTTCTATCGACTGTGGCTTTTTGATAATCTTGTGCGCCAATGGACCTTCTGCGAGAATGTTTTTCACACGCATTCTTGGATCCAAAGAGCTGTATGGATCTTGGAAAACTATCTGAATATTGCGCCTGAATTGCAATCTCTTCTTTTCCAAATCACCGACCATATGTTCAAGAAGACCATTTTCTCCACTATTCTTGAATATATCATAATATTTCTTATCCAAATCATCTTGGGGCTTGAAATCACTTTTCTGAAATCTTTTCACATAAGTATCCCTCACATAATTCTTTGCCCTTCGAGCTGACAAGAAATAATGTGTTGTATCTTCACCATTCACAATTATTCTTCCTGACGTTGGCTCATACAACCTAAGCAACGTCATACCAACAGTCGTTTTTCCACAGCCAGACTCGCCAACAAGTCCAACTGTCTCACCCTCGTACACGTCAAAACTTACAGCATCGACTGCTTTAACCCAAGCAACTGTTCTCTTAAATACCCCCGCTTTTATGGGGAAGTATTTTACCAGATTATCGACTCGCAGAAGGACTTTTCTATCTTTGCCTTCTTGAGTGTTGTTTTGATTCACTACTTTACTATTCGTCATGCCCCTTCACCAGCCTTAGATAGTTTTTGTGCTTGTTCAACCTTGTGGTAGAAGAAGCACCTGACCATATGAGCACTTTCAACTTCCACAAGTGGTGGCATCTCAACGGAGCATTTCTCTTCGCCAAATTCGCATCTATTACTGAATCTGCAACCTACAGGAAAATGCAACGGATCAGGAACCATTCCTGGTATACTATACAGTCTTTCTTGTTCTATATCAAGCCTCGGAATAGAATTGAGCAATCCCCAAGTGTAAGGATGTTTTGGAGTTTTGAATGTTGTGCGTACGTCTGAAGTCTCCATAACTTTACCACCGTACATAACGACAACTCGGTCAGCATTCTCTGCTATAACCCCAACATCGTGTGTGATAAGGATTATAGCCATACCATATTCTCTTTGAAGTTCCTTCATCAATTCTAATATCTGTGCCTGAATGGTAACATCGAGAGCGGTTGTTGGCTCGTCTGCGATCAACAATTTTGGTCTGCAAGAGAGCGCCATTGCAATCATCGCCCTCTGTCTCATACCTCCGGATAGTTCGTGTGGATATTCATCAATCCTTTTTTCAGGTTCTGGGATACCAACTTTTCTCAACATGTCTATTGCCATTTCTCGAGCCTTTTTCTTGTCAACATCTTGGTGAAGGAGAATTGCCTCCATAATCTGATCACCAATTGTGAACACGGGGTTCAATGCAACCATCGGTTCTTGGAATATCATTGCTATATCGTTACCCCTAATTCTTCTCATTTCGTCTTCAGTGAGGGTAAGCAGATTCTTACCGTTAAAGATTATCTCGCTACCTTCTTCTATCTTACCTTTTGGGTCAAGAAGCCTTAAAATCGCAAGAGAAGTTACGCTCTTTCCGCTTCCCGATTCCCCGACGATGCCCAGCGTTTCTCCTTCGTAAACATCGAAATCAACGCCATCAACAGCCTTAACGACACCATCTTCTGTATAGAAATACGTGCGCAAATTTCTAACTGATAGCAAAGGATTCTTTTCCAAATTGTCCACCTCCATTACTCCAACATCACTTCAGCCTTGGGTCAAAGACATCTCTGAGAGCGTCACCCACAAGGTTCCATGCAAGTACGAATAAGACCATAGCCATACCAGGATAAAAAACTGCGTACCAGTATGAGAATGTAGAACCACTTGCTCCAAGTATCCAGTTACGAGTGAAATTCAGCATGGAACCCCAATCTGCGTATCCTAAAGGTGCGCCCAAACCAAGAAATGAAAGGCCCGCAGCTGTTATAACCAATGAACCCATACGCATGGAAGCTTGTATCAATACTGGGAAGATGGTGTTGGGCAATACGTGTCTCATTATGATAAAATAGTCTTTAACACCTAATGCCTTTGAGGCAAGTATATATTGCTCTTCTTTAACTTGCAAAATGTTTGCTCTTATCAACCTCGCAGCACCCATCCATCCAAATACAGTCATCGCTATCATGACCTTGTCTATACCGTTTCCTAAAATTGTTGTGAGCACCATAGCTGCTAGTAGGAATGGAATAGACATGAAAACGTCCGTTATTCTCATGAGTACTTCATCAATCCAGCCACCGTAGTATCCAGATATTGAACCAATTAAGATACCAAACAACGTTGAAATAATGGTAACTGTTAGACCAATAAAGAATGCCGTCCTCGTACCCCAAACAACCCCGTAAAAGATATCTCTACCTTGAATCATTCCAAATGGATGATCAGCAGATGGAGGTACTGGTGTCGAACTCCAAGTGATTATCGGCATTACGTACGGGTCATCCAATTTCATCGGATTACCGTTGTCATCTAACATCATAGGGTTTATAGGTTCAGCAATCAAGGGTGCAAATATTGCTACTATCACGAAGAATATGAGTAGAGCAAAACCCAAAACCGCTGAAGGATTTCTGAATATCTTTCGCATTGTACGTCTGAGCTCTGTATTCATCTTTCTTTCTTTACTCATTGTCTGGCACCCCCTTAACCTAGTCTGACTCTCGGGTCAAATACTGCGTATAGTATATCAATGATGAGGTTACCAAGAACGAGGACTATCGAATAGAACAGGGTAGTTCCTAACACTGTAGCATAGTCAAGCTGCACAGCTGCATCGGCAGCTAACCTTCCTATACCCGTTCTATTGAATATAACCTCGATAATGACCGTACCAGACAAAAGCCCTATAACCATATTACCTGCAACAGTTACAACAGGTATCATTGCATTCCTCTGAGCATGTTTGTGAATGACGTCATGCTCCGAAACGCCTTTTGCCCTTGCAGTCCTAACGTATTCCTTTGACAGAACTTCAAGCATACTGGACCTCGTGATTCTCAGAAGATATGCCCACCATAGGAATGAAAGTGTTATAACTGGCCCTATGATGTGTCTTAGAGCATCCCAAAAAACATCCAATCTACCATTCAAAAGCGCGTCTATAGAGACAAGATGCGTAATCTTGTGAAAACTTTCAGACTTAACAATTTCTTCAGCCCACTGAGAGAGAGTTCCCGGTGGGAACCAACCAAGCACTGAATAGAAGACCATCAAGATGAGCAGACCAAAAACAAAGTCTGGGAATGACCATCCCACTATCGCGAAAATACGTATGAACTGATCCAAGAACTTGTCTCGATGAACTGCAGCCGCAACACCCAACCAAATTCCGACGCCGACAACTGGTATCAACGCATACAAAGCAAGTTCCAACGTGTATGGAAACCTACTCAGTATAGACTTAAGAACGGCGTCTTTACCTACCTGTGACCAGCCCAAATCTCCCTTCAGTGCATTCCACAACCATATGCCGTACCTTTCAGCAAATGGTTTTGTGAGACCATACTTTTCCTTTAGCACTTCGAGTTCTTCTGAAGATAGTTTATCAAAGACGTTCGGGTTCACATATGCTGCAAGCAGCTTGTCCGGACCTAATATCTGGAATAAACTGAATATGATCAATGAAACACCCAAAACTATCAGTGGTAACAACAGCAACCTTCTGATAATAAAAGTGGTCAAAGAAAGACACCTCCCGTGCGAATCTCAGAATTCAAAGACAAATTTTTGGTAATCAGTTATGAAAGATGAACGGGTAGAAAAATTTACTCTATAAATTATAACACTCATTACCAGTTTATCAACTCCAGTAACACTATTTTAAAAGTCTATACGGTCACATACTTCGGTTATCAAACGCTCAGCAGCTTTTTTCCCAATTAATTGCTCAATTTCCTTTCTTGACACATTTCTTATCTGTTCAACAGAGCTGTAATGCTCAAGTAAAAGTTTCTTCCTCTTTGGACCAATCCCTTTTATTTCGTCCAATACGCTCCTCAAACTTCTCTTGGTACTTAGGACTTTCTGAAAACTGTTGGCAACTCTGTGCGTTTCATCTCGTAAACGTACGAGTAGGCGTAATACAGGATGGTCATAGCTCAACTTTACCTCGCCAGCTTTTGTAACGATAATCTCCTCTTCTTTCGCCAAACCTACTACCTCACACTCTTTGCCTATATCACTTAAGGCCTGGTATGCGGCATTCACTTGACCGAAACCACCATCTACGAAGAGCAAGTCTGGAAGTTCATGCTTCGTATAGCGTTTCCTTATCACCATTCGGATACTCTCAAAATCATCCAGAATATCACCGAGTTTGTACCTTCTGTATTCATCCTTCTTTATCTCACCATTTTCGAATACTATCAAAGACGCCACGGTATTCTTTCCGTACGTATGTGAGATATCCATGCCTTCAATTCGAGTTGGTATTCTCGATAACCCTAACAATTCCTTCATCTGCTTCAATACGTTCCTGTTTGATAATATCAAGCCTATTTCATAGTTCAAATTATCGATCGCTTTATCAAGTAGTTGCTTTTCATCCTCACTACTAGGCTCTCTTATTTCAACACCGATCAATTTTGAGAGTGACCTCATCCCTGAACTCTTCTCAACAATTATCATGTTTGGCAAATCATTCTTGCTACCAAGTGAATTAGAATAGAATAGTTCAACGAATTCCTCAAAATCTCCTTCAAACTCGTACACGAGCTTGGACAGCAAATACCCTGATCTGACTTTGAAGACAAGATACGTATTGCTCTTCTCCACTATGACATCCATGTTGAAAGAACTTGGCAGTACGACACCTTGGCTTTCCATCACCTTGTTGAAATTGACAAAGATATCTCTGTATTTAATGGCGTTTTCAAAATCGAGCAATCGTGCGTGTTGCTCCATTCTCTCTTGAACGAAATTTATGACAGCAGAAAAATCACCCGAAAGCGCCCTTCTCAGTTCCTCGATACGTAGTAGATACTCTTCCTTGCTCTCCTCAGCAACGCAAATTCCAGAGCACAATCCAAGGTGATAGTCCATGCATGGCTTTTTGTTATTTCTCGGATTGTTTAAATCTTTGTGGCAAGTCCTAAATTTATAAACTTTCCTCAATACCTCGAAAAGTTGCCTTGTGAAGTACACATTCGTGAATGGGCCAAAGAACTCACCATCATCTTTTCTTGCGCGCACAATTTCAAGGTACGGTATATCATCACTACTTATGCGTATGTACGGATACACCTGTGTATCTTTCAACAATGCATTGTATTTAGGCTTGTAGCGAAAGATCATATTTGCTTCCAATATCAGGGCTTCTTTTTCATTGTTGAGCAATATTACCTCGAGATCATCTGCCTCTTCAACGATCAACTTGCTCTTTCCTTCTTTTACTTTGAAATGTGATGTAAGTCTCTTCTTGAGGTCCTTCGCCTTACCTATGTAAATTGGGATACCACCATTTTTGAATGTATAAACACCCGGTTTGTGTGGAATACTCTCAAGGATATCTTCTCTAAGCATAACTGTATACTTGCTGCACCTCCATACTAATCCATAAATCCATACTAAACACTTGCTCCACAATCAACGCAACTTAATTCCAAACACCATAATATAATTATACATAATTATACATAATTATACATAATTATACATAATTATACACCAATACTCTGTGAATGCGACGAATACTTGCACTAAAGGATGCACAAATAGAGCACTTTACTCACATTGTAAACAACAAACTTAACTTTAAATTAATGAGTTCTTTCTTGAAAAAAGAAGGATAAGACTATAAACTAAATTTGATAATTATCATCAAGAATAGATAATAATTAAATAGCGTTTTCGATGTGGGGGTGCATTATGCCTGAAAAGTACATAGTCATCACCGGCGGAGTCTTGAGTGGTATCGGTAAAGGAATATTCTCTGCCTCGCTGGCAAGGGTGTTGAAAAGTGTCGGTGTTGATATAAACGTGCTTAAAATAGATCCATATTTGAATGTAGATGCAGGTACGATGAATCCGAATCAACATGGGGAAGTATTTGTAACTGATGATGGTTATGAAGCTGATTTGGACTTAGGTCACTACGAAAGATTCTTGGGCGTCAGCATGACGCGTAGAAACAACATAACGGCAGGGCAGGTATACTCGTCGATCATCCAGCGAGAACGAGAGGGTAAATATCTTGGCTCCACAGTTCAGATGGTACCCCATGCAACATCTGAGATAAAAGAACGTATCACTTCGATGCCTGGAAAGGTGTTATCGATAGAAATAGGCGGTACCGTTGGTGACATCGAAGGTGAAATATTCCTAGAATCGGTTAGAGAATTAGCATTCGAAAGAAGCAGGAATGATTTCCTCTTCATACATGTTACGTATGTGCCTTATTTGAGAGTAACAAATGAATTCAAAACAAAACCGACTCAGCAATCCGTACAGTTACTCAGAAAGATAGGTATACAACCCGATGTAATCGTAGTGCGTAGCGAGATGCCAATTGATTCGCAGAGCCTGTACAAGATAGCACTATTCAGCGGTGTATCAAGAGATATGGTCATAAACTTACCAGACATAGGCAATGTGTATCAGATACCAGAAACTCTTTATGAATCCGATGTTCACAAACTCGTTGCCAAACGCCTGAATATAGCCATCGAAGACAGTCAACTAAACTGGAATTATCCAAAGTCTTTCAAACCGTACAGAATAGCACTCATAGGCAAGTACCTTGGTACGGACGATGCATACAAAAGCATCGTAGAATCGATATTCCTCTCCGGTGTGCAAAAACCTGTTGTTGTAGATGCACAAGAACTCGAAGAACTAGACGATTCTGGTGTGGAACAGAAGCTTAATTCGTTCGATGCACTCATAATACCGGGTGGATTTGGGAAAAGGGGCATAGAAGGAAAAATAAAGGCCATCAGGTATGCAAGAGAAAATAGAAAACCAATACTAGGCATTTGCCTTGGTATGCAGCTCATGGCAATAGAATTTGCAAGAAACGTGCTTAGGCTACCAGGTGCCAACTCAACTGAATTCGATGAAACAACGCCTTATCCTATTGTTAACTTAATGGAAGAACAAAAGAAAATAATGAACCTTGGTGGAACAATGCGCCTAGGTGCTCAAAAAATGAGAATTAACGAAGGTACTAAACTATACAAGATATACGGACAAAGCGAGGTTTACGAGAGACATAGGCACAGATACGAAGTGGACGCTGACCGCTTCCCGCAGATGTTCAAAAGACCGGGAGAAGATGGATACAAATTCACCATTTCTGGTGAGGCACAATTCTTGGAGGCAATAGAATTGGACGACCATCCATTCTTCGTTGGTGTTCAGTACCATCCGGAATTCAAGTCGAAAGTTGGAATGTCTCACCCAGTATTTGTTGGGCTGATAAAGGCAATAGAGGAGGTTAATCAGTGAGGCCAGGTATAATCGCAGATTACCATTTGCATAGCAACTATTCACCAGATTCTGAATCGCGTATAGAGGACATAATAAGGGTATCGCGAGAGAAAAACATAGAACACATCATAATCACTGATCATTATGAAATAGCTGACGAACACGAGAACATATTGAATGTAGACGAATACAGAAAGAAGATGGAGAAATATTCATTACCAGTTGGTGTGGAACTCGGTTGGAACGGCATCAAAGAACTCACAGTCGATACAACGAAATTCGATTACGTGCTATTCTCACACCATTACATCGAAAATCCAGTAAATCAAACAAACTACAAGAGGTACCTTTTGAGATTACTCGATATAGTCAATAGATTTGATGGCTACCATGCACTTGCACACTTAGACTTTCCAAGGAGATATCACGAATACAACGAACCTTTTGCCAAAGATCTCTTCGATGTAATTGGCGAGATACTCAAAACACTTATCAAAAATGGAAAATCGCTCGAATTAAATACTGCAACCATGTCCATTTACGGTGAGCCGAACCCATCGATCGAAATACTGAAGTTGTACAAATCTTTGGGTGGAAGAAACATAACAATTGGATCAGATGCACATGAACTGGAAGATATTGGCAAAGGGATAAACGATGGTATTGAAATATTGAAGAAACTCGGTTACAATTATATCTTGGTATTCGACATAGAATGGAAAGAAGTAAGAATATAAGAATTAGAAATCCAGCGCGGCAAAAATACTGAATGCCAAAAACAAGAGGAATATATCATCTATATAGAAATCACAAGGAGGTATGTAGCTATGGAAATTAGTGCACAAATGGTCAAAGAACTGAGAGAAAGAACTGGCGCCGGCATGATGGATTGTAAAAATGCATTGAACGAAGCAGCGGGCGACATAGAGAAGGCCATCGATATACTCAGAAAAAAAGGTCTTTCGAAAGCGGCAAAGAAAGCGGGAAGGGAGACTCACGAAGGTTTAATCATCTCCTACATTCACCACAATGGCAAATTAGGTGTCCTACTTGAACTCAATTGTGAGACCGATTTCGTTGCAAGAACAAATGAATTCAAAGAATTGGGCAACAAGATAGCCATGCACATTGCCGCAATGGCACCAAGGTGGGTAAAGAGAGAAGATGTACCAGCAGATGTAATCGAGAAGGAAAAAGAAATATACAGAGAACAACTCAAAGATTCTGGTAAACCAGCACAGGTTGTTGAAAAGATAATTGAGGGAAAACTTGAAAACTTCTACGAAGAAAACTGCCTTATGGATCAGAAATACGCACTTGATCAGACAGTTGGCATAAAGGACATGGTACAACAAGCGATAGCAAAGATAGGTGAAAATATCCAAGTATCCAGATTCGTCAGAATGCAAATTGGTGAGTAAGATTCTAAATGAAAATCTTTATGAAAATCTTTTCAACTTTCAGCAGTTCGTACAATAAAAAAAGCCGTGTATAACACGGCTTTTTTTATTTCACTTGTACTCAAATTCATGTCGTTCATAGCCAAATCCATACCGTTCATCATCGATTCTCAGCGGTTCATAAAGTTAATAAAAATTGAACCAAAAAGCGTGATATAATAAGATAGATTTCGAGTTCTGATTGTTTGTATTCATGTAATTATCGATATGCACTATCAACACAAAGGGATGTAACGGCATAGTTTAAAGAAATTTCTAAAAAAGTGGCATAAATTCAATTCTATCCAAACGGAGGTGGATTTTACGAAAAAAGGGTTTACGTTAGTAGAACTATTGATAGTGTTGGCAGTCATAGCCGCACTCATGGCGGTTGCAACACCTATGGCATTGAATGCAGTTAAGACTGCGAGGGCAAGCCAAGTAGCGCAGAACTTGTCGAATATCATGACGGCGGTACAAAATTACGTAAATACTGAACGGGACCTTCCAACAAGTACTAATACATTTATTAATACGTTGGTAAGTAAGGGTTATCTTTCCTCCAACCCAACTAACTACAGCATTACTTATTCAGATACTTGGACTACTAATAATGGACAAATAAAGGCTACTATAATTTATGGTGGTGGTGATGTAGCTGTAGCAGATGTTCAGAAGCAGAATCCGAATGTTATAAATGGTGGTGGCAAGCCTACTATGGAAGCTACTGTTGCAAAATGGTGGTAATACCCATTATAAAGGGACGTCACGGCATAGTTTAAAGAAGTTTCTAAAAAAGTGGTGCAAATTCAATTCTATCCAAACGGAGGTGGATTTTATGAAAAAAGGGTTTACGTTAGTAGAACTATTGATAGTGTTGGCAGTCATAGCCGCACTCATGGCAGTTGCAACACCTATGGCACTGAATGCAGTTAAGACTGCGAGGGCAAGCCAGGTGGCGCAGAACTTGCGAAATATCATGACGGCGATAGAAAATTACGTAAATACTGAACAGGGTTTTCCAGACGATATTGATGTATTGGTAAGTAGCAATTATCTTTCCTCAAAACCAGCTAACTATACCATTAATGCTGCCCCTACTCCAGTTAATTGGACTGATGGAGAAGAAAAGGCTATTGTAAAATATACTGGTGGAGATGTAGATGTAGATGATGTTAAGAAGCAAAATCCGAATGTTATAAATGATGGTTCTGACAATCCTACTATGGAAGCTACTGTTGTAAAATGGTGGTAATACACATTATTTAGAATATCCAACAATCGGTCCCTGCAAAAGGGACCGATTGTTGTTCTTAATAGCTTTATTCTGCTTGCTTATATTGATTTTGATTTTTCAATCTACCCAGTCTACCTGAGGTGAGATGTATGGTAAATGGATTTACATTGGTTGAACTTTTGGTGACCTTGGCAGTTATTTCTTTATTGATGTTAGTTGTGACAGCACTTGTTTTTAGTGCATACAGAGATGTACAGGCAAATCAGGTAGCTCAGAACTTTAAAAATTTGAAGACGGCTATCGACATTTATTTTGCTACCGTTCACGAATTACCAAAGACACGTTACGCTTCCAGCACAGTATTAATTGATTACATATCGCATCTTCCAGCAGGTTATGAAATAGTCTTTGATACAGTATTCAATGTTGATAACACTGCAGCTGCAACTATTATCTACACAGGTAAAAGTGCAAAATTTGCCGATATTTCAAAAGATAATCCAGAAGTACATCAACTTACTGTAGACGCTTACACAGAATTGCCTGGCGTGGAAATACGTATAATGAAATGGTAGTTCGAATGTTATTTCTTCCCTCCAAATCTCCTTACCCATTCTTGAGCTATGTATGCGCCCACATCTTCAGCGAATGTACCAGGTCCAAATCCTGCGTCGAACCCCAATTCCTTTGCAAGTTCGTGTGTGATCCTTGGCCCACCAATAACTACGATTAGGTCCTTTCTTATTCCTTCTGCTTCAAGTAATTCTATGAGATTTGTAAGGTTCTTTATGTGCACATTTTTCGCCGTAACAGTCTGTGAGACGAGCAGCGCATCAGCCTTTACTTCGATCGCCTTTGCAACGAAATCTTCGTTTGGTACTTGGCTGCCCATGTTGTAGACTTCAAACCATTTGTATCTCTCAAGTCCATAATGGCCTGCAAAGCCTTTCATGTTGAGTATCGCATCAAGCCCGACTGTATGCGCATCAGTTCCGGTCGTCGCACCTACGATAACAAGTTTTCTTCCTATGTTCTTTTCTATGAATTCGTCTATCTCTTCCATTGTCATTGTGCGCACTTCTACCTTTGGCACCTTAATCGACGTGTAGTCTATCGTGTGTACGCACTCACCGTATCCGATAAAGAAAGTGAATGCCTCCGTAAGCTGGTTATGGTACACGATCATCGGGTTGTCCAACCCCATCTTTTTCATGAGCTGCTTTGCTGCTTCGACTGCCTCACCCCCGTCTGACACTGGTAGTGTAAAACTGACTTGTACCTTTCCGTCGTTCATCGCATCGCCGTAAGGTTTTATTGCCTTCAAATCAAGCGTCTTATTGAAATCTTTCTTTTCAAGCGAGTACAATCCTCCGCTCATTGCTATGCCCCCTCTTTTTGCAGATTTTCAGCATTTTTTCAAGTATTTTTTTCAGTATTTTGTTTACAATATGCAATTTGCGAATACTACGATTCTTACGATATGCTTACTATATCTACTATGTCTACTGTGCTTACCGTTCTTCACGTTTTCTACTGAGCATCATTTCGGGAAACGGATTGTAGTAATGCTTCCCCTTCTCAAAGACACCGTCCAGTCCCTTACCGCCCCTCATGGGTCTCTTTGTATTTGCAAAGACACCCTTTTCAAGTGATCTGAATAACCCATCATCACGCATCTTTTCTAACAAGTCAATTGTTTGGTCCAACACTTCCTCTGCCCTCTTCTGAATGATGCCATTCTCCTTGAACGTAATCTCGTCGCCGAGGTTTTTCATGTTGTTGAATATGTATTTGGCACTGTCTATTGCAACGTATCTATCGGATAAAAATGGTGTATGAATTGCTTCAGTCATCATGCCAAGTAATTGTATACCTTGTTTTGTCCATATACCAACAACGTTGAACAATGCATCTTGTACGAGTCCTTTGAAGATATTGCCTGTCATGAATCGCGTTGGTGGCATGTATTTGAGCGGTGCCTTTGGGAATATCTCCCTTGAAAGCTGTGCCTGTGCAAGTTCGTACAAAAATCCATTTTCCATAGATGGATCCATCTCAAATGCATGGCCGAGTCCCATCTGTTCTTCCGGTATACCTGCCAGCAGTGCAAGTTGTTCGTTTATGAGCTGAGAAGCTGTCACTGTGTGGCCTTGTTCGTACGCATCTGCTGTAGTCAAGTAGTTATCTTCACCTGTGTTTATGATTATCCCCGCATATCCGAGTATTATCCTTGAAAAGTACTGGTCGACCATCGTTCTAATCATGTTTATATCTCTGAAGAGTATACCGTAGAGTGCATCGTTGAGCATCATGTCAAGCCGTTCCATAGCACCCAACGCTGCAATCTCTGGCATGCATAGACCTGAACTGTAGTTTGTCTGCCGTACGTATCTTCCAACTTCCTTCGAGACTTCATCGAGTGCTCTTCTCATGATTTTGAAATTTTCTTGAGTTGCAAATGTCCCGCCAAATCCTTCAGTTGTAGCACCGTAAGGCACGTAATCCAAAAGGCTCTGTGCAGTTGAACGTATCACAGCTATTACATCTGCCCCTTGCCTTGCTGCCGCTTGAGCTTGAACAACATCTTCGTAGATATTGCCGGTAGCAACGATGACATATACGTAAGGTTGCGATGGCTCACCAATTTCGGAAAGCATCCTCTCACGTTCTTGTCTCTTTTCATCTATTAGTTTTATCGCTTCTTGAGCAAGTTCGTCGATCTTTGATTTTATCTCCTCTACATCGTGCATCGGTAATTTCGTAAGACTCAGTTTGCCATTTGAGACTTGCTCAGCTATTTGTTGAGGTGTCAACCCAGTTTCGAGCATAGCGTTACCTATGTACAAAGCCACTCCATCTTGGAGTCCACCGTTCTCCTTTATGTGATCTACAACGACGTTGGGCAATGGTACATCATCACTATTTACACCGTCTATTCCAAAAAACCTGCATATCGTTCGTTCAACGCTTACGGTTGAATACTGGTTGACAAAACTCACAACATCGAGTGCAATATCCTTTGCAATCTGTCTTGCTTTCTCCACTTTCTTTTCATCGATTCCCAACTTGCTTTCAAACATTTCTGCCATGCGATTACCTCCTTGTGCTTGCCCGTTATAAGATGTTTCCGATTTTTCACTTCTTATTCAGCTCATCTATCTTCTCTTTTGCTTTATTGACAAACTCATCGTTAATTTTGAGTAGTTCCATGACACGAATTGCCTCTTTTGGAACTTCATTACCTTCGACTTCGATGAGCTGGTAATCTATGTAATCTTGTATGTTCTTCACAGCATCAAGGAATTGAACATCATTTCTCAATCCTTTAACTCTCAGTCTTCTCTTGGTATTTATCCCATCGAAGTGTGAGACGATGAGTGCATAGCATTCAACATTTTCGAATAATTCAACAATCGCGTTTACAATTGCAGTACCTTCGTGCGGATTAGTTGTACGTGCAGGCTCGTCTATCATAATTAGTGAATTCAATGAATTTGTCGAATTCTCTTTGACTTTGCAATATATCTCGTCGATTGCTTTGATCTCAGCTGCGAACGAAGATAGACCACTTAGTGGCCTTTGCGCATCTTCTGTGACGATTGCAATCGTGTCAAAGTACACTGTCTCGCAAAAGCATGCTGGAACGAAAAAGCCGAGCTGTGCCATGTATTGAATTAATGCAACGGTCCTGAGTATCACACTCTTTCCAGACATGTTTGCTCCGACAATCAACGTCACGCCCTTTTCTATCTCTATACTGACCGGTTGATACCTTTTCCCACCCGCTACCAACTTCTCTTTCAAAACAGGATTGAACATGTTGTAAATCACAAGTCTTCCCGCATCCTTAATTTCCTGTGTACATACCGAAGGCATGGAAAGTTCCAACGCAACAGCCAACTTCGCCTTTGCCATGATAACGTCAAGATATCTCACTTTTTCGATCGCATTTCTCAATTCTGTTGCCTTTTGGGATAAATCCTTGCTTATTCTCTCAATAACTTGCTTTTCGATTTCCCTTTCCTCATTTTCAAGTGCTATCTCCATTTCAGAACCTTCCGGATCGTCTTTCCCGCTGTGTATCTTGTTCAATTCTCTCTTTTTCTTTCTTATCTCTTTTAATCTCTCATCGTATAGGTCGTATATGTAAAACGTTGGCATCTTAAGTCCTTCTGGGTCCAGCAAATTCAACACGTCTTCGAGATTTGGTGGAATGAACTGGTCGTCTAGGAAGCCTGATACCTGTCCTCTCAACGACTGGACAGTGAGTACAAAGTTTTTTAACTCAAATAACTCGATCTCATCAACTACCTCACTTGATTCCAATCTGTGTACAGTTTGAGAGATGTCTATGATACATTCGAGCGTATTTTCTACTACCCCGCACAATTTTGCATTCTTTTCCAACTTTTGGATGATGTACTGTGTATCTTGCAATTGTTTCATTAAATGCTCACCTTTCAGAGATTGAATGTGCTGAAAGTACCTTTTTCCGAAAGGTGTCTTAGGATTCAATTGCGTCCTTATGTAATCGAATCCGATTATTTTTTCAAATTCTTCTCTTTTTTCCGGGAATGTAAACAGTTTTGAATGTTGCACTTTTTCCATTCTTTACGCCCCTCGTGAATCTTTCACAATTCTATAATTTCACGTCTATTATTGGCAACGTTGGCAGGTAGCTTTTGAGCTCACGGATAATTGAAATCGAGTCTAGTAAATAACCATTTGGTGAGAGTGGGTTGACGGTGATTCCAATTATATTTGCATTCCTTAGTACTTTTATACTTGGTTTATATTTGTTGTAAGTGTCTTGAGTGACGAATATCTTGGTAAAATCACGCACGATTATCTCTCTATCGTGCAAATACCTCAAAATGGAATCTGTTAGCGCACCAGAGATATATATGCTTTTGAAAGTTTTACCAAAGGCTTCTAATTGTGAGATGTTCAATGCAGACTCAATGGGTGCCTTATCCCACTTTTCACCATCTGCGATGTAAACACCATTTAGTTCATCAAGAATATTCGCCGTTTGCTTATCAGCGGTTGGAAGCGTTGCAAGTGTGCAAACATACCGCGTATGCTTTATTATCTCGTTCTTGTTTAGAGAGTAAGCAGCACCCGTTGCAAGTATTATACCATCAGCAATAAGCGGTGTTGCCTGGCTAAACCGCGAGAGCGCACCGTCTATTATGACCATATCGGAGTATCTATGCATAAAAGCTACGACGTCTTTCATCCATTCCACAGTTGGAGGGCCTGATATTACGACCTTACCACTCTCCAAAGCCCTTGCTATAACAAGTCTTCCAGTTGCCGTTGATTGCTGAGAGACATACAATATTTCAGATAGTACCTTCCTCTTTCTAAAGAAATACTCCGTTGTTGTGTATACAAAACCTGCTTCAACGTACACGGACGGTTTGAGTGTTCCGTAGACTAAATCCTTCTCTTCCCCGTCCGTTCCAATAGAAGTAATCGATATCTTCTTTCTATTCTTTAAATGTCTAACGATAAAATTCAGCGTTTCTGTTTTTCCTGTGTTCTTTTCCAACCCTATGATCGCCAGCGTCTTCAATTTTTCGGCGGATGAAATGATTCTTTCCACATCCACGTTGAACTTATCACTAACGTTTGGATCATCGATATACATTTGAGTCATCACGTATCAGACCTTTACAAGTGCCTCTCCTTCGATCGCATTCTCTCCGTTCGGTTTTACTACCAGCGTTTCAAGGAGCACTCTCCTCTTTTCCTTATCAATTTCCTTAACAGTCAATCGGACTGTTACTTCCTCGCCAACGTAGACTGGTCTTTTGAATTTTGCATTCTGCATGAGATACACAGTACCCGCTCCAGGAAATTCCATGCCAAGTACGGCAGAAACTATACCAAGAGATAGTATGCCGTGCGCAATGCGCCCACCGAATATGCTATTTCTTGCAAATTCATCGTCCAAATGAACTGGGTTTCTGTCACCAGTTGCCTCTGCAAACATCTTGATCATCTCATCGGTAACAATTCTCTTGACTTCGTATACCTGCTCAACGTACATCTTTTCAATTTCCATTTTCTCACCCTTTCCTTTCTTCCTTCCATTTCTTAATTCTTTCATGCCTCTCCAAATATGCTGGTTCTATACTGATAGTTTTGTCCGTGAACAGTTTAGCAACGCCGGAGAACTTGTATTTATCTCTGTACTCACTGTCATCGACATCACTTTCAACATCTTTTGGTTCGTGGTAAGCAACAATGACACCCTCGTAATTTCTAAGTATGACCGTGTGATCAGACATCGAAACCATGTAATTTGGCATCACTCTTATCTTTCCACCACCAGCTGGTGCATCTACAACGAATGATGGAACGCAGAATCCGGAGGTATGTCCAATCAATGCTTCGATGATTTCGACACCTTTCTTAACCGAAGTTCTAAAGTGCGCCAAGCCCTGTGATAAATCGCATTGGTATATGTAGTACGGTCTGACGCGGATCTTGACAAGCTGGTGTACAAGTTCCATCATTATGTATGGACTGTCGTTTATCCCTCTGAGCAAGACAGATTGATTTCCCAGTGGAATTCCCGCATCAGCCAACATCTCACATGCACGTGTCGACTCTGGTGTTATCTCTTTTGGATGGTTGAAATGTGTATTTATCCAAACTGGGTGATACTTTCTTAGCATGTTTGTCAATTCTGGAGTAACTACCTGTGGTAAAACAACAGGAGTTCGTGTGCCTATTCTTATTATCTCAACGTGCTTTATTTTTCTCAATTCCTTAAGTATGTACTCGAGCATCTCGATGCCAACCAGCATGGCATCTCCACCAGACAAAAGCACGTCTCTGACTTGTGGTGTCTCTCTTATATATTCTATCATCGCATCTATTTCTTGTTTACTCCTCGATTTGTCATGTTGACCTGCAAATCTTCGCCTTGTGCAGTGTCTGCAGTACATCGAACACATATCGGTTACAAGTATGAGCACCCTATCTGGATATCTATGTGTCAATCCAGGAACTGGTGAGTCTTCATCTTCGTGCAGCGGATCAAGCATATCCCAAGGAGATGTGTAAAGTTCTTTTGCCGTTGGAACCGCTTGACGTCTGATTGGACACTTGGGATTATTTTCGTCCATAAGTGTTGCATAGTACGGTGTTATGGCCATTCTCAACGTCTTTAGCGCATTTCTTGCCCCTTCTTCTTCCTCAGGTGTTAAACTTATCACCTGTTTCAACGTATCGACATCCATAATTCTGTTTCTCAATTGCCACTTCCAATCGTTCCATTCATCTTCGGTAACATTTTTCCACAAAGGTATGTCCTTGAAATACCTTGCCATAATTAGGCCTCCCTTATATTAGCGTCAGAACCATAAAACGATCAAACATACAATTTTTCAAATAATTCTCTTATCTCTTTCGATTCTCTAAGTATGTTCAGTGCGACTTGAGCATGTCCTTTCGTGTATCCATTACCTATCATCATCGTCACATCCTTGCCAACTCCCTCAGCACCGAGTGCTGCCCTTGTGAAAGATGTAGCCATGCTGAAGAAATAAACGATTCCTTCATCTTTTGTAATCAGTATCGATGACATCTCAGTTGTTGGAACGTTGACGTTGTTTATAACCACATCGCAGTATTTACCGTTCGTGATTCTCATCACTTTGTCGTACACTTCCATGGGTTTTGTTGCATCGGCAATGACAACGTCATGTGCGAGTTTGAGTTCTTCAATCCTCTTTGCATTGTCTGGAGAATACTCAACGACTATAACCTTTCCATCTTTTCCGACTGCCTTCATAGCTTCGTATGCACAGAGTACACCAGATTTTCCACCACCGCCTATGATGCAAACTGTCATACCAGGCTTAACAAGCTTTCTCGTCTGTGCAGGTGCACCTGCAACGTCAAGAACGGCAAGTGCCAATTTCTCTGGTATATCATCTGGTAGTTTTGCGTAAATGGCGCTTTCGAACAATATTGCTTTTCCTTTAATGTCCACTTGGTCAGTATCCGCATTTACTTTCAGTATTTCATCGATTCTCAATGGTGTGAGTGAAAGTGACACCAGAGTAGCAATCTTGTCTCCAACTTTCAAATCTGTTGGAAAATCCGGACCTATCTCTTGGACAGTCCCTATGAGCATGCCACCGGAACCTGTGACAGGGTTTTGAAGCTTGCCCCTATCACTTACAATCTTCAAAATCGTTTCCTTTATACACTCCTCACTTCCATTGCATGACTCTTCGATCTGCGTAAAACTTGCGGAATCGACATTTAACGTCTTTACATCGATTAGCATTTCATTAGTGTATATCTCCATCGTATTATCGATCTTCAGAGCTGCTTGTGGCAATGTTCCTTTTGGTTCTATCACTCTATGTGTACCAAATGGGCATCCTTTAATGTCCTTCATATGTTTTACCTCCTAATACCTAAGATTTCTCTTGCCTCATCTGGCGTTGCTACTGGCCTATCAACTTCTCTTGCAATCTTTGCAATGCGTTCCACCAATTGAGCGTTGGATGTTGCAAGCTCGCCTTTTCTGTAGTATATGTTGTCTTCAAAACCTACTCTCACATGGCCGCCCATGACTATCGCGTGTGTGGCCAATGGTAATTCGTATCTACCAACACCTGCAACTGTCCATGTGCATCCTTTCGGAAGCTTGTTCACCAAAAATACAAGGTCTTCTATGTTCCCACTCATCGCACCGGGGACTCCTAACACAAAATCAAAATGAAGAGGTAACTCCAATAATCCCTTTTTCACGAGTCTCAACGCATTATCTATCATCCCAGGTTCAAAGACTTCAATCTCTGGTTTTATCCCTCTTTCTTTCATGCGGGTCGCAAGTAATTCCATGAACGAGGGGGAGTTGAAAAATACGTCATCACCAAAATTACAAGAACCAGCTGATAATGTCGCCATTTCTGGATTTGCATCAAGACATTCTATTCTCTCCTCCGGTTTGTGCCATACCGCACCGCCTGTGGAGAACTGAACAATGATGTTGCACTTTTCTTCCACACATTTCTTAATTTCTGCGTACACCCCTTTTGCTTGGGTGGGTGTACCATCGGGCATTCTGGCATGAATGTGCGCTATCGATGCACCTGCCTGCCAGCATCTGTATACATCTTCAGCTATTTCCTCGGGAGTTATAGACAGATTCGGTTGTTGCGCTCTAGTAACCTCAGCGCCTGTAACCGCAGCTGTAATGATCAATTTATCCATGATCCTCACCTTCGTTTCTTCTACTTTTCAATTAAAAATTCAAATTTATCACATGTCGTGCTTGAATCTCTGTTTGTTGAGTGGTACAACGCACGTACCACTTGCTTTGCATACTAGTATCGGTTTTTCCAATACCTCCGCTGCGCTGTCGTTTATATCCGGTCTTGAATGAATCACCTTGTACGCTTCAAATTGCATCTTTCTTGATGTTCTCCCAACTTCAACTATTTCTCCATACGCCTCTATGTAATCTCCAGCAAAAACTGGGGCGAGAAACTCAACGTTATCGTAAGCTCGAAACAATCCCTCATCTCCATCGTATCTGATCAATAGTTCAGTCGCAACATCACCAAAAAGTTGCAACATCTTCGCACCGTCAACCAAATTGCCACCATAGTGCGCATCTGCTTGGCTCATTCTCAATCTCATGTGTACTTTTGGAAGTTCCATAACTCTCCCTCCTAACTCACACGATTAACAATCTATCTTATTCATATATCCCATACTCTCATATTCTTTAGAATTTCGTCAATTCTGGAGATACAATCAAATTTGCTTCGGTTAATCTTAATACCTCTTCCAGTGTAGTTTCTTCGGCAATTTCTTTGAGTAGCAAGCCTTCGTCAGTTGGTTCGATGACCGCAAGTTCTGTAACTATCAAGCTTACTCTTCTCACAGAAGTTAGTGGCAAAGAGCATCTCTTCACTATCTTTGGTTCGCCTTTTGCCGTATGAGTCATAGCAACGATCACTTCTTTTGCGCCAGTTACAAGGTCCATCGCACCACCCATACCCGGCACCATTTTGCCTGGTACCATCCAATTGGCCAAGTGTCCTTCTTCATCCACCTGCAATCCACCAAGTACAGTGACATCTAAATGGCCACCGCGAATGAGTGCAAAGGAAAATGCACTATCAAACGTCATGGCACCTGGCAGTGCAGTGATGAATCCAGCACCTGCGTTGGTCAAGTCTTTATTTTCGTACCCTTTTTCCGGTTCTGGCCCCATGCCAACTATTCCATTTTCACTCTGGAAAAAAACATGTACCCCTGCAGGGATATAATTTGCTACCAATGTGGGAAGGCCTATACCAAGATTCACGAGATATCCTTCCTTCAGTTCTTGAGCAACCCTTCTTGCGATCTTTTCTTTCGAATCTAATGGCATATTATCTCACCCCCGAAACAACAACATAGTCGACAAGTATACCAGGAGTCTTTATTTCGTCTGGTGATAACGTTCCAACTGGTACGATCTCTTCAGCTTCTACCATCACGGTATCAGCAGCCAATGCCATTAGTGGATTGAAATTCGTTGCAGTTAAATTGTAGACCAAATTCCCATAATAATCGCACTTTTTTGCCTTTATCAATGCAAACTCCGCCCTTATTGGAAGTTCCAGCAAATAATTTTTCCCATCTATTTCTATCACACGCTTACCGTTCTCAACAACGGTACCGACACCGGTTGGTGTTAATATACCACCTAAACCAGCGCCCCCCGCTCTAACCCTCTCTGCCAATGTGCCTTGGGGTACTAATTCTACTTCCATCTCCCCTGCAATCATCTGCCTTTGAGTCTCTGGGTTTGTTCCTATGTGTGATACAATAACCCTCCTACAGAGTTTGCTTTTCACAAGTTTTCCAATTCCTTTATCTTCAAATGCCGTGTCGTTACCAATTACAACTAAATCCCCGATGCCTTTTTCTACCAACTTATCGATGATATTTTCAGGTGTACCGACACCGAGAAAGCCACCGATCATGAGTGTGGAACCGGGTCTTATCAATTCAGCAACCTCTTCCAGTTTGATGATTCTCAATGTAACCCCTCCTCCCCAAACAGTTTTGAACAGTTCTTGCACGAAATTTTCAGCGGTTTTAATTATGTTAAAAGAGTTAAGATTAAATAGCAGAAACATTTCACAGTCCAAGTATACCATCACCATAATATATTCTCTAATGTGACATGATTTGGAAAGAACATGCATAACTAAGAAAGAGAAAGCAATGAAAAGAGAAAACATGTAAATTACATCTATATCGATATAGCCAAGTCTTCCATAACAGGTAGATATTTAGGATGAAAACTATCCTTGAGAGAGATATTGAAGTATAATTGC
Source organism: Fervidobacterium sp. UBA5837 (assembly GCA_002432805.1). Taxonomy (GTDB): domain Bacteria; phylum Thermotogota; class Thermotogae; order Thermotogales; family Fervidobacteriaceae; genus Fervidobacterium. Next base: position 11,086 of record DJGV01000007.1, on the reverse strand, counting down.
ATCAGATTGAAAGTAAATGGCGAATTTGCTTGCACAGGAGAACTTAGTAAAAAAAAGCAATTGAGAGAAGGAGTGAGAGATTTGGCAAGATATGTTGGAAATTACATTGAAAGACAGATTGATGGAACCGTAATCTTACAATCACCAATGCTACTTGAATTTTCAAATGTGAGGCATGCATTTACAACTCGTCAAATCACCGGTACACAAGTAGGGGAGAAGTTTTCCGAGTTGGACATGTCTTTGAATTCTCCAAATTTCCCTGAGCACTTTGAATTCTTTGCAAAAGCATTTGAAATCAATCCTCGTAGTTGTGTATTCTCCCATCAGACACATAGTAAAAACATAAAGATCGTCGATCATAGTGATGTTAATGAACCATACTGGAAAAGAAAAATGAACGATATAGATGGGCTTATTACAAACGAACCGGGAATTTTCTTAGTTACAACGTATGCAGATTGCATGCCCATCGTTGCATATGATTCGAACCGACAAATCGTCGGCGTTGCGCATTCAGGCTGGCGTGGGACGCTGCTTGAAATAGCCAAAGAGTTGATATTGAAGATGAACGAAGAATTCAATTGTAGTCCGCAAGATATCTTCGTCACGGTTGGCCCTTCGATTGGGCCGGAGAGTTTTGAAGTTGGAAGTGATGTTGCCTCAGAATTCTCAGTAAAATTTGGTAAGAGAGTTGTTATCGAGAGATCAGGCAGATTCTATGTTGATCTTTGGAAGGCAGTTGAAATCTCATTGAGTACAGTTGGAATTATACATCTGGAGTTTTCAAACATAGATACATACAAAGCAACGGAGTATTTCTATTCGTATAGAAAAGAAAAGACTAAGAAGAGGTTTGCAGCCATTGTGGGAATTATCAAGTAAGTTATCACATAGCCACTCAACGTTCGAACAAATTTGATTAAGAACGCATCGAATATTTTGGGAAATCTCAGTGGTTTTGACGTGTCCTAAGTAATGAATCCACACTGCATTATGTGCTGTGCTTGGTCTTATCCACAAAGATTTCTATGATGATTTTGCCTTCATCTGATGCAAAATCCAGTTTTTTTATGTATGGAGCCAAAACATATATACTTTCCAAACCATTGGCAAGCTGAGAAAGTGATGAATAGTATTTCAATTCCGGGTGATCTTTTATCTTGGATAATACCTTAAGTTCTCTTTCGATTTTTTCTCTATTTTTGTCATCTACGTTTCCCTCTATCACGATGTGAAAATTGTTTTCCAAACTCACTACCTCACTGGAAACCAAGTGAGCCTCATTTTCAAGCAGATAAAAAACCATATCATTCATTATGCTTCCTATAAGTTTTTTACTGTCCATACCCTTTCATCACCTCCTGAAGATAATCTTCAATTGTTTCATTGTGTTCTTTGAAAGGACTTTAGCAGCCTCGATCAATGGAATTAGAAATATAGCAATTAGACCTCCTGAAAGCCCATTGTTGTAAAGATTAAGTCCGTGATGCAAAAAAGAAGTGTTCAATACGAGTGCACTGTGAAGAAATCCTGCAATTATGCCCCAGAATATTCCAAATTCTCCAGCGATCGGGGCAAGAGTTGTACCGAATAAGACTGCAAGTACCATACTTGCACTGTTCATTGGTTGAGCGTTTGTAATTGCCCCTATGAGTATTCCGATTATTACTGGTGCTATGTTTTTTGGATGTTTTCCAAATGCTCCAAAGCCTGCCAATGTCATTATACCCCCAATTGTGGGACCATTTAGAGAAGAACCTATCATAAGAACATAAGTTGTGCCAAACAGGCCAAGTATACCTATATTTATAAAGGTCACTGCTTCGTTTTCAAGCAAAGGGAAGTCAGTTATGAGTTTTCCAGAGTACTTAAGAAGATTCTTATAACCATTTAGAGTCCAATTGTTCAATTTCAAACCAAAGGTTAGTATGAAAAAGAATATTGCATAAATGAATATTGAAAGCAGTACTTGATTTTCTGTGTGCCAGTAAAATTGTTCGGGTGGTTCTAAATTGTAAGCTTTCAACAGTGCCCCAAGTATCATTCCAAGAATTCCAGCTGTGAAGCCAACGTTGTACAAATTATATCCGCGGTGTAGCGTCAGTGAGAAGCTTGCAAGTGGAGGTAAAAGAAATCCAACGAAGATGACCATCAAAAATCCGATCATGTCGAATCCTTTGCTGATTACGAGGTGTGTCGTGAATGGTGCAAGAGCAGTGCCAAAATATGCAACATACAGATAAGTTTTCATGTTTTCACCAATCAAGAACGTGTACAGGAAAACTCCTAATACGATCGGCCACACGTTGAATACATTCTTACCAAAGAGTGCAAATCCACCTATCGTCATCACCGCTGCTATCGAAACACCGGAAGGGGATATTCTGATAAATTTTAATAATAAAGTGAAGGTAAGCATCAGCAAACCAGAATTAAGAAAAGCCCCGCCGATTCCTGCTATTTCTAAATAATCGGCTATGAGATAATCCGGTGAGGTTACTATTTTAGATATTTGCTCAGGTATGCTTAGATTGCCCATTATTAATCCGAAGCATATGAATATAAGAGATAGTGTGTAGAGGAATTTGAATATCAAAATTATCACCCCTGCATGCAGTATTCTCACTAAGAATTTGCCGGAACAATATGCTCACCACTCCAGATCTGACTTTATTATACATTATTATACATTACTATTGTTGCATTAGACTCGAATATTAGACTGAAAATCTGCCACGATGATTATATCATAAGACGCAAGTCATCCGAAATTCTATAGATGAAATTTGTCTTGAGTAATAAATCCTGTTGACTTTTTTAAAAGGCAAGAGTAATATTGTAACGTAAATAATCTTGGGAATTCTAAGAAAGGGGGTTGTCCAATGATCAATTCGTTGAGAATTTCGGCAGATTTGCAGTTGGTGGGAATGGTGTTTTTCGTTGGACAGCCCGAAGATGGAGCTTTCAAACGCGATTTAGGGTGTGTATTCATTGAGACTTAGGCTTGTTATCCAGTAGGCATCGGCCTTGCACTCAAGACACTCAAAATCACATAAATGTTAGGACGTTTGAAAATCAATTGCACTCCACGGGTTGTACTCCGTGGAGTTTTTTTATGTACTTGTTCTATGCATTCTCGCAGTATATTTTAACTTGGTTGTTTTGGCCAGTATTCACACATTCATCGCCCATGGGGAAAAGTTAACGGAGGTAAAGTTATGAAATCAACGAGTGAATTTCGCTTACTGTTCCAGTATTTCAAAGGTTATAGATTCACGTACGCTTTTGCAATTCTTTCAACGGCAGTTTCCGCAATGTTGTCGCTCGCAACACCGCTCTTAGTAAAGATAACGATAGATAGTGTCATAGGGGACAACCCAGTTGGTCTTTCGTTTATAGACGATATCTTCAAAGCGCTTGGAGGTAGAGAGTTTCTCATAAACCATCTTTGGATTATTGGTGGTGCGATAGTACTACTCACAGCTCTCAATGGCTTGGCTATGTATGCAAGAGGAAAGTTAGCTTCCAAGGCTTCAGAAAGCGTTGCAAAGAAATTCAAAGATGAACTTTATAGTGTGATTTTGAAAGCTGACTATGGTTTCTACTCTAAATACCCGTCTGGAGACATTATTCAAAGATGTACTTCAGACGTTGAGACAGTAAGAAACTTCCTGTTTTCAGAATTGGTAGAAGTGGGGAGAACGATATCTTTGGTGGTGCTTATACTGTCGATAATGGTTAGCCTGAACGTAAAGATGGCCTTGATCGCATCTGCTACGTTGCCAATATTGGTTGTTTCAGCATTCTGGTTTTTCAGACTAGTTGAGAAGAATTTCAAAGAGACTGACGAGGCCGAAGCTGAAATGACAAATGTTGTCCAAGAGAACATTACAGGCATGCGAGTAGTTAAGGCATTTTCAAGAGAAGAATATGAAATAAAAAAATTCATGAAGAAGAATTCCAAATACAGGGCTCTTGATTACAAGTTGTACGTGATATTTGCCAAGTACTGGGCTATAAGTGACTTCTTATCCTTGCTTCAAATTGCACTTGTTGTTATTTTTGGAGTTGTCTTTGCCATAAGAGGTGACGTCACCATAGGTACTCTGGTAGTATTCACGAGTTATGAGAGCATGTTGTTGTGGCCGGTCCGTCAATTTGGCAGGATATTGTCTAATCTTGGTAAGATGAAGATATCGCTCAAGAGAATATCAGAGATATTGTCAACTTCAATAGAAAATATTGAAGATGGTGGCAATGAAAATGTATCCATAGACGGTGATATCGAGTTCAAACACGTTTCGTTTGGATATTCGACAAATCACCTGGTACTCGACGATGTTTCATTCAAGATAGAAAAGGGTCAGACAGTCGCATTCTTTGGAACTACTGGTTCGGGAAAGTCTACAATCATCAACTTACTTATGAGAATTTACGAGCCAACTAGTGGAGAGATTCTGATCGATGGCAGGTCTATATCGCAGATACCTAAAAGCGTGATTCGTCGGAACATAGGATTGGTGCCACAAGAAGCATTTCTCTTTTCCAAAAAGGTGAGAGAAAATATTGCATTGACCAAGCCTCACGCACACTTTGAGGAGATAGTAGATGCATCGAAAATGGCACACGTTCATGGTGATATTATCCATCTTGAAGAAGGATACGATACACTCGTTGGGGAGAAAGGTGTCACTCTTTCCGGTGGGCAACGTCAAAGGGTAACGATAGCAAGAACACTGCTAAGCAATTACAAAGTGTTGATATTCGATGATTCGATGAGTGCGGTAGATACCGAGACTGAAACAAAGATAGTTGAAGCAATAGAATCGAGAAGCAAGACACTTACAACAATTCTCGTGTCTCATAGAATTGCGAGTATCAGAGGTGCAGATAAGATTATAGTTTTAGAAAAGGGAAAAGTAACAAACGTAGGCACGCACAACGAACTCATCTCAAAACATGGTCTGTATCAAAATGTGTGGAAGATTCAGTCGATATTGGAAAAAGAAAAGATGGAAGAACACAACTAATGGTGAGTAAAGACTAAAGAATAGTAAAGTAGCCAAGTCTTGATTAGTTCTATAGTATGCAAAAAGGGGTGCAGAGTTATGTTTGAAGAAGAAATAGATATCAAAAAGACGAAGATAAACGTTTCCTTATGGGTTAAGTTTTTTGGATATTTGAGTAATTACAAATTACATCTCATTGGTTTGCTAGTAATCATGATAGTAGTTGGATTTATAGAGGCTACGTTTCCATTTTTGACAAAGTATGCAATAGATAATTTCGTGGTGCCAAGAACATTCGATAACTTTGAGATATTTCTGATAATTTTCGGGACGCTTGTTGTAGTACAGTCTCTTAACACATACTTGCTGATGATTTTGGCGGGCAGAATTGAAAATGGTATGACATATGATATTAGGAATCAGGCATACAATAAGTTGCAATCGCTACCGTTGAGTTTCTTCGATTCAACGCAGACAGGGTTCGTGATGGCAAGGATTCTCTCAGACGTTCAAAAGATCAGTGGTGTTCTGTCGTGGAACATCGTCGACAGTGTCTGGGGCATTTCTTCCATGTCCTTCATCTTGGTCTATCTGTTGATACTTAATTGGAAGATGGCACTTTTTGTATTGTGTGCCATCCCAGTGATATTCGTAGTCAGCATGTACTTTCAGAAGAGAATTCTCTCGCAATATCGTAAAGTAAGGAAGATAAACTCAGAAATAACGGGATCGTTCAACGAGGGTATCATGGGGGCAAAGACAGCGAAGATCCTGTCTGTAGAAGATATGATGATTAGCGATTTCAAAGTCCAGACTAATGGAATGAGATTGGCATCCATTAGAGGTGCTGTTCTGTCTGCTGTGTATACTCCCATCGTAGTTTCGATAGGAAGTATCGTGACGGCAGTTCTTCTGGTTTACGGAGGTAAAAATGCATACATTGGTACTGTGAGTTTTGGTACACTTGCTGCTTTTATATCGTATTCCATTCAATTCTTTGAACCTGTTAGGGAAATTGCAAGAATCATCGCAGACATAGTAGCTGCACAAGCTGCTGCGGAAAGGGTTTTGGACCTACTTGAAAAGGAATCAGAAGGTGGAAATGAAGGTGGAAAATCTCAAAGCTACATAGATACCAAAATAAATGCCAAAGAAAACAATCAACGCATAGAAGGAAATGTTATCTTCGATGATGTTTCGTTTAGGTACTCGAAAGGCGATTGGGTATTGCGAAACTTCAATCTGAAGGTTGAAAAAGGTCAAACGATAGCAATCGTTGGTGAGACTGGCGCAGGCAAGAGTACGATAGTAAATCTAATTGGTAGGTTCTACGAACCTACTGAAGGTACCATATACATAGATGGTGTTGATTTTCGAAAGATTCCCCTTGCGACGCTCAGACGAAGTATGGGATATGTCCTCCAAACGCCGCACTTATTCAACGGTACGATTGAAGATAACATCAGGTATGGAAACCTTGATGCCACAAGAGATGAGATAATTGCTGCTGCTAAGCTTGTAAACGCACACGATTTCATCACGAATCTGGAAAATGGTTACGAAACGAATGTTGGTGAGGGAGGTTCAAAGCTGTCGACTGGACAAAGACAACTCATATCACTTGCAAGGGTTGTCGTATCTAATCCGAGGATAATAATATTGGACGAAGCGACAAGTTCTATTGATGCTTACACAGAGCATCTAATTCAAGATGCCATTCACAAAGTTCTGTATGGACGGACGAGTTTTGTAATAGCACACAGATTATCGACGATAAGAAATGCCAATAGAATTCTTGTCCTTGAGAATGGAAAGATACTAGAGGACGGCACACACGAGGAATTGATGAAACTTAAGGGGCACTATCACAGGTTATACATCCGGCAATTCGTGTACGATAAAGAGGAGAAATTGCTGAGCGACATTGAATGATGATGCGTACGGCACAGGCTATAAAAGATCTATAAAAATCGCCCGAAAAGAAGCGTTCACTTAGTGATTGAAGAAAAGCTTAAATGAACAACTTCAATCTGTTCTAAATGGATACCTTGAGCAAGGCATCCTAGTTATGAATTTCAATGGCATCTGTGTTGTACTCAAAATTCAGTTTATCAAGTTTATCTGATAGCATTTTTCAGCATATCAAGGAGTGCTATCAGTGTTTTTTTTGCTTCCAGTAACAGAATTTGTTCTGAATAGTATTCCTTATGCTTCAGATTGTCATCTTTAGATAAAGTATTGACTATTTTTCGTGATATACTATAGTAGCAAATAGCGTTTGAATTCTCATTATAAACTGTGTCATCAAGCATTTTCTCAATAGAAGTAATTAATCGACTACACCAATCCAAAATACTTCTCAAAGAATATCTTCAGCTTTTCAATAATTCCCTGCTTTTTCGCAGCTCTGCCTCCGCCAAAGCGGGATACAGACGGCATGATTTTATCAAAAGCTGTACCGGTTGTCTTAAGCATTCCATCACGGAAAGCATTGTCTATGAAACGTCGGGTTTCTTCAGGTTTTAATTTTTCTTCTTCTATAATTGCTGAAATATCCTCTTCCTTACGCTCATCCAGGAATTTACGCCAGTCCTCATCCACTTTGGTCGATACATTGACCTGTTCAATAAAACGTTCGATAAGCTCTTTCTTACTTCGAAGTTCAATACTGGAATTAATAGCCTTATCAATAGTTGTAAGAATCTCTTCTTTATCCTTACAGTTAGATTGCTGATATTTAGCTACAAGCATGAGGATGTAGTCAATATTTACCTCTATTTGTTTGACCAGTTCAATCTCGAAAATTATGTCATCATTGATAGTTTCTTTATCAGCATTAGCAGCTTTTCTATATTCCTGATACAAGTCAATATAACGGCTCTGATAGTCCTGAAAATCCCTTTCAGATAAAATCTCCCTTCCTTCAAAGTCATCGAAAGAAGTAAGAATATTTCTGAGTCGAAGTATTGCCCCATATAGCCTTATGAAGTCTTTTTCTGCTTCCTCTCCCAGGATGGGTTGATCAATGGGATACCGTGTTTTAAGAGTTTTAATCAGTTCTTCATAGCCCGGCTTATACTCACCTTTATCATCATAGCCATTATAGTATTCTTCGAATGTTTTTAACAGTACAATACCACCTGCATCTTTATTACCGAATAGTGCAATAGCCTTGTCTGTTTCTTCTTTCAAATCCCTAAAACAAACGATATTGCCATAGGTCTTAACGCTATTTAGAATGCGGTTTGTTCTTGAAAACGCCTGAATCAGTCCATGTTGCCTTAGGTTTTTATCTACCCACAGCGTATTCAGGGTTGTTGCATCAAAGCCCGTTAGGAACATATTGACAACAATCAAAATATCAATCTCCCGATTCTTTACACGAAGAGAGACGTCTTTATAGTAATTCTCAAACTTGTCCGAGGAAGTATCATAATTTGTGTTAAATGTCATATTGTAATCCCGTATAGCCGACTCAAGAAAATCTCTGGAGCTCTGGTCAAGGGTTTCCATATTAAAATCCTCTTCAGGCAACAGTCCATCTGGCTCCTCCTCATTTGCACTATAACTGAAAATAGTTGCAATGGTAAGGTTACGGTTTTTTTCCGCTATCTGCTTCTTAAACTCATTATAGTATTTGATTGCCATTGGAATGGATGCGGTAGCAAATATGGAGTTAAAACCAGCAACACGCCTTGTTTCGCGCTTTTCAATTATCTTCTTGGGATCTTTTTTATCCTTCTCTTCCCATTTCGCAGTGAATGTATAATAACTATTACGTTTTGTTTTCTGGTCAAAATGTTCAAGAACGTAAGAGACAATTTCACTAATCCTCTGTGGATCTGCTAAGGCCTTTTCCCGATCGATGTTATAAACTTTTTTATCATTTAAATAATCAGGCATCTTAATGGTATTGATAAAATCTATTCTAAAAGGTAGAACATTTCCATCATTGATAGCATCGACAATGGTATAAGTATGTAGCTTGTCTCCAAAAGTCTGCTCGGTTGTACGAAACAGCGGGTTGCCGCTTGAACTGGCATTTGCGGCAAAAATCGGTGTTCCCGTAAATCCGAAGATATGGTATTTTTTAAAGCTCTTCGTGATGGCTTTATGCATTTCTCCAAACTGGGAACGGTGACATTCATCAAAAATCAATACCACGTGTTTCTTATAGACATCATGCTGTTTGTTTTTACGGATAAACATATCCAGTTTCTGAATCGTGGTTACAATAATTTTATATTCGTGAGGGTTTCCTTTTTCGTCTCTGTCTTCCAATTGCCTTTGAAGAATTCTTGTAGACGTGTTACCGTTAGCAGCTCCCTTTTCAAAACGGTCATATTCTTTCATAGTCTGATAATCCAGATCTTTACGGTCAACAACGAATAGTACCTTATCTACCTTATCTACCTTATCTATGTAAGGCAAGGCCGACGCCAATTGGGCTGTCTTAAAACTTGTCAATGTCTTTCCAGAACCTGTTGTATGCCAGATATATCCTCCTGCTGCAATTGTACCCATTTTCTTGCGGTTGGTTGATACTACAATACGTGATAAGATACGTTCTGCAGCAGCGATTTGATAAGGACGCATTACAAGGAGTAGATCTTCAGAAGTAAAAACACAATATTTTGTTAAAATATTTAAAAGTGTGTGCTTGGTAAAAAAAGTTCTAGTAAAGTCCATAAGATCAGGAATGATTTTGTTATTTGCATCTGCCCAAAAGCTTGTAAACTCAAAGCTGTTACTTGTCTTTTTACTTCTTTGGCGTTCGCTGCTACTTTGTTCCCTGATATGAGCATTTCTTGTGGTGTTACTATAATACTTTGTGTGGGTTCCATTGGATATGACAAAAATCTGCACATACTCAAACAAACCAGAAGACGCCCAAAAACTGTCGCGCTGGTATCTATTTATCTGATTGAAGGCTTCTCGGATAGCAATGCTGCGACGCTTTAACTCCACATGAACAAGGGGAAGTCCATTGACAAGTATAGTCACATCATATCGTGTTTCATGCTTACCGCCCTCTTCTTCATATTGATTAATAACCTGCAGGCGATTGTTATGGATATTCTTCTTATCCAAAAGGTATATGTTCTTCGTTGTTCCATCTTCACGTTTTAGAATCTGGATATAGTCATCTTGAATCTTTCTGGTCTTTTCAACAATTCCCTCGTTAGTATTTGCAATGCACTCTGTGAAAAACTTCTCCCATTCACTATCAGTAAAGGTAAAATCATTAAGAAGTTCAAGCTGCTTTCGAAGATTTGAAATAAGTGCAGCTTCATTGTGCACTGAAATATATTCATATCCTTGGGAAATCAACTGGCGGATAAATTCTCTTTCAAGTTCTGCTTCACTCTGATACTTTTCAGAGCGTGCATTATATTCAGCAGTATATTCAGCAACAACCGTTGCTTCATCAGTACTTGCAACAATGTTGTATATACTCATGCTGTCGCCTCCTTAAAAGATAAAAGTTTATCTCTGTAATATTCATATTGCTTTTGCCGCGCTTCAAGTTCTGTTTCAACTTCTACTCTAAGCTCTGCTGTACTTTCCGTAAAATTATCCAGTATGCGGACAATTTCTTGCTGTACAGGCAGAGGAGGAACGGGGATAATAACATCAGCAAGCTTATCCGGTGTAACCTCTATCACCTTTGTTCCGTGTGCAAGTTTAACCTTTTGCTGATAGAACAACGAAGAAGATAGGAAATATACAAGATACTTAGGATTTAATAAATGATGAATAATAGCCGTGTGACCACCTACCGCTATTTTTCCTTTTCCGAGCCATGCGATACATTTGCATACGTCATCAATGTTTTCACTTGTAACCGCCATGACAATATCATTTGGTTCAGCAAACTTCTGCTTCCTTGCTGTTTCTTCGCTTATATAGCTTATGGTTTTGTCTACAAACAAATTATAGTAAGTATGTATCTGGCCATAATGAATGCAAGGAACTCCGCCTTCTGGCACATAGTCCTTTTTCTGAAAGTTTCCACCTCTTGAAATAGTTGCAATGTCCCCAAGCTTCCTATATTCCACCCCATCAGGACAAAG
>DJGV01000009.1 GCA_002432805.1 Fervidobacterium sp. UBA5837 | reverse complement strand
AGGCTTGTTGTTCAAAAGGGACTAGACATATTGGCAGAGATTATGGATTATGTCTCGCTCTTCGATTTGCAGTTCGTGCTTCTTGGTACCGGTGATGCGGAGTACGAAGAGATGTTCAGAAAACTTGGTGAGAAGTATCCTCAAATGTATTCGATAAATACGAAGTTTGATATAGTACTCGCGCAAAAAATCTATGCAGGCGCAGATATGTTTATGATGCCTTCGAGGTATGAACCTTGTGGACTCGGCCAGATGTACAGTCTTAGGTATGGAACGATTCCAATAGTGAGATACACTGGTGGATTGGCAGATACGGTGAGAGAGTACGACCTTTCCAAAAAAGAGGGAAATGGATTCGGATTTGAAGGATATGATTCAGCACATCTACTGAAAGCTGTTGCAAAGGCACTTTACTGCTACAATGAGAAGGAACACTGGAATAATATCGTGAAGAATGCAATGACAACAGATTTGACTTGGGACAGTTCTGCAAAGGAATATGTAAAGCTTTATCAAAGAGCAAAGGCAAAGATTGCTTGATATCAATCTAATGCCATTTTCTAATCTCAATCAGGGAGGAATTCTCATGCCAGAGTATAGGAAGGACCCTGTTGTGAAAAGATGGGTCATTATTTCGACGGAAAGGGCAAAAAGGCCACATGATTTCCAAGTTCAGCCAGAGGATGTCAAACCTGGCTTTTGTCCGTTCGATTATGGTAATGAAACGATGACTCCACCGGAAATTTTGGCGTTTAGGCCTGCAGATACGCAACCTAATACACCAGGATGGTGGGTGAGAGTGGTATCGAATAAGTTTCCAGCTGTTGATCCGGATGTGTTGGTTGACAAGTACGGGCATGGTATGTACGATGCGATGACGGGCTTCGGATATCACGAAGTAATTGTTGAAACGCCTGACCACAATTCCACATTCGCACTGTACGACTACAAACAGGTGCAAGAAATTGTCTGGGCATACGTAACGCGTTTTAGAGCGCTCATGCAAGATGAGCGAGTGAAGTATATCCTCATATTTAGAAATCATGGAAAAGAGGGCGGTGCATCGCTCAATCATCCGCATAGCCAGATTATAGCTACACCAGTGGTGCCAATAACGGTTCAAGAGGAGTTGGAAGGCGCTAAGGATTATTATTCGTACAAAGAACGCTGCGTCTTCTGTGACATGATCAATCAAGAAAAGATAGAAGCACGTAGAATAATTGAAGAGAACGAGCATTTTATTGCGTTCGAGCCATATGCGGCAAGGTTTCCGTTTGAAACTTGGGTGCTTCCAAAGAGGCATTCTCACGATTTTGGTACAATTACAGAGCCTGAAATTCAAGAATTTGCTCACATTATGAAGGATGTACTTCACAGGATGTACACGGTGCTAAGTAATCCACCGTACAATTTCTTGATTCACACCGCGCCTGTCTCAGAGGAGGGTAAGGAGTACTATCATTGGCATGTTGAGATAATACCAAGGTTGACACGTGTTGCAGGTTTCGAATGGGGTTCAGGTTTCTATATCAATCCCGTCCCACCTGAAGATGCTGCCAAATATCTTGTAGAGAGTTACGAGGAAATGATTGAAAATACGAAGAAGTAATTGGATTGGAGATGAGTTTATGGAGTTCAATGCATCGGAGAATAGTAAAGCAGCGGTACTTCGAGAGAATGTGAAGCACTTTGTTGCTGTGTTAAGTGGTAAGGGTGGAGTGGGTAAGACGACAGTTTCTGTTAATCTTGCCACGGCACTTTCGGAAAGTGGTTACAATGTAGGATTGCTCGATTTGGATATCCACGGACCTGACGTTGTACGTATGCTCGGTGGAAATGCGTTTCCATCTGTCGGTGAAGATGAGCGGATGATACCGGCACAGGTACTACCGAATTTGAAGGCACTTTCTATTTCCATGCTTGTAGAGGAAGGTAAACCAATCATATGGAGAGGGCCATTGAAGCATTCTGCAATAAAGCAATTTTTGGAAGATACGGATTGGGGTAAACTCGATTATCTGCTTTTCGATTTGCCACCGGGAACGGGCGATGAGGCATTGAGTCTATTCCAAACACTTGGCAAGGCAGATGGCGTCATCATTGTTACGACACCACAGAAAGTGGCACTCGACGATGTAAGAAGGGCAATTTCGTTTGTTAGTACGATGAATCAAAGGGTACTTGGTATAGTGGAGAATATGTCTTACATGCGATGTAAAGATGACGTTATATATCCATTTGGCAAGGGCGGAGCCGATATACTTTCCGCAGAGTTTGATGTCCCTGTTCTCGCAAGAATACCTATGGACCCAAAGGCATTGGAGTTGTTAGATGAAGGCAAGCCCGTAACGCTTTATTATCGCGAGAGCGAGATCGATTTATCGTTCAGGGCACTTGCTGAGAATGTGGTAAGGGAAGTCGGAAAGCAAGAGAAGTGACAAGAGGAGTAAATTGTAGATGGAGATGGTGGATGTATGAGAATTGAACCACCAATGAATGATCCAAAACTCAAGAGTTCGGAAGTCAAGAGGAAAAAAGCAGGAAAGAAAGATGGTATAAAGGGGTCTTCCCCCTCTTCTTTCGTTGGAATGTTTGAAGAGGCGGAGGAAGAAGCCATACGGAAGACGATAGAAGAGATGGTTACCGAGGTGGTGGAAGCAGGTAACGATTTCGTACGCTCTCCAACTCCAAACACACTGAAGAAGTATAAAAGTCATATCAAGCAGGTGCTGGAATATATAGAGAAGCACTTGTACAAACTTTCCGGGAAATATGATTACAGCATCTCTCAGCCACGATTGCATATAATAGCAGAGGAGATAGACGAGAAGTTGGATAATATCGCCTCGCTGTTGCTCCAAGCAGAACGTGATACGCTTGTGTTAGCTGAAAAGGTTGGGGAGATCAATGGTATCATATTCGATATCTACAGGTAATGGCTTTCTAATTGTTGAGTGAACTTTGCAAAGACAAAAAAGGCAAAGATGTGAAAGGAGAACGCACTAATTATGAAAGAATTCATACTCGGTATCGTCCAGGGCCTTACGGAGTTTTTTCCAGTTTCGAGTTCTGGTCACCTTGCACTCTTTTCGAAGTTGATGGGCCTGCCTTCTGAATTACCATTTTTTGCATTTTTGCATCTAGGCACCTTTTTGGCGGTTCTGATTTTGCTTTGGAACGATGTGGTAGGTCTCATGGTCGGACTTTTTAGATGGGATAAAAGTACTGTCGATCTGATTTTGAAGCTTATCGTTTCTTCCATACCTGCTGGGCTTATCGGTGTGTTCTTCCAAGACCAGATTAATCAGGCACTTTCTTCTCAAAAGCTGGTTGGTGTATTCTTCTTGGCAACTGCAGCGTTGTTGTGGATTTCAGATGAATTTTCAGGTCACAAGACGATGGGACAGATTACGTACTTTGATGCCTTAGTTATAGGTTTATTCCAAGCAGTTGCGATACTTCCAGGTGTGTCGAGGAGTGGATTGACTTTGATAGGTGCGCTGATGATTGGTATGGCAAGGGTAGATGCGTTTAAGTATTCGTTCTTGATGAGTTTACCTGTAGTGTTGGCTGCTGGATTGTTTGAACTTAAGGGCGTTACATTTACGGCTGGTGCATTTGCAGGGTTTGGTGGTGCACTGGTTGCAGGATTGGCCTCGCTTGCATTGATGAGATATTTGACAGTTTCATCACATCTGAAGTATTTCTCTCTATATCTATTGATACCTGCAATTGTGAGCTTTTTTGTAGGTTAATTGTCGTCTGAAAATTAAATGGCATGAAAATGCGAGTAAGCCCCAAAGCATCGTTGCTTTGGGGTTTTCTCATTCCAATTTGTTGTGATATAATTAGTTTGCAACTACTGAAAATCTGACTATTTAGGAGCTAAGGGAGTGTTGGGCGTGATGCATATTCGCAATTTTTTAAGGGTCTTGGCGATATCGTTAGTGATGTTTAGTATGTTGATGGGAAGTTCTGCATATGCCACTGAGTTTTTCATAAACACGAAGGATGGAATAGGTTTAACAGGTAAGACAGGAATCATAGAATACACTTTGGGATTTCCCTACAGCGAGCTTGACATGCTGCTCAGTTTGACATCTGATGATTACGTGACCTTGAAATTCTCGGGTGGGTATGATTTTGGGAGGAGTTCTTATTCGTTCAAAGTGGGTCCGTTATTTCGCATAGATAATTTTGAACTGGATATACCTGTTTCGTTGGATTTGGATACGCAATATATGGAGACTGATACTGCTACGGAAGTTGGACTAGTTTATATCGGTCTGTCGCCTTCGTATTTCATTAAGGACGCTGGGGTCAAATTTCAGGTGAATGCATACTATTCGACAGTCTATCTTCATTATGATCCTGCGTTTGACGTTAATATACCAACTTTCGTAACAGATGAGCAGTTTCGTTCGAAATTGGATTTCAACGTGAGATATTTTGGTAATGGTTACAGTATCGGTTTTGGGTATGCCACATCGCTCAGATGGCTTCCTTACAGATCATTCTTCATAACAGGAGATAACAGCGTATATTTCGATGCAAGGTTTGGAATAGAGTTTTGAGATATTCACGCTCTCTTGGTCCATGAATTTTTTAGAGAAATTACGTTTGGGGGCATTTTAGTGATAGAAAAGATGGAAAAGGCACTGAATTCGTTGATAAATCTGAATCCGTTCTATGCATATATATTGATGGGGAGTCAATTCAAAGAGGCCGGTGTAAAGAATGTATCACTTACGATATCTCGCAATGGTGATTTTGTCTTTCTGTACAATCCTGTGAGTATCGCTGCAAAGCATGTGAAGATGGTGGAAGGTTTGATTCTCCACGAACTTATGCATTTCATCAATAAGCACTATCTCATCAAGGCAAGAGATAAGAGGGACAAGCAGGTGTGGGATATAGCTAAGGATGCTGCAATAAATCAGTTTATTCCACAACTCGATGCGTTTAGTATACCGCTCAATGTATTGATTCAAGAAGGGCATGGCGTCGATAACGATATGATCTTCGTCAGTCCACCGATGGATATGCTCAATAGAACAGCGGAAGAGTACCATCAGTATATGCTCGATGAGTTCATGAAGAACGATAGTTTCGATGTGGAAGCAGTGTGGGATAAATTGCCAGATAGTCACGAGCAGGAATCTGATTTATCCATCGAAATGATGATTGAACTTACGCAAGAGAAGGTTGGCAAGGCTTTTAATCTATTCGGTAATGAGTTACCTTCTGGTGTGAAGCAGGATATTGAGATCAATCTTTCAAGGCCAATAATCAATTGGGAAACTGCGCTGAGGAAGTTTACAGGCATGTCATTGAGAGGTGATAAGTATTCAACCCCGTTGAAACCGAATAGAAGGTACGATGACCAACCCGGTTGGAGGTACATATACGAACCAAAGTTGACTGTGATTATAGACACGAGTGGCAGTATTATAGATGAAGAGATCAATGCATTCATGAGTGAGATAGAGGTAATAGCTGCTCAGGAGTTTTCTTTCAATGTGATACAAGTCGATAAGTCCGTGACGTTCGTAGGTGAGTACAAGCTGGGAAATTGGAGGGATTTTCAGGTATATGGTGGTGGGGAAACTGACCTTCAACCTGCCGTCGATATCGCGGAACAGCAATTTAGAAGCGAGGGGATAGTGATATTTACAGATGGCTACGTGGATTTGCCAAGGGTTGGTAGAAGAGTGCTCTTTGTACTGAGTAAGAAGCATAATGTAGAGTTCTACATAGATGCAAAAAGAATATACGGTGATGTATACGTCTTGGAGAAGTGATGAATTTTGGGTCTTAGACCGCAAAATTGAAATGTACTGGGCGAATCAATGGCGCAGGAGGCATTTAGATGTCTGAATATTTAGATTATTTAAACGACGTTAAACGAAAGGTAGATTACGAACTTGTGCTCGATGGGTATAAGTATTTTTGTTATTCCGCGCTTGGAAAGGAATATCTTGAGCAACTGGAACCGGGTAAAGTAGATTTGAAAGAGGAGTTTGGTTACATTGCAGAATTGTGTGATCTTGTGAGAGAAAATGGTTTTCCAACTTCTGATGCGTTCATAGACGTGCGGTCAATCCTTTCAAAAGTGGAGAATGGCCTAATCGTTGAAGGGACTGAATTTCTTTATCTGTTGAGATTTTTCGAAGGTATCAAGTCTCTGAGAGGTACATTCAAGCAGACTAAAGGTGGATTGCTCTTTCAGTCTTCTGTGGTTAATCTCATATATGATCTCAATAATTATGATGAAATAATAAGTGCTTTACGACAGGCTTTAGATGACGAA
Source organism: Fervidobacterium sp. UBA5837 (assembly GCA_002432805.1). Taxonomy (GTDB): domain Bacteria; phylum Thermotogota; class Thermotogae; order Thermotogales; family Fervidobacteriaceae; genus Fervidobacterium. The sequence goes on along the minus strand of DJGV01000009.1, from coordinate 6,410 downwards.
GGTAATGTGAAAGACAGTGCTTCTGTGCTTTTGAAGAAGATAAGAACAGAGTATGTAGAGACGCTTAAGGATTTGAGGCAGAGCATAGAACGGTACATATCGCACAATCAGGGTAAATTACAAGAATTGTCTTATACGATAAGGAACGATAGGTATGTTCTTCCTGTAAAGGCAAATGAACGTGGAAAGGTAAAAGGAATACTTCAAGGCGCATCTTCGTCTGGTTCTACTGTTTATATTGAACCGGAAGAGTTTATACCTATAAACGATAGATTACGGATACTCATCGAGGAGGAAGCAAGAGAGGTTTCGAGAATTCTCAGAGAATTGACGGCGAAGATTTTCGATAAACTGAATAACTTGAAAGATGACGTGGAATTGCTTAAGCGAATTGACGCACTCTTTGCTCGAACAAGGTATGTAATTGAGAAGAATGCATCGATGATCATACCATCTGGTAGTTATCTGAAATTATCACAAGCAAGGCATCCACTCATACCATCAGAAAAAGTGGTACCAATAGATGTAGAGTTGCCAACGGATAAGACAGGGATGGTGATAACGGGGCCAAACACGGGTGGAAAGACAGTCTCACTGAAAACCATTGCACTGTTTTTGCTACTTTCAAGAAGTGGTTTCCCAATTACAACAGGTGAGAGTTCAAGATTGCCTGATTTTGATGTGTACATAGATATAGGTGATAGCCAAGATATATTGGAGAATTTGAGTACGTTTTCCGGTCACATTGTGAATATATCGAGAGCACTCGAAAGTGCAAAGGAGAATGCGATGGTACTGATAGACGAGCTCGGTTCTGGTACTGATCCTTACGAAGGTAGTGCAATCGCTTTGGGGATCATTGAAGAATTAATCGAGCGAGGGATAAAGTTTATCGTAACAACGCATTTGACACCAGTCAAGCTCTTCTCTATGTCTCACGATAAGCTTGTTACTGCATCGATGGAGTTTGATCCTGAGACACTTTCTCCAACGTATAGGATATTGATGAATATACCAGGCGCTTCTCACGCTTTTGAAATAGCACGGAAGTATGGCTTGAGTGATGGTATTTTAGAGATGGCAAAAAAGCATTTGGATGAAGAACATGTGAATATAGAAGAGCTCATAAAGAATTTGAACAGACAAGTGAGTGAGATGGAAGCAAGGAAGCGTGAATTAGAGATTACATTGCGCGATTATGCTCGTCAAAAGAAGGAATTTGAAGAGAAGTATAAATTACTCAAGGTGAGGCGTATAGAAGAGTTTGATAAGGAAATTAGAGAAGTATACAAAGATATACAGAAGGCAAGAAAGGACCTGCAAGTAACACTTCAGAGTACAAAGACATCAAATGAGCAATTGGTGAAAAAGCGTTTGAAGGAAATTACGAATGATGTGAAGAACATAGAGCAAATCCAAGAGAAGATCGAGAAGGTGTTCTACGAGACGAAGGTTTCGGAAGACGAACGTGGAGTCGGTGTTGGTGATTTTGTAAGACTCGTCGATGGTACGGCAATTGGCAGAGTGGTTGAGAAAAAGGGACAAAGGTTCTTAGTTGATTTTAATGGGATTAGGTTGGAAGTGAATCCAGAAAAATTAGTTAGAATCAGGACTACAGAATCCGTAAATGTGGCAGAAAGTGACAGAGCTGGGAAGAGTGATAATGTTGTCTACAAGCCATCTCTTGAATCGAATGAGATAGATATCAGAGGAACTAATGTTGAAGAGGCAATAGAGAGGATAGATGAGTTCATAGACCAGTTGCTTATGTCCGATTTCTCAACTGGATACATAATTCACGGTAAGGGAACGGGCAAGTTGGCAACGGGTATATGGAATTATTTGAGGCACGATAAGAGGATAAAGAATTATCGATTTGGCAGACCAGATGAAGGTGGTGTGGGAGTTACTGTCATCGATGTTTGATTTTCTTGATTTTGATTTTCCTGATTTTGACAGAGATTATGAGCCTCGATTTTTTTTTGCAGGGGGGATGTGAATGTTATTTGCTCTCGATATAGGTACTCGTAAGATAGCGGGTCTTCTGGTGGATGGAAATGAGGAAGGAAAGATGATTGTCCACGATGCAGTTGTAAAGGAACACGAGCATCGTGCAATGCTCGATGGGCAAATTCATGATGTGGAGAAGGTTGCTCGGACGGTTAGAGCAGTGAAGGAAGAGTTAGAATCTCGAAACAATGTGGTTTTGGATAAAGTTGCGGTAGCGCTTGCCGGTAGGTTCTTGAAGACGTTCATCGGTGAGTCGATGATGGAAATCGGTGAGGGAAATGAGATAAATCAAGATTTTATCGCACGCTTAGAGCTTGATGCGGTTGCAAAGGCAATGGAAAATGTTGAATCTAATATGTACTGCGTTGGGTACTCTGTAATTAGGTATGAGATAGATGGTATGTGGTTTAAGAAGCTTGAAGGGCTTAAAGGCGAAAATGTTTATGTGAAAGTTGTTGCAACGTTCTTGCCAAGCCACGTTGTTGAGGCGATGCTTTCTGTGATAAAGAAGGTTGGACTCACGATCACGCATCTGACACTTGAGCCTATCGCAGCGGTTAACGTCACTGTGCCAGAGGACTTGCGCATATTGAACATTGCGCTCGTAGATGTTGGTGCAGGGACAAGTGATATTGCGATTGCCAAAGATGGCACGATTGTAGCTTACGGAATGGTGCCGCTTGCCGGTGATGAGATTACTGAGGCAATTACGAAACACTTCTTGCTCGATTTTTCCACAGCAGAATATGTGAAGAGAAATTTCTATCTCAACGAAAAACTCGCTGTTAAGAACATCTTAGACAAAGAAAAGGAAATAAAGAAGGAAGATGTCATAAGTGTGATATCACCTATCATTAATGCAATCACTCAGAAGGTTGCAGAAGTGATATTGGAAATTAACGGTGAGAAACCTCAGGTTGTTATGATCGTCGGTGGTGGTGCGAAAGTGCCTATGTTCGACGAGTATTTGGCAAAGCATCTTGGAATGGATGTAGATGTGGTCTCTTTGAAAAACGCAAATGGGCTTGACTTCATAGATGAAACAGACCAGATTGTTGGTAGCGAGTACATAACGCCACTCGGAATTGGATACACTGCGCTAAACAACACAGGTTCGGTTTTCGAACATGTGACCGTGAATGATGAGAAGGTTCAACTCATAGGATTCAAAGGGTCTTACACAGTTTGGGAAGTGCTCGTTCAAGTAGGAATGGATATTCACACTCTTTTGGGAAAACCAGGTAAATCTATGGTCATCGATGTGAATGGTGAGGCACAGATTCTAAAAGGTAAGATGCCAATACCTGCAACGGTTGTTATCAATGGTAATCCAGCAACTTTGAGGGATATTGTAAAGCACGGTGATGTGATAGAAGTTGGAGAGGCGCACGATGGCGAAGATGCAAATGTACATCTTTACGATGTTGTGAAACCAGTCCAGCTCATGTCTCTGGAAACTGAAGAAATCATAGAATATTATCCAAAAGTAATTCTGAATGGGCTCGAAGTATCGAGTAATGTTGAACTAAAAGATGGCGATGTTGTCAGATACGAAAAGATAAAGGTAAGGCAGATAAGAGAGTTCTTGGGGAACGATTTGGTGAACATAACCTACTCGGTGAACAATGCATACAAGACTGTGAATGCTGGTGAGGTGAAGATATTCAAAGATGAAATGGAATTATCCGATGAAAACACTGTCGAACCAGGTGATAAAATCAACTATGCACTCGTGTTGAAGTATCCAAAAGTTATGGAACTTCCTGAGATGGAAAAGATCAGTATACTTGTGAAAATAAACGGTGAGACCACTGTCCTTACGAAAGATGGTGTGCTCGTCTGGGTCAACGATCAGCTCGTTTCTCCACACTATGAGATCAGAGATGGCGATAGGGTCAGAACTCAGGTACCAGATGAACAGGGCTTCATCGTTGCGGATGTATTGAGGTTGTTCGAAATAGACATGCACAAGGTCAAGTCGTACAAGCTCTTGAAAAATGGAGAAAGAGTGGGCTTTACAGACCCACTCTCGGCTGGAGATGAAATCACATTCGATTTTGTTCTCAAAGAGGTGGAAGATACTTCAGCTGAACAATAGATAGCAATAGATGTGTACTTAGGATGTATTAGGATGTATTCGGCTATCTTTTTCTATGTTTACTTTGAGAATCTGTCAGTTTTAATCCATACATTTCAGCTGCGGTGCAGAGTGGTTCGTATGGGCAGTATTGGTTGTACACTCTGCATTTTCTTGGTTCTTTTGAACTTTCCGGAATTGACAAATCTACGTTTCCAAGATATGGTGTTATCTCGTTTATAAATGATGCAGTTTCTTCCCTTAAATAAACGGGGATGAATCTTCCTTCCTTTGAAATTCTCTCAAGAAGCCACTCTAGCCACTTTTCAAACTCTTTCTGAGAGACGCTGATGTATCCTTTTTTCTGGTTAGTTTTCGATTTCGACTTGTATGGAATGAAATACTCTGCTTCTTCTGAGTACTGGCGCTTGACGTAAAAATACTGATAGGAATTCGATGATGAACTAGTTCCCAGCAAGATCAAGAAGACATCGGCCTTTTCGTCTTTTAAATCTTTCAGGTAAAATGGTTCATCGATATCTGATTTACCATCCACAGAGTGGTGCATGATTACATAATCGTACAACATGAGCTGTTCTATCTGAGAGCTTTTATCAAGGTTTGCTGTGTGTTTATAATCGATTATCGCGTATGCTTTATCTTCCTTTTTCTCATACCCTGTATTTTCTGTTTCACCATCGCTCAATGTGTAATTATCGCTGAGTTCATCTATTCTATCAACTCTTGCGGTGAGCGAATAATCTTTGAACATCGTTTTGAAGTCCATCTCCGTACACATTGTTGCTTCTGAATGTAATGAGGGGTTCTTGTCACTGCTTTTCTCTTCTTTGCTTTCCTTCCTTTGCGATACTGTCATACTCTTCTGACCGAGTTTTATCAACTGCTTGGAAACGATGAAGTTTGAAAGGAACGGGCTTATTTCCTGGAAACGTTTCTTAACATATATCTCCCTTGGAATTTTGTATTTGTATATCCCATCGTTGAAGAAGCTTTTGTATTCTTCCCTCAACATGTTCATGACTTCATCACCATTCAGTTCGAACGGGATGGGTTTATCGAAGAAGTTTTTGAGTACCCTGTGGACGATTAAACCTTTGCTTATATTGTATCTCGCAACGCTGTCTAGAGGCTTTCTTATTCCAACGTAGTCGGCAAAGTAGAAATATAGGGGGCACTTTAGATAATCTGATATCTTGCTATGGCTGAATTCAGTAATACCAGTCTGACCTACTACGTAATCTGCTTCATTCAATTTTACTCTTTTGCGTTCTTCAGATGTCAATTTGTATATCTCGTAGTCTATCGGCTTGAATATATCGCTTGGTGATGCTTTATATTCAAAGAGTTCTCCCCTGACGAACTCGGTCAAGTACTTTGAAGGCACGAGCACATCACCAATGGTAGATGCCTTTGGAACGATTAATTCGGCACGATCAGAAAAGATCATCGAAAGTACAACTGCCCTGCGTTCGGTCTCTTCGAGCAAGTCGTATATTCGTGATTTCTCGTTGCCTGTTCTGTATAGAAGTGGATTGATTTTACCGATCGATGGGTAGTAATCGTCTGTGAATTCGACGAAGAATTTGTATTTTTTGCTCACGAATCTTGCTGTTGACACGTCCATTATATCGATCACGTTTGCGGACCTGAACGTTTCCCTGTAACCGTTGGAATTGAGTAAGACGATGAACATCTTGAACAACCTGTCCCAGCTTTTTATCTCTTTGCCGTTTGCTTGAGCCATCTTCTGAACGTACAATTGTAAATCGTTGAGTACTTGGACGAACTTTGTGAATGCGTTGATTTCTTTACCTATACTCTTTGCAACGATGACATTTTTCTTTGCCTGACTTTCTCCTTTCTGTCTTCCCTGACTCAACTGGTCGCCAAACTCGAATATGCCTTTAAAATTTTGTACCGTCTCCTTCACAAATCTTCTATACCAATCGAAGAAGTTGGTACCGTTTGCTTGGCTTTCGATGATGTCGTCTAAAATAGAAAAGAGCTGTGTCATGATTGCCTTAAAACTCTTCAGTTTTTCCAGTTGTTCTATGCTAGATAGATACACATCATCTTCTATCAATTCTTCTGCTTTTCTCCGTTCCAAATCGTCTATATCTTTCTCCAATTGCTCGAAGAACAATCGTGACCTCGTTGATTTATCGCGCATCTCAGCTTGACTGACTCTGATGGAAAAATAGTCATAACGTCTGAAGAAATCTTCCACTTCGTCCATCGTCAATGCACGAGACGGAACGAGCGGTGATTCTATAATTGCCAATAAATCTTCACTGCTAAAGTC
>DJGV01000018.1 GCA_002432805.1 Fervidobacterium sp. UBA5837 | reverse complement strand
GTCTTTTCTTCAGCTTTTCTAACTATTCTGCCACTTTCAATTTCTATCAGGCCAACTTTGAAAAATGTACCACCGAGGTCTATTCCAACTACATACATCTTTATGTGCCCCCTTACTTTCTTGATCTACTGTATTTGAGTTTTTGTCTTATCTGATTATAACACAAGATTTTAATTTAGTGTATAATATAAATTGAGAGGTAAAATAGGAACTAAACAGATTATATTAGAAAGGAGAAGCTTGATGGGAGAAAATTTGGAGAAAGAACTGCTAGATAAGATAAAATTGGTGTCACCTGGCACAAAACTTCGAAAGGCATTAGATGAGATTATGGATGCTCAACTTGGTGCACTGATCGTGTTTATAAACGAAGAAGAGTTCAAGGCAAATTTGAATGTTTTTCAGTCCGGATTTAAAATCGATAGTCCATTTTCTCCAGAGAAGCTGTATGAACTATCAAAAATGGATGGTGCAATAGTAATCGATGAAAGTATAACGAAAATTATTGCAGCAAATATCCATTTAGTACCTGATCCATACATACCAACTTTAGAAACAGGTACAAGGCACAGAACCGCTGAAAGGATAGCAAAGCAGTTTAACAAAATGGTGATTGCCATTTCCAAGAGAAGAAATGTTGTGACACTGTATTATAAAGATCAGAAACATACATTTGAAGATATGAATTTTATTCTGACAAGAGTGGCTCAAACGATAAATACATTGGAAAAATTCAGAGAAACATTTGACAAAGATTTGGAATTGTTGAGTTTTAGAGAGATCGATGCAAACGTTACTTTGGATTTTGTCTGTGAGATACTTGCCAGGGGCGTTGAAATAAAGAATATTTCCAACGATGTTTTAGTGAATATAGTAGAACTCGGCAACGAGGGGCGACTTTCCTCTTTAAGATTGCGAGAAGTCCTTAAAGATCTCAATGATGTAATGATTTTGATGATCATGGATTACAGCAAGAAGGATTTGTCGGAAGAAGAAGCAAGGACTGTCTTAGAAAGTATGTGGGAGCTTGAGCACAAATTAATCTTTTTTGCAAGAGCTTTGGGATACGAAATATCTAATCTTCATCAAGTTATGGAAACATTGATCGCTCCCAGAGGTTATAGGATACTGAGAAGAGAAGTACACATTCCAGTGACGGTATCACAAAACCTTGTCAAGTCATTTCATACAATTGGAAATCTTGCAAAGAGTGATATCAATCGTTTGGAAAAGGTTGATGGTATAGGTACCAAAAGGGCAAAGACGATTCTACACACTTTGAAGAATATCAAGAAAAAGCGAGGATAGTTATCCTCGCTCTTTTTTCCATTTGAATATCTCATGAATATCTCAACTTGATGTACTGACAGAAAATTAAAACAGAAAACTAAATCAGATGTACCACTATACCACTTTTCAACTTTGGTTCAAACCAAGTAGATTTTGGTGGCATTATCTTACCTTCATCTGCCACTTTCAGAAGATCATTTATCGAAGTAGGATACAGTGCAAAGGCGACTTTGAATTCTTTGCTATCCACCAATCTGATCAATTCTTCGATTCCAAGTATACCTCCAACGAAATCTATTCTCTTATCTGTACGTGGATTCTCGATACCCAGTATCGGTTCAAGTAAATTGTTTTGCAAAATCGAAACATCCAAAGATGCAATTACATCTTCAGAATCGTAGGTACCATACTTTGGTTCGAGTTTGTACCAAGTATTTGATAGATACATTCCTATCGTGTGCTTTCGTTCAGGTTTGTACGTACCAACAATCTTTTCAAGGTTGAATTTCTCTGATACCTTATTCAAAAAAACATATTCAGAATTTCCGTTTAGGTCTTTTACCACACGATTGTAATCTAATATCTTTAACTGGTTATGCGGGAATAGTGCTGCTAGGAAATAATTGTACTCTTCGTCACCTGTATACTTTGGATTTTCATTCCTAAAATCGATAGCAGCTCGCACAGCAGCAGCAGCCCTATGGTGACCATCTGCTATATAAAACGCATCCATCTTTTCGAATGCCTTTGCAATAGTTTCAATCTCTTTCTCATCTCTCACAACCCAAACAACATGTCTCACTCCAGATTCATCGACAAAGTCATATTCTGGCTCACCTTTTGCATTTCTCATGATTATTTGATCAACATCTGGTTGTGATTTATACATCAAAAAAACTGGACCGGTATGTGCCCTCACTACCTTCACATGCAGTGCTCTCTCATCTTCTTTATCTTTTCTTGTCAATTCATGCTTTTTTATCTTGTTTTGTATGTATTCATCTACAGAAAAGGTTGCAAATATGCCTGTTTGAACATGATCTTGCCAGTATTGTCTGTAGATAAGAAATACTGGTCTTTCTTCCTCTATCACGTATCCCTTTTCCATGAGCCACTCTAAATGGGTTCTTCCGGTTTTTAGTACTTCAGGGTCATGCGTGTCTACAGGATGATCGAAATTGATTTCGGGCCTCGACACTTTGTAAAACGTATAGGGATTCTTTTGTGCAACCGCTCTTGCCATTTCTTCAGTTACAACATCATATGGTTTTGCAGCAATCAAACTAACCTTGTCTTTCGTAGGTCTCAATGCTCTAAATGGTCTAACTACCATCCCCACAGCACCTCCACACATTCATCATTATGGTTCATAATTATGGTTCATAACTGGAAATTTCACGTTGCACAATGAAACGAAAAAGTAGTGCAAGTTAATGAAAGATTTAAAAGATTTAAAAGATTTATTAGAGTGTTATTTTCCCTGCATATAGTGGGAATTCTTTGCATAACTTCATAACTCTGTCTGACACACTCTTTGCTACTCGTTCATCGACATTACCGTCTTCATCCTTAACATTCTTCAAAACTGCAACAATTAAATCGGCAATTTCTTCCATCTGTTCTTCCTTCATGCCACGTGTTGTGAGTGCGGGCGTACCAAGCCTTATACCGCTTGTAACGAATGCAGACCGTGTTTCATTTGGGATTGTGTTCTTATTCACCGTTATGTGACAATATCCCAGTGCAGTTTCTGCCGCCTTACCCGTTACGTTAAGCGAATTTAGATCAACGAGCATCAAGTGTGTATCTGTACCACCGGAAACGATTCTAAGACCCTTATCTTCCAAAGCCTTTGCAAGTGCCTTCGCATTTTTGACAATTTGATATTGATATTCTTTGAATTCTTCTGTCAACGCCTCTTTGAAACATACCGCCTTTGCAGCAATTATGTGCATCAGTGGTCCACCTTGCATGCCTGGAAATATTGATTTGTTTATCGCCTTGTAGATTTCATCATCATTTGTCAGTATTAATCCACCGCGTGGACCTCTGAGAGTCTTGTGCGTGGTGCTCGTTACAACATGTGCATATTCCAATGGATTTGGATAGATACCTGCAGCCACCAATCCTGCAAAGTGTGCCATGTCGACGACGAGATATGCACCAACTTCATCCGCAATTTCTCTGAACTTCTTGAAATCTATGATTCTCGAATATGCACTGCCGCCTGCAACTATGATTTTTGGTTTGTGTTCAACTGCCAATTGCCGAACCTCATCGTAATCTATCGTTTCAGTCTGAAGATTTACACCGTATTGGTATACTTTATATATCTGTCCCGAAAAATTAACTGCAGCACCGTGTGTCAAGTGCCCTCCATGACTTAAAGACATACCAATCAATACTGAACCAGGTTCAGTTAGTGCAAAATAAGCACCCATGTTTGCTTGAGAACCAGAGTGTGGTTGCACGTTCGCATATTTTGCATTGAAAAGCTTCTTTGCCCTATCTCGTGCTAAAGTCTCGGCAACATCTACCCATTCACAACCGCCGTAGTACCTCTTCTTCGGATATCCCTCCGCATACTTATTTGTCAAGACACTTCCCATAGCTTCCATAACCGCTTGCGAGACAAAATTCTCAGAGGCTATAAGCTCGAGTCCATATTCTTGCCTCTCCCATTCTTTCAAGATAACATCGTAGATCTCAGGATCCACCTGCTTAACATGTTCCCACATAAGTGCACCTCCCAATCAGCATGTAGAAAATCAACGCTATTATACATCCATAAGGTAAAAACGTGGAGTTTCAAAAAACTCCACGAAGTTTAGAAAAACCAAGACTATTCAACTATATTATAATTAAGTGCGATTAAACTTACTTTTGATTTTCTTTAATGTATGTAACGAGAAACCCCTTAACTGTTCCGGTCATTGTAGCAATGATATCCTTTGTCGTACTGTACAATTTATCAAGCTTTCCTACCTCTTCTAAATTCTTGAAATCTTCTATCGTTGGTGTGCGTTGATAGAGTATATCACCAAATGCCTTCTTCAATTCATCGTGTACGATATGTGATTTAGAATAACCATACATCATAACCTCTTCCATTAATGCATCGTAATTGGAAGGTACTCTCCTAGCAGGCGTTTCTTCTATCAACTTTCTAATCTCATCGGTGTGCTTTGAATAATACATAAGGAAAAGCAAATAATTGTCGTATGCATAATGTGCGTTGTTGAGCATTTTGTTTACACTCTTATTCGTTACACTTCCAAAGACTTCCCATATACTGCCGGGGCTTTCGTGGTATGGTTGAAATAGGTCTTCCATGTAGTGTACTGCATACGAAAGGAACCTGTATCCCCAATAACGATCACCTTCATTAAACGCCTTTTGAGACATATTCACAAAATACACAAAAGATTTGTTTCCTTCAAAAGCCTCAATAATACCAATTTTGTATCTCATATGCCGAACGCCCTGACTATTTCCAATAAGTGCTTGGAGTGGAGATAGATTTAAGCCTTCATCCATACCAAAATCTGGCATTTGCGCATAAATAGTAAGTATCTGCCAAATAGGCAATTTGTTGTCAACAGGTTTTGGATCAGGTGGGAACTTTCCGTCACCAAACGGATCAAAGAATTTTCTAGTACCTGCAAAATCATCTTTATAGTAATAAGGTTCGTTGTATACCCTGTTTTCAACGTACGAGTACTTTGTAATCTCTACCAGTTCATTAACATCGATTCCAAGGGAATTGACAACAATGTACGTATAAGTCTCGTGGCCACTCCAACCAAATGAAATGGTTGCAAACACCATAAAGAGTATCGAAATCGACAATCGGCTAAAATACTTCGTCATAGCAGTTGAAACATGCATCTCCTTCACCTCACTTTGATGTTCTTCCAAAGAAATAAGTTAAGAGTTGTGGCAACCTTCCTGCCCAAGCACTTTCAGAGTGCGTTCCACCTTTTTCCTCTATGTAAGACAATTCCACATTCGCTTTTGACAGCAGAACCTCATACATCATGCGGCTGCCTTCCAAATAGACTGTTGCATCGTTACCTTCAGCAGTTCCTATGTCCATGTAAATCTTAGTCTGCTTTTCGAAATTCGCATTCTTTACATAATTCATGATCTCACCGTTTGCAAACCAAAATGCAGGGCTCATAACCCCAATTTTCGAAAATACATCGTTGTACTTGACACCCATGTACAAAGAAATGAGTCCACCCATTGACGAACCAGTGATCGCTGTGTTTTCTCTGTCAGGAAGTGTTCTAAAATTCGAATCTATGTACGGTTTCAAAGTCTCTACTATGAATTGTGCATACAAATCACCCTCTCCACCACCGTACTTTTCATCAATCCAAGGTGAATATTCATTTAATCTGTCTACTCCCTTGTTGTAAATACCAACTATAATAATTGGTCTGATACTCCCACTATTTATGAGTTCTTGAGCTGTCTCATCAGCGCTCCACTCTACACCTGCAAACGAGGTTGTGGCATCGAAGACGTTCTGACCATCGTGCATGTACATCACGCCGTAACATTCTCCACTGCTTTCATAATTTGATGGCAGATAGATGATCACATCTCTGTAATTTTCCAACTGTGGTGAATAAAAATCCTTGAGTAATTTGATGTTCCCCGTGTAAGTATTTCTCAAATTAACTTGACGCCTTTCCACAAAATCCCTCCAATGCATGATTTCTAATTGAATCACCATATCTTTGTCAACATACAACGTTCTATTTGCAATCTCCTGACCGCTTTGTCCCTTTTCAACACTTTCCCAAGAACCCCTAGTGAACTTGAATTCGATGTTTCCACTGAGTTCAACAGTAATCGAATAATGATCATACTCCTTAGCAAACATGTATTTTTCATCTTTCGGATTCCAGTTGTTGAAGTTTCCAGCTAAGTATATTGATTCGTCGTTTGGTGTATAAACGGGAGCTTCTAGGATAAAAGTAACACTGTAACCAAGCAACGTTGTAACTGTAAGTATGGATATCAAAACAAGGAATTTGAAGTCGCGCATGTCTCACCTCTACCAGTCAATCATTTCCTCACTAATTATTATATCATTTTTGTCGATAAGATATACGAAGAATCAAAAACATAGCAAGTATGGTGATGAAAAATGAAGATCGATGATTACAAGGTAGAACTTGCATCGGAGAATCTTTCCATAAACTATTCCAAAGTATCTCAGCAAGTTAGGAGATACAAAACGCCAGATACACTGGAAGTTACTGTAACTGAAAAGAAACCTGAAATCGATGAAAGGACACTCCAAAAGATAAAGATACTGGTGGCAATGATCGAAAAGTTGACCGGCAGGAAGATAAAGCTTTATCTGCCAAGTTCAACGTACGATGTCGAAGTGAATCAAAAGAAGGGTCAAGAAGTTGTTGAATTCACAAACGAACAAGAAAGCTTAGATGTACAGCGATCAAATTTCACTGCGCAAGGTTACGTAAAGACAAAGGATGGAAGAGAAATCAACTTTTCTGCCAAGTTTGAACAGTTCAAATTGGAGTACTCTTACAGTAAAACATCTGGAAAGACGACTGATCCATTAGTTTTGAAACTCGGTAACAATTCTTCCGAAAAGAAATTAGCTGAATTGGATTTGAATTTTGATGGTCAAAATGAAAAATTCTATATAGGTGGAGAAAACGGTTTTCTTGTATACGATAAGAATAATAATGGCTACGTTGATGACGCCAAAGAACTTTTCGGCCCACAAACGAATGATGGATTTTCGGAACTATCACAATTTGACAGTGATAAAAACAACTGGATAGACGAAAACGATTTGGAATTCCTTAAATTGAAGATCTGGACAACAAACGAACAAGGAAAAGAGAAACTAGTCGGTCTATTAGACTTAAACGTTGGTGCAATATTCCTTGGTAATGTTTCAACACCTTTTGATTACGAAGATCACATGGTAAGGTCTTCCGGAGTTTATCTTTCCGAAGATGGAACAGTTGGGACTATACGACAAATAGATATAAAGGTGTGAACAACACCGCATAAACCCACCATTATGTGCACCAAATTTGGTGCACTTTTTTTATTTTTACTTTCTCACATAATTTGATATAATAATGAATTGGTATACTAGTAAGTGCTAAAATTGAGATTGCAGTTTTTGAGAAAGACACTAAAAGTACGTTATAACTTAATCACAAATTGAAAGAATTAAAAAAATTGGAGGGATGTAAGCATATGGCAATATCACCAATTGAACTGAGACACAAACTCCATATGAATCCAGAATTGGCGTTCAACGAATTCTCCACCCAAGCCATCCTTGAAGAGAACTTGGAGAATCTGGGACTGCATCCGGTGAAAATTGCCAAGACTGGTTTATTAGTCTACATTGAGAGAGAAAAGAATAAACCGTCTATACTTTACAGAGCAGATATGGATGCATTACCGATTACGGAAGACACTGGTTGTGAGTTCTCATCTCGGAACAACAACATGCATGCTTGTGGTCATGATATACATATGTCGGTGATGTATGGCGTTATAAAAAGGATAATCGAAGAAGATATGCCAGGTAATTTTGTCTTTGTTTTTCAGCCAGCTGAAGAGACGATAGGTGGAGCTAAATATGTGATAGACGAAATGCGTGAGAAGTATAAAATAGCATGCGCAACTGCCCTTCATGTCACAGATGAATACGCTTTAGGTGAGGTTGCTTCGTCGAGTGGTACGCTATTTGCTTGTGCGATGGAGATAACAGCAAAGTTTAGAGGAAGATCTGCACACATTGCTCAAAAACAGAACGGTATAGATGCAATGAAAAATGCAGTTGCTTTTCTAAACTATTTTTACAATAACCCGTATGATAACGATTCTACAGGTTCAAGATTGTTAGTCGGATTTGGTAAAATGTTTGCAGGTAGCGTAAGAAACGTTGTAGCTGACTTTGCACAAGTGGAAGGTTCGATAAGGGGCGAGAAATTAGAATTGGTAGTCGATACATTTTCAGAAATTGAAAAAACGTTGATAAATTACGGTGGTACATTGGAAAGGGGCAGCCTCTACCCACCTGTTGTAAATGATGAGGAAATACTTAGTTTGTTTAAGTGCTTTACTTCATCTGCTAATCTTAGGTACATCGACTGTGGTATGAAATATACAGGGGAAGATTTTGGCTTTTTCACAATGAAATATCCTTCTTTGATGTTTTGGGCCGGTGTTAGAACAAAAGAACAGTCACATGGACTCCACAATCCACATTTTCTACCGGATGATGAAGTGGTACCGTTCTTAACAGATTCAATGGTAAAATGGTTGAATGAACTATGGAATTCAATTAACTAAGGATTCTTATGTCGCTACGATAGAAGACAAACGAAATGAAGAAGAGAGAAAGGAGTGGCTATATGATAGTTTTCATGACAGATTGGGGTAATTCGCATTACGTTGGAATGTGTAAAGGCGTAATTAGAGGTATCTCAGATACAGAGATTGTAGACCTTACGCATAACGTAACACCGTACAACGTGCGAGAGGCAATGCACATATTGGGCAGAAGCATCGATTGGTTTCCAGAAAAGACAATCTTTTTGACGGTTGTTGACTACGGTGTTGGAACTGCGAGAAGAGCAATCGCAATCGAAACGGAAAAATTTCATTTTGTTGGGCCAGACAACGGTATTTTTACACTCGTACTCGAAAGGTACCAACCGAAGAATATCATTGATTTAACAAACAAAAAGTACCATGTTGGAACATCGAAAACATTCCATGGTAGGGACATATTCGCACCAGCAGCGGCCTACATCGCCAAAGGCGTTTTCAACGAGCTGGGAACGAGGTTGCCGAACTATGCAACGTTACCATATAGGAAAGCTACCATCATTCAGAATACCGTGTACGGTGAGATTGCATATTTCGATAGATTTGGAAATATCGAGACAAATATACCATTCTCGTGGATTGAAAACAAAGAAAGTGTAAAACTAAAGATAGGAAACAAGACCCTACAAATCCCAGTTGTTGAAACATACGCAGATGTTGACGAAGGAGAGCTGCTTATACACGAAGACAGTACAGGATATCTAGAGATAGCTCTAAACAAAGGAATGGCAAGAGAGAAATTGAGAGTTTCAGAAGGAAGTGAGGTAGAAATAGTATTCTGAACATGAAGAAACAAAAAGTAACAAATGTCTGGAGGTGACGTATGAAAAAGAGAGCATTTGTAGCGATATTTGCGATCATATTTGCGCAAATAGTTTTCTCTGCTACATTGCAAGATTTTGCTTACTCATTCTTGAGAGAGCAAAAAGTGCCGGAAAACCATGCAAGGACATTGGCTAAGACACTTGAAGAAGAAGCAACAAAAGTGCCGGACGTTATAGACCCACTCTTCATGTTGGCATTTGGGCTTAGTGAGACAAACTTTATGAACGTTTTCGGAGATTCAGGCAAGGCAGTTGGATATTTCCAATTACATGAAAACGCAGTCTTTT
Source organism: Fervidobacterium sp. UBA5837 (assembly GCA_002432805.1). Taxonomy (GTDB): domain Bacteria; phylum Thermotogota; class Thermotogae; order Thermotogales; family Fervidobacteriaceae; genus Fervidobacterium. The sequence goes on along the minus strand of DJGV01000018.1, from coordinate 9,488 downwards.
ACGTTGCCAATTTCTACGATGATGTAAAAGAATTCAAAAAACAACATAGGAACCACGTAGATTTGATAGAGTACCCTGATTGGCAGTTGAAAATTGCTTATCGTTATATTTATCTCACCTTAAAAAATGTACATAATTGGGATATAATAAAAGCAGTCTCATCTTACAATGGAAGAAGCACAAAATACAACGAGTACATAATTAAGTTTTTCCAAAACTACACTTTGGTTGTTCAAAAGTACTTAGACTTCACAAACAATAGTTCTACGAAATCTAAGAAATGATGAAGAATTTACCCGATTTGACCACATCAAACGCATAGACAGACTGTACGAGGTGGCAGAATTGAAATTATCTATAGGTAAATACATACCAAAAAATTCTATCTTGCACCAGCTAGATCCAAGGGCAAAGTTGATCGGAACGCTGGTCAGTATTACGTCAATTATGTTCGTCAAAGAACTTCGTGATTACATTGTTCCAGTAACATTTTTCATAGTGTTTATGCTACTTTCAAAGATACACCCAATCATCTACTTACGAAGTTTAAAGAGCATGTGGTTTCTCATAGCATTTGCTTCGCTTGTCCAATACTTCGTCTCAGGTCTGGTCGGTAGTTTATACATAGCCTTAAGATTATCCTTGATATTCCTCTTTGCCTCCATGCTAACTTACACGACACCACCATTACTTACAGCAAGCGGTATCGTAGATCTGCTGAAGTATTTCAGGATAAAGAAAGAGACAAGAGAAGATTTTGGCATGATGATCTCAATTTCCATAAGATTCATTCCAGTATTACTAGATGAAACAGATAGAATAATAAAAGCACAAACTGCCAGAGGCGCAAAGTACACAGAAAAGGGATTCAGGAACAGATTGACTGCAATATCGAGCATAATAATTCCACTCTTAGTCTCATCGCTTCGAAAGGCAGAAGAGCTCTCGCTGGCACTTAGAGCCAGAAAATACGGTATGAACCCAAGAACCCATTATTACGAACTAAACTGGGAGTTTGCAGATACCGTTTACCTCAGTACTTCTCTTGCCCTTTTTCTTTTGACCTTGTACGTTGGATGACAACTTATCTTTTTATCTTATCACTTGTTTTAACTGAATTGCAGATGCATCATACAGCAATACACTAAAAAAGGAGAGGATGAAATGAATGATCGTGCGGATTTAAGGAGTGCTCTACAGAGCTCTCTAAGTAAGATAACATTGATAACCATTTTCCTGATCGACCCACCGATGCTTCTTTTATCATATTATGGTTTTGCAGGGATTGGTAAGTATCCCATCTGGATTATCCTCGTTGGTTTCTTAATTGCCGCAGGTGTTATCGGAATTGCAGTTATGTACTTTTTAAGGCATCTCATCAACAAACTTTTTGACAGATCGAATTTCAACTATGCCATTGTATCCTCGTTGGTAATCTTTTTTGCAAACTTTCTTGCTGCAACGTTCATTGGCCTCTTCTCTGAAATATTTCAACCAATGCCAGCACAGACGATGATTATCAGATTGGGAGGGGCATTGGCCATTAACGTTAATATCCTAGCAATATACCTGTATCTGTATTCGAGAAACAGAGTACTAAAGCAACTCAGCGGTAAATTATTTGAGAAATTCATGATGCCAACTGTCCTAAAACTTTCTGTCAGCATTCTCTCCATATCGATGTGGATCGGGCCGATAATATTAAAATATCTATTATTAAAAATGGAGTTAAGTCAAGAAATACAACGAAATTTGGTCATAACGAGTACTGGATTGAATTTACTATTAGTCTTGCTAGTAATAGTTATATCGAGAAATGTTCTATCGAGTATTCCAAATATGATCAAGTACTTTGGTCACATGTCGAGTGGTAATCTAACTGAAAAAATAGACACAAATTCGGTTGACGAATTCGGATACATCTCGAATGAATTGGAAATTGCGGTTGAAAACATATCCACGATATTAAAAGAAGTGCGAGGCATATCTGCTAATTCAAGAGAGACAGCCGAATATACGGAGAAAGAATTTGAAATATTCCACGCTAATGCGACAGATACATTTTCCGCCGTTGAAAGACAGCAACAAAGCATTGAAAGGACAATAAGCGCAGTTGAAGAGATCATGAAAAATATAGAAGATCTGTCAACTCAAGCACAGTCCCTTGCTAGCTTTGCAGAGAAAGTTCAAAATCTTACCACAAATCTGGCAGATAATTCAAAAGAAAGTTTTGATGAGTTAGAAAAAGTAAAAAGCATTACAACAGGATTTTTCAAGGAATATGAAGAACTAGAAATGGGAATAAACAAACTCACAGATTCAACCCGAAATATAGGATCGATAATTGAGACAGTTCGTTCTATAGCTGAGCAGACAAATCTATTGGCATTAAACGCAGCGATAGAAGCAGCGAGAGCAGGTGAGGCTGGACGTGGTTTTGCGGTGGTTGCGGATGAGATTAGAAAACTTGCAGAACAGACAAAATCATCAACCGATACAATAACATCCACCATCTCACTTGTTGAGTCTTCTTCCAATGAACTGAGTATGCAAATAAACTCATTGAAGAAAGAACTACAGACAACCCAAGAGGGATACGAACTGCTTAGTACGAGTTTCTCAACACTTGAAGTTGTCATAGCAGAACTGACTACTGCAGTTGAAACAGTAGCAGCCCATAGCGAAGAACAAAGTGCTTCTGCGGAAGAGATGATGGGTAGTGCGAATGAAATAACTAATAGCATTTCTGAGGTAGAATCCCAAAGTGATAGGATAACTCAATCTATGAGAGAAATTGTTGACCAACTGGGTACTCTGTCAACAAGGCTAGATAACATGATGCTATCACTTTCAAGATTAGACTCTTCCATCGGAAGATTTAAGTTGTAGACATGACTTCGGTATCAGATGCACATTAACTAACAAAAATGATTAGCAGATGGAGAATAGTATGGAAAACAGTAACGTATGTAAAGATGTTTATGTAGATGGTAGCTATAGAGATGGGATAATATCCGGTGCAATAATCTTCGTAGATGTTGACGAAAGGCTTAACAAAGAATTCTACTTCTCAATAAAAAACGAAGAACTTTCAAAACATAGGAACGTATCAGGTGAGCTCCTTGCCGCTATGTATGCAATGTACTATGCGGCAAGGAATTCAATAAGTTGCATAATAATTCAACACGATTACGAAGGTATAGCCAAATGGGCAAGTGGCGAATGGAAAACAAATACACACATCACAAAATTGTATCAGAGATTTCTATTCGAAAATCAGATTGTAAATTATCAATTCGTAAAAGTTGATGCGCACTCGGGCGATAAGTACAATGACCGCACGGATAAACTCGCAAAGCTAGCACTTGAAAATGGAAAATCGAACATAGACATCGGAGAGTTCTTGAATTATCTATCAGCATTATGAATATCTATAGTTGACATTAGTTGACATTTGAGGTTAATTTTCAATCCAGATTTCCACATCAATCTCAAGCAAGCAACTCATTATTTTAGACATTAGAACTTACTTTCTCGAGCGTAGCAGTAAACCGATAAAAGACAGTATCTATATCTTCCACTGTTACATTCAATGGAAGCAAGAATCTGATTACGCCATTGGAGATGATATTGACTAACAGACCTTGATTCAAGAAATGCTCTTTTGCCAATTTCTTTGTAGTTTCATCTGCAAGTCTTACACCTCTCATCAATCCCAAACCGCGTACTTCACCGAGCGCACTGAATCTTGATTCAAAAATCTTGCCCATCTCTCTCACATGTTCAAGTAATTCATCGTTTATCAAGCTCAAAACAGCTCGACCACCGGCAAGTGCGACGGGATTTGGTGCAAAGGTTGAACCGTGGTCACCGTTGACAAATACATCTGAAAAATCATCTAACATGATGCAGCCGCCCAGTGGCAATCCGCCCCCAATTCCTTTTGCCAGGGTTACCAAATCTGGTTTGAGATCAAAATGTTGATAGGCATAGAATTTACCAGTTCTGCCAAGTCCACTCTGTACCTCATCTGCAATCAGTATAAAGTTACGAATTGGTTTATAGTGATTTATCAATTCAACAATCTTCGTTGGAATCAAGTCGAGCCCGCCACTTCCATGAAGCACCTCTATAAAAACTGCTGCTATATCTGATTCCTTTTCAAGGAACTCCTCAACCACATTTACATCGTATGGGAGGAACACAACATCCTTTTCATCTACGAACTGCTTTCTTAAATTATCAAATCCCGTTATACTGAGTGACTTCATCGTTCTGCCATGAAAATTCTTGACAAACGACACGATTTTTCCACTCTTCTTAGTTTTCCTTACAACTTTGAGAGCGCATTCACTGCTCTCTGCACCGGAGTTAGTGAAAAAGACCTTCCCATTCCTTCCCGTTTCCTTTACTAATCTCTCTGCAACAACTTCTGCATCATCATCGGCAAAAAAGTTTGAAAGATGTACATAGTGGTCCATCTTCTGCTTCATTGCTTGAACAACCACTGGATAATTGTGCCCAAATAGTAGTACACCGATACCCATGAATGTATCGATGTACTCTCGCCCCTCATCGTCCCAAACATTCATACCATTTGCCTTAACTATGCGAATTGGAAATCTACTGTACGTATCAGCAACATAACTCATGAGATCACCTCGTCTACTCTTATATTCAAACAATATTACACTTAACTACACTTAATTTACAATTGAAAATCACAGAATCATAATTGAAATTCCTCGCAAATTTTCTCCACAAGTGCATGTGCCTTTTCCTCAGGTACGAGTGCAGATATTTTTATCTCCGACGTTGTTATTAGTTCAGGCTCGACCCCCTCAGATGCCAGTAATTCTAAGAACTTTGAGGCAACACCGTAATTTGACCTCATACCAGTTCCAACAATTGTTATCTTTGAAAATCGGCCGTAGAAATGATAATTTCCACCGTAAGTTGACAGCGTTTCGTCAAGTAGTTCCTTGATTCCAGCTATCTTATCTGATACAACAGTAAAAGACACATGTGTTGCCTCTCCATTTTTCACGAGCGATATCATATCTACATTTATGCCTTTCTCAGCTACTCGCTTGAATATATCACTAATTACGGTTGCATCGTTTGGCAAATTCATTATCGAAGCCTTTACTTGTCCCTCATCCAAACTTATTCCAGTAACAACCGGTTCTTCTAACCATTCTGGAAGTTTATCTACCACCCAAGTTCCCTCCTCGTCGCTAAATGATGAGCCACAGTATATCTTCACGTTGTATTTCTTTGCAATTTCAACAGACCTCGAATGTAGGACTTTCGCCCCCATAGCAGCAAGCTCGAGCATATCGTCATACGTAATGTATTTCCACTTTCTTGTCTTTGGATACAACTTTGGGTCACACGTGTACACCCCTGCTACATCGCTGTATATCTCACAATCACTTTTCAATGTTGCTGCCAACGCGACTGCAGACGTATCAGAACCACCACGCCCCAGAGTTGTGAAATTCTCATCTTCATTAATGCCTTGAAAACCCGTTATCACCACTACGTCGTAACTTCTCAAATACTCTTTCAGTCTCTTTGAATTTATGTCCACGATTCTTGCATTCGTGTGGTTTCCTGTGGTAAGTATCTTTGCTTGAAATGCGTTGAGTGATATTGCATTGATTCCCAGATCTCTTAGCGCCATTGCAACTAATGCGCAAGAAACTTGTTCACCAGTCACAAGTACCATATCGAGTTCTCTCTCATCTGGATTTTCAGATACGGACTTAGCAAGTGAGATCAGTTGATCAGTCGTTTTTCCCATTGCCGATACAACGGATACTACTTTGAAACCTCCTCTAACCTTCCTCGCAATCCTTCTTGCTACGTTCTTGATCCTCACTGGGTCAGCAACCGAAGAGCCACCGTATTTTTGAACAACAACCGCCAATCTTATCACCTCTCAAATCTGTGAAGTTAAAACTGCGTAAGGTTATTTCAACTTACGTAACTCTTCCAAAACTTGCGTTTTAGCTGCGGTCCTCTCATCGACTTTCTTAATTACCCTTGCAGGCACACCAGCAACTACAGTATGAGGAGGTACATCTTCGACAACTACCGCACCTGCTGCAACAACCGAACCCTCGCCAACTCTAACTCCCTCAAGCACAACTGCATTCGCGCCTATGACTACCCTGTCCTCTATCACAACTGGGCTTGCGGTCGGTGGCTCAACGACGCCTGCTATCACACTTCCCGCACCTATGTGGCAGAATCTACCGATACGAGCCCTTGCACCTACTACAACATTCATATCTATCATCGTACCTTCTCCGATAATTGCACCGAGATTGATAACGGCACCCATCATCACAACAGCGCTATCACCTATTTCCACATAATCCCTAATGACGGCACCAGGTTCAATCCTTGCATTGAACTTTGAAAGATCCGAAAGTGGAATAGCGGAATTTCTTGCAATCCATTCCAGCTTTGAGGAAGTGATATACTCGCTCTTCAACACAGGTAAGATAAAATCATAATTACCGAAAAGCACACCAAAACTACCACTACCAACAAACTCAAACTCGCTGCCGTATCCGTTCATACCTTCTACATTTATTTTCTCAAGTTCTCCTGAAACATATGCACGTACTATATCCTTCTTTTTACTGCTTGCAATTATCTCTATAATCTCCTCGCTCGTCATATCTTCTGGACTTTTCTTCGAATCATCGAAATACTGCATCAATAACACCCCTTTGTCGTTTATTCTCTCCTTACTCTGTAAGAACTCCTTTGTAAGAACTCTTCAGTGATTTACAGAATTTCTCAACACATCTCGATAAGAATAGAAACCTTTCTCGGCTTGAATCGCAAACAGTGCAGCTTTACGCACGCCAATTGCAAATGCACGCCTCGATAAAGCAGTGTGACTGATTCTTACCACCTCACCTGCGTTTGAGAAAATGATTGTGTGCTCGCCAAAGACCCCGCCAACACGAAGTGAGCTTATTGGCAATTCTCTGCCAAGACTATTCTTCAACATAATTGCGGTACCTGATGGTGCATCTTTTTTCTGATTGTGGTGAATCTCAACGATCGCACCATCCCAATTATCAAAATATCTGCCAAACATCTCAAGAATTTCCCTTACGATGTTTATACCATCAGCAAAGTTGTAACTCTGCACTACAGCTACGCTCTTTGACAGGTCCTTCAGTCTCGCCAAATTTTCCTCATTAAGTCCAGTTGTTCCAATTACCAATGGGGAATCATACTTCTTGCAGAATTCTATCGTACTATCAAGTGCTGCAGGATTGGAAAAATCTATGATTACATCTGGTCGATCAGATTCATTTATAAAACCTTTATCAATTTCTAATACGAATCGATCTCCAAAAGTTGTAAAATAACCTCTAATCTCCTGTCCCATCTTCCCCATGCAACCGATTAAACCACATCTTATACTGACGTTCTCGCTCATCTTAACAACCCCAATTCACCCATAACGACTCTTAGCTTTTCAACAGTTGAACTCTTTGCTGGCACTAATGGAAGTCTGAATTCATTTTCGATCTTATTCATGAGATGCAATGCAGCCTTAACTGGCACTGGATTCGATTCCATGAATAGCACCTTCATCAGCTCAAGATGCTTCATATGGATAGTGCGCGCTGTAGACAAATCATCATTGAGTACGGAATTCATCATCTTAACCATCTGCTCGGGAATCACATTCGAAGCAACGGAGATCACACCACGTGCGCCTGCGCAGCACATGTGGAATGCCCTATCATCGTTCCCAGAATAGATGTAAAACTCCATTCCATTAGTCAATCGATATATCTCATCCGCTTGGTTCACATCAGGATTTGCCTCTTTGATCGCTACTATATTCTTGCAATCTTGTGCAAGTTTTGCCACCGTTTCCGGTGCTATATTCACGCCAGTTCTCGATGGTACGTTGTATATCACAATTGGCTTACTCAGTCTCTCCGATAGATATTTGTAATGTGCATAGAGTCCCTCTTGAGTTGGCTTATTGTAATACGGTGTAACGATCAATAACCCGTCTGCACCGGCCTTCTGAGCACTTAAAGAAAGTTCTAATGTTTTACGTGTATCGTTTGTTCCCGTACCTACTATGACCTTTGCATCATGTTTGCATATTTCCTTCGTTATTGCCGTCAATTTATCTCTTTCTTCGATCGTTAGAGTAGAGCCCTCTCCCGTCGTACCTGCAACCACTATCGCTTTAACGCCGGATTCAACCTGCCATTCTACCAACTTCCTATAGCTCTCATAATCCACATCACCATCTTTGAAAGGCGTCACTATCGCAGTGCCAACACCCTCAAAAAATTCATTACATACGGGCATTCCATCCATATCCGCCTCAGTCATTTACAACACCTCCCGATAAGAACACTCCATAATTATCAAACGAAACTTGCAACTCACCGCCGCGTGTCTGAGCATATGTGTGATCAGGTAAAGAAGCATCACCATTCAAAATATACTTCACATAAAATGCTGTTGCTGTTGTACCTGAACCACAAGAAAGGGTCTCCCTCTCTACACCTCTTTCGTACGTTCTAATCTCAAATTTCTTGTTACCGGTATTTCTGAAGAAATTGACATTTGCATCGTAGATACGTCTGATCTCCGGTGCAAGCGAGATAAGATCATCACTCAGTTCATCGACCGCAAAAACGACGTGTGGTACACCAACTTTCAGAAAGCCACCATGCAAATCGAGCCTTGAATAACCAATTTGAGCTTCAACATGCACCTTATCCAGAAATTCCGGTGTTGGCATCTGTACAGAGATCGTATCATACGCCTTACCAACGAGATTACCAGAATAAGTTGAAAAGGTCACCTCGCCGCTGATACCATAAAAAGACCTAAGAAACGTTAAAAACGTGCGTGCACCGTTGCCACAGAAATCGGCTCTCTTTCCATCTCGATTAAAATAATCCATGTGGAAGAGACCTTCACGTTGTTCTACAAATATCACCCCGTCTCGTTCGCCAACATGCTCAACCACCAAACTCGATTTTGTTGAATCGTCCATACTCTGACCTACAATATCAATCACTACAAAAGAATTACCTGTTGCTGAATATCTCTCTATTCTCATTGTCTCTATTCTCCCCTTCAGCATTTTCAACACTTCCCGCACCATCACTATTTAAAATGAGATGCTTCTCAAGAATTCTCACTGCATTCGTAGCAGCACCAACCCGCAAATTATCTGCAACTATCCAAAGTGCAAACGTATGTGCATCGAACAATCTCACTCTCGACACGTAGACAAGGTCACTTCCAGCGATTTCTAAAGGTGTTACGACATCATCTTGTAGTACGACATCCTCACCACTTGAAATTGTTTCAATTAAATCATCTTTACTCATGATAGGAAAAAGCGTCCGCGCAACTACACTCTCAGAATGTCCTATCCTCACAGGGACGCGAACTGTTGTTGGAAATACATCGATTGA
>DJGV01000008.1 GCA_002432805.1 Fervidobacterium sp. UBA5837 | reverse complement strand
CCAGCATTAATGTAAGCGGTAATGTTTTCGGATATGTAGCGGTAAAACAGCATACCAAGAACATATTGCTTAAAGTCCCAGCCATCTACGCTGCCTCTTAAATCATTTGCCATATTCCATATCGTGCGGTGTAATTCTGCTCGTTCCTGTTCTTTTTTGTTGTTCTCCATAACTTCCTTCCTTTCTTCAGCTGTATTTGGCACCAATTCCATGATATCTTTAAAATCAACGCTAAGCGCCGTACAAACCTTTAACAAACAAAAAATGGAGTGGAGACCCGATAATATTCGAACCGATTTAGAAATGGGGCAATGCCGGTGGAGCAGATGTCCCAGCAGCACGCTCACTACCAGCAAAGCGTCACCCAGACGGATAGATAGCGCTGAAAGAAGCTAATTCCCTCTGAGGCTTGCTTTTTCATGTCAGTTCCAAATCAATAACCGAGCTTGTGCAGGAGCTTTTCAACTTCGGTCGCGCTGTATACCTTGCCCATGGAAACGACCTTCTCATTGACGACAAGCGCAGGCGTGGACATGACGCCATAGGCCGCAACCTTTGCCATATCTGTCACATATTCAGCCTCAAAGGGGACCAACATCGACTTGAGGGCCTTGTTGGTGTTGACCAGCAGGGCATGGCAGTTCTTGCAGCCGCTGCCGAGCACCTTGACGCTGGAGAGTACGTTTTCCGTCTTACCGGTGTTTTTTTCTGTCTCAAACGTCTCAACAGAGTCGTTACAGGCGCAGGCCGGAGCTTTCTGCACAGGCTGCGCGGGTTCGCAAGAACCGCTGCAACCGCAGGTGGTTTTTTCTTCTTCTTTCTTTCCAAAATCAAACAGTGCCATCTTCGTAACCTCCATATTTCAGCAGCATGAACTGCCGACGTTTTTCTTTGTTTCTTTTCCATCATAAAACCGTCTCAGGTTCTCTGGCAGCCGGTACTCTGTGCGTGCCGACTCCTGTGCAGGGGCAAAGACTTCCCGCAGAACCGCCTCTGCCAGCATTTCTTTTGGGGGCACCTCATAAACGTTGCCGTTATAAGAAAATGTCCTGCAGTCAGTATCCGTTCCGCTTATCGCCCCGCAGCAGCTGCAGGCATTTTCCTGCACTTCGCCGCAGACGTCGCGCCCATTCACAAGAATTGTGGGGGAAGAGATAAAGCGATACTTTTCGGCAAGTTCCGCCGTGGTCATCTCTGTTTTGCGGAGTTCCACTTTATATCCGGCCAGTTCCAGCGCGGGCCGCAGCAAGGCGAGGACTTCTTCCAGAATCTGATCTGTTCCGATGCACCGGTCGCAGGTTTTTAAATCCAGATAGAGATAATCTATCTTCACTTCCTTCTTCGATTCCTCTGTGGCTTTGCAGCTGCAACCGCACCCACAGCTGCTTTGCGCGGAACTGCCGGCATCGTCGCCCACATAAGAAATAGCGCCGACCGAGCACCGATTCTGGCAGCCGTGGCAGTGATCAATACAACTATCGGGATTCACGACTACCGGTGTCGGAGATTTGCTCTTGTCATAGACGCCATGCGGACAGAAATTGGAACAGGTGCCGCACTCAACACACGCGACGTAATCAATTACGGGATACCATTTTACAGCCATTTTTCAACTCTCCTTGTTTAATTGATAAATTTTATCCTTTTCCACCGCAGGCAGCAAACGATCCATACCGCCTGCAACCGGGAGGATTCCAACGATACTCATGCAAAGACGCGCCGACATCCGGACGGAAAGCGCAGTCATTGCCAATACTGCAAGCAAAATGAGAAACGAGCGATAGCGGACAACAAGCTTTTTCATTGAAAAATCACCCCCAGCACCAGCACGTTGCGCAATATCGCCGCTCGCTTGCCGAACACTTTAAACTCCATGGGAAGCGTTGCAACACCCACCATCACGAGAGAGGACACGAAAGCCGCGATCTGGGCATAGCCCGCGCCATTTTTCAGAAGCGCTGCTGCCAGCGGAAATGCCACGAAGCCGGGAATGAGCGTAAGGCCAATGATGACCAATACAGACAGGAACTGCGGCAAAATATTCTCAAAGGACTTCCACGCTTTCATCAGGGCCTTCTTTGTTTTCTGCCGATCAGCAGAGAGTGACGCAATCAGGCCCGTTCCGGCAACGCCGTACAAGATTGCTGTGAACATACCTTCTCCTCCATGCTTAAACAAGAAAAGGCTGGAGTACATTGAATAGATACCCTACGATTATGATGCCCACCGTGCAAATACCTATAAACAGCGCCAGCAGCTTCGGCTTCACAGCTTTGCGTATCATAATGAGCGAAGGCAGAGACAACGTGGTGACTGCCATCATGAAAGAAAGCACGGTGCCGAGTTGCGCACCCTTATACAAAAGCGCCTCAGCAATTGGAATAGTCCCGAAGATATCTGCATACATCGGTACGCCGATGATAGTAGCAAGTATGACACCAAATGGATTGCTGCCGCCAAGTACAGCTTCTACAACATTTGCTGGAATCCAGTTATGGATGACTGCGCCGATACCTACGCCGATAAGAATATAAGGAAACACTTTTTTAAAGGTATTGACTACCTGATCCTTGGCATAGACGAACCGGTCGCGTTGCGTCAGCTCTGGTGACTCAATATCCACGTCGCTAGCGTTCTTGATGAAGTCCTCGACATAGCGTTCCATGTGCAGCTTTTGAATAATTGTGCCGCCGATTACTGCTACAACAAGGCCGAAGATCACGTACACAATAGCGACCTTTGCGCCAAAGATGCTCATGAGCAGCGCGAGACTGCCGAGGTCCACCATCGGCGAGGAGATGAGAAACGAGAATGTTACGCCCACTGGTAACCCTGCACTGGTAAAACCGATGAACAGCGGGATGGATGAGCAGGAGCAAAAAGGCGTTACCGTACCAAGCAGCGCAGCGATGCTGTTCGCCCCGAGGCCGTGAAAACGGCCAAGGATTTTCTTGCTTCGCTCCGGCGGGAAATAGCTCTGAATGTAGCTAATGATGAAGATCAGCAGACAAAGCAAAATTGTAATCTTTATCACATCATAAAGAAAGAACTGTGCGCTGCCACCCCAGCGGGAAGAAACGTCCAGACCAAACGAAGTGAGCAGCGAGCCAATCAGCCCATTCAGCCATTTCATACCAAGAATCTGGTTCTGGATAAAATCCCAAACACCCATAAAGAAACCCCGCTTTCAGATTTATGTCAAATCAAGAATAATTGATGTTTTGCCGGAAACAAAAGCCATCTTTTCAGGATGGCTTTCACTTACAGCAATCGCATTTCTGTTGTGCGTCCGGTGTGGTAAGCCGGCGAAGAAGCATAATTGCTGACTCAGAGCCAACATCCGACAGACGATAGTGTGTCCACTTTCCTTCCTGTCTGCTCTCTACGATACCTGATTCGCAAAGAATCTTCATGTGATAGGACAAGCCAGACTGGCCAATATCCACCTCTTCCTGCAGCACACAAGCGCATCTTTCACCGCTGCGCAGTCGTTCTAGTATCGCAAGTCTACGTGGATCACACAGGGCTTTAAACACCTTCGCATCCTTCTCGTGGAAAGAGTCCATTTTCTCACCTCAAATCAAATTCTACTGATGTGATAAGAGTACGCTTCAAATTAGGATTTGTCAATATAAGATTTGAAATTTTTCAATTTTATTCGTCTCGGAATTACTCCACCGTACATCTTTGCTTTATAGCCTCTTGAATGTCCTCTTATTGTGGGCAAATCTTTGGTAACAGCTCCAGAAAGTGTTTCCCGATAGCTTCCGTGTCGTAATTGCATGCAGCACAAATCAGTCGCAGGCCATCCGGCGTCAGGACGCGTCCGCTGTTTCTGTCCCGGCAGAGCTGCTCATAGTCTGCAAGTTGCTTCTTTGTTAATCCATTTTTCATTCTGAAGGCCCCTCCTCGGTGCTTTCGCCATTAAAACGGACTACCCACTCTTTTAATTTTTCACCAGTCCTATCATATTTTGATTTTTGAATCGCCATCGATATTTGAGAGATGTCGCTGCTCATATCAGTTAGTCGTGATACACCGTGGTGATCAATATATTGAACTGCCGATGAAAAACCACCCGGAGAGAGCAAGAAGGGCTTATTTTCAATTGGATCATACATTTCCTGATAATCTGTTTTCATCGCTTGAAGAACAGATCCAAACTGCTCAATGTGCTCTTCCGTATGAATTGCCAGCGAAGCAAGAGCAACTCATATTTGTCAACAACCGGGACGGGAATCGGATTTAATTGCGGCGTGACCTTTGCTATGCCCTTTAGAGCATCGGGAATATTCTTTTCCATGGCTTCTTTCGCAGCAACCATTAGTGATTGAGGATTATGGAATGTCCAGTTTCTAACATCCAGCAACTCGTTTAGTAATCGCGTCATATCTTCAGAAAGTTGATTTTTAAGAAAGCCTCTCTTCTCCAACATTTTTCTCGAGTCAATGTACGAGAATGAACTACTTTGATGATCCGCCGTAAACTTCAATATTTCATGTTGCCTATATAGGAGTTTGTCATTCACCGCTTCATAAGCATCGGCGGGGATATACTCCGAGTCTGCATTCTTCAATAGTTCAACTACTTCCGCTGAATATTTTTTGTATCGGCGCAGATTTATAATAACATTCCGCTTTCTGACACTGATTAAAAAGTATACAGAAATTACAGAATTGGATGCAAAGATTATCCGAGAGTTCATTGACAAAATTATAGTATTCAAGGCTGAAAAGGTAGATGGCCGCAGAACCTGGCGGATTCTAATTTTCTATAACTGCATTGGTGCTGTCACTTGCCAAACTAAACGAAAAACGGCATAGCCGAATATCAACGACTATGCCGTTCAGGAATTAATAATCCCTGTCTGACCGCCCCAAATGGGGCGATTTTCACGATACTTGTCTTTCTCACTTTGGTTCTTTGATTCTGACCACCAACACCTTCGCCGTAGTATCACCCTTATTGGTAAAGCCGTGTTGTTCCTTTGGCTGAAATTCGAGTAAAGTGCCTTCTTGTGCCTCGTATGTTTCGGTGTCTGTTTCAACTTCTATACTTCCCGATATGATGTAAATGAGTGCAAATTCTTCAGAACCGTGTTTTTTCAAATGCGTACCAGGTTCAAGAACAATTTGAGCAACGATGGCCTTATCAGATTCGTAGAACTTCCTTCTTTCAAGTCCGAATTCTTTGCTAAGGTTTTGAGCATCCGAAACTTTGAATACCATATGCCTCACCTCCAGATGTGTTTGTGTTTCTTATTCTAACGTTATCATATCACACATCGGAGATAAGACATGTAACATACATCACGCCTTTTGAGAATTTATAATCTCGCTATCTACCCCATTGCTTCCGTCGTTTTTGAGAAATTTGATGCCAACGTATACAACCCATGTATCAACGTAGTCTAATGCAATCTCCATCAACGTTGTAGTTAGGAAGATCTGAAAATACGTTGTCCAATCTACTAATCCTGCAAATGCTATCGTTACAAATATCATGTTATCCACTATCTGTCCAATCTTTGTAGAGGCATTGTTTCTCATCCAGATTTTAGTCTTTCCCTTTAGCATACTGTAAACCCAAACGGCAACATAACCAGACACAAGGAATGCAATCCAACTACCTAATGCAATTCTTGGAGTAAGAGAAAATGCCTGTGATAAGTAATTCTGAGCTAAGTCGTTTTGAGATGGCATGTATCCCGTGTAAATCAAACCCAAAGATAAGAAGGCGAATTGTGCGAAAAATCCTATCCACACTGCCTTTCTTCCCTCGCTTTGTCCGTATACTTCTGTGATGATTGAATATATCACAAACGCCATACCCATACTCATGTTAGCTGCGGTGACTTCCATCCCAAATAAATTGAACAACTTGGCAACGCCAAGATTTGAAGCGATTATGAGCGTAGTGAGCGCTACGTACGCACCTTCTTTTTTCATGAATCGCAAGGCTAAAAGTATTATCAAAGCAGACACTAGGTATTCCAAGAGTAAGAACAAAAGATTGTGCATCTCCATTCCTCCATTAACCTTCGAACTTTCTTATCACTTCACCATCGTATAGAGCAACGATACTATTAACATCGATGCTTGAACAATATTCCACATCTCTTTCAAAACCAAGTTTGATTAGTTTCCTTGCATGACTACCTGTAAATTGTGGCCTTCCAAGTTTTTGCCAAAGATTAAATGCAATGAGGGCAGAATCTGAAAGGTCATAGCCGCGAATAGCATGTAATTTCTCAACTATACAACCAGCAAGTTGTGTGTCTTCATACGATACATCACCATCGTTGCCTGCACAAATTATCGCTATATTTTCGTATTTGCTTAACTTTTCGACAGTGGCTGACAAATTCAAAAAGGATGCAACGTATATGTCACTTGCCAATTTTCTTGCATTGATCAGTGCTTTTGTACCGTTTGTCGTCGTCAGACATATCCGCTTATTCATGACAACATCCATGCGATACTCGACAGGAGAATTACCAAGTGCAAATCCACTTGGTTTAATCCCACCTCGCTCGCCACCAATCAAATAACCTTTCTTGTCGAATTCGATGGCATCTTCCAAATTCAATACCGGAAGAACCTCGCTTGCACCATTACTCAGTGCAGTGACTATCGTAGAGGTTGCCCTCAGCACATCTATAACAACGCATGCATCGAAATGACTCTCTTTATCTTCTCTACTACTCAACAGAAAATCAGGTGAGAATGATACATTTAACAAGCTCACTTTACCACCTCGCGTAGATACAAGCGCTCTTGACAATAATCACAATTCTCATCAAGAATTCTTATCAAGACGCTGCATGAATTCATCGACGGGCATAGGTTTGGCAAAATAGTATCCTTGGAAGAATTTATAGCCTATCATGGAGAGTATTTGCAATTGCTTGGCATTTTCTACACCTTCTGGTATTGCATCTATTTCAAAGGATCTTGCAATATCGTATACGGCCTCGAGTAATTTCAGAGAATACTTATCATCTGGCAGCTTAGATACAAATGATCTATCTATTTTGATCTTACTAAGTGGAAAGAGTGTGAGATAAGAAAGAGATGAATAACCGGTTCCAAAATCATCTATACAGATTTGGCAACCTAATCTCATCAACTTGTCTATGTTGTTTTTCACTGTTTGATTCAGTTCTATCAAGATGTTCTCTGTGATTTCCAATACTATCCGTGTTGGATCAACGCCATTGGACAAAATAATCTCCGAAAATCTATCAGCCATATTTTGAATTCGAAGCTGCACAGGGCTTATGTTGACATCTACGAAAGGTAGACGATCTTTGGTTTTTTTCAATACCTCACACACTTGCCGCAGTACTTCCTCACCGACCAAAACGATCATGCCGTTTTCTTCTATATGGTGAATGAACTCAGCGGGTGGTATTATCTTACCATCTGTGCTTATCCATCTTAGCAGCGCTTCAGCGCCAATCATCTTTCCACCATAATTGCAGATAGGTTGCAAAAACACTCTGACATTCCCATTGTAGAATGCCTCTCTAAAATCCCTTTCCTTGGAAACTCTCTCCTTCAACTCGTTATCCATCATGATGTTGTAATACGCAATTCTATTTTCAGACGTCTTTGCATTTTCAAGCGCTAAATTGCCCTTTCTCAATATCTCTTCAACTTTATCCATAATGTTGAAGATGTATATGGCAACATAAAAATCCATTTCGATTCTTTCATCATCGATATCGTATGGTTTTGAAAGTTCTTGAAGCATTTTCGAAAGAATGTTTTTGATACGTTCTCTTGCATCCGAATAATTGTTCCCAACTTTTTCTATCAATATCCAAAATTCATCGGCATCTGCCCTTGCAACGGTATCTACTTCTCTCAAAGAACTTTTCAATCTTCTCGCAACTTCTATTAGTACCTTATCACCAAATGTATGGCCTTTTGAGCTATTTACCGTTCTAAAATCTTGAATATCTATGAATATAACAGCATTATACTCATACGATGAAGAAAATTCCGTGACGTTCGTCAATTTCCTCATAAAGTAGAAGCGACTGTACAGACCAGTAAGTAAATCCTTCTCTATGGAATTTTTCGCGGCCTTCATGATTTCCTTTTCAGCTGAGACGTCTGTGTAAATTGCGTAAAGCAGCTCTTCAGCATCGGTTGAAATTGTCGACACAGTCAGCCTTACGTCGATAAGTTTCCCATCTTTTCTCCTTGCAATTGTGTTTGCTTTGAGAGTCTTCTGACTAATTGCAAGCTCTCTTAACTCTCTTGATTCACTCTTTAGATTTTCTGGCGCGATTAGATCATCGATAAGTTTTCCATCCACATAATCTTTCTGATAACCAAACATATTCACGAAACTTTCGTTACAGTCAACTACCTCTCCATCAGTAGTCAATATCGCAACGCCGTCGGGAATATTTTGAAAAAGCGAGTTCAACGAAATAGACAGATTCTCCTTTTGCTTTTCGGCAAGAATCTCTGATGATATGTTTCGTATACTAACAACCGTACCGCCATCGAACCTCACAGGTACACAGAGAAAATGTTTACCAGAAAGTTCGATGATCTGATTCTTGTCATTCGAGTTCTTTAGTAAACTTTCAACGAATTCATTCTTTCTGCCTATGACATTTCCGTATGATTCGTTCAAAAAACTAAGAGCCTCTTGGTTTATGTCCATTACGTATCCATTGTTATCTGTCACAATGAATCCATCTCTTGACTTTTCAAGAAATCTTGATCTCAAGCCCAGGCTATTTCTTCTCCAAAAATAGCTTACGGCAGCAAATTCTACTATCAGTACGCCGACACTAAGTGTAAAAACACTAATTGAGAAGTTAAGATTCATGGAGAAGGCAAAAACATTTATAGCGGCTAGTATGCTGAATATAACTGTGATGCGATATTTTGTCTTGAAGAGGAGCTTTTCATTTTTCATCAGTTTTACCGCAACAAGTAACATAACGATTGCAAGAAACACATAATATGCGTAAGCTAGAATTCCATCAGCTGGCCTTGAAATGCCTACATAATACGCATTTTCTATGGTACCTGTCCAAAAGAGGTTGTGTAAATTGTTAGTTAATGCTAAAATTGAGTAGAGTATCGTTATGACGTAAAGTGAGATCTCCAATTTTCTGGACTCTTCTTTTGACTTGTCAGAGAGAAAAGCTTTGAAAAAGGAGTAAACTAAAGCAGGTACGTAAAGTAATATGTGATTTTGTAGTTTTTCTAAAGATAGCGAATATGGTGTCTCATATTTCAAATATTCTAAAAGAGAGGCTACAGAATTTATTAGCGTGATGAATAGAACACTCTTGGATATTTCGTGTACTTTTCTGTCATATGCGTAATATACTGAAAATACAGAGACGAACATGGAACAAATGGCAAGACTTTTATAGACTACAAGCATCCAAGTTGTCACCAGCCCAATAGTTAATAAGAATGAGGTAATAAGGTTGAAGTAAATACAGTTTGATTATAGCACAAACTTGAACGTATTTTGTTATGTAAACGTGTATTTTTCAAATTGTTTCAGAAAGTAGAAAAAGTCAATATTGATTTAAGCCCCTCAAAGGAGGTTGCGGACATGGATGAACTCTCTCTTCACCAAGCTTTGTCTGGAAAGTATCGAATCATATCACCAATTGAGGTAACGAGCGATAACCTTAGTCTACTTTATACACCGGGTGTTGCAAAAGTAGCTCAAGCATGTGCTGAAATACCAAACAACACGTTCCTGTATACGAGGAGAAATAATGTAATCGCCGTTATAAGCGATGGAAGCGCAGTACTTGGCCTTGGTAACATAGGACCGTACGGAGCCTTACCAGTTATGGAAGGAAAAGCGATGCTCTTCAAGGAATTCGGGAACTTGGACGCATTTCCATTGTGCATTTCAACTCAGGATAGTGATGAGATAGTGAAAATTGTAAAGGCCTTGGAACCATCATTTGGTGGGATAAATTTGGAAGACATTTCGGCACCAAGGTGCTTTGAAATACTTAGGAAATTGGATACAGAAATGACAATACCGGTATTCCACGATGATCAACAAGGAACAGCAGTTGTTGTTCTAGCTGGTGTGATAAACGCGCTGAGTTTGGTAGGAAAGAAACTCGATGAAGTAAAAATAGTGGTTAATGGTATCGGTGCAGCGGGGTATAATATCGTCAAACTGTTGATCGAATTTGGTGCAAAGCATATTTTAGCCTGTGATATACATGGTATACTCAACAGTGAGACGTCTTTACATGACTATCATCGAGAAATCGCAAATCTGACCAATCCGAATAATGTCAAAGGTACATTGAGTGATGCCTTAAAAGAAGCTGATCTGTTCATAGGTGTTTCGAAAGGCAATATATTGAATGGTGATGATGTAAGAAAAATGAACAAGAAACCTGTAATTTTTGCACTTGCAAATCCTCTGCCAGAGATTGATCCGAATTTGGCATACGAAAATGGTGCGTTCATAGTTGCTACAGGAAGATCAGATTTTCCAAATCAAGTGAACAATCTACTTGCATTCCCTGGTATAATGAAGGCAGCTGTTGAAAAGCAAAAGAAGATAACAAAGCGGATGCTCGTTGAGGCCGCAATCACGATTTCAAAATCTATCGAACCATCAAAAGAGATGATCGTACCAATTGTTACAGATAGAAGAACTCACATCAGTGTATATGAAAGACTTGCACACATGTGATTTTCAAAAGAAAGTGAGACATTAGGATTTTAATTGTCTTTATCAGAAAGTTGGAAGGAGTGATGCTATATGAGAAATTTTTCGGCAGTTTTTGTTGTATTTGTCATCGCAGCAGTTCTTTGTGTTAGTTCAACATCATTTGGTGCGGATACATCAACCGGTAACTTATTCGTCATTTTCAGTGCAGAACACTATGTAGGCCTCGAGGTTAGAATGAATGCAGATCCGTATTCTAACATGTACGGTGCATTCGGTGTTAATGGGCTCGTTGTCGGTCTGAGGATTTCATCGAAAGAGACAAGAGGTTTGTACATAAATCCAAAAATACATTTTAATTACGAGCCTAAAGCGGCGATAGGATTGATGGTTGGGTGGAAGACGACAGTTACCAATCTTCACAACAGTGAATTTTTTGTAGAGGCTGGTGTAAAAAATATCTCGGAAAAACCTGATGCAGGCGTAAACTTCGGTTTTGCCTTGAAGTTCTAGGTTCAATTACTCGGCTGGTAGAAAATCGAGGTGGTATTTTGAAAGCCTTGTTACCTGCTATCGTCAATTCATTAGCTGTTGTAATCGGTAGTTTGATAGGTTTTTTCTTAAGAAGGGGTATTTCAGAAAGGTTCAGAACAATACTCTTCTATGCTGTTGGACTTTCAACAATTGGTATTGGCATACAGATGATTGTTGGGGTAAATGACTTTCTCATAGTCTTGTTCTCGATGGTGATTGGTGGAATTATCGGTGAATGGTTCAACATAGAACAAAGACTGAAAAAACTCGGAGATACGATGCAAGAGGGGGACTTCTCAACTGGATTTGTTGCATCCTCTTTACTCTTTTTGGTTGGACCGATGACGATCGTTGGTTCAATAACAGCTGGGTTAAAGGGTGATGGAAGCATAATTCTCACAAAGTCGATTCTTGACTTCGTCTCCTCAATTGTATTATCTTCTACATATGGACTTGGTGTAATGGTGTCGGCTGTAGCTGTACTTATAGTGCAAGGAACAATAACACTCTTAGCAGGCACATTGACTTTTCTCACATCTCCAGAGTATCTAAACGACTTAGTTGCAGTGGGTGGATTAATGGTCTTCGGTATAGGTCTGAGGATACTGGAAATAAAAGATACCAGAGTTGGCAATTTTTTACCAAGCCTTTTTGTAAGTCCATTCTTGACATTCGTAGTTAGTCTATTTAAGTAAAGGTTCTTAACTTTTTTGCTCATTGAGAGGTTATACATAAAAAATCCCCCTTGCGGGGGATTTTCAATTTCTTTAGTGTTCAATCCGTCTTCTTACTCTTCAACTGCAACCTCTGTTGTGCCTTCCCAAAGCCCGTGGATATTGCAATAAGAAAGTGCTAAAAGCTTTGAATTTTTCTCGAGTTTTATCTTTGCCTTTATGAATGGTTCTTCCAAAGTTGGAGAAAATTCGTATCTTCCAATTCTGACAATGTATTGAGCACCATCAGGTATTGCATAAAGTTCTATCCAAGCTATGTGATGCTCTACCAAATTCGGGTGTGGTATATCTTTTCCAACAGACACTTCTACTTCAAACCACTCGCCCTTCTTCACTTTACTTGGAGCGACAATAACTGGAACGTGCTTTTCTGCCTTGAAATCTCCTGTTTTAATGCAATCGCCCAACATATTCATCACCTCTTCTCAGAATTCAAGGAATGCTGACTTAGGTGCTCCACAGACTGGACATTTTTCAGGTGCTTCGTCTTCGACTGTGTAGCCACAAACAGAACAAATGAAGATCTTGTCAGCATCGTAATCCTTTCCCTCGTTCACTAACGTCAACGCCTTTTTGTACATTTCAGCGTGAATCTTCTCTGCTTCAAGAGCACTGTGTGTAGTGATCTGTGCCTCTTTCTCACCCTGCAATTTTGCTACTTCGTTGTAAACTGGGTACATCTCTTCAATTTCAAATGTCTCACCATCGATACACGACTGAATGTTATCAGGAGTATCTCCAAGTTTTTTCAAAGCCCTGAAATGATTCCTCGCATGTACAAATTCTGCATATGATATAGCCTTGAAAAGATTCGAAAGATTCTTTAGACCTTTCTTCTCAGCCTCATCGGCAAAAATAAGATACTTCATGTGAGCCATGGACTCACCAGCAAATGCATCTTCAAGGAACTTTTTCGTCATATCCCTCATACTTTCACACCTCCTGATAGTATAGTTAGAATAACTTTGAAAAATATTGCATGCTTTACTATATTAATGGCCATCTTTCTTCAAACAATCGGAACAAATTCCAACGAGTGTTAGTTGAGCATACTGAACTTCGTGCCCATCAACAGTCTTTATTTCCGGCAAATCGACATCTAACTCAACATCGTATACAGTTTTACACTTGTGGCAGTAAAA
This sequence comes from Fervidobacterium sp. UBA5837, assembly GCA_002432805.1. Lineage (GTDB taxonomy): Bacteria > Thermotogota > Thermotogae > Thermotogales > Fervidobacteriaceae > Fervidobacterium. The sequence continues at coordinate 93,337 of DJGV01000008.1, read as the reverse complement.
GTGGTGATGATTCTCCCTCATAAAATCATATCTAATGGCATCTGGAGTGATGATCACTGAAACTATCCCTGCTTTTGAAAGGGCTCTGAGCGCATTGTAAACTGTAGCTCGCGATAATACAGCTAACTTCCCTCTCTTTTTGAAATAGTCGTAAACCTCATCTGCCGTTGGATGCGTTTTAGTCTTTTGAAGATATTCCAAAATTTCAACACGATGGACAGTTGGTTTTACACCTTTCTCTTTCAACAATTCAGCTGTTTTCACATGACATTCCTCCGTATCACATTTTACTAGATCTAAATTTATTATATCACAATTATTGGAATTTGTGCAAGATATTTTTCAGTAAATTTTTCAGTGAATTTTTCAATTAAAAAGTATTGACAAGTAAGTAAGGTGTGATACACTTAGGATAAACTAAGACAATATGAAAAGAGATAGAAAGCGATTTGGAGTTGAGGATAGCTAATGGCAGAAGAGGTGGTTTTTCATGGGGTGCGCCAATTGAGTTTAATCAGACTTGTGAATGGATTCTCTAATGCAAGGAAACAGTTACGTGAAGATAGAGAACAGCTAAAGAAACTTGATCCATCATTCGAAAAGGCTTATCAGTTTTTATTTCATGCTGGATACCGTTCTCTCAGATTATATAGACATGCTCATGCGTTTTACAATGCTGGGTTCAAGTTCTTTGCCTATTTCATTTACCAATTGAATAGGATAATCTATTCGGTAGACATACATCCCGCTTGTGAGATTGAGGCGGGAGTTGTTATAGATCATGGCACAGGAATTGTTATAGGCTCAACTGCTTGTGTTGGCAGAGGTACGATTATTTACCACGGTGTCACTTTAGGTACAAGGCACATAGTCGGTGGGAAAAGGCATCCGACAGTTGGAAAAAATGTTGTGCTTGGTGCTGGTGCAAAGATATTGGGACCAATTACGATCGGTGATTTTGCAAAAATAGGTGCAAACTCCGTTGTACTTGAAGATGTTCCAGAAAATAGTACTGTAATAGGGATACCTGGAAGGGTTGTCAAGAAGGATGAAAAGGTTGAGAGTGGCATTCATGGAAGTTTTTCAAATGACATTGAAAGTGATTTTGTGTACTCAGAATATTCGAAATGCTCAGACTAATCGATTCTGCAAACGATCTGTATTGAAAGGAGAATGGTGTGTAAGATGAATGAAATTGTGAGAAAAATTGGAAGTCTTGCAGTTGGTGATACTCCACTCATTTATTTGGAAAAGTACGATATCTATGCTAAGGTTGAGAGAAATAATCCTTCGGGAAGTGTTAAAGACAGACCAGCTTATTTTATGATTCTAAAGGCAATCAACGAAGGTAAAATAGATGAGAATACAATTATAGTTGAGCCAACAAGTGGCAACACAGGTATTGCATTGGCATGGGTTGGTGCACAACTCGGGCTTAAGGTTGTTCTAACGATGCCAGAAAGTGTTTCGGTTGAGAGAAGACAGGTGTTGAAAGGATTTGGTGCTGATCTAATACTGGTTGAAAATATGCGTAAAGCAGTAGAGAAGGCAGTCGAAATTGTCCAAACAAAAGGCGCTTTCATGCCAAATCAATTTGAAAATCCAAACAATCCGATTGCCCATGAATTGACTACTGCTCCTGAAATACTTAGGCAGATGAACTATACCTTAAGCGGTTTTGTTGCAGGGGTTGGTACTGGTGGCACAATCACGGGTGTTGGAAGGGTATTACGAAGGTTTCTGGGAGAATCAGTAAAAATAGTTGCACTGGAGCCGAAGCAATCTGCTGTTTTAAGTGGCAATCTCGCAGGGCCACATAGGATTCAGGGCATAGGTTCCGGTTTTGTACCAGGCAATTTCGATAAGTCTATAGTGGATGAGATTTTGCAGATAGATGACGAAGACTCAGTTAGAATGATGGAGAAACTTTGGAATGAAGGTACCTTTGTTGGTGTATCATCAGCTGCTAATCTATTGGGTGCCATTCAGGTAAAAGAAAGGTACAATATTAGTAGAGTCGTTACAGTCTTTCCAGATGATGGATTTAAATATCTTTCAAATGCACAATAATGTACAATAATGTAAGAATACATAAGATAGAGAAAAAATCGAGCAGCTACGTTTAGAAGTTTGGAAGCTGCTCGATTTTCATAAGCATTTTGATCATTATCTTTTGATCATTATCTATAGAATACCATTTCGACGATTACACCTTTGCTCTTTTCTGATAGTACAACCATTTTGTCTGAAAATCTTTTCATATTTGGTAACCCCATTCCAGCTCCAAATCCCAACTCTCTAACGTAATCTGGTGCAGTAGAGTATCCTTCTCTCATTGCAAGTTCTATGCTTTCAATACCTTTCCCGGTATCTTCTATCCTCACAATTATTCCATCATTATGTATAAAACAGTACATCTCACCTTCGCTGCCACTGTGTATTACGACATTTGCTTCTGCTTCATATGTTGCGACAGCTATTCTTCTAACCAATGATTCATCGATTTCTCTTTTCATCAAGAACTTTTTCAATTGAGCTGCTCCAACTCCAGCCAAATTGACATCAAAGTAATCGATCTTAAAATAGAAATCTGCCCCGTTTTTATCTATTTCTTCGCCTGTAATCAGTGAACGACTAAGTATGTCTGAGTCCAATACTTCCTTTCGCCGTTCATCGTGTAGATATATTAACCCCAATTTCGTTGCCACAGCTGCCAAAATATCGTTCTTTGTCACGATGCCAACTAGTTTTCCATGTTCATCAATTACAGGAAATCTTCCATACTTGTATCTGTCAAAATGTTTGATCGCATCTTGAAGCGTCATTTCTGTTGTCAGGCAAATCACGTTTCTTGTCATGTGCTCACTCACTTTGTCTGTTAATTTTCCGATTTCCAGGCATTTTATTATATCCTCAATACTCAGTATACCGATGACATGATTCGCATCATCGACTACTGGAACACCTGAAATTCTCTTCAATCTCAATATTTCTTTGACTTGTGCAACTGTCTTATTCAAACGGACAAACGTCACATCCATTGTCATAAACTCTTCTACTTTTATGTTGGCGAAAGCTTTTTGAATTTTCTCGAGAATTTCTGTCAACAAATTCACCTCACAGATTTTCTGATAAGTTTTTGATTTTGATTCCTTTCAAAGTCCTTCAAGGTCTATCCCATATCGTTTGTTTCTACCATAATACACTTTATAAACGATACTTCAACATCTTTGAGTTCCTTTGCGTGCTCGATTATCGCTTTAGACTCTGCACCAGGCTGGAACCAGAATTTTCTGAAACCTTTCTCGTACGCTTTCTTAAATTCAACAATACCAACCTCTGGAGGCACTATGAAGACCAACAGTTCCGTATCTTCGGGCAGTATTGATACATCTTTGCAAACCTTTATGCCATCTATTGCGTCATATTTGGGACTAACAGGTATTACTTCAAACCCCTTTCTTATAAGATCCTTAAGTACTATGTAACCAAATTTGTTTTTATTCGCCGTTGCACCAATTATTGCAACTTTCTTTATTTGCCTCAAGTTCATACTATCACCTCTCAAATTTCTTTCTCATTCAGACTCCGCTCAAAAGCGATTATCTCTGATTGAATATGTGACATAAAACTGATATTGTTGAAGTCGTATCCTCCAAGGACTAAATCTCTTAAAATATTCGCAGGACCTTTATCCAAAGAACCATTCTTTACAGCCCGATCAACTTCTTCGTATGCCTTCTCCGGGCTATTTTGTCCACGATAAGGTCTTGGCTCCAATACGGCAACAAAGTAATCTGCAACTTGTAGTATCTTGTCTTTGAACGTCATCACATCTCCGGTTAATCTCCAAGGATATCCGGAGCCATCTATTCTTTCTTGGTGTCTAACTGCAGGTAGAAACCAAGGCTCGTCCTTGTGTTCAAGCAGTATGAAAAAGCTATAATAGACGTGCTTTTTCATTATGTCCATTTCCCACTGTTCTAACTTTCCCTTCTTTTCCAACACTTGGATTGGTGTTGTTACCTTTCCGATATCGTGAAAAAGCCCTGCTATGAAGAATTCTTCATCGTTTAACATTATTTCCTTTGCTATGGCTGATGCCACTTTTGCCACTCTCCAAGAATGTTCTTGGGTAAACTGGCTTTTCGAATCTATTATGTATGATAAAACAGCACCTATCTCTATTGTCTCCTCGAAATTGCACTTTTCATCGAATGCAAAATCATTTATCAGTTGTTCTCTGTTGTATCCGGCCTTTATATCGTACAGCATCCATCTAGTATAGTCCTCTTTCAGTGCATTCAGTGCTGCTTCGTATACAAAATCAAAATATCGATTACCGATCACTGAAAGTGGTATCTTAAAATCGTCAAAACTCATCTCCTCATCGTTGACGATTACATACTTTGAAATTTCTTCTGAAACTGATATGATATTTGCAAGTACATCTTTAGTATGAGATGGATCGAGATATTGAGGCAATGCATGATGGAGGAGTACACTCGATGACATATCTGGAAATTCTCTTGATAGTTTTGACATCTTTGAAATTTCGAACGATGATATCAAAGTGTGATCTTTTATAGATGATTCGTACGTTGGCACGTCTTGATTGATAAGAAATTGATTATCTATATCATCTAAAGCAACGCCGTTATGCGGAGTCATCACTCCTATATCGTGGAGGATACCACTGTAGAAAGCCTCAATAGGGTCTAATCCCAAGAGTCTCGCCACGCGTGATGAAAAGAACCCAACTTGTAGTGAGTGAACTCCAAATTTTGGAACAAACATTATGGTATTGAGTAGTACGTCTATCATTCTATCACCTCTCTTGATTCCAAGCATATTATACCACAAAGGCTCTTTACTGAACAGTTTTATGGAACAAAAAGGAGCTAGCACAGATAAAAAAGTACTTGACTTTTTATGATGTTATGTTAATATATATCACGGTTGGCAATAATATATCGATACAAAAAAGCTATACAGTATGGCCCCATAGGATAACGGCTAGTCCACCGGATTCTCAGTCCGAGGGTCGGGGTTCGATTCCCCGTGGGGCTGCCAAATTTGGGATATCAGCCCCCATAGTTCAAAGGATAGAACGGCGGATTCCTAATCCGCAAATGGAGGTTCGATTCCTCCTGAGGGCACCATGAGTGGGCTGCTAGCTCAGCTGGTAGAGCACCTGACTCTTAATCAGGTGGTCGTGGGTTCGAATCCCACGCGGCTCACCAAAGAGAATGTTCTGTTTGAAATGAGGAAACGCGGGAATCAAGCAACCAATATTTAGAAATGTTGAAGAGGAGGCGCCCGGCTTCCCACCCAACAGCACAGCTAGTTGGGTACTTGAGAAGGTTACAAAAGAAAATGTAATATACTGTGAATAATACTAGGCGGGCGTCAGCCCGCTATAATCTTTTTATAGGAGGGTGACAACTATTAAGAACGACAAAGACAAGATCATTAAGAACGAGGAGATACCATTTAGCGAGGTTAGAGTTATCGATGAAGAGGGTAAAGCTGTTGGAGTGATGTCAAAATCTGCAGCAATAGAACTTGCGAGAACTCGTGGTATGGATCTTATATTGGTTGCTCCAAATACACAACCACCTGTTGTGAGGGTACTGGATTATGGTAAGTACAAGTACGAGATATCAAAGCGAGAGCAGAAGGCAAAGAAGAACCAAAAAATCATCGAAGTAAAGGAAATGAAATTTAGAATTGGCATAAATGAACACGATTATCAAACAAAGCTGAAGCACATCAAAAGATTCATCGAAGATGGAAATAAGGTAAAAGTAACCATCATGTTCAGAGGCAGGGAACTTGCATTTACGGAAAAAGGTAAAGAGATACTGGAGAGAATTTCGAAAGATATTGCGGATATAGGAAACGTTGAAAAGGAGCCGAAATTTGAAGGTAGAGATATGTGGATGGTTGTAAAGCCGAAAAATTTGTGACTACGATCAGAGAATAGAAAAGAAGACTTAGGAGGGATAAGACATGGCAAAACAAAAGATGAAAGGTAGTAAGACAGCCGCGAAAAGATTTAAGATTACAAAAAATGGCAAACTTGTGAGAAGACATGCAAATGCATGGCATAAGACCGGTAAGAAGAGAAGATCCACATTGAGAGCGTTGAGACTTGAGGATTTAATTGCTGATGTAGATAAGTCAAGAATACTCAGACTTCTTGGAAAAAAGTGATATCATTCAAAATTGAGAACAATTGAAAGAATAGAGAATAAGGGAGGAATCGGAAATGCGCGTAAAGAATGCAGTCAATTCAAAGAAAAAGAAGAGGAGAATACTGAAATTTGCAAAAGGTTTCAGAGGCTCGCTGAGCAGACAGTACACACTTGCAAGGCAATCTTACTATAGAGCGTTGAAATTTTCATTCGATGGTAGAAGAAACAAGAAGGGTGATTTCAGGAAGGTATGGGTTACGAGAATAAATATCGCAGCAAGAAATGAAGGACTCAAATACAGTGAGCTTATTCATGGTTTGAAGTTGGCAAGTGTATCAGTCAATAGAAAGATGCTTGCCGAACTTGCAGTTAACGATGTCGATGGTTTCAAGGAATTTGTTAACATAGCAAAGACAGCTTTGGGAAAATAGGATTTTAGAAGAATCCAAGTATCATCAAGTAAATAGACGGTAAGAACTCTAGTGTATAAACACTATTGATTTAAAATTAGGGGGCGGAAGCCCCTTAATTTTTAATAGAATAGTCCTACAGAACGACAATTGAATTCCTTAAAAAGGGAGGAATGAATCATGGATGAAGAAATTAAAAGGAATCAAAAACTCACGAACAGAGTTTCTATAACAGCAGTTATAACAAACGTCATTCTTGCGATAGTAAAAGTAACTGTTGGTTTGATATTCAACAGTATGGCGGTCTTAGCAGATGGAATCGACACAACTACGGACATACTAACTTCTTCTACTGTTCTAATTTCTTCGTTGATTTCGCGAAAGCCTCCTGACAGGGAACATCCATACGGCCATCAAAGAGCAGAGAACATTGGTGCAAAGGTAATTTCGTTTGTGATATTCTATGCGGGTATCTCTCTACTCATCGAAAGCGTGAAAAGGTTGATAAGCGGTCAGTACAACATCCTCGAGAGCTTTATTCCACTGATTGCTGCAATTTTATCCGTCGCTGGTAAGACCTTTCTATTTACCATAGAGTACTCTACGGGAAAGAAGACAAAAAGTCAAGCGATGGTTGCGGAAGCAAAAAACATGAGAAATGATATAATTATGTCAGCACTCGTTTTTCTTGGAGTTATTCTAAACAAGTTGGGATTAGCTTGGATGGACCCATTGATAAGTATTGTGATGTCGTTTATCATATTGAAAGTTGCTTGGGACGTCTTTGAAGAAAACGCACATGAGCTTATGGATGGTCTGTACGAAAATGAGATGTGGATATACGATAAAGTATTCAACGCATGTAAAGCCTGCGGTGCGTACAATCCACACAAGGTGAGAATAAGAAAGATCGGTGGCAAATTTGATATCGATATGGATGTTGAAGTAGACGGGAACATGACGGTAAGACAGGCACACGAAATAACGAAGTGCATCAGGAGAAGACTTAGTGATTCAAAAGATATCTATGACGTGGTTGTTCACGTCGAACCGGAGGGGAACAATGAAAATGAACCTTACGGGCTCAGTCAAGATAATAGTGATCTTGCTCGTGATAATCAGTAGCGCTGTTGTATTGCCGATAACTGTACAGGAAATACGTGATAAGTCAAAAGAAGACCCTGACTTTGCTTGGGATATGTATTTGGCTTATCTTTCTTCATCAAAAGCCCCTGATCAATTGCAAGACCTCGGCAGACTCATATATGCAAAGCGAAAATTGAAAGACTACGATTTTGTGTTAAGAGAAGATGTAAATGGATTGTTAGATTTTTTAGCAGTCCATGAGTTTACTACTACTGGAAAATACTATCTATTTGATGTATTCGATAAGGAATTTCTCGTAAAATATCTATCGGATAATTTGGAGACTAATACCGCTGCTGTGTATTTGTTCAAGCTTTTTCCAGAGAGGATGAGCGATTATCTTGAGCAGTTGTTTCCAAAGTTGTTGCAAGATAACGAGATAAGGACTTTCATCTTTTCCAACGTGGTGGGTAAGTATCCAGAAGCAGATGGGTTTGCAACGGAGTTTTTCGATAAATTGTTCCAAACATATGAAAAGGTTACAAGTGTGGTACAGAGAAAGGAATATCTTGATGTGTATGTTGCCATCAAATTCATCGATGGACAGAAATATTCAGATGTTAGATTTGAAAAAGAATTAACATCACTTGCAGGAAGCGCCACTAAGGGGATCAGTGATATTGGTACTAGTGTCGATGCAACAGTGACTCAATCTGCTGGTGCTCAAAATGTAAATGGCGCAAAGGCATCAGAATCTCCATCATCTACATCATCTTCATCATCCCCATTTTCTAAGTTCAATGCCATCAAAATCAGGCCGGTTTACTTGATTTTGATTGCTTTGGCTATTTTGATCATTCTACTTTTGATCATACCTTCCATTAGATATCGTCTGTATCTACTATTTGGTCTGAAAAGTAAAGCAGCGGGTGTGTACAAGAAGGTAGTAGACAAAGATCCATTCGACGAAGAAAAAAGACTAAGATTAGCACAACTTTACGAAGAGGCAGGCATGTACGAAGAAGCAATGAACGAGTACAACTTCCTCAAAAGAATCAAATTAGAGTAATACATTAATAATACATTAGTGCTTAAATATCTTCATACTTTAATGCATTTAAATGTACCTTATATTGTGGTTCAAACATTTCTAACTTTCTAGATTTCTAACTTGCTTTGGCAGAATTACCCTTTGTTCGTTTACGTACAACGTTTTCTTCAAAATTGGAAATCTCTATCTGGATCTGTGATGTAAAATCCAAATTGCTGAAGTCATATCCACCAAATACCAACCTTTTTAGAATATTTGCTGGACTCTTATCGAGTATTCCATTACTGACCGCTTTAGCTATTTCTTCATATGCTTGTTCTGGGCTGCTTGCACTACGATACGGTCTTGGTTCCAACACAGCAGCAAAATAATCTGCTACTTGTAAGGTCTTATCCTTGAACGTCATTTTGTCTCCAGTCAATCTTAACGGATAACCTGAACCATCTATACGTTCTTGGTGTCTAACGGCAGGTAGAAACCAGGGCTCATCTTTGTGATTGGACAAAATCAAGTAACTGTAATAAACGTGCTTTCTCATTATATCCATTTCTCTCTCATTAAGTTTACCCTTTTTCTCCAGAATTTCTATCGGAGTTATTATCTTTCCAATATCGTGGAAAAGTCCCGCTATAAAGAAATCCTCATCATCGAGCATTATTTCCTTTGCTATTGCTGATGCAATTCTTGCTACACGCCAAGAGTGATCACGGGTGAATGAGCTCTTCGAATCAATTATGTAAGATAGAATAGAACCGGTCTCAAGCGCATCTTCAAAACTGTATTTCTCATTGAAGGTGAAGTCATTTACTACCAGTTCTTTATTATTTCCCGACTTTATATCGTACAGCATCCATCTTGTATAGTCTTCTTTTATCGCAGCTAGCGCTGCCTCATAAACAAAATCGAAATACCTCTCTTTTGTGGGCCAAAGAGATGTCTTGAAATCTTCAAAGTTCATCTCTTCTTGATTGTTAATTGTGTACAAAGACATTACATCAGCTATGAAAATGATATTAGCCATAATATCACTCTTCTGTGATGAATCAAGATATTTTGCTGATGCATGGTGCAAAAGTATATTTGATGAGATATTTGGGAAGGTCTTTGTCAGTTTTGACAATTTTGAAACCTCAAAAGAAGACATCAATGCATGTTCGTTTATTCCGATTTCGTTTGATGTGAGATCTCTGTTTGTAAGGTACCGATAATTCACATCGTCCAAGGCAATTCCATTATGTGGTGTTATCATCCCTATATCATGAAAGATGCCACTGTAGAAGGCCTCGACTGGATCTAATTGTAGAATTTCTGCTATTCTTGACGATAAGAAAGCAGTTTGTAGTGAGTGAACCCCGAAGTTATGTACAAACACTATAGATTTGATTAGTATGTCTATCATTCTCCCACTCCACTTCTTGATTGTACTATTCATAGATCACGATGAGTTCCATAGTAAATTAACTTAATTATAACATCACTTGCTGAAAGGAATATGAAGTAATAATAACATTTATTGTGCTTTTCTCGTTTGCACTTTGCTCAATATCGAAGTGTTCATATTGTTAAGATTATCTTCAATAATTGCCTCCAACTGCTCTTTTATTCTTTTGTAAGATTTTGTATGATATAATATAATTTGAGTGTTTATAGATAATCGCAAGAGAAAGCACATAAAGGAGGATACGACTGTTATGTCTCAACAAACGAATGTTCCAAAGTTAGATGTTCCATTATCCAGTCCTCAAATAAGTCAAGATGACATAGATATTGTAGTCGAAATTCTTCGTTCTGGTCGTTTGAGTATTGGAGCGTATACCGAAATGTTTGAAGAGAGTGTTGCTTCATTCGTTGGTACAAAGTATGCAGTTGCTGTATCGAGCGGAACTGCGGCGTTACACTTGATTTTGAAATCGATCGATTTTTCAGAAGATTCGATATTGGTTGTCCCCTCTTTCACGTTTGTTGCATCTGCCAACGTTGGTATGTTCGAGGGAGGTCGTGTAGAATTTGTCGATATAGAGCCTGAAACGTTGAATATGGATCCAGGACATCTCGAATATGTGCTAGAGAAACTATCGAAAGAAAATAAAAAATTGTTCTTGATGGCGGTTGATATATTTGGTCATTCGCTAGATTGGGACAGAGTGCTAAGCATATGCGATAAATACAACGTAACAATTGTGGAAGATTCCTGCGAGGCACTGGGTAGTGAGTACAAAGGAAAGAAAGTGGGCACATTCGGTGTTGCGGGTGCGTACGGGTTTTATCCAAACAAACAGATCACAACAGGCGAGGGTGGGGTGCTTGTTACAGACGATGAGCATATCTATAAAGTGTCTCGCGCATTGAGAAATCAAGGACGAGGAGAAGGACAAGGTTGGTTGGCCCATGATTACGTAGGATACAACTATAGGATAGACGAAATGTCATCTGGTTTGGGTTGGTCTCAGATGAAGAGAATAGATGCAATAATCCAGACGCGCAGCGAAGTAGCCAACAGGTACAACGCTATGTTGAAATGTGTTGAAACACCGATCGTAAAAGACTACGTTTCAAAGATGTCATGGTTCATATACGTAGTGAGACTACCAAAAGGTACGAAGAAGGAAAGCAGAAATAAAGTGATGGAATATTTGGAAAATAGTGGTGTCCACGTGAGAAACTACTTTGAACCTGTACATCTGCAAAAGCCATATAGAGAACTTGGGTGGAAGGAAGGCATGCTGCCAATTACTGAAGAAGTTGCTGAGAGAACAATAGCACTGCCATTCTTTACAGATATGACGAAAGAACAACAAGAGTATGTTGTGAACAAAGTAGAAGAAGCGATAAGTAAGTTACTGTAAGGTTCGATGTGTTAAAAAAACAGGGGGGATAAGCTATGCTTGATGTGCTGACTGGCGCTGCCATATCATCGTTACTTGTAGCAATATCTATGCCTGGCTATGTGTACGGAGGGTTTGTATTTATTGCGTTGGTTCCATTATTTTTTGCACTGGAAAGAAAGGGACCCGTGTTTTCTGCACTTGTCTCTTTCCTCTATTTTTTTCTTTTCACGTTTATCAATTTCAATTACTTGATTCCAGTTTTGACAAATGGATTTCCCGAGCTATTCGGTAGGTTTTCATCGACAACTGGTTTTTTTGTTTACATACTTTTCTGCATATTGGAAGCATTACCATTTTTACTTTTTGGCTTTCTTTACGGGCTTTGGGGTAATAAGATAAGATATAGATTCTTGGAACCATTGTTTTTTGCCTCACTCTATGTTGTTACGGAATTCATAAGGGGCATAGGAGATCTGGGATTTACTGGTGGGAGACTAAGCGATGCATTGTACAACTTCAAAGGATTGTTGCAGATATTACCTTACGTAGGTACATTCGGTTTGACCTTTCTAATTGTCGTTGTCAACTATGAATCTTACAAAATTTTGCGCAAGAATAAATACAACATCCACATTGTCCTTTCAATTGTATGCTGTCTGTTTTTGTTGAATGGTATTTTGGAATATAATCTTCCTGAGACGATCGGTGAAAAGCCTGTTGTTCTTGCGCAAACTGATCTTGCCCAGAGAGTGAAGTATGAATACGATAGCCTTCAGATAGTAAAATACATAAACGATGAGTTCTCACAGACCCCGGACTATTTGACAGTCTTCCCTGAAGCGGTATTTCCAAGTACCGATATCAGGAACACTGATGCAGAACAACAGTTGTTGGCAATGTTTAGAAATAGAACTTTTATCGTTGGGTACCCTACTATCGAGAATAATAAAGGCTTCAATAGCCTTCACATATATAAAAATGGGAATTACACAGATAGGTACGATAAAACTAAATTATTCCCTTTTGTTGAGATGTTACCTTACAAAGGTATATTCGGAAAGCTCGATTTTCTAAAAGGTGCAGCTTATTTCGACAAGGGCGAGTTAAAGACGTTCCAAATAGATGGATACGGGAGAGTAGGTTTGCAGATTTGTTTTGAATCGTATTTTTCAAATGTCTCAAGAGAGTTATCGAAAAATTCTGATTATCTCATTGTATCTACAAACGACGGGTGGTATAATTCTACGATTGCACTCACTCAACATTTTACTCAGAGTGTATTCAGGGCGGTAGAGACAAGAAGAGATGTTCTTCAGGTTTCTAATACGGGAATAAGCGGCTTGTGTGATGCTTACGGCAATATCACAGTTCTTCCGGATGGTACACAATGGAGGGTTCTTTACGTTGCGCCGAAGAGTGAAGTGACGTTCTACGCAAAATACGGTGATTATCTGGTGATAGTTTCGTTGATTATCATCATAATTTCAGGTATAACTGCAAAGAAGAGGAAGACCATATTTGAATGACACTAATAACACTATGAATTAAGAGATTGGGAGGAATTCATACTGTGAGAAATATCCCGGCCAATATAGAAGCAGAACAAGCGCTAATTGGTAGCATACTTATAGAGCCAGAAAGATTAGATCAGATTGTGTCGATAGTTAACTCATCTGATTTCTACGATGTCAAAAATCGATACATTTTTTCAGCAATAGAGCAGTTACACGATGAGAGTTTACCGATAGATATCATATCGATATGCGATAAATTGAAAGCACAAGGAACACTAGACAAAGTTGGTGGAGAACTCTACGTTGCCCAACTTGCAGACGGCGTTCCAACTTCTGCACATGCAGAGATGTACGCACAAATCATAAGGGATAAAGCAATTCTAAGAGAACTTATCTCAGCAGGTAGTCAGATAGTGGAGACTGTTTTTTCTGATTCGAACGTTGATGAAATATTGGATCAGTCTGAACGTATAATCTTTAGAATAGCTGAATCGAGAGCTACGAAGAGTTACATTGACATACGCAATGCTCTGACGGATGTTTTCGAACATCTCGAAGAGCTCAGAGACAAACATGCAAAGGGATTGGGCGGTTTTGTCACTGGTATACCAACAGGTTTTAAGAAACTCGATGAAGTAACGTCAGGCTTTCATAAATCTGATCTTGTGATCGTAGCAGCGAGACCGAGTGTTGGTAAGACCGCATTTGCACTAAGTCTTGCCAAGAACATGGCAATGATAGGTGAGGCATCGGTTGGTATCTTCAGTCTCGAAATGAGTAGGGAACAACTTGTTCAGAGATTACTCTGTATGGAATCACTTGTAGATTTACAGAAGGTGCGCCGTGGTTGGCTGAACGATGAAGAATGGAAGCGACTCATGCTGGGTGCTTCAAATCTCATGAAGTCGAACATCATTGTAGATGACGAATCGAATCTTGAACCAAGAGTTTTGAGAGCAAAGGCTAGAAGAATGAAAAAGGAATACAACGTAGATGCGATATTCATCGATTATCTTCAGTTGATGAGCTTGGAAGACAGTAGACGTGACAGTAGGCAACAGGAGATATCTGAAATTTCAAGATCACTAAAATTGCTGGCCAGGGAATTGGACATATCAATCGTTGCATTATCTCAATTATCTAGGGCTGTTGAGCAACGTGAAGACAAGAGACCTAGATTAAGTGATTTGAGAGAATCCGGTGCCATCGAGCAAGATGCAGATGTGGTCATATTTTTGTACCGAGACGAATATTACAAAAAGCAAAACTTGGAACTACCGCACGAGACAGAAGTGATAATTGGGAAACAACGTAATGGCCCTATAGGTACGGTAACGTTGATGTTCAACCCATCTTTCACCAATTTCTTTGAATCGGATATTTTCCATAGTGACAATGATTGAATCAATTGAACTTTAGATTTCTCGAAAGGAGTTTAGAACATTATGATAAAGGCAGCATATCCAGGTTCGTTTGACCCGATAACGTTTGGTCACATAGATATAGCTCGTAGGGCATCACACCTATTTGACGAACTGCACGTAGTTGTAATGGAAAATAAGCAAAAAAAGTACGCTTTTACTGTTGAAGAACGGATGGAAATGGTAAGAGAGTGCCTTAAGGATGTTCCAAACATCAGAGTCGAAAGTTTTTCAGGATTGTTGGCAGAATACACACTGAAAAACGAAATAAACGTTGTTATAAGAGGCTTAAGAGCAGTTACAGATTTTGAATACGAGATGCAGATGGCTTTGGCAAACAAGGAGATACTAAATGGTGTAGAAACAGTGTTTTTGATGACAGATAAAAGCTTTTCATTCCTTTCTTCAAGTTTGGTGAAAGAGGTCGCCTCATTTGGAGGCAAGATATCGCAGTGGGTTCCATCATATGTAGAGTCTAAAGTCTTTGAAAAATTCGCGAGGTGAATAGCATGGAAAATGTGAACAACATAGAAAATAAGTCTATCGTTGTGGCAAGAGATCTTTCAAAAATATACGGATCTAATGAATCTAAGGTTATTGCACTTAATACTGTCAATCTAACCATATCAAGGCGCGAGATTGTAGCCATATTTGGTCCATCAGGTTCAGGTAAAACTACTTTGTTGAATTTGCTCGCAGGTCTTGATGTTCCCACATCTGGTCAAGTGCTTATAGACAATCAAGAAATAACGAAGATGAATGAAGAGGAAAAGACCAGGTTTAGGGCAAAAAATATGGGATTCATATTTCAATTTTTTAATCTTATACCGGTATTGAACGCTGTTGAAAATGTTGAATTACCGTTGTTGTTAAATGGTGTACCCATTTCAGAATCGAGAAAAAGAGCTTTGGAACTCTTGGAAAAGGTGAACATGGCAAACCGTAAAGATGCATATCCATCACAATTATCAGGTGGTGAGCAACAGAGAGTTGCCATAGCTCGTGCACTTTCTACAAATCCGAAAATCATCTGGGCAGATGAACCAACAGGTGCACTCGACTCGAAAAATGGTGAGCAAATAAAGAAAATGATAGTAGAATTAAATGAAGAGTTCGGTACAACGTTCGTCATAGTCACACACGATACGACCGTTGCACATATTGCTCACAGAATTGTTAGAATGGACAGCGGCAAGATAGTGGAAATCGAAGAATTGAGAAGATTATAGAGATTATAGAAATTTAATAGTATTCGGAGGTTTAATCAGTGGTCATTTTTCTAATAGGTAATTCTGAACTGCAAAAGGAACTTTTTGTAAAATCTTTCGTTAGTGAGCAGAATTGCGAATATCGGAAGATTTTCTCTGATGAGGATAACAAATTGGCCGAACTCAAGAATGCATCCCAGAGCCTCGGCCTTTTTTCTGAAAAAAAGGCGTATGACATTGTAGATTTCGATGAGTGGTCCAAAAAAGAAAAGGATGAATTTTTTAACTTAGATTTCGAAATAAACGATTTAACGATCTTTGTCAGAATGGAGAAACTGGGAAAGGAAGCAAAAAAGTTAGTTGAAGGGATCAAGATAGTAGAATTTGAAAAACCAAAAGAGTGGGAAGAAGACAAATGGATAGAGTTCATTGTATCTACAGGTGACAAAATTGACACTCCTTGTTCAAAAGAAACAGCTGAAAGGATATTCAAATTAACTGGTCCCGATGAGTATGCCATAATCTCAGAACTTCAAAAGCTCTATATCTATTCCAATGGACAACTCGATAAAATGACACCAAGTGAAATAGAAGATATTGTTTACAAAAGGACTATAAGCAGACTCGATGAGCTTGGCTTTTCGATAACAGAGGAGAGATTCGAGAGCGCATACAAGTTGATCGATGAACTCGCTAAAGAATATGATCCTGTCTTGATTGTTTCTTCGTTGGTCAGGCACTTCATTGATCTGTTGAATATAACGGTAGTGACTGAGAAAAAATTGAAGTTCTCGTGGCCGGAGATTTCCGAAATCTCCAAGATAACCGGGGTACAGATTCCAAAAACGGCGAGATATCTCGGTTTCAAATTCAAAGGTCAGACGAACGACCCTCGTAACCATCTGATTTCATACAATTTCAAATATATAAACAATGCCATAAAGAATCTGTATCGTATCGACAGGGAGATAAAAATTGGGGGAAATGTAAGGATATTACTTTACGAATTCATAGAAAATTTCAAATCAAAGTTCATTAATGATTTCAATAATTCCAAAGGTGTCATGTTCTATAATTTCAACAATGGACAGTTCAAGGAGATGAAATGACATGGATGAAGATATAATGGATGAAGATACAAATGATATGAACGATATGAATAGCATAGGTAATTCGAACATGGGAAGAGTCTTGAAAACCGGCTTTGTGTCTTTCGTGGGAAAACCAAATGTTGGTAAATCGTCTATCATAAACGCAATAATGGGAATGAAGATAGTTATTGTATCTGACAAGCCACAAACTACAAGAAACAGAATAAATGTGATTTACACAGACGAAGATGCGCAGATCGTTTTCGTAGATACACCTGGTATACACAAACCACTGCACAGATTGGGAGAATACATGGTAAAAGCCGCTACGCAAGCATTGAAAAATGTTGATCTGCTGCTATTTACTGTAGACGCCTCCGAAGGATTTGGCACTGCAGAGCAACAGATATGCAATCTTGTAAACCAGTCGAGAACACCCACCATCGGTATCATAAATAAGATAGACTTAGTTAATGAGAATAGAATCAAACAAATTGAAGATAAGATCAGACAAGGAATCAAGGATTTGATTGCGGTTGTTAAAACATCTGCAGTCAGGAACGAAGGACTCCAAGAATTACTCAATATCATAAAAGCAAATATTCCAGAGAGTCCTCAATTCTACCCAGACGATATGATAACGGATAGACCTATGTCTTTCATCACATCAGAGTTAATAAGAGAGAAGATTTTCCAGTTTACGTATGAGGAGATACCACACTGCAGCAGCGTAATAGTCGAAGAAATAAAGCAACGAGAAAATGGTACTGTTTACATAAGGGCAAACATATACGTGGAAAGAGAGAGCCAAAAGGGAATAATAATAGGCCAGAATGGTAATATGATCAAGAAAATCGGCGAGAGTGCGCGTAAAGACATAGAATACCTTTTAGAGTCAAAGACTTTTTTAGATCTACACGTTAAGACTAAAAAAGACTGGAGAAACAAGGATTTCATAATACTCAACGAGATTGGTATGAGAGATGATTTAGAACAATAACCACCACTGTTTGTGCTAATGACTTCATTACTTACTCTATAGTCTTTACACATCTTTATGTAGTTTTTTATCCTAAATTGCATTTTCTTTGTCGAGAGGATTGCCGTTGTCTATATACTCAACTGAAAGGACGATAACGCTCTGCTTATTTAATGTTGTCAAGGTTTTAATCATACTTTTTTCAATATATCTTCAATTCTCTGCAGTACCTACATTGAGAAAGCAAGAATAGTCTTACCCGAGTTTTTCAAATTGTCAATTTGAGCCTTCGTAAATGCTTTCCTATCTGTACCATCTGAAGAATAATCGATTATGAATAAACTCACATTGGAATTCATTATCTCATTCAAATTCGAACCGTTTGTATAAAGTACACAATCCTCGTTCACTGTTGTTGTGTTTAGTATCGTGCTTAAGTTCAGTGATTAACAAAAACAAAAATGGCTCACCAAATATTGGTGAGCCACAATGGAAAACTTGATCTTTGATATTCCTAGTATCTTATTAATACTTTATATATGGTATCAAAGCCATTTGTCTTGATCTCTTGACTGCATCCTTTACCATCTTCTGATGCTTTGCACAATTTCCTGTTAATCTTCTTGGTAGAATTTTACCTTTTTCATTCAAGAAATCCTTAAGGACTTTAATATCTTTATAATCTACGTAATCTACCTTCATTTCACACATTTTGCATGACTTTACTTTCCTTCTTCTCTGCCTTACTCTTGGCATTTTCTTTCCCTCCTTACGCAATTTAGCCAACTGTTATCAGTCAACTTAAAGAAAAGACAATTGCAAATCAAAATGGTGGTTCATCATCACCCGGAACATCGCCCGGAATATCGGAATCATTACCAAAGACTTCTTCATAAGGAGGCACTTCTTCTCGCTCTCCTTTACGACTTTCGATGAACACGACGTTGTCTGCCCATACTTCAGGTGTTGATCTAGTTTGTCCATCGTTGGCCTTCCATTTGTTTATTCTCAATTTTCCCTCGACAAGCACCATTCTTCCCTTTTGAAGGTAACTGTGAACGAGCTCAGCCGTCTTTCTAAACGTTACAATTCTTATGAAATCTACGTCACCGTTGTTGTTGGATCTGTTGACTGCAAGTGTAAAAGTCGCTATAAGGTTGCCATCTAACGTTTGTTTAGTCTCCGGATCTTTCGTCAATCTTCCAACAAGAACCACTTTGTTATACGAGGATGACATTATTCCACCTTCTCTTCAGTAGGAGTTTCCTCTGTAGTAGAAGTTTCCTCCGTTGGAGCCTCCTTTTTTGCTCTTGCAGCTTTTCTCTCTTTCTTTTCTAAATCTTCTCTTCTAAAAGTCTGCCATCTCATGAACTCTGGGCGTACTTTGAAATAATTCTCAAGCTGCTCAAGGCCTTGACCATTACATCTGAAGTAGACTACCGTGTAGTCTCCTTCAAAATATTTGCCTATCTTGTAAGCAAGCTTCCTAACGCCCCATCTGTCTACGTTATCTACCTGTGCTCCAATCTTTTCTTCCAAGAACTTCTTGACGTTCTCAGCGAGTATGTTCCTGTCTTCTTCAGAAACGTCCGGCTTAACGATGAACATCGTCTCGTAAATCCTCATAAAGCACCTCCTCCCTCGGTCTACGTGGTCCTGCCAGTCCTTATATCTGGCAGAACAGGATTTTGAAAAAACTATAAAAATGGGAGCATATGCTCCCGCTTGTTTTAAGACTTTTGGTGGGCTCGGGAGGGATCGAACCCCCGACCGCCCGGTTATGAGCCGGATGCTCTACCGACTGAGCTACGAGCCCATTTCTTGGAGGCGACGGAGGGATTTGAACCCTCGAATAGAGATTTTGCAGACCTCCGCCTTTGACCCCTTGGCTACGTCGCCCCATGCGTGATAAATTCTATCATAGACTTATCCTTCTGTCAACTATTCATATATTCATATTCTCCGATTTTGTTGCAAGGTGAATTTATGTATGATAAAATTATTTAAATTATTTAAATATGATTCAGTGTAATATATGTGGAATATAAAGCTTTTGATCAAAAAAGGGAGGGACGATGAATGTTTGAAAAGCTCCATTCTTTTTTCGGTAATTGTAAGCTTTTTTTAGTGCTTCTGTTCTTGATTGTCGCATCTTTCACCAGCTTTGGTGGTGTTCTACATTTTGACCATGCAGACATACTTTATCCTGAAGGGTACTATGAGAACGCCGTTTTGGTTGGAAACATATTCGAAACTATACGGGGCGATGTTATTAATCTTGTTGGCAATGACCCTGGAAGGATAACGATAGCCCTTCAAGACAAAGGAAGTATAAGTAATGGTTTCACCCAACCTCTTTTGCATCGCACAATAGTGATTTACTTGTGGCCACCAGAAAGTTGGATTTCCTTTCAGTTGCCACTTGAAAACTGGTACATGTATTTACTCATTCACGAATTCACGCATATGTGTCACCTCACTTACCAAGACGACTTTGCAAAGATTGCCAGCATAATTCTTGGTTTTCCATATTTGCCACAACTCAATAGTCAGCTTGTTGAAGGAATAACTGTTTTTAATGAAAGCTATTTTTCTTCTGCTTCAGGCAGGCTGAACAATCCATTTTTCTCATCAGGCCTATATTATTATGCATTGCAAAACTTCCCATCTTTTAACTACAAAGAAATTATGCCTTCCGACGATTATCGTGGCGGATTGCTTTACTACAATTTTACTGCGGGATTCTATAAGCATCTGGTAGATACGTATGGATTAGAAAAAGTAAAAGAGTTCTTGAACGAGACTTCTGCCAGTGCTGTAAATGATGTGTTGGAATTGTGGAATCTTTCTCCCGCACAGCGAGAAATGTACTCCGACGATTACGAAAAAGTTTTTGGTAAACCATTCGACGAGATATACACAGATTGGATTTTCTCACTTACGAAATTAGACTATAAACAAGGTGACCTGATTTACAAGTCACGTGACACGTATTTAAACAAGATCGATACTTATGAATCAAACCTCACTTTGCTAAGCCAAAAATACGGACCTGTTAGTTCTTACATAGGTACAACTATCGACGCCCTTACTTTCATTGATTCAGAGGGAAAGGAAAAGAACAGTGTACCTCTTACAGCTTTGGATGTCAAGTATGATGATAGCGGTATCTATGCGTTGTGCAAGACAAACATCTCGGGCAAAACGGTAAATCAACTTTGGGATGTTACAAGAAATAAAGCTATCGCAACCGGATACATAAGTGCATTTGGCATTTACAAAGGTAATCTTTACTTATCAGCATATGATACGCAGTCAATGAAAACCATTGTAAAAGGTCCAGACTTTGATTTTCAGTATGATGGATTCATAAGATATATGGATGTATCTGAGAATTATCTTACGTTCCTAACAATGGATAACAAGCTCATAATCATCGATAAACAATCCAAAAATATAGTGGCTATGTTCGATAATCCTACTATGAAAGGGCCTTATGTCAAATTCTGGAAAGATGGAGTAACATTCATACAAGTTGAAGACGAGTACACCATACCATATTATTACGATCTCAAAGAACAGAAATTGTACAGACTTGCTGAGAAAAGTTTGATGAATGATTTTGTTATTGTAGACGACTATCTATACTACACAAGCTATATTCCATATGGAAAAACCGGTGGTATGGGGGTCTATAAACAGAAAGTTCAAATGGTTCCAGTTATCCTCAGTACTCCAGAAAATGTTAAGACCTTCACGTGGGATACGCAGCAAAAGAAATTCACTTCCGGTAATGAACTCGCATTTAGGATAAACACATTTGCCAAACCAGTTACTTGGATTCCATACTACTTACTCGATACTGGTTATGACAGCATCACCCATAAAATGTCTATCATATTTACTTTTGCGAATCCAGAGAATGATACATTCTTGATCTTGACACCAGTTTTAGGTGTTAACGAAAATACCGACGGCTTTTCATTCAACGGATTCGAACAATATGTGAGCTTCGTAACCGCCCAAGATTTGTACAATCTGTCTGCGAGTTATGTTTATCCAACGAACGATTACAGTTTCAACTTGGTAGCAGTATTAAGCACATTTCCATTTTCTTACAATTCTCAGTTACAAGGTTTGATAACTGCAAATCTGAGATCGAACGAATATTACGTTCTTGACACAATCTTTAACATAGTTGGTATAGCGAGTGCTCCAGCAATTTACACGAAAAATCTTGGAGTGGGTTTTGGAATCTCAACGAATGTTTTTTCTTTACCAACTTACATGCAGTCTTTATTGATGCTTAGCAGTGATAATTTTGAGGATCTGTTCTCATTGAATAGTGCCTATTCATTTACAAGCTTACTCATCGGCTTAGGTACAGATGGTAGTTTCGCTGGTCAATTTAACATCAAGCTTTCAGATCCAAGCAAATATAATTATGATTTTTCGACGGCGTTTACGCTTTTCAAAGACCAAGCCGAGCTCTTTGATGGAGCTATATTATTCAAAAGCTCAGGTAGTACACTTGGTCTTGCAACCGTAGAAATAGTAGAAATATTTTCTGATCAAGAACCATATAAGATCCATGCACTCTACGAACACCTTTTCTTAGAAACTTATATAGGTGGGATCAAACTGTATCCAACAGTTGGTAGCTTAATTAACATTCTGGACTTCTTCGGGTTAGATAATACAACAGGCTTTTATGGTGCTTCCTACATAGGAGTAAGCACAAGTCCAAATGGCCTGCCAACTTCGATTTTGTTGGGAATGTAGATCGAAATTATGGCAGAATTACAGGGGGAAAGCAAAATTGGAAAGTACGAATGGCAAGATCTTTCATAGATACCATGCAATTTCATTTTTGACATCCATATTGGCATATCTTTATTCCACTTTCATAAATTCTTCGGCCGCAAAATGGGGGTTTTCGTTCGTCCAAATAGGCCTGATAAACCTTCTATGGTCTTTTGTCTACGCGATCGCCAGCATAACGATTGGACACTTTGGGGATAAATATGGCTACAAAAAAATGATAATTATCCTTTATATTTACATGCTTTTAGTTTCTATCGTAGGTCTTGTGACTTTCTCACCTACCATGCTTATAGTATTTTCAATACTCCAAGGGGCATTTTTTGGTACATTTTTTCCGCAAGTTGAAGGCCTGATAGCAAGATCAGAGAAACAAATTGGAATAGACCCCCCTTCAGTCACTGGGAGATTCACAATCTCTTGGAGTACTGGTAACATGCTCGGTGTTGCATTTGGTCCATACTTGACCGTGAGAGCTAGAAGCATTATCTTTCTCTATGGTCTAGTAGTGTCGATAGCCATCATCACGATCGTATATCTCGATAGTAAAAAGTACGGTAATCTTATTAGATTCAAACCAGTTGGGAAACTAAAACACAAATCCAGCTATGAAGTGCTGAAAGATGCACAGAAGATGAAAAGGCTTCGTCTTGAATACAGAATTATATTGTTACTTGGTGGGATCGTTTACACAGCGGTACTTGCGGACTTTCCAAAGCTCATATCCTTGGCCGGCATAGGACTCCAAAATGCGGGTTTTTTGACAGTTGGAGCGAACATTGGTGTGTTAATAACATTCCTTTACCTTCAGTTCTGGCGTGGATGGGTCGGTAAGGAAGGATTGTCTGCTTTATTACTGTCAGTCATTCCACTTTCAGGCATAGTGGCTTTTTTTGCGAAAACTCCATTGATGTTCTTTATCACAGCTTTTGTTGCTGGATGTAGTTATGCGGTTCCATACACATTTGCCATATTCTATGGTCTTCTATCTGAAGAAGAAGGTCAAGGCAAACAAGGTGCGATTCACGAGATGGTGATAGGCTTACTATTTGGAATCGGTCCATTCCTCGGTGGAATCTTTTTAGATAAAGTAAACAGCGTAGTCGGACTAACGATACTTGCGCTGCTCATAGGTGCGGTAACGTACGGTATTCAGGTGGCCTTCAATTTCTCAAACAAAGGCAAGACTGTTGTTAGATAAGGCTAAAGTTTAGACATCACACAACTCTTTTCTTTTCCCATCTTACTTTGGTAAAGAAGATAATGGCAACTATTGCTTCGAATACTTCTGCCAAAAGCAGCCCTATCCAGATATGCACAGGGGCTGCTTTTAATACGTACAAACTTACAATGAGATAGGGTATCATGATGCCCCATCTACTTACTATACTTGAAAGTAGTGCAAGTATGTTGACCCCAGCTCCAAAGAAGGCACTTGAGAAACTCGATGATAATGATACAAACAGTATGCCTGTTGCACTGTATATCATCCCTGTTGCACCGATTTGTATTACCTGAATATCGTTAGTAAAAAAGCTCATCATTTCAGAACGAAAGACTATCATAAAGAAATTGAATACAAGTGCAACTATGAGACTATACAATGAAGAAATCAACGTTATCTTCTTCGCCTTCGATTCTTCGTCTTTACCAAGCGCATGACCAACTAACGCACTTGTACCTATTGAAAAACCCGTGAGTGGTACAAGAGAAAGTCCAATAAGTCTTTCGATTATTCCCATCGCACTGATGTACGCTGTTCCAAATGTACCGATGATTTTCATCATCACAGTATAGGATAGATTTCTCAACAAGAGTTCTCCACCATTGGGAAGGCCAATAAGTATCAATTTCTTATCTATTTTCCAATCCATTCTGAATAAGCCTTTAATGGTGATCTTCACATCTTTCACACCTCTGTGCAAAATGAACAATCCAGCAAGAAATGGTATGAAATTCGATATGACCGTTGCCCAAGCAGCCCCAGCTATTCCCAATCCTAAACCATGTATACGAGTACCAGGGATGGTGTCAAACATGAACAAAGGATCGAGGAATATATTGGCAATGCCCCCGGCAAGCATAGTAAACATCGGAATTGAAGCCTCACCTATATTTCTCAGAGCTGTGTATGTGGAATATGTCAAGAAGAAAAATGGCATAAAGAATATTCTAACGTTGCCATATTCGAGTGCAGAGGAGACAACCTCGCTCTCTTTGGAAAATAACAAAACAGCAGGTTTGTATGCGATCAACAGAATTGCACTGGCAATTAAGGCGACTATAAATTTGAATACAAGCGTTTGTTCGATTACTTTAGAAGTGAGTTTGTAGTCCTTCTTACCATGTGCCTGAGATATCATTGAAACTGATGAGGCACCAATTATCTCATTGAGGATTTCTACAAGCCAAAAGATCGTAGAAAAGATCACCACTCCAGCGATAGCAGCAGATGAGAATTTACCGATCCAAAACATGTCAACTATATCGTAAAGTGACTGAATACTGTAACCAATCATCGTTGGAAATGATAGCTTCAACAAGCTCTTTGAAATAGACGCAACCTCTCTAGAATTAGAATCTCCTTTCAGATAAATTCCCCCTCTACCATCCCCTTTTATTTCATACGCTGTACTGCTTCATTATTCACCAAGATGTTTGCGCAATCTTATCATAACATACGCGTTCAAAAAATAAAAGATCGAACTGATGATGAATATCAATGTGTAGCCATTTTCAAACCTCGTTAGAATCGAGAAGAGAACCGCGGAAAGTGCACGAGATACATTATTCAAAAAGTTGTTCACTCCATTTATCGAAGAAACAATATTCATTGGAATGTGCGAAAATACGACCGATGAAAGCAATGGTCCTACCATATTCATCACCGCAAATCTCAATATGTAAACGGAAGTAAACGTTATCGGTTCTCTCGTAAAACTCAATAAGACTATCAGAACTGGAACGAAGACGTACGAAACAATGAGTACATTCATATCACCAAATTTCCGACCGATCTTATACGAGAACATAGCCCCTAAACTTGTGGCAAGTTGTGCAAATGCCAGTATGAGTCCTATCACCGTTGCACTCATGTGAAAAAGGTCATAGAATATAACATTACCAAACACCACAAAAAGGCCAGCTCCCAGTCCAACGTTTACGTTTGATAAGAAATAATACAGAATAGTCTTGACTTCCTTTGAATCTCTGATCTTGAATATCTTTGAAAAGGAAGCAATACTTGGCACCTCATCGCTTTCTTCATTAACTGAAGCTGACGTTGCGTCGAGTTTTAGTATCGGATACAGAGCTAGTATACGTGATAAACTCGAAAATAAAAGGACGATCCTAAAACCAAACGCATCACCCAGAAGGCCACCAACGACGTTAGCTATAACGCCAGTAAACATGCCTGCACTCAAGTTTAATCCAAGGAATCTTGCCCTATTCTCCGAAGATGTTTTCATCACCAGTATCGTTGACATTATAGTGGCCGTTGCAGCTGAGAACCCGCCGTGAAAAAAGGACGTAATACCGAGGATAGTGCTCGAAGTGGCAAATATCCTATACGTACCAAAGAAGATACTCAACAATTGTGTCATTATCAGAAGCGTTTTCTTTTCATACTTCTCCGCAACGAGCCCGAAGAACAAACCAATGAATGCAGCCCCCCACAAATTTGATGAAGTAATGTTTCCAACAGCACTCGTCTGTAGACCACCAGTTCTTAGCATCAAATTGAATATTGTTCCGTATATGCCTTGTGTCAATCCATCGATGAACGTAAAAAGCGCGACCAAAACCGGTGCCGACATGTACGATTTCCCTCCAATATCGATTAGTTAGTAAAACGAATATACGCAAATACTATTTTACCACCTATTCGCTCAAGCCAAAATATTCAAATGCATCTATTGCATCTATGTTACTCACAATGCAAAATCAATGATTAGCACTCTTGACAAATAAGTGCTAATCTGATAAGATAATTTCAGAATACCAAAGAACAGTTCAGAATAGCTATATCAGAATAGCTATAGTGGAAGGGAGTGAGAAAGGATGTTCAACTTCGAAGACTTTACAGAGAATGCGCAGGAGATATTGAATTCCGTAAATGATGTGCTGAACAGATACAAACATAACCAACTTAGCCCTGAACACATACTCTTGACGATGCTTGAAAATCCGAAAAATGCAGCCGTCGATATTCTAAATTATCTAAATGCAGATGTGGATAGTTTGAGAAGGGATGTGGAAAGAGCGATTTCTTCAAAGGGCGGTTATTATTATTCTGGTGGTTCTACAACAAGTCAGATATACATCACGCCGGACGCAACAAAGGTTATAAACGAGGCAAAAAAGGAAGCAAAGAGAATGGGTGATGAAAAGGTCGGTACTGACCATATTCTGCTGGCCATGTCACTTGTTCCAGAGACGACTGTCTACAGGCTTTTGACAAAATACGGTATCAGCCAAGATAAGATATACTCGGCCATCAAGGATTTGAGAATGAAGAGGACGTACGCCGAAGAAGAGAATATAGACGTACTTGCCAAATTTACTGAGGATTTGACTGAGATGGCAAAGAACGGTCAACTCATGCCTGTTATTGGAAGGGAAAACGAAATAAACAGGATGATAGAAATATTGGGTAGAAAGGTGAAAAACAATCCTGTTTTGATCGGTGAGCCTGGAGTTGGCAAGACTGCCATAGTGGAAGGTCTTGCACAAAGGATTGTACAGGAAAATATTCCTTCATTCTTGAAAGGTAAGACGATACTGAAATTGGATTTGGCAAGGCTTGTGGCAGGTACGAAATTTAGAGGTGAGTTTGAGGAAAGGCTCAAGAAACTGCTCGATGTGCTTAAAAAGAGAACGGATGCAATATTGTTTATAGACGAATTGCATACGGTAGTAGGGGCAGGAGCAGCAGAAGGTGCACTCGATGCAGGTAATATACTAAAGCCTGAATTGGCACGTGGCGTTTTAAGGGTCATTGGTGCAACTACGGTAGATGAATACAGGGAAAGTATTGAAAAAGACAAAGCACTGGCAAGAAGATTCCAGGTTGTTCTTGTGCCTGAACCAACCACGGAGGAGACAATCGAAATTCTTAAAGGTATCAAAGGAAAATTTGAGGAGTTCCATGATGTAACTATTTCAAACAAGGCATTGGAATGTGCTGCAAAAATGTCTGCAAGATACATAGCAGATAGGTACTTACCAGATAAAGCAGTTGATTTGATAGATGAAGCTGCAACAAAGTGTAGGATAGATGGCAAACAAGAAGTCACAGAAGAGGATATAGCAAAAACAGTTGAAAAATGGACAGGCATTCCCGTCGGCAAGATCTTGAGTGATGAAAAGGAAAAGTTGAAGAATTTGGAACGCATAATCCACGAAAAGTTCGTTGATCAAGACGATGCAGTCAGAATTGTTTCGAACGCGATAAAGATGTCCAGGGCAGGAATAAGGAATCCGAAGAGACCTCTGGGTGTATTCCTATTCCTTGGACCAACCGGTGTTGGTAAGACTGAACTTGCAAAGAGGCTCGCCGATGTACTATTCGGTACGGAAAAGGCCCTTATAAGGATTGATATGACTGAATACATGGAGAAACATTCAGTTGCAAGATTGATCGGCGCACCTCCGGGATACGTGGGATACGAAGAAGGTGGATATTTGACCGAGCAAGTGCGTAGAAGACCGTACAGTGTGATACTTTTCGATGAGATAGAGAAGACCCATCCAGATGTGTTCAATGTGCTTCTCCAGCTATTCGACGATGGAAGGTTGACAGATGGTAAAGGTAACACAGTAGATTTCAAAAACACGATAATCATCATGACGAGTAACATAGGCTCAGACATCATAATACAAGATATCGAAGAAGGATTCGAAGAGTTCATACCAAAACACGTTGAAGAAGAGTCAAGAAAATACTTTAGGCCGGAGTTCATAAACAGACTTGATGCAGCAGTTGTTTTCAAGCCATTGAAAAAGGAACACATAAAGAAAATAATCACGATGTATTTGAATGAACTCAATGAGAGATTAGTTGATAGAAACATAATCGTGGAACTCGACGAATCGATGTTGGAGTATCTTTCTACGGAAGGTTACGTCCCAACGATGGGTGCAAGACCACTGAGAAGGTTGTTTGAAAATACGATAGAGTTCAAGATTGCAGAATTGATAATAAACGAAGAATTGAATGAAAGCAATCGTATAAAATTCTATTGGAAAGAAGAAGGACTCGGTTGGGAGATACAGAAATAGTACAAAACGAAAACACCCAAATTCACCGTTTTTGAGATATTGACGTTTAGAGAAACAAGTTATAAAATTCAACTAGAAAGATGAAAAGTGAATAGATACCTGGAGGGGAGCTCTTGACAATGCAGGGCTGAGAGGGAAGTGGCAAGCTTCCGACCCTTCGAACCTGAACCGGATAATACCGGCGGAGGGACCGGGACACAAAAGTGTGAACTGGATTTTGGTAAAGATTGCGAATAAGAAATGGCCCTCCATTCAGGTTTTGGATGGAGGGCTTTTTATTTTGGCACATAGCATATGTACGAAAACTGGAGGTGACGGTATGAAAAAGGTACTAAGTATCATGGTTTTAGTTGTTTTATTGACATCACTCTTCTCCGCTGAACTTGTCATATACACATCAGATAGCTTTGCGGGTGGAATTGCAAGGGTAGTGATACCAAAGTTTGAAAAGACGTACAACTGCAAAGTCAAGCTCATAAGTATCGGCTCTATGGGCGATGCATTAGCTCGCGTTGTTGCCGAAAAGAAATCCCCAAAGGCTGATCTGATCGTAGGGCTCAGTGCTGAACAGCTTCAGATGGCAATAAGTGAGGGCGTTTTGGAAAAGTATAGACCTGTCAATTCTAAGAATATTGTCTATAAGAGCCTTGTCAACGATTACGGCACAGTCTACGATTATGGAGCACTTGCAATGATATACAACGTTGAAAAGATTAAGAATCCTCCCAAAACGTTCAAAGACCTGCTAAGTCCAGAATACAAAGGTAAGATAGTACTGATAGACCCAAGAACATCGAGCACAGGGCTCACTTTTCTCATGTGGACCATAGCAGCTATGGGCGAGGATGGAGCAATTCAGTATTGGAGTAAGCTAAAGAATAATGTACTAACATTTACAAGTGGGTGGAGCGCAGCATTCAAGATGATTGAAACAGGTGAGGCTGATATGATTGTGAGTTATGCAACCGATGGAGCCTACAGTATGTACGAATATGGGGCGATAAAATATATGCCGATCATATTTGAAGAAGGCGCATACTTACTCGAAGAATATGCCGCCATTGTAAAAGGTGCAAAGAACAAAGCGTTGGCAAGGGCATTCATAGAGTACATGTTGACAAATGAATTTCAAAAAGAAGTTCCATTGAATCAGTGGATGATGCCAGTTACAAATGCAGAATTACCGGAAGTATTTCAAAAATACGTTCCAAAATTCAAAAAGGTGCTCAAAGTTGATCCAAATATCAACAGCAGATTAGATGAGATACTCAAGAAATGGGAAAAAGCCGTTATAGGTTAATCGATAAATCGAACGAAACACGCCTTTGTGCAGTCTAATCAATTGAGCAGTTAAGTGTGACTATATAACTTTGTGAACTTTAACAGAGGGTGATTGTACGAAAAGATTTCTGACGATCATTATTTTGATTCTTGTTGCCGGTACTTCAATCTTATTTGGTGAGATGCTAAAAGTGGGATTTCTTCTCGGAAGTCCATATGCTTTTTGGCAGATTTCGAATCTGACCGGCATAGATTATGAAATACTAAACAAAGTAGCTTTCAAACTGGGATACCAGTTTGAGATGTACGTTCTCCCATTTACCTCACTTGATCCAGTTGTTTTAAACAAACTTGATTTAGACATAATTGCTGGTGGAATTCACATGACACAAGAACGCCAGAAGACGTACAATTTTTCGATTCCTTATGCACAATCCGGTTTAGCGATTGTTTTGAGGAAGGGACTATCTTGGAACGGCGATGTAGAAAAGGTAGAATTTGTGTTTAAACAAGGGGCAACGGGCCAAAAAATCGTTGAACAATGGATAAACGAAGGTAAGAAAGTCAAGTATTCTGCCTTTGTCTCAAACGAAGAGATCATAACGGACCTCATATTGAAGAGGCACGATGCAGCGCTTTTCGATTATTTGGATGCGCTCTACATATCTAGGAATTACGGTCTATCGGTCTATAAAGATCTCATCTACAAAGTTGACTTGGGATACATAATAGTGAATAAGCAAATTGAACAGAAGATCAATGAGGCAATCAGAGATTTGAAAAATGAAATACCTACGATAATTTCAAAGTACGTTGGAAAAGTCAACTGATCTATTCATTATCACTCTTATACAATCATATGTAGTCTTGTATAGTCTTGCACAATTTATGAAGATTAATCAAGATGGGACAAAAGCAAAGCGGCGTGAAATTATTTTCCAGCGCCGCTTTATCTTATCGAATATTCAGCAATTAGAAAAGTGAAAGAGGAAATTACATAATCAAGCCACCATCAACACCTATAACCTGTCCTGTAACGTACGAAGATTCGTCTGAAGCAAGGAATAAATAAACATTCGCAACCTCAGTAGCCTCTCCCAACCTCTTCAATGCAGCCTTTTCTGCCATTTCTGTCAATATCTTCTCGGGTACCTTTTCTGTCATGGGGGTTCTTATGAAACCTGGTGCCACTGCATTTACCCTTATCTTTGCACCCTTTCTTGCAAATTCCTTTGCCCATGTCTTTGTCATACCGATGATACCAGCTTTCGTTGCTGCGTAGTTTGTCTGACCGATGTTTCCATAAATTCCAACTACGGAAGAAGTGCTAACGATACTTCCCTTTCCTGCTTCAAGCATGTACGGAACAACTGCTTGCGTCATGTTGAATACGCCTTTCAGATTCACGTTTATAACTCTGTCCCAGTCTTCCTCAGTCATCTTTTGGATGAGTGCATCTCTTGTTATGCCTGCGTTGTTAACTAACACATCTATTTTTCCAAACTTTTCGACGACCTCTTTGACAACTTCCGCTATCTTCGCTCTATCTGTAACATCGAGCTTATAAAAGTGAATTTTCGGATCATCGTAAACTGCGTCGCCAACATCGCATGCAATAACTGTTGCTCCCTCTTTTGCAAATAATTCCGCTGCGGTCCTACCAATTCCACTCCCTGCACCTGTGATTATACAAACCTTGTCTTGCAACCTCATATACATCCCTCCTATGTTTGTGCGCTCATTTATATCTCACTTCTCGATTTTCATTCTAAGTTCTCAATAATTACTGCAGTTCCCATACCCCCGCCGATGCACAACGTTGCTAAACCGTACTTTAATCCACGTTTTTTCATCTCGTAGATGAGTGTTGCAATGATTCTATTGCCGCTTGCCCCAATTGGGTGTCCAAGTGCTATGCCACCACCGTTCACATTCGTTCTTTGCATGATCCATTCCTTAGAAACGCCAAATGCCTTTTCCCATCCCTTTATAACAGCTAGACTCTGACCGGCAAATGCCTCATTAAGCTCTATGAGTTCAATATCTTGGAACGAGAGCCCTGCTTTCTTGAGTACCTTCTCTGTAGCTGGAACTGGACCAAATCCCATTCTGATAGGTTCAACACCTGCTTGCGCCCAAGCCACAATCCTTGCAAGTGGTTTTAGATTCTTACGTTCGACGTACTTGTCACTCGCAATTACAAGCGCACTTCCCCCATCGTTTATACCACTTGCATTACCAGCAGTAACGGTTCCATTTTGCTTAAATGCAGGTCTCAATTTTGCCAAAGATTCCATCGTTACATCAAGTCTCGGATGCTCGTCCGTATCAAATATCTTTACTCCCTTTTTGTCAGGAATTTCAACCGGTGTTATTTCATCTGCAAATCTACCGGACTGTATAGCAGTCTTTGCCTTCATCTGACTGTTGTAAGCAAACTCATCCTGTTCTTCTCTCGATATACCAAATTCTTCTACCAATGCTTCAGCGGTTAACCCCATGTGAATTCTGTTGAAAACATCGGTGAGACCATCCAGTAACATGTGATCTTGCAAATCAAGAGGACCAGACTTGACACCGTACCTTGCCTTGTAACTAAGCAAGTACGGAGCCTGAGACATGTTCTCTATACCACCTGCTAGCACAACATCTGCCTCTCCAAGTTCAATGTCACTAGCTCCGACCATAACTGCCTTCATTCCACTACCGCAGAGCATATTTACGCTGTATGCAGGCTTTTCTACAGGAATACCTGCATATATGCTGACTTGTCTTCCAGGCCCCATACCTTGTCCGGCCGTAAGTATACAACCCACGATAGTTTCATCAATATCTTCAACTGGTATAGACGACTGTGCTATTGCTGCTTTAGCAGCTATCGCACCCAGCTGTGAGGCTGGAACGTCCTTCAAAGAACCTAAAAACGTACCTATCGCTGTCCTCTTTGCACCCAAGATATACACCATACACCACACCTCCAAAGCTGAACGATATGTCCAAACGATGTTCAAAATAGCAATATCTACCGCAAGTAACTAAGAATTTTAGAACAAATTGGAAACAAATAGTATAGATAATGAGACATCTGAATCACCTTTCATATTACAACTATATTAGAACACTTTTTGAATATCTTTGTCAAAATACATAAGAGGTAGTATAATCATACACGAGGTAGCATTCGATAGATTTTTCACATTCTTGGTGCCACATAGTAAATTCGTGAGCAATGAAAAACGTACTGTAGAAAACAGTACAATATCTTCAATAATTAGTTTATAATTTAACATTATTTAACCACAAAGCACGATACCGTGATATAATGCATCATGATTAATTTTTTCTCTTTTCCGATAATGTTTAGAAGAAGTATTTATACGAGTCTCGATTATTCAGAATGGTTGTTAAGTTGTTGGTTGGTTGATACAGGAAAATTAGAGAGGAGGCAGAAAGATGAAAAATTTACCGATATTTTGGAAAATCTTTACCATAGTAATTATCTTAGTTGGCCTTACACTAGGACTCGGTGCCTATTTTGTCATGAGTACAAGAAATAGCATCATCGATTCAAATCTAAGCACTCTACAGTTGCAAGCAGAAGGTAACGCAGATAGTTTTTCCAATTTTATGCAAGGATATATATACCTCACAGATTTTCTATCGAATGATGCAAATGTTATTGGTGTTTATACAAACGCAAATGATGAAAACACTTGGTTGCTGAAATTGTTTGAAAGTATTACCAAGAGTTATAAAGATGTCCTAAGCGTTTATGTTGGGCTCAAGGATAAGCGAATGTATCTGAAGCCTGATCAAGAATTACCGGCTGACTATGATCCTACTTCGAGGTCTTGGTACAAAGATGCGATTGCAAATGTTGGTAAGGTTATCATTACAGAGCCATACACCGATGTAGGGACCGGTAAGATTGTGATAACTGTTGCAAAAGCGGTAAGAAGTGAGGAAGGTATCACTGGAGTTGTCGGCATCGACTTCGACATATCGGCACTGTCTGATAATTTGTTATCTGCTGGGAAAACATTCGACTATCAAAATGCTGTTGTAACTGACTCAGG
The DNA here is from genome assembly GCA_002432805.1 of Fervidobacterium sp. UBA5837. Lineage (GTDB taxonomy): Bacteria > Thermotogota > Thermotogae > Thermotogales > Fervidobacteriaceae > Fervidobacterium. The sequence continues at coordinate 59,092 of DJGV01000008.1, read as the reverse complement.
AACGGTAATACTGCATTCAGATGCAAGTATTGTTGGTAAAAACATCAAAGATACCGAATTTTTCCAAAGGTGGGTTTCTGGTCCAGAAAGTGGTGCATTCAGCTACACTTACAACAACGAACAGCGGATAACTGGTTACAAACGTGCAGCAAATGGCTGGATATTTGCAACTTTGGTGCTCCAAAAGGATCTCATGAACACAGTTAATAGACAGGTCATGTTCATGGTTATCATCATATCAATCATAGTTATAGTCGGAATATTGATTTCAACAGTAATTTCGAGAGTATACATAGTCAAACCGATCGTAGAAATACAAACTCTGTCTGAAAAGATCGCAACTGGTGATTTGACGATTCAGCTCAAATCTGAGAGCAAAGATGAAATAGGAAGACTTAGTAATGCGTTGAATGCAATGGTAGAATCTCTTAAAGGAATAACTCTTCAAATTCACGGTGAGGCAGGAACGTTAAAAGAAGAGTCCGCGCAAGTTGCTGCTGTTTCAGAAGAGACAAGTGCAACGATAGAGGAATTAACAGCGCAAGTAGACAACGTCAATGCAAATGTGAATAATGCTTCTGCAGCGATTGAAGAAATGACTAGTGGAATAGAGGAAGTTGCAGCAAGTGCACAAAATGTTGCAAATGCATCGCAAAGACTCAGTGAAGAAGCGAGGAACGTCAACGACCTTGCAAACGATGGAAGAAATGTGATTGCAAATGTAGGAGAAATCATCAGTCAAACAAAAATAAAGGCAAACACAACATTCGAAACAGTTGAGAAATTGTCATCGAGTGCAAAGAACATAGGTGAGATAGTAGATACGATTAATTCTATAGCAGAGCAGACGAATTTGCTTGCACTGAACGCTGCTATCGAGGCTGCTAGAGCGGGAGAGGCAGGTAGGGGATTTGCCGTTGTTGCAGACGAGATAAGAAAGCTTGCAGAAGAGAGCAAGCAGGCAACTCAAAACATTGCAAACATACTGAGAGGTATACTCGATGAGAGTGTCAAAGCAAGTGAGGAAACAAGGGAAACTGTTGAGATAGTTAACCAAGCAACGGAACAATCGAGTCTGGTTAGTAGCAAATTTGAGCAGATAGTTCAGAGTATAATGAAGGTATCACAGATGGTTGAGAATCTTGCAGCAAGTGCACAAGAGCAAAGTGCTGCAGCAGAAGAAATGAGTGGTGCAATGGACAGTGCAAGTAGATCTATGGTTAGCGTTGTTGAGCAGATGAATGAAGTTACAGCGGCAACCAGACAACAAGCTGATACGATAGCAACAATCGCAAAGACTGCAGAAGAACTGGATAGCCTTGCAGAGAGACTCGTTTCAGCTGTTAATAAGTTAAAAATAAGCTAAGTATCTATCGAGAGTAATCGTACATTTATTAACTGTTCTTACTTAAACAAAAAGGGTGCGAGAAAATTAGCACCCTTTTTGTTCAACTCGAATGTACAATTCAATCAGACAGCTGAACTATTATGCAACTCTGTCGATTCTCTTGAATCCTTCACCAAGTACGTACCTTGCCTCGGTAACTATAACAAACGCATCTTTGTCTATGTTTTTTATCAAGTGTAATACCTCGCCGAGTTCTCTTCTTCTCAACGCAACGTATAGTACGTCTATGTCTTTACCAGAGTATGCTCCACTTGCCTTGAGAATGGTGGCACCTCTTCCAAGATTCTCAAGTATGTATTTCTTTACTTCTTCGGGCTTTTTCGATATTATCATCATTGTAACGGATAATTCTAAACCTTTAAGTACAAAATCGATAGTTATACCATTGATTATGATTGCAAGTAATGAGTACATACCAGTTCTAATATCGAATGCAAAACCTGCGGTTATACCAATAGCAAAGTCCACTATCAAAAGTGTAGTACCCATGGGAGAATGAAAATATCTGGTCAGTATCTTCGCGATTATGTCAGTCCCACCTGTTGATGAGTTATTTGCGAAAGTTATGGCCATTCCTATGGCAGCTAAGACGTCACCAAAGAATACAGCAAGCATCAAATCTTGCTCTAGATATTTCGGAATGCTCAACAGTCTGTCGAAGAAGTCAATGAAGAAGTTCAATGCAAACGTTGAATATATGGTTTTGAAACTGAAGTCTTTTCCTACTATCAAAAAGCCCAATAAGAAGAGCAATGCATTGATCATGTACAACCATACGCCAATGGGAACAGAAGGCACCATTCTATGCAAAATCATAGATATGCCACTTGCCCCTCCAGCTGCTATGTTGTTTGGGATAAAGAATACAACGAGACCTAAGGCAGTCAATATCACACCAAATGTAGAAAGCACGTACTCTTTGACCTGTTGCCTGATGTCAATTTTCATTTCCACAAAACCACCTCCTGCGAACTTATTTACTGTCTTGAGCTTGCACACATTTTTTCAAAGACAATGCACACTCAATGCATATTCTAGAATATACTATAATTATAACTTTTGTTCCTTTATTGTACAGGTTTTTTGTGGTAATATATCAATGAGTGGTAAGTGACTCAAAGCATTTTGAGGTGAGATATTTTGGAATTCTACTTAAAGAACTTAAGTGTTTACCATGGTAAGAAGAGAGTGATAAATAACGTATCAACTTATTTTGAAACAGGAAAGATTACGATGATCATAGGGCCAAATGGATCAGGAAAATCTACTATTCTAAAGGCTCTCTCTGGTCTTGTCGATTTCTATGGGAAGGTGTCGTTACCTGATGGATACAACGATATCGCGGAAATAACTGGATATGTGTTCCAAAACCCAGAGACTCAGATAATTGGTAGTACCGTGTGGGAAGATGTTATATTTGGATTGGAGAACATAGGCCTATCGAAAGAAGAGATGGACAAAAGAGGTAATTACGTTCTTGGTTTGTTGGAACTTTCTAACTTAAGAGATTTCGATCCATACTACTTATCGGGGGGACAAAAACAACGGCTTGCAATAGCATCGATACTGGCACTCGAACCGGAGTTTTTATTGCTCGATGAAGTCACTGCGATGCTTGATAAGAACGGTAAAAGAGAAGTTCTAAATGCAATCGTTAGATTAAAAGAGATGGGTAAGGGAGTTATATTGGCCACACATGAACTCGACCTGTTCTTACCAGTTGTTGACAGATGTATCTACATAAGCGGGGGAAATATAGTTTTCGATGGAGAACCAATTGATGGTGTTAACATGTATAGACAAATGGTGGTAAGTGAGCTATAGTTTTCAACTCAACGATTGCTGCTAAAGGAGGGATATTATGGAGGTTCTAAAATTTGAAAATGGTCCCAAGGCGGTTGGTCCATATTCTTCGGCAATGAGGTCTGGAAATTTGATATTCTTCTCTGGAATTTTGCCAATTGTTCCGCAGACTGGTGAGCTTCTAATCGAAGATATCTCAAAAGCAACGCAGCAGATATTGAAAAATCTGGCTGCAATGCTTTCCGAAATTGGATTATCACTGAAAAATGTCGTAAAAACAACGATATTTACAACGCAACTCGAGGAATTTTCGAAGATAAACGATGCATACGAAAGTGTCTTCAAAGCTTGCACAGACAGATACCCAACACGCAGTGCGGTTGGTGTCAAAGCGTTGCCAAAAGGTGCAACCATTGAGATGGAGTTTATCGTTGAATGTGAAAAATAAGGGCTCAACGATTCTCCGTATCAGATTTCTCCGATTTTTCTGAATTCTTATTTCTTGCGTTCTTGAATAGTTCAATCCTGTTGACTATAGCTTCTTCGATGCCTACTTGAGAGAACGGATGCATCAGCTCGTAAGCATATTTCAATGCTTCAATTTGATCAGTATTCTTATTACTGGCAGTTTTAATTTTTTCTTCAAAGCTCTTGTAATTTGAAAATTCCACGACATATATCAACAGCAATGCACCAATAGTAGTGCTGAGAATCATAGTGGGATAATTCTTTACGGCTGGTAGCGAAAATCCTATAAATATACCACCGGTTATCACCAACATCAAATACGTACTATTTCTTGCCATTGACTTGTTGAACAAGAATCGTTTCAAATCATCGATCAATTCTTTTCCAACGGGGGTATAAAAATTCCTAGAGATAAGAAGAAGAACGGTAAGCAAAACAACGACGAATGGATTTGAAATGGTGATCCCTAAAGAGATTAGAGCCACAAGTTGCACAATTTTTGATAAAAGCATGTTGTTGATTTTGACGTTCAAATATATGCCAAATATGTATATGATGAAACCAAGTAACTGAATCATGTTCACAAACCTCCCATCAAATCCTCTGTTATTATCACTTTGATATGAAGATCACTGTGCTATGAGGTTGAGCATTGTAGTGATTCTCAACTTTTTCTGGAACATCAAGAAAATCATCGGGATATGGCAGTGATGTATCGGCAACTCTGTACCAACTTTTTGCGTGGATAGGTGGAAGTATGAACCGAAGGGGTTCCTTCCATTGATTCAAAATCACGTATATGTCGTTGTCGATAATTGTTGCCTTTATAGGTTCAAATCCAGATATCATGAAGGCAATGGAGTGTGATGTGTATCCGGTATCCGGTTCAAACGGATCTACACCATGCCATGTTATGTCTGTGATAGCGTTACCAAACCTATCGTACTTTTGAAAGAAACATTCTCTTTTTAAAGCAGGATGCGTCTTTCGAAAAGATATCATCTTTCTGACAAATTCGAACAGATCCAAATGCTCTTCTTTCGAAGACCAATCGACCCAAGTTGTCTCATCATCTATACAATAGGCATTGTTGTTCCCTTTCTGGGTCCTGTACATTTCATCTCCCATCAAAAGCATCGGTGTACCGTGCGATAGCATAAGTATTGCGAAAAAATTCTTCACTTGCTGTTTTCGTACCTTGTTTATTCTTGGATCGTCTGTATCGCCTTCGACTCCCCAATTGTAACTAAAGTTTTCAATTGTTCCATCTTTGTTATTCTCACCATTCATCTCGTTGTGTTTATAATTGTAAGAAACAAGATCCCGCATCGTAAAACCATCATGGCATGTGATGAAATTTATGCTTGCGTGAGGACGTCTGTTGTGGTATAGATCTGGACTACCAGCTATTCTCAGCATCAACTCTTCGATCGTGTCGTTATCTCCTCTAATAAATCTTCTTACACAATCTCTATACTTACCGTTCCACTCCGCCCATCCTTCTGGAAATAGCCCAAGATAATATCCACCAGCTGCGTCCCAGCCTTCTGCTATGAGTTTCAATTCACCTACGATCGGATCTTCAGCAATATCTTTGAGTAAAGACAAATCGCCGATCCATCTGCCATCTGGCGTTCGTCCCAATATAGATGCAAGGTCAAATCTAAAACCATCGACATGCATTTCAGTAGCCCAATACCTTAGACTATCAATTATCATCTCTTTGACAACCGCATGATTACAATTCAGCGTGTTCCCACATCCAGAGTAATTTGCATAATAGCGTTTGTTACTTTGGTTGAGCATGTAATATATCTCATTGTCTATGCCTCTGAAACACAACGTTGGACCTTTCTCACTACCCTCGCCAGTATGGTTGTAAACAACATCCAATATCACTTCAAAACCATGCTTATGTAGTTCCTTTATAAAGTCCTTGAAGAGAAAGACTTGCTCACCCAATTTCAACCCAACGGAATAATTCCCGGTCACTGCAAAGAAATTAAGCGGATTGTAACCCCATACGTCTTTCAATTCCTCACCGGTTAATGGATTGATATTCGGATTTGAGTTGATGTTGAATTCAAAAACAGGCATGAGTTCAATCGTAGTAACACCCAATTTTTTGAGATGGTCTATCTTTTCTATCACTCCAAAAAACGTGCCTGGGAACTTCGTTTCAGAATTTGGGTTCATGGTAAAAAGTCTTACGTGCATTTCGTATATTATCGTTTCATTCCAAGGTACGTGTGGTTGCTTATCATCATCCCAATCGTATTTTGAATCATCTATAACTATGGAGCGTATCATGCTCTTGGCTGAATCAAGCGTAGAAAATGAAAGGTCTTGCAAAGGTGAAGACTTATCATATCCATAAACTGCCTCGTCATCCCAATCGAAGAACGTTGTTACCGCCTTTGCATACGGGTCTATGAGCAATTTGTTTGGATTGAATCTCTTGCCATTTATCGGATCATACGTACCATCCAATCGCCAACCGTAATATTGGCCATGTCCCACACCGTAGACGTATATGTGCCACACATCACCTGTCTTGTTCTTTGTAGGTTCCAAACGAAAGATGTGTGATGGGTCAACATCGTAGTAGTTTTGGTAGAGTTCTAAAGTAACATTCACAGCATTTTTTGAAAATATCGCGAAGTTCACACCTGTTTCATCTGGGCTAGCTCCTAAAAGTGGATATCCTCTCCTAACCTTTAGTTCAACCTCAGGCCCAGGATTTTTATATTGAACAGGAAAATCTGCCATCTAACAATCACCTCTAATTATGTCTCCAATTAACCAATTAACTAATTAACTAACGATTAACAGTTAACTTCTCAATTCACTAAGATTAGTGCTGAGTTACTATCGAAATATCAAATCAGATAGGGAGTTTTAAGATCTCACCGAATAACCTTTTTACTTCTCCTTTGTAATTAGAAAGCATATCGATTTCGTCCAACTTCTTCATTCCTTCATCGACCAATTCTGATATCTGTTCTTTAATCCAATCAACTGCCCCAGAATTCAATAGAATTTCTCTTACGTACGCTATATCTTCTTGAGTCTTTCCCATTTTGTTCAACGTCTCTACGAGCTTGCGACGTTCGGATGGTCTATATAGTTCAAGAGAATCAATAGCTTTTTTGACAAGCATCGTGTATTTACCCTCAACTATATCATTTGCGCTCTTTGACTCACCACCAAATGCCCCAAGTAAATCATCTCTGTATTGGAACGCAATTCCAATTTTTTCACCAATCGATGCTATTCGTTCTTCCTCAACGACATTTCTTTCCCTACCGGACAATACATATCCGAAGAGCATCGGATAAACGAAAGTGTAATATGCAGTCTTCAGAAGACATATCTTTTGAGGAATATCCTGCTTCAAAACATTTTCGTCTATATTGGAGCTGTACAAGATATCAAGTAGTTGGCCGTATCCTGTTTTAACATAACAATTTGAGAATGTTTCTATAAGACGCCTTAGTGCATCTGCTTCCACGTGTAATCTGCCTATAATTCTAATCACATAAAAAGCGACTATATCACCGACGGTGAGTGCAAGATCCTTGCCAAGCTTTTCACTATTGTACACTCTTTTGTATATCTTATGCAGCGTTGGTTCACCACGCCTCAATTCTGATTCGTCCACTATATCATCGTGAATGAGCAAGAATGCATGCATAATCTCTATAGCAGAACCGAGGGCTATGGCATCATCACAGTTGCGGCCACCAAAACCTTTGTAGGATAAGACAAGCAACAAAGGCCTTATTCTCTTACCGGGTCTCAGCACAAACTCTTTTACATCATGCATTAACTCCCTAGCCTCTTCTGGAGATAATGCGGTAAGTTCGTCCATCATTTCTTGGATGACGCTATCTATCCTCTCAATAATCAATTTCACGTTGATCTCTTCCACTTGCCTGTTCCCCTTTCTTCGATTTACTTTACGGTATTTGAATCACATGGAGTTGGCATAAAGGAATTATACCACATACTGTCAAATCGTCGAACATGTGATATAATAAAAAGAATGGAAAGCGGTCTGATTTTGTCATAATAATGAACATTTAAGCTTTATGGAGGTGTCTCATTGCAGATAAATGTGGAAAATGCAAATGGGTTAAATTTGGAACCTGGTAATTCTTTTTGCATCGTCTCACACAGTATATCATACATTGAAAAAATCTTATCAAGCATCATAGATGTCAACAATTTACAAGACTTACTGATCATTAAGCCGGAGAACAATATCAGAATAGAAGAGATACGAAGGATCATCGATTTTCTTGATTTCGCACCTCAAGGTGAATACAAGTTGATATTGGTTTACGAAGCGGACAAGATGACTCAAGAGGCTGCAAATGCGTTTTTGAAGACTTTGGAAGAACCGCCATATTACGCAATTATACTCTTGATAACCACTCGTTGGAACTCGTTGCTTCCCACTATCAGAAGCAGGGTTCAAAAGCGTTTTCTAAAATTCGTCCCACAGAGCGATAAATTAAACGACTTTGAAAGATACCTCGTCTTTTGGGATGCAGATTTCGAAGAGAGAATTTTATCTCACGATTATCAGATACTTACTGAAGATGAAATAGCAGACTCTGAAGATGTACTGAATCAGGTCATGAGTATAAAGGTAATGATCGACGAATATCTGCAAAAAGACATTGCAGAGTATGTCAAATTTATCTCAAGGGTATCTAAGATAAACGATTTTCGCTTCTTAAAGAACTTGGCCAAAGTCGTTGCCTGGACGATATTTACTAATAAAGATTTACAAATTGAGAAGAAGACAGAATACCTGAAGATATGCGATGAAATTCAAAGGAGTAAGTTAGCAAATTTCAACTACGTACTTACTTACTACACACTACTTTTGGGATTAAGAGGTGAGAAACAATGAGTTTTCAAGCAACTGTTTACGGTATCGAACTTATGCCAATGGGAAAGATAGTGTACTATGCTGATAATGGAGAGAAGTTTGTATACGGTGATTATGCAATAATTCTGAGCGAGTTTGGAACAGACTATGGTAAAGTTTTATTGGGGCCAAAAGATGTCAGTATAGATGATGTAGACTATGAAATTAGACCGATAATCCGAAAAGCAACTGAAGAAGATCTTAGAATTATTGAAGAAAATGAAATAATCGCATCAAAAGCGAGAACAGTAACGGTAGAACTTGTTAAAAAGCACAAATTACCGATGAAAGTACTGCAGTCGAAGTATATACTTGATAGAAGCAAGTTAGTGATTTACTTTAGTTCAAAAACACGTGTGGATTTTCGTGAGTTGGTGAAAGACATAGCTAAGGAGTTCAAAACAAGAATCGAACTTAGGCAAGTTGGTGTCAGGGATGAAATGAAATTCATAAAGGGACTCGGCCTATGTGGTATGAAGAGCTGTTGCTCGTATTTTCTAAGAGATTTCGACAGCATTACATTGAAACATGCAAAGCGCCAGCAAATGATGATAAATACTTCGAAGATAACTGGACCATGTGGTAGATTGTTATGCTGCTTGATGTACGAACATGATTTCTATGTCAACGCACTTGAGAATATACCGGATGAAGGTTCCACTATCTATTACGACGGGAAGATAGCTAAAGTGATTACGGTGAATGTATTCCTTTCTCGAGTTACGTTGCAAACGGATGATGGTGAAATGGTCGCACTTCCTTTCTCATACTTTAAGGAGGGAGAAAATGCGGGAAATTGGAAGATTATTGATCATGGTCGGCGTAATGACTATTATAATGGGCTTGATGATGTTACTGATATCGAGGATGAGTAATTTTAAGTGGTTGCCTGGCGATATCGTCATTAGGCGAAAGGATTTTGTCTTCATTTTTCCAATAACTACGATGATCATCTTGAGTGTTATCTTTACAGTGATTCTAAATCTGATAAGTAGGTTTTTTAAATGATAGTATTATGTCATATTATGCTACCGAGATAAGATATCACTAAGTAGGAGGAAGGCAGCAGGTGGAAAAAGGAAATGACGTTTGTATTGATTTAGGTATCTTGAATCAAGAAGAACTTACTCAGACTGGTGAGATGATGGCGAATGGTCTGAGCCAAGGCGATATCATTATCCTGTCCGGTGAGATAGGTTCAGGCAAAACCACATTTACAAGAGGAATTGTCACAGGCCTTGGGTGCGACCCAGTTGTTGTCACAAGCCCAACGTTTACACTCATGAATGTTTACGTATGTCGTAAAACTGTCTTTCATATAGATGCATACAGGTTGGGAAGTATTGACGAGACATTTCAAATTCTGGAAAATGAATTGGAAGATGAAGATGGTATATTCATTATAGAATGGGGAGAAAGATTGAAAGAATTCTTCAAAAACGAGGTAATAAGCGTCTACTTTGAGCACGTTGATGAATCCCATAGAAAGTTATCAATTTGTGCAAGAAAGGATGTACTCGAGCGAATTGGGAGGTGCTTGGAAATTGCCAAGAAAATCGAATAAAGAGTCGAATAAAAAGAGTTCAAATACATCTGATGTGATCAGTGAATCTGTGAAATCTGCAGAAAAGACTGATACTAAGAATTCAAAGACCAAATTCAGTAGATTGGAGAGAGAAGCAAAAAAGAACAGAGAAGAACGGATATCGATACCAAATGAACTACCTGCCATAGCGATGCGTAGTAACATGGTGATCTTTCCAAATACGGTAGTTCCATTTTATGTTGGTAGGGAAGGCTCTTTAATGGCTTTAGAAGAGGCCATGGAAAAGACTAATCAACTCGTTTTTGTGATTAATCAGAAAGATCCAACTGTAGAAAATCCAACGGAGAAGGACCTTTATAAGGTTGGAACCATCGTAAGGATCATACAAGTGGGAAAATTGCCGGACGATACATTCAAGGTTTTGGTTGAGGGCATTGCGCGAGCCAAGTTCTTGAGGAATGTTGGTGATAAATTCTTCAAATTTGAAGTGCAGATACTGAAAGCAAGGTACGGTAAATCGAAACAGCTCATCGCACTAATGAGGATGGTAAAAGAAGAACTGAGTAAGTACGTCCAATATTCGCGGAAAATCCCACCAGAGACGCTCATGCTGCTTGAAGATGTTGATAATGCAGATGCCTTTGCAGACATTGCTGCGTCGTTATGCCCTGGAACGATAGAGGAGAAGCAAGAATTACTCGAGATCGTTCACCCAGCTTCAAGGCTGGAAAAAATACTGGATATACTTGTTCGAGAAACTGAACTTTTGGAGATAGAGCAACAACTCGATCAAAAGGTGAAAGAGCGAATAGAAAAGAGCCAGAGGGAGTACTATCTACGAGAAAAGTTGAGTGTTATACGTGACGAGCTTGGTGGAGAAGAAGACATAGAAATAAAGGAACTTAAAGAAAAGATCGAGAATGGAAATTATCCGGAACATGTGAAAGAAAAGGCCCGTTCTGAATTGAGTCGATTAGAAAAAATGTCACCTTATGCACCTGAGGCAAGTGTCGTGAGAACCTATTTGGATTGGATACTTGAACTGCCTTGGTATGAAAAGACAGAAGATACGATAGATATAGATTATGCAGAGAAAATACTAGAAAGTGATCACTATGGATTGGAAGAACCGAAAAAACGGATACTTGAATATCTCGCAACCAGAAAGCTTTCGGATAATGCAAAAGCCCCGATAATCTGTTTCTCGGGACCTCCGGGTGTCGGTAAAACCTCACTCGCAAAATCGATTGCCCGAGCAATGAACAGAAAATTCGGTAGGATGTCACTTGGCGGACTCCGAGACGAAGCTGAAATCAGAGGTCACAGAAGAACGTACGTGGGAGCACTACCCGGAAGAATTATCCAACTGATTAAGAAACTGCAAGTCAAGAATCCAGTTATACTCCTCGATGAGGTGGATAAAATGGGCATCAGTTTTCAAGGAGATCCAGCCTCTGCATTACTGGAAGTGCTCGATCCAGAACAGAACAAAGAATTTGTTGACTATTACATAGAGCTTCCATACGATTTGTCTGAGGTGCTCTTCATAACTACGGCAAATGTATTGTACACAATCCCTCCTGCCTTACGTGACAGGATGGAAGTTATCGAAATTTCAAGTTACACAGACGTAGAGAAATTCCACATAGCGAAAAACTACATAATACCAAAGATCGACTCGGAATTTGTGGAATCTGAAGAACGTATATACACATTCAAAGATGCTGCGATAAAGAAGATCATAGATGAATACACATTGGAACCTGGTGTACGTGAATTGGAAAGACAGTTGAGAAGCTTGGCGAGAAAGGCAACGTTAGAATTCACAAAGACTGGAAAGACTGTAGTTATAACACCCGAAAAAGTCAAAGAATACTTAGGCCATGCCAAAATACGTGAGGAAGACAAATTAGACAAACCAATCGTTGGAGTTGCTACAGGATTAGCTTGGACGCCAAATGGTGGGACCACATTGTACATCGAAAGCTCACTGGTACCCGGAAATGGTGGGTTAATCATAACAGGTCAACTCGGTGACGTAATGAAAGAATCCGTAAGGATCGCACTGAGTTTGGCAAGAAAGCTCTGTGGTGATGAATATGCGGAGAAATTTTCCAAAAACGATATTCACATACATGTACCAGAAGGTGCGGTACCAAAAGATGGACCGAGCGCTGGAATAACTATCACTACCGCATTGATTTCAGTTGTAAAAGAACTTCCAATCAAAAATGACATAGCAATGACTGGTGAGATCACGTTGAGGGGAAGGATACTTCCTGTTGGTGGTATTAAAGAAAAGGTAATTGCTGCCTATAGAAAGGGAATCAACCATGTTATTCTACCATCAAAGAATAGAGTGGATATAGATGAAGTACCAAAAGAAGTACGGGAGAAGATGAAATTCACTTTCGTTGAAACAATAGAGGAAGTGTTGGAGGTGGCCTTGTGTGACGATAAATCCATCAAAAATAGAAAGCGTAAGACTAGAAAAGGTGATAGTTAAATTGAATGATGATTTTCCACCTTCTTTGAACGGTGAATTTGCATTTGTGGGAAGGTCTAACGTCGGTAAATCGAGTTTGCTCAATGCAATTCTTGGCAAAAAGGTTGCATATGTCAGCAAAAATCCCGGTAAGACGAGAAGCATAAATTATTTTCTTATCGACAACAAGTTTTATTTTGTTGATCTGCCAGGATACGGTTACGCACGCGCATCTAAGAAAGACAGAGAAGAATGGAGAAAAGTAATTGATAGGTACTTTGAAGAACGAAATTGGAACATGAGGATTTTGTTTTCATTGATAGATTCAAGGCATGAGCTGATGGAATCTGACGAGCAACTTCTTGAATGGATACAAATGCTTGGTATATCACCTGTAATTTTGCTGACAAAGGTCGATAAGTTAAGTAACTCTGAGAAGACAAAACAATACAAGTATTATGAAAATATTCTCGCGGATTACGGGATCAAAAAAATAATACCTTGCTCTTCTATAACTAAGGAAGGCATAGGTTTGATATGGAATCTTATAAATGAGAGCATGCGGGAGGTTTGAGCAATGATAAGGCAGGAAATTGTAGGGATATTAAGAAGTCATCTCATGGAATTTGGATATGAATACGATTTTGTTGTCGAGATACCTGAAGAGCAATTTGGTGATTTTTCAACCAACATTGCACTTGTAGGAGCGAAATACTTTAAAAAGCCACCTAAAGAGATTGCAAAAGATTTTGTGGAGAAATTTTCGGGTCATCGCATGTTCAAAGAAGTTACAATCGCGGGACCGGGATTCATAAACTTCAAAGTTTCAAACGAATTCTACAGAGATTTTTTGACTAAGTTCATACAAAATCCGTACAGTGTGTGGAATTTCAAAAGGCATGGCAGTATTCTGATGGAATACGGAAGTGCCAATCCAACAGGGCCACTCACGGTCGGTCATGGACGTCAAGTTGTTATCGGTGACGTTTTGGGAAATGTGTTCAAATTCACTGGGTGGGAAGTTACAAAAGAGATGTACTTGAACGACGCTGGTAGGCAAATTAGGTTGCTGGCAAAATCAGTCTGGGCACGGTACAATCAGCTTCTCGGTTACGATGAACCCATACCGGAAGACGGATATAACGGAGAATACGTCGTAGACATTGCACGACATGTAATAGCGGATCACAATGATGAATATTTTAAGATATGGAACGATGATGTTGAATCCGTATTTAAAAGTTATGCACTCAATGAGATATCAAGGATGTTCGATACAACGCTTGAGAAGATTGGAGCAAATTTTGATAACGTCTTTAAGGAAAGCAGCTTAGTAAATGATGGTACTGTTAAAGAAGTTCTCACAATACTGGAGAGCAAAGGACTTGTTTACGAAGAAGACGGGGCACTTTGGTTTAGGGCATCTCGCTTTGTAAATGACAACGATAAGGTACTCATCAAAAACGACGGTAGCTATACGTACTTCTTGACAGATATAGCGTATCATTACAAGAAATACAAGCGTGGATACAATATCGCAGTGGATATATTTGGTAGTGATCATCACGGTCATTTGCCAAGAATGTATGCAGCGATGAAAGCTCTCGACATCCCTGAAGATTTTCTGATGTTTGTTCTACACCAGTTTGTAACATTGAAGCGTGGAGATGAAATTGTAAAAATGAGCACTAGAGCTGGTGAGTTCGTTACACTAGATGAGCTCATCGACGAGGTTGGAAAAGATGCGGCAAGGTATTTCTTTGCGATGGTTGATGTCAACACACATCTGAATTTTGACTTGGAGTTGGCGAAATCGAAGACAGATGAAAATCCAGTGTTTTACGTTCAGTATGCACATGCAAGAATATCAAGCCTCTTTGAAAACGCAAAGGCGAAAGGTATAAATTTCATACCCCGTGAGAATATAGAATTGTTGGAAAATGAAAGTGAAATGCGAATTATAAAGCAAATATCACTCTTTGACGAGATATTGGAGAGGGTAACTGAAAAGCTTTCACCGCACTATTTGGCAGATTATCTTGAAAAACTTGCATCACTATTCCACAAATACTATGCTGAGAACAAAATTGTAGACACGGATAATATGCGACTGTCAAATGCAAGACTTAATTTGGCGTTTGCTGTGAGGCGAGTATTGTCAGAAGGATTGAATTTGATAGGAATAAGCGCGCTTGAAAGAATGTAACAAAATAGCAAGGCTCGGGTTTGGTATAATTGTTTTGATTCTTCAAACTCCACAGATAAGGTGTGATCAAAATGGAAGTCCAACAACTATTATCGAAGTACATGCTGGAAATTTCAAAAGTAACCGACGAGAAATCGCTGTACATAGCTATAGCCGAAATAATGCGAAAAGTTGTAGACTACGAAGCCCTCAATGTTATAGTTCAGTCATCACTCTTCTACACTGAGCCAACAGACCAAATTATAAACGAGGAATGGTTCACAGACTATCTTCCATGGATAGAAGATCGATTATCTCCGACATTTTTGCCCGTAGATAACCGGTATGTTGGATTGATTCCAATTTTCAAGGGTGTAAAACTGCTGTCTGTAATCGTTTTAACCACATCAGAGGAACCAACCGCAGAAGTTATCGACTATCTTCAACTTCTTTCGTACCTCTCAGGCTTAACTTTGGAAAATCTTAGATTGCTTGATTTCGTAGATAATGCTAGGGAGTATTCTGAGACGGTACTCAATCTTTCCAGTGATGGCATCATAGTTTTTTACAAAGGTGAGATAGAATTTCAAAACGTCAAGAGTTCTGAGATAATTAAAAATTACCCAGACATACTTCGAGAAATAGAAACAAAAATCGATAGTAATGAAGAGTTTTTCGAAATAGAATTACCAAACGCATTTTTCAGCATGTCGGTAAAAAAGATTCAGCTGCAAGGAGAAGAAAGAACTCTTGTAACTGTTAGAAATATTACATCTGAAAAAGAAGTGCAGAAACTAAGAGAGGTTGACAAGATAAAGACTAACTTCATTGCAAACATATCTCATGAACTTAGAACACCTTTAACCGCAATTAAAGCTTACACAGAAACGATCGTAAATGTTCCAATGACGCAAGAGGAGTTCAAAGAATTCTCAGAAACGATCTACAACCAATCGTTGAAATTGGAGGGCATACTAAATGATTTACTTGACTTCTCACAACTTGAATCGCATACGCTAAAAATTGTGAAGGAACCCGTCAATGTGCACGATGTGATAAGCGATTCCATTTCCACAGTTAGTCACCTTGCATCTCAATACGATGTGAAAATAGAATTCAACATTGATCAAGACTTGAAAATCAATTGTGATAGAAAAAGAATTGAACAAGTTATAACAAATTTACTGACCAATTCAATAAAATTCTCTGATAAAAGCAAAGAAGAGAGAGTTGTGAAGATAGCTATTGAAAATGATGGAGACTTTGTAAAGATAATAGTTGAAGACAATGGCGTAGGTATACCAGCCGATAAAATAGATAAAATATTCGATAAATTTTATCGCGTTGATAGTGACCTAACTTATTCAATTCCCGGTACTGGATTGGGACTTTCAATTGTGAAAGAGATAATTGAAATGCATAATGGAAGTATTAGTGTTGAGTCTGAAGAGGGAAAATGGACAAGAGTCACCGTGCAACTACCCAATGAATAAAATGAATAATATGATGTTTTACATGTAAACAGTCTGAGGAGACCTTTATGATAAAAGAATTGCTCGATGTTGTCTCAGAGATTCCGACGCCTGATGCATTGATACAACAGATTATTTCGACGGCGTCGAATCCAAACACAAACGCAAAAGAACTTGAAAAGGTAATATCCATGGATGTTGGCCTCTCAACAAAGATATTGAAATTGGTCAACTCTGCTTATTATGGTTTACCACGAAGAATAACGAAATTAAGCGAGGCAATTGTCATTGTTGGTTTTAAGACTGTTAGGAACCTTGCACTAAGTGTATTTACGTATTCAGCATTACATTCAAAGACTACTTTCGTAGACCACGATAAACTTTGGTCTCACTTTATGCTTACGTCCATCTTGTCAGAACAGATATCTAAAAACATAGGATTTATGAATAAGGAAGAAGTTTTTTTGGCAGGACTTATGCATGATATCGGTAAACTTGCAATAGACTTGATATTCCCGACTTATATCCTGGAGCTGTCAAAGGCTAGTAAAGAATTAGGAATCCCTATGTTTAAAATAGAATATGAATTGGGTATTGAATCACACACGGAGGTTGGTGCAGAGCTTTTGAGAATTTGGAAATTTCCTCAAGAATACGTAGATGTTGCTTACCTTCATCAGAAGCCGTCACTCAACCCTGATTCTCCATATATTGAGATGTGTTGCATCGTACATCTGGCTGATTTGTACTCAAATATTTTGATTCCTGGAGCTTCTCTGTCGTACGGTAATTCATATCTAGATCCCATTGCTTTTCAAATACTTGGTATCAAACCGTCTTCACTAAAAATGTTTTACAACGATTTTGGGCGAGTTTACGAAAGATCAAAAGACTTAATTTTTGGAGGTGTT
This sequence comes from Fervidobacterium sp. UBA5837, assembly GCA_002432805.1. Classification (GTDB taxonomy): domain Bacteria; phylum Thermotogota; class Thermotogae; order Thermotogales; family Fervidobacteriaceae; genus Fervidobacterium. The sequence goes on along the minus strand of DJGV01000008.1, from coordinate 41,875 downwards.
AAAAGTGAAACAGGAGTATAAGCTAAAGATGCTTGAATCTGAAATTAGAAAGGTCATGTCGGAAGCATTGATGGCAATGAAAGATGCTTACATAGAATCAACGAAATCGTTGATAACTATCTCAAGAGTAGAGGTATCAAAAGATAAAAGGTATGCCGATATCTTTGTAAGCGTTTTGGGTAACGATGAGAAAAGGAAAGAAGTTTTAGATTATTTCGAAGAGAAGAAGGGATATTTCAGAAGTTATGTTGCAAAAAATATAAGGATGTACATAGCACCCGAAATAAGATTCAAAGAAGATAGAGGAATAGAGGCGACTGTTAGGATTGGACAACTTTTAGATTCAATTAAAGAAAATCAAAAATCTTCCGATAACAAATAAGGGGAGATCTAATTTGTTACAATTGGAGGGGTTGCCATGGAAGGTGTAAAAGGAATTAATACTGTTCCAAATGGTAACATAGTGTTTCCAAAGGCTGAATCACATGCGCCACAATCCGAGGTGGTTCCAGGAAAGAGTAATAGCAATAGTAACAACTCTCAATCAGTACTTCGTCCTCAAATTGATGGTAGTCTGAATGAAGATGTCGATGTATTAAAGGAGAATTTGGATAAATTGAAGAAGATTTTTAAAGGACAAGCGGAGTTCAAGATCGATAGAGACGTAAACAAAGTAGTTATAAAGATCAAAGACCCAGATACCGGAGAAATCATAAGGCAGATTCCTCCGGAGATGGTGGTAAAGATTTCAAAGAATATACAGGAGTTACTTGGTGTATTAATGGATGAAAGGGTGTGATGGTGCATGGACCTTTCTTCGATTGCTAGCAATATCAACTATCGTTATCAGCAATCTTCGCAAATACAAATTGGTGGTACTGTCAGTGGGCTTGATACCGCATCGATAATTGATAAGCTCATGCAAATTGAATCTTTGCCACTCCAAAGGCTCAATGACAAATATGTGAGCTATACAAATACTCAAAAAGCATATCGGCAAGTTTCTGACAAAATAAGAGAGCTGTACAATTTTTCAGCAGATTTTTCGTTGCAATCAAACCTCATCCCAAAAAGTGCGACGTCTTCATCGAATATTCTGACTGCGACTGCATCAGCTGCTGCAACTGATGGTGTTTATTCGGTTGATGTACAATCTATAGCATCGAATAGCGTTCTCCAAACAGATAAAATTGGCAAGGAAATCACAGTATCGAATGCCATATCTGAAATGAATACCAGATATACCCCTGCAAATTCTACGATAAAGATAAAGGTTGGTAGTTCAGAAGTTGAAATGGGCATAACTACTGATACTACAATCGACCAGTTGATGACAGATCTCGAGGGCAAATTTTCAGGCCTTGATGCAACTGCAGACGTGAGTTTTACAGATGGAAAATTAAGTATATCTTCTGACAAACTATTCCAGATATCAGACGTTTCTGGGAATTTTACGTACTTGTTCAGGCTCAATGATTCATACCTTAGAAAAGATACTAACAATAACTACGTTTTGGAAAGTAGCGGAGACGTAGGTGCATATAGCTCACTCAAAAGCCTCTCGGACCTCGGAGTAACAGGCGATCAAACTTTGACGATAAATGGTACCAATGTGAGTTTGAAGGAAACAGATAGCATTTCAACTGTTATTTCTAAAATAAATACTTCGGTAAAGGACATCAATGCAATATATGACGATAAAAGTGGCAAAATTGTTTTAACAAGTAAGACAACCGGTAGCAATGTGATAGACGTATCGAGTACTAATCAAAATTTGCTTGATAAATTGGGCTTTTCAGTTCAGACTTTTACGTTGGGAAATGTTGCAAAAGCAACTGTATTGATGAATGGTTATTCCCAAGAAATCACTTCCAACACGAATGATATTACACTCAATGGACTAACGATGAATCTCAATTCAACAGGATTTACGACAGTTACGGTTTCCGCGGATAAAGACAAGATAGTGCAAAATGTAAAAGATTTTGTGAATAAATGGAACGAAGTAACAGATTTTTTGTATACGAAAATGACTGAAAGTAAAGTCACGAACAAAACGGAAGATGAAATGAGTGAAGACGAAAAAATACAAGGTCTTTTGAAAAACGACAGCATGATTAGAAGAATATTCGATAAATTTAGATCTTTCCTTACAACAAAGGTTGATGGGAAAACGTTACTTGACTTAGGTATTACATCTGGTGATGTTGGCAGAAGTTTCGACAACACGATGAGAGGAAAGATAACGCTTAATGAGGATAAGCTGAAATCATTTATAGAAAACAATGGTGCCGATGCTGTCTGGGCGTTCTTTGGTAAGAATGATAGTACAGGTAAAGGACTATCTGTACAGATAAAGGAATATAGCTATAACTTGACAAAGTTTGGCGGAGATATAGATAAAATTGCTGGGACGACTGGAAGAATGGAATCGGAAAAGAGGACGTTATCGAAGAGAATGGTATCTATGTTAGAATATTTGCAAAAAAGAGAAGAAATGCTATGGGCAAAGTATTCATCATTAGAAAGTGCATTGTCGAAATTGTCAGTTCAAGGTAGCTTTATAAGTCAAGCAACCTCTTCCAATAAATAAGAATAAGTCCCTTAGCAATCTTTCTTCTTAGATATTCTTGAGTAATACTTGCAACAACTATTTAAGATGCATTTATCACACTTAGGCGCAATGGGTTTACATATATTCTTTCCAAATTCAACCATAGAACCATTTATTGGACCCCACAAGTTGGGGTCCAATAATTTTTTTAATGCCTCTTCTGTTTGCTCTGGCATTTTTGTTCTAACCCATCCTAACCTATTTGAGATTCTATGAACGTGCGTATCAACTGCTAATGCGGGTATACCAAAACTCACGTAAAGAACAATATTCGCTGTCTTTCTACCGACACCTGGCAATTTCGTCAATTCATCTACAGAATTTGGAACCATACCATCATGTTGTGTTTGGATGATTTGAGCTATCTGCACTATTTTTTCAGCTTTCCTGTTGTACAGTCCAGCAGGCTTTATTAATTCGTACAAATCTTGTGGTTTAGCTCTGGACAATTCATCTGCAGAATTGTACTTACTAAATAAATTTCTTGAGGCAATCTCCGTATTTTCATCCCTACTCCTCTGGCTTAAAACTGTTGTTATAAGTACCCGGAATGGGTCTGTCTCATCGTGATGTCTCGGAAAACTTTCGACTATTAGATGCGCCAATTCGTTGTAATTCGCACAATCAATATTGCTTGAAGTGTATACTTCATCTATCATATTTTTCTATCAACCTCCGGGCAATTTTCTCATCTTCCTGCATCTGCTTTATCAATTCGTTTATTGTCGAAAAATGAATCTCAGGTCTCAAATATTCAAGAAATTCAACTCTCAACTCTTTACCATAGAGATCTCCCTGAAAATCCAATATGTATACTTCATATTTTATTTTTTTGGCCTTTTCAACTGTAGGACGATAACCAACACTTATGAGTCCGTAATGTTCTTCTGGCACATAGACTTTGACGAAATACACACCCACAGCCGGATCTACCAAGAAATGGTCTGGTCTACGAATGTTTGCCGTTGGAAATCCTAATTTTCTACCGATCTGTTTGTCTTTGTATACCGTGCCATGTATTGAATAGTTTCTACCAAGAAAATACGGTACTTTCTCCACGTTACCCATCTTGATAAGTTCTCTTATGTAACTACTACTAACTCTAACACCATCTATCTCAACAGGTTCCACAGTTTTCATCTTAATGCCTTTTAAAGCACATAACGTCCTTAAAGTTTCGATGTTTCCTCTACCATTCTTTCCAAACTTGAAGTCATGCCCCACAACGATACCTTCAACATTCTTGGAAATCTTTTCAAAGAAATCTTCCGGTTCTATATCCCTTATCTTTGGGAGTTCCAATACCTTCGTCTCACCGTATATCGATAATAATTCCATTCTATCTTCGATAGACGCTATGAGGCCATCGAATTGTCCCGTGTAATACTCCATTGGATACAATATTGTATATATTCTTGGTTTAGAACCGTGTTCTTCACTCATTTTCTTGAGCTTAGATAGTATTTTTACATGACCTTTATGTACTCCATCGAAAACACCGATAGTTATGAACACCAATATACACCTCAATCCATGCTGTATTTGCCGGAGTTTGTGAATGCTAAGATACTTGGAATCTCTTAGAATTTCTTAGAATCTTCTCGTGATTATTCTATATCCAATTTCAACGAATCTCAAATTCCTGTGGCTCTCGCCAAGGTCTAATCGTGTAAATAATATGAGCGCACCGAACCTTAAGATGAAAGCAATCATGAAAAGTATGTTGTAACCAGTGAATATCGATATACTGACGCCTTTAAGCGCGTTCATAACAAGACCTCCAGCATACGATGCAATCAACGATGCAATACCTGCAACAAAAGCGTGCATAGAAATGTATATCTCACTTGGTTCATCTGAAATCTTCAGCAACAAAGTAAAGTAACACAAATTTATGGCACTCCATGCGACAGCTGAGATGATTACATCGATTACAAGAAGCCAAGTGTAATTGCTTGGATTCATAAACGAGTACATTATTGGGATACCAAGAGCAAGGATGATCCCGAATTTTATCATGTTTTTCTCGCCCAACTTTGGTGCAACTTTGCCATAAAGTGAATACAAAAACATCGAAAATATAGAATTTATAACATTTACTATACCAAGGAACGAGTATGGTACCTTTATCTGAGATACTTCGAAATAGCTGAAGAACGGTCCTGCAAATTGTATGGCAAAGTTCCAAACGAATACAAACACAAGAAACTTTCTGAACCTTCTATTTTTCAGAGATTTAAACGGCATCAGTAGTCCATATTCAACAACTTTGGTCTCCGGTATATTGTGCAACTTCAATAAATACACAGTTACGATGAATAGAACCGATGATACAGAGTAAACTATCAACAAACCGACTCCCCTTGGAAGATATTGAAGTACTATCGAATAGAAAACCCATGCAATTAACCCGGCAAATGTCGCTATCGTGTTTCGAAATCCAAAATAACTACTTCTCCGTTCTTCCGAAACGATATTTTTCATTGCAGATGTCCATAGACTTCCAACGATACTATTCAATATACTGAAAATGAAAAACGGTATGGCAATTATTAATTTGTTCTTCAAATTCAATAACATTGCAATTGGTATCAAGATAAAAGAAGTCCTCGCAATGAATGCAAACCAATAGATTGCTTTGTGTTTTGAAGGGATGAATTTATATACGAGTGGAGCAAAAAATTGAATTATCTGAGCAGTCGATGGTAAGACTGCTACAACTGATAGCAGAACTGGATCAAAGTTGTAGTACATTGCTAGTGTTGAATAGACAAATCCTTGTGTAGCATTGAATGCAAGGGTGTAAACAGCACCTTCTGCCACAGATAATTTCAGAGTTCTATTATCAGCCATTAACTTCCCCCATTCTTCGTATTTGTCGAATAGTTGAATTATGGGTCATTATACATCTGCATAGTTCGTAGTGTGTACTTTCTTTAGATAAATCGTACCACTTTTCCTTTTAATAGTTAATAGAATAAAGATTAGAAGATGATTAAGTAAATATTACTAAAATGAAAAGGCATCCAATTTTTTCTATCAGTACAGAAAAATGGATGCCTTTTCTATTCAAATTGTGATATCTTTGACCACGTCATTTCAGAAATTTTAAGACCAATTACTTCAACCCGGTTCTTGCTATACCTCTCACAAAGTACCTTTGAGTAAATAAGAAGATGATAACAACAGGCAGTATAGTGAATGTAGCTGCTGCCATGAGTAAATTGTACAAAGTTCCTACATCTGAGCTGAACGCTTGAAGTCCAACTGTAAGTGTTCTGTATTTTGGATCGTTTGTGACTATCAACACCCAGAGGAAAGAGTTCCAACTACCGACGAACTTCAGTAGTGCGGTTGTGATGACTACAGGCCTGCTCAGTGGCATTACAACTTGCCATAGATATCGCCAGTGAGAACAACCATCTATCCTTGCAGCATCGAATAATTCTGTAGGAATACTCATGAAATGCTGCTTCATGAGGAATATTGAAAACACACTCACAACCCAAGGCACAATGAGTGCGTAGTATGTATCAATCCATCCAAATTTTGTTATCGTGATGAAATTAGGTACGAGCAGAACCTCACCAGGCACCATCATAGTTGCGAGGAATATGCTGAATAATAAGTCTCTGCCTGGGAAACTCATCCAAGAAAACGCATATGCTGCCATTGCAGATATCACTATTTCCAGTAACGTTGTGACAACTGCTACAAATATAGTATTCACATAGTATATTCCAAATGGTGCAGCTTGCCATGCAAGTACGTAGTTTTGAAATACGTTCTTAACTACATCTGATGCTGTAAATTTCAAACTTAACGTCTTGATATTATCGTCGATGAAATATATCGGACTCACACCATCCATAATGATCTCAACGTTTTTCCCCTCTTTAACTATAACTTCTTTGACAAAGGAAGGTGCCTCGATAATTTTCCAGGCATAATTGACACTCTCGTAAATGCTCCTAAAGTCTTGAAATTCGAGCGTGTTTATTGCAACATCTCTAAAAAGCTCAGCAGCATTGTCAACACTTTCTTTGAAACTATCCAGTTTTGATTTTACAGATATGTATGTGAGACTCATACCGGCAGATTCTTCAAGCTTTCTTGAAAATTCATCGAAAGATACGTTCAACAAATCCCTCACAGGTAAATTGTTCTCTAATCCAAGATTTATGAAAGAGCTGATAAGGCTTTTCAAATTTGACAGATCTAAACTTGAGATCTTGTACCTTTCAACTACTTCATCGTCTAGTTTCTTGGCAAGCTCTTCACCGAGAGTGTTTAGTTCCACTTTAGTTGTTAGTTCTTTGATTTCATTGAAGTCTCTGAAGTCTTTTGTACGTTCCAGTAGTGTGTTGACCTTTTCATCTTTACTCATCGGCACGGCCTTTACGTCTTTATCCACTACGTTGTTCTGAATACTAGAAAAATAGGTATTTACTTTCAAGAAGAAATCCACGTTCTTTTTAATGTTCAACAACGTGTTCTGAACACCCGTATTATAGTTCTCACTGACCTCATTTTGGCCAGGATACAAGAGTTCAACTGTATCAAGCAACTTTGCAATCTCGCTGATTTCATCGTTTGATAATACAAGCTCTAATCCAATTTTGAATTTCTCAAATTTTGGGCGTATTTCTGTTAGCTGCTTGACCTTTTCACTTAAGAAATTTTGAAAGCTCTCTTTCTCGCTCTGATCTTCAATTCTATCAATTCCATAAGTTGATATCATGTCTATGGTGCTTAAGAGATTATCGACATTACCCAAAATGTTGCTCGTAAATTCATCCCTTTTGAAAAATGGAGAAGAACCATTTATGTAGTATAGATAAACTTCTTCAAAAAACCTCTCAGGTGTCTCTTTGTCAACTTCAATCGGTATCGTTAGAGAATTCACAAACGCATCGAACTCACCCAGATTGGCAGATGGAGTATATTTTGCCCCCTTTGTAGGAATCGTGAACTCACCTCTGTAAAATGGATCATCGTTTACAGATAAATTTAATCCAACGGATTTCTTGGCAACAAAGCTCAGCGCCTCTCTCAAGCTGAGACCCTTTACAGTCGTTGCCATCCCCGTAGATGGAATAACTTTTATCTCTCTACTCGTAGCAAAAGACCTGCTGGTCCACTTAGGCGGCCAAGTGTTTACTTCGGATGGTAATTTGAAAGATGTTACCAACATCCATGCAAATGGAGCTAACATTACTATTGCACCGATGGAGAGCAATATGTATACAATTGTTTTTCTCAATTCTCGCATATTTTATCCCCCTCAATCAGGTCAACTGACGTATTCGACGACTTTATCACCAACGCGATACTGAACAAACGTAAAGACTAATATAACCAAGAACAATAGATATGCAGCTGCACTTGCTATTCCCATTCTTTGTTGTCTATAGAAAAGGTCAAAAACATAATAGACCATCGTCATTCCACTGTTTCCATATGGTCCAGGAAGTCCTTCGTACAAAATGAATACTTCTTGGAAGACTTTAAACGAGCCGATAACTGAAACGATTAATAAGAAGAAAGTAGTCGGTGATAGGAGAGGCCATGTTATTTTTGTAAATTTCTGGAAGCTATTTGCACCATCAACTTCAGCAGCCTCGTAGTAAAAAGTATCTATGCTCTGGAGTCCAGCTAAGAATATCATGGCATTGTAGCCAACACTCTTCCATATAGAGACTATGCTGACCGTTGGTATTGTCCATTTTGCGTCCTTCAACCACCTGACCGGCTGTAATCCAATTGCTGTGAGAAGATAGTTGAGCAATCCTACATCATCGTTGAATATCCATTTCCAAATAAGGCCTACGGCAACTGTGGAAGTTACAAATGGAATAAAGAAGGAAGTTCTAAAAAACGCCTTGAGCCTTACGTTATTATTCAAAAGTAATGCTATCAAGAGTGAAAGCGTGATACCAATTGGAACAGTGAGAATAACGTAATATGTCGTATTCGTTAGTGCTTTGAAAAAGAGATTCTTCTCAGAGGCATCCAAGAAGTAATCTATGATTCCATAGCTCTTTCCATTTATCAATGAAGGAAATTGGAACTCGATCAGAACATACGAGACAAGCCATACAAAGAAGCTTATCCAGCCATGTTCCTTTATCATCTTTGTATCAAATATATTCCTCTTCAAGGCCACGAACACAAATAAGAGTAGAATGATTGGTGAGATAATGGACAGTGTGAATGAAATATGATTTCTGAAAACGAAATAGGCAACCACAACGATGAGAGGAACCATATCTACAAGACTTGTCTTCCTCTTCCTAATGACAGAAACCATCTGAGATACAGAAAAGAGTATGAACAAAGCAATAGTCATGTAGAGGATACTGTAGAAGAGTCCTTTGTAAAATGGGAATTCCATGGGATAATCGAATTTCAGAATTTCTTTGTAGTTTCCGAATCCGTAGAAGTAAGGGTTATTCATATTTCTAAAATCCCATTTGAAAAAACTAAGTACGAACGAGAAACCAACCGGCCAGAATGTAAATATGGCCAAGATCACCAGCGCTGGAAGTAAAAAGAGATAACCGAGCATGCTCTCTTTGAATCTCTTCTTTCCGAGCTGCGTCACAGACCATCACCCCCAAGTGTCATGTTTTGAGATTTTGAGATATATTGTTTGTACTGCTAACAAATGCACAGACAAATGCAGAAAATAAAGCCCCTAACTCGTCTTTTTTGAAAAGAGAGTTCGAGGCTCTACCATTAGAGGATATAAGAAGACAAATTTTCGTCGCTTGTTATATGACCTAACTTATTGATCACAAATGATTTATCGATCACAACTTTCTTTTCTTCTATATCAGGTGCCTCAAACATGATATCTTCGAGGAGCTTTTCAACAACTGTGTATAGTCTCCTAGCACCAATATTTTCGATCTTTTCGTTGAGTTGATATGCAGTTTGCGCAATTTCATCTATAGCATCGGGTGTAAAATCAAGCTCAATTCCGTCACTATACAAAAGGGCTTTATACTGCTTTATGAGTGCATTTTCTGGTTCCGTCAAAATACGCACGAAATCTTCTTTTCTCAATGGTTCAAGCTCAACTCTTATAGGAAATCTACCTTGCAATTCAGGGATCAAGTCTGTTGGCTTTGTCATGTGAAATGCACCGGCACCGATGAAAAGCATGAAGTCGGTCTTTACTGGTCCATATTTTGTTGTAACTGTTGTACCTTCGATTATAGGCAATAAATCTCTTTGTACACCTTGCCTTGAGACATCTGGCCCGTGAGATTGATCTCCACCAGCTATTTTATCCAACTCATCAATGAATATGATTCCTCTCTCTTGAGCGAGTGAGAGTGCCTTTTGAATTACCTCATCCATATCTACGAGTTTTTCAGATTCTATGGGTGTTAGAATTCTTCTCGCTTCCGAGATTTTCATTCTACGCTTCTTGGTCTTTTTCGGTAACATGTTACCAAGTACTTGTGAGAAATCGATTCCCATGTCTTCCATATCTGGAACACCTATGAATCCAACACCAGGTTGGGATATTTCTATATCCAACTCTATCTCCATATCTTCCAATTCACCGTTTTTTAGTTTTTCACGTAACTCTGTCCGCCTTCTTTTCGTATCTTGATCTTCATGTTGCTCTTGTTGTGGTTGAAAGCCAAATATATTTGCAAAAGGTACACTTTGCTTTCCTGATGGCAGCATTGCATCGAGTATTCTTTCATTTACAAGATCCTTTACTTTGTACTCAACTTCCTTTATCTTTTCTTGCTTTACCATGTTAACAGCAATTTCAGCCAAGTCTCTGACCATTGAATCAACATTCTTTCCTACGTATCCAACCTCAGTAAACTTTGTGGCTTCAACTTTCAGAAATGGTGATCCAGAAAGTTGTGCAAGTCTCCTTGCTATTTCGGTCTTTCCAACTCCTGTTGGTCCAATGAGGAGAATATTCTTTGGAGTCACTTCTTTTCTCCATTCATCCGATAGCCGTTGCCTTCTTATTCGATTTCTTATCGCTATGGCAACTGCCTTTTTTGCATCATCTTGTCCAATTATATACTTGTCTAATTCTTCAACAATTTGCTTAGGCGTTAGTAAGTCAAAATTTCTCTTTGTCAATTCTTGCATTCTCTTACACCTCCTGATTCTAATTCACGTGATTCGTCTTTTCTTAGAGTTTGTCATCATACACGTATATCATTATTTTCTATCTTGAGTTCATCATCTGGAGTCACATAGGCAAGTGACCATTGACCTTTTATCATCATTTCGAACGCATCCATCACTCGCGCTTCCGTTACACTCTTTACCCTTTCAATTATATCATCTATGGTTCTAACTGGCAGTTCATTTGCTACGTACTGAATGTAAAGAGAAGTAAGCGCTGAAGTGCTTTCGGTAACAAGTTCAAGGCTACCAAGCAAACGTTTCTTACCGTAGTCGAAAAGTTTCTTCGTTAATTTGAAATTTCTGAATAAATTGAAGAGCTCTTTAATGAGTTTCTCTGTGTTTTCTTTAGATGTTGCTGCGTAGACAGAAAATACACCCCATTCTTTGGATTGGATATTATTTGTTGATATGTCATACACGAATCCCTTCTTCTCTCGTATCTTTTCAAAGAGCAACGAACTCATTCCACTACCAAGTAATGTGTTCAACACCATACTTGGATACAATACATCTTCGTTTGATAAAGGTAATCCATTATGAGAGAAAAGGAAATGCACTTGCTGACTTTCTTCGAATTTATCACAAACTATACCTTCTTTAAGTTGTGAAACGTGTTTAGCCGTTTTTGCCCCTTCATCGAGGTTGAGCGATGTTAGGATCTTCATATCTTCCGAATTCACGTTACCGGCTATGATCAGCTTTACGTTATATGGGGAATACATCTCGGCATGAAAACTATCCAGATCCTCTTTTGAAATCCTTCTTATGCTTTCCTCTGTACCAATTGTTGACTTTGAGTGTGGGCCATCGATCAGTTTTTCGAAGAACAAATTGAACAGTCTTTGCTCCGGAATTTCCTTTTCCGCATAATATTCTTGCAAAATTATCTTTCTTTCAAGTTCCACGTTCTTCTCCAAGAAGTCTGGTTCAAAGACCATGTCCTTCAAGATGTCGAATGCTATTTTAAAAAACGTTGATGGTACTTTAGCATAGTAAACCGTACTTTCTTTGTCTGTCCAGGCGTTTAGTATACCTCCTACTTGCTCTATGGGTAGTTTGATCTGCCTCAATGTTCTCTTTTTCGTCTTTCTGAATGCCGTATGTTCTATGAAATGTGATATTCCAAGTAAATGGTCCGGTTCATAAACCGGGCCACTACCAACGATAAATGCAATTGTCACCGAACGAATACCTGGTATTTCATAGTAGTATATATTTTCCGCAAGCTGCTGCAACATTCATTCCACTCTCCTACACTGCAGTCTGCCTGCTTCATCGATGTTCGTTACTTCCACTTTTACTCTGTCACCGATCTTGAATGAATTGGGTTTAACGTTGCCCAATTTGCTTGAGTGAACGAGAGCAGATTTACCCGGTGCAATTTCGACAAATATACCGTAATTCTCAACGCGGGTGACTTTCCCATTGTACACATCTCCGATGGAAACGTCTTTGAACATATTCTTTATGTACTCAAGTGCCTCTTCAACTTTTTCTGCATCGACACCGCTGACAGTCACTTTTCCATTCTCGTCGTTTAATGATATATCAACGTTGAACATCTTCGTGATACCTTTGATGTTTCTGCCACCAGGTCCAATTAATTCACCAGATTTTGCAGGGTCTATGTAGAACCAACTGATTCTTGGTGCATAAGGTGACAAGGTCTTGCGTGATTCTGATATCGTCTCGTATAATTTTCCAAGTATAAATGCACGTGCTTCTCTTGCTTGAATCAATGCCGTTCTTAAGAGCTCCTCGCTGACACCTGAAACCTTACAGTCCATCTGGAAAGCAGTGATGCCATCTTTCGTGCCTGCCACTTTGAAGTCCATATCTCCCCAATGGTCTTCCAAGCCTAATATATCTGTTAGCACTACTCCTTTGTCACCTTCTACGATCAATCCCATCGCCACACCGGCAACGTGTTTCTTGACAGGTACTCCCGCGTCCATGAGCGCTAAAGATGCGGAACATACAGTGGCCATGGAAGAAGAACCGTTAGACTCAAGGATTTCCGATACAACACGAATTACGTAAGGGAATTCATCTTCAGGTGGAATGATTGCCTTTACTGCCCTCTCTGCTAAGTGTCCATGGCCTATTTCTCTTCTGCCAGGTCCACGTAATGGTTTTACCTCACCTGTTGAAAACGGTGGGAAGTTGTAATGTAATATGAATCTCTTCGTACCTTCCTCAATAAGTGTGTCAATTATCTGCTCTTCGGATTGAGAACCGAGCGTGACGATACCAAGGCTTTGTGTCTCACCACGCGTAAAGAGTGAAGAACCATGTGCCCTTGGGAGAAGCCCGACCTCACAAGTTATTGGTCGAATGTCTTTGGGACCTCTACCGTCTGCCCTCATACCTCTTTCAACAATGATCTTTCTCATCAAAGACTTTGAAAGGTCATCGTACTTTTCTTTCAGCGGTATTTCGTATTCTTTCCTATGTTCTTCAGTTACTCCATTTTCCTCAAAGAATTTCTCGACAATACTCTCGTAATAGTCGTCAGCCATTTCAGAACGTTCTTGCTTTCCACGGATGAAAACCCTCTTCTCGAGTTCGTTCAAATCAACGTATTGTGCGAACTTCTCAACTAATTCAACATCGTACTTTGGTGCTGGAAGAGGCATCTTTTCAACGCTGAACTCTGCGAGTATTTCTTCCTCAAATGCTACAATTTCCTTTATTGCTGCGTGTGCCGTCATGAGTGCTTTAAGCATTTCTTCCTCTGTAACTTCTTTTGCTTCCCCTTCAACCATCGTTATCGCATCTTTTGTTCCAGCAACAACTATATCTATCTTGCTTCTCTCCAATTGCTCTGTTGTTGGAAAAACTACGAATTCTCCATCGACATACCCGACTTGTACACCTGCAGCAATACCATCAAAAGGTATCTTCGATATATTGAGTGCTAACGAAGCAGCAGCTATTCCAAGCACATCTGTTGGACAATCTGGATCAACGGATAAAACAGTAACGATAACTTGAACCTCGTTTCTCAAATCCTTTGGAAAAAGTGGCCTTATTGGCCTGTCTATGAGTCTTGAGGAGAGTATTCCACTTTCAGATGGTTTATTCTCTCTTTTTACAAATCCACCAGGTATCTTTCCAGCTGCATAAAATTTCTCCATGAACTCTACTGTGAGTGGTACAAAATCTATCCCTTCAACCGTATTGTCTGATACATTTACGGTTGCAAGAACGATGCTATCACCAAATCTTGCCCAGATGGAACCTGCAGATTGCTTTGCAACTTTTCCGTGTTGAAACATCATTTCTCTTCCAAAAAGAGTCTTTCTCCATTCTTTCATGACAACACCTCCAACCTTTCATATCCTGCATGTCTTAACATTATCATATTATTGTACCACGTTTTACAGATTATTTGAACACTTACATTAACAGTTCAGCAATTGAGTTCCACGTTAGCGCAAAGAAAGTTCCAGCATATAGCTGGAACTCTTTCTAATAGATAAATAACATATCAAGAAACAGCAATCTATTACTTTATCATACCTTGGAATCCTGTAAAAGCAAGTGACAATATCGAAGCAGTGATTAAAGCAATCGGAAGATTTTGAAATGGCCTTGGTACATCGTAGAGCTCAAACCTCTCCCTAATTCCAGAGAGGATAATCAGAGCAATTAGAAAACCCATTCCTGCACCTAGTGCGTTGAATATAGATTCCATGAATGTGTATTTAGCAGTACTGTTTAATATTGCAATACCCAAAATTATGCAGTTTGTCGTTATCAGTGGCAAATAGATACCCATTGCTTCGTAAAGAGAACGATTTGTCTTTTTCAAAAAGGCCTCAACGAACTGAACGAATGTTGCAATGACGAGTATGAAAACAATTGTTCTGAGAAACTCCAAGTTTAGTGCGATCAATAGTAAATCTAATAACCATGATAAAGCTGATGATATCACTAAAACGAAGATAACTGCTATACCCATTCCAACTGCGGTAGATGTCTTCTTTGAAACGCCAAGAGCTGGACAAATACCAAGAAATCTTACAAACACGTAATTATTTACAAGCATGGCGGACAAGAGTATCAGAAAAAGTTTCATCTCTGTTCACCTGCCTTCTGTGCCTGTTGTTGACTTGCCATCTTTTTTGCCTTATCTGATTTTCTGATGGATATACTAGCAAAAAATGCTGACAAAAGTCCGAGCGTTAGAAAAGCTCCAGGTGGCAGTATCATAGCGAACATGTTGAATGCATTGCCCCATACCTCTATACCGAATATCGTTCCATTTCCAAGTAATTCTCTTATACTACCAAGCAGCACCAAGCCTAACGTGAATCCTATTCCCATGCCAAGACCGTCCAAAAATGAATCAAAGATCCCATTTTTGGAAGCATATGCCTCGGCTCTACCCATTATTATGCAATTAACGGTAATAAGTGGAATAAACAATCCAAGGGTTTTCCAGAGGTCATACGTGTATGCGTGCATGAGTAAATCTATGATTGTAACCAGTGTTGCTATGACAGTAATGAATATAGGCATTCTAACCTTTTCAGGTACCGTCTTCCTGATTGCTGATATGACGACGTTTGACATTATGAGAACAATCGTTGCTGCGATTCCCATTCCAAATGCATTCTCGGCATTTGTCGTTGTCGCGAGGGTAGGACACATACCGAGCACTTGAACATACGTTGGATTTTCAGATATTATTCCCTTTGTAAGTTCCTTCCACTTAGACGCCATCAGTTTGCACCCCCTTGGAGGTACTCTTTCTTAAGATAGTTGTACATGGCATTCAACGAATTGCTCACTGCCCTTGGGGTAATCGTTGCACCGGTCATCACATCCGAGACCTTTACTACGCCTTGGCTTTTTGCATCTTCCGGATTCAACGCCTGCTTTCCTGCATCCTTATCGACTTTTATTCCATTGCGTAAGCCATTTTCAGGTATTGGGTAAAATCTCTTTTGAATATTCTCATCAGCTATCTTTGCACCAAGTCCTGGGGTTTCTTGTGAATAATCCAATACTTTTATGGCGTATAGTGATAATTCACCATTTTCATACTTGAAAGAAGCCATTGTGATCACGTTTCCACCGTATCCAGGAGCGTAACCTGTCACTACGTAGTATTTCGTCTCACCACTTGCAAATTCGTACACGGGGGAATTTATTGTTCCGATATTATCGGTGTAAAGGACGTTACCCATCTCACTACTTTTTTCAGAAACTGTTTTTTCAATTTCCTCACTTGAAATAACTTGATTACCGTTCCCATCCGTTAGCACGTACTTCATTGCAGTTATTGTGTTTTCAAGTTCAGCATTCCCGATTTTATCTTCAGTAATAGTATAGACGAGAGAAAGGGCAATTCCTGCAGCAAGTGTGTAGATCATCAATATTAAACTGGTCTTGAGCATCTCTTTGTTCATGCAACTCGCCTCCCAAATATTCTCGGCTGTGTATACCTATCTATCAACGGTACAAGGGCATTCATTATGATTATAGAGAGGGAGACACCTTCTGGATATCCACCAAAATATCTTATTACCATCGTTAATAATCCGCAACCTACGCCAAAGATAGCTTGGCCTTTTATTGTCATTGGAGAGGTTACCATGTCTGTTGCCATGAATAGTGCACCAAGCATGAGCCCTCCAGTTAATACATGGAATAATGGACTACCATACTTTGAAGGATCCACCATGTAGAAGATCCATGAGAACAGAAGAACACTTCCAATATAACTAGCAGGAACCATTACCTTTATTCTACCTCTCACAACAAGGTATGAAAAACCTAGCAAAAGTAGAATAATACTTGTCTCACCCAAAGAGCCACCGCGATTGCCAAAGAACAAATCTATATAGGAAAAGCTTTTCGCAGATTCGAATCCTTGCAATTTCAATACAGCGAGCGGCGTTGCAGTTGTCTGAATATCAGCAGGATACACCCCGAAAAACTTGTTGATCGGACTATACCAAGTTGTCATTGCACTTGGAAAAGAGACGAGTAAAAAAACCCTACCTGCTAAAGCAGGGTTGAACGTATTTTGACCCAAACCACCGAATACATGTTTTACAATTGCAATTGCAAAAAAGACTCCTATGAGAAGTACCCACCACGGTGTAGCAACGCTGACATTCAGTGCCAAAAGTAATCCGGTAACCGCTGCACTGCCATTTGGAACGAATTCCTTATCCTTTTTTAAAACACGCATTATGAATAATTCAACTAATTCTGCACTTACTACACCAATTATGGCAAGTATAAGTGCATACAATCCGAAAAAGTACGTTGAAGCTATAACTGCAGGAATCAAAGCAATTAACACATCTATCATTATCTTACGTGTTGAATCTTGAGTCCTAACGTGTGGTGCAGAAGTTGTTAGTAACTTCATTTCTTACCACCTCTCAGTGCCTTGTAAACCTTCTTAGCAAGTTTGATTGATTTTACATGTTCGACGTTAGCTGGGCAGCTATACGAACATGAACCACACTCGATACAGTCGAGCAGACCAATGGCTGCAGCTTCATCGTACCTTTTCTTTCTAGAAAGTAAATCAAGCAGATAAGGTTGCAAATTCATCGGACAAGCAAAGACACAATAAGAACATCTTATACAATTCGTTGAAATCCTCTCTTGTTCTTGTATAACTGTTATACCGTTGTTGCCTTTCAAAAGTGGCGTATCGAGTGATGAAACTGGAATGCCCATCATTGGACCACCCATAAGTACCTTGACTTCCTCGATACCTTCCACAAATCCTTTACCCAAGTTCTCTATTATCCAAGAAATCGGTGTTCCTATCCTAACCCACCAATTTCCATTTTCTTTCACACACTCACCGGATAGAGTCATACCACGTTCGATCAAAGGTTTCCTGTCAACGATAGCCTGTTTAATCGCAAGCATCGTACTTACATTCTGCACGACGATGCCTATGTCAGAAGGTAATCCACCACTTGGTACTTCTTTACCCGTAATAGCATTTATGAGTTGTTTTTCTGCACCTTGTGGATATTTTGTCCTCAGTGGAACGACTTGCACTTTGCCTGCCCATTTCTTTTCAAGCAGGTCTATCGCGTCTTTCTTGTTGTACTCGATCCCTATGTATACAGACTTGACGCCAAGTATCTTCTTTGTTATTTCGATGCCCAGCAATATTTCGTCGCTTCTCTCGAGCATCACGCGATGATCAATCGTAAGGTAAGGCTCACACTCAGCACCGTTGATTATAAGGGTATCAACCGGTTTAGGAGGAGCAAACTTCACATGCGTTGGAAACATAGCACCCCCGAGACCAACTATACCAGCCTTTTTCACAACATCGAGAAGTTCTTCTCGAGAAGCTCTTTCATAATCAACAGCAGGTAAAAGTTCCCAATCGTCATCGCTACTGCGTTCTATAGTGATTGCTTCTACGGCCATACCATGAACAGGACTATTAATTTTTGATACACTCGTCACCGTTCCTGTTATTGGAGAGTGTACATAAGCGGAAATTGTACCTTGTGGTTCCCCTATCACTTGTCCTGTTTTCACCTGCTGACCAACTTGAACGATCGGTTTTGCCGGCGCACCCGCATGCTGAAGCATGAAAACGACAACCTTTTGAGGAAGAGGAGCAGTTTTAATCTCCGCATTCTTCGTCAACTTCTTTTCTGGTGGGTGTACCCCTCCTTTGAACGAAAGCAACGTCACTTACCACACCTCCCGTAAGAGAAAGATTTGCAGAAAATCAAACATGTAGATGATTGCACATGTGAAAGATTAGATTGTAACATTCATAATAACAGTATAGTATTACCGCAGAAAAAATCAAGATAAAGAATACGCGAATTATAATGAATTATAACGCAATAAATTGAAAATAGCCTGACCATTGGCAGAATATGTTAGACTACTTGATAAATGTACTTGTCATCATATTCAAAGACAAGAATATCTTTCAAAATATGTCTATTTGACATCTTTTTGTTCATGTCAAACTCAATCATCAACGAGTGATTGGATAGCACTTTCATCCTTTTAACCATTTCGAGCGGTATTCTTTCGTAATAACCAAAGAATTTTATGATATTTATATCGTACTGAGTTCTCAATCTTCTCAGCACTTCATACAACTTTTCCTTTTGCACATACTTCGATGGGAGAAAAACAGAAGAGAAAACAAAGGAAGGAACAGACTTATCGTTGATAACAGCCTTTTTGATATTTAACCCTTTGAAAGTGATTATTTTCGTGGAACTCTTATCGACACTTATTGCGAAAGTACGAGGTGTTGCTTTTAACATTTCAACATCTTTCATAATTGTCACTTCTACCATTTCATCAATAATCGTTTCAAGCTCCAAGAAATTAACATTGAATTCTTCACCAAAGTGTTTTTCTCTTACCAAATCAGAATATTCGAAACTTACAGGAGTTTCATCGACAATACTTGCAGGTTCAATATAACAGCAGGCCAAATCATCTACAACTAAGGACAAATTATCCAACGGCAACAGATTTACAGTTAATTCACCACTCAAGTTGAAGCCTTGAATAGAACAGTCAAATTGTCCAAACCCGTCAAAAAAAGTGTCCATGATTACTTTGCTGGAAGATATCCTGTTATCGACGTTTAATTCTACTGATCTAAATTTAAGAAAACCAAGTTCGATTTTTAGTGTATCTATTATTTCTCTTGCGAATCGCATATGTATTCAAGTGCCTTTTCAACTCTATCAAATGGTTCGAAGATATCCATTCTTGATGCAAAATCTATAATCTTTGAAACAATCGTATCTTCAACCTTTGTATTCTCTTGAAATGTAATTCGAATACTGTTATTGTTCAGGGGTACAATCGCTTCACTACCCTCTTTCTTCTCAGGTACGCTCTGTGGCAACAAAGTAACTGAAACTATGTTTCTATCAAATAAAAGAGATGAATCCTGAGTCAATATGAACTCGGGCCTATTTTCAACCTTTTGCATCAAACCTTTTGCAATGATTTCCGTATGTAAATAATATTCAAGAGAGCTACCATATATAATTTCTTGCAATTTGGTTGGAGTAACTGGTTCTGAATACTTGAATTCTACTGGAATTCCGAGATCATTAACAACGAGAATCCCACCTATGTGTTTGTTTTGAATATTCAATACACTAAGATATCCAATCACACTCTCACATCCAAAATATGTGCATTTTCTTCTTCTATTTTACTATTTGGTGATTTTTCCTTGTTACTTGATTGTGATGAAGCATAATAAGAGCCTTGGCTTTCTCCTTCCGTAGCTGTTTTCGTCTTCTTTTGATCAGAAGGCTGGACCTTTGTAGTAGAAGAGGCCTCGCGTTCCGCTCTTTTCACAACATTCTGCGCACTGTTCATTGATGCAGCTATAGTTGCGTATTGTTGAAGGCTTGAAAGATGAGAACTTTCATGGCCCACCTTCATGACTATTGTTTGATTTTGAATAGGACTAAGCGGCTCTGCCATAATAATCACTCCTCCATGTACTTTCGGAGTTTAACAAAAATCACACTCAATATCTGAGAAACCCTTGAATCCGTTACATCTAATATTTTGGCGATCTCTTTAAGCGAAAGATCATATTCGAATCTCAAGCTAAGCACCATCTGTTCCTTTTCATTCAACTTACTTATCGCCTCTTTTAGCCTTTCGTAAAGTATAGACTTCCAAGCCTTTTCTTTGACATTATCATCGCTTTCTATTTGAACCTCTACGAACCCATCATTATCAACATCGAAGATGTACTGATCAAGGTTTAAATATTGCTTCAATATTAGATCGTTGTACAATTCCTTAACTCCTTCAACACTTAAGTTCATCATCTTGGCTAGTTCATCGTACGATGGAAGTCTCTGATTTTTTTCGTAGAAATCGAATAGTTCCTTATCCAGTCTCTTGATATCTTGTCTTACATTCTTTGGCAAGTAGTCGAGCCTTCTAAGATAATCGATCATTGAACCTTTAATTCTAGTATAAGCATACGTTTTAAAAGTTGTTCCATAACGAGGATTGTATCGATCAACTGATTGAATAAGTGCGATTACCCCTTCTTGAATTAGGTCATCAACTTCTATATTATTTGGAAGATTAGATTTAATCTCTCGTGCTAACTTTGCGACTAATGGCAAGTACTCTTTAACGATCTCATCCTTATCTACGATCAAATCTCACTTACCTCCACAGCGTCACCTGTTTTAACCCTTCTAATCAACAGCTTCCCACTTTCTATATCATATTCTATACTTCTTGCTTTATTTCCCCCAACATCTTTAGCTAAAAGCTTTATACTATTTCTCTCAAGCGATTTCAGAACGGCCTCTATATTTCTGTTACCTATATCCATAGCCGACTGGAACATTGAAGCACCGCCGGCTATTTTTGCCTCTAATCTGCTCCTTTGACCCCCCATTTTTAGTAATTCTTCTATAACTAAATCAATCCCACTATCGGCAAATTTACCGGGTGTATTTGTAACTTTACCACCACTATCGGGAAGCATTACGTGTACCATTCCACCTATTCTCGCAACTGGATCTCTGATGCAGACACCCACGCATGAACCCAGACCTAATGTAACCAATATGCCAGGATTTTTTTCTACAGCCCATTCTCCAATACCAATTATGACTTTCTTCTTCATCGAATATCACATCCCCAAAGCTCTTAGAAGTTTATCTAGAGACTCCACTGAAGGAACGAGAAGAAGATATCCAGTTAATTCCTCATCGACGCCTTCGATCTGTATTTTTGTTTCTATCAACATTATGTTCTCTTCACCCGCCATTGCCATGGGGATGGAAATTTCAGACATTATGGCGCTTATCATATCTGTTGTCAGCTCAGGTGGTTCTGGATTGATGAATAAATTCGTGAAAGCAGCAAGTGATGTCACGTAGGAACCACACATGATATTTCCAATTTCTTTTAACATCGAACTTGTAAAGTCATCTAATACCGTTATATCACTTATTTCAATTCCAGTCAGTGCTTTAGCGATTATCTTAACTGTTTGTGCTTCAAAAATCAGCAATATCTCACCCGTCATTTCCTCTCTCAAACCCATCTTTACAGCACAGACAACTTCTTCTGGTTCATCAAAGAGAAACGGTATCTTTGATATTGGTATCACCTTTACTTGTGGAACAGATATATCAACTTTTTTATCTAACATCATTGACAAAGCAGTTGCGGCATTTCCGGTACCAATATTACCCACTTCTTTTATCGCATCAAGTTGCTTTTCCCCCAGTTTTTCTAACATTTAGTTGCCTCCTATCTTTGACTAAATAACCAAGTGATATTTAATATTGTATGATGTCATATCTTCTCTGAATGTTTCTATTTTTTCATACTTCTCATCTTCAATTCCTTCTGGAATATGAATTTGACCAATCTTGTCTCGAAAGCTGAAGATAAATCAAGAAATTGTAGACCATATACAAACCCATCTTCCAACTTTTCATCTTGTCTCGCTACCCTTGATTTCTGCTTATCGAAAGATAAGTCTTCACTTAACGTTAGATCAATGTATATTATATCATCGACATTAAGGTACTTCTTTGTTGTAATCATCATCCCACCAGCGCTTATGTTTCTAGTTGTAAAAGGGAAGGATTCTGCATTTTCTTCAGAAGTTGTGTACAACCTTCCATCTAAGAAAATTTGAACACGCACGAATTTTCTTCGTTCAGTGCGCCGAACCAATTCGGGAAATGGAACAGGAATGACATACACATTATCCATCTTAGTAACGCCGAGTGATACAGTATCAAACTCATATATGGAAGATCTATCGAAAAGACTTACAGTCATCCTTACACCTTTTGGTATTGGAATGAACTTTCCTTTCAAAGAAGGTATAGATAGGAAAAGGATCATTCTCTCAAGATCTATGTCTACAACATTGCTTTTGTAAGAACCCTCCAATTCCTTCACAAATATGATATTTACAACTGCAGGGAGTCCTATTTTCAAAGATTTTGCAGAATCGACGAGTTCAATGTAGGCCATTACAACTTTTCCCCCATGCTATAATATTTTTCATAAATATCTTTCCAATTTTCCGATGGAGACTCTATATAAGCACCGAATCTGTAGCATTCTTCCTCTTCAACCGCCCACATTACTGTACCCTTTTCCAAATTACCCAACAGATCAATCTCGATACTCTCTCGTAAACTAGGCTTGTACTCAGAAATTGCTTGAAAACCATTTTCTGATACGTCCAATATAACAGATTTGAAACCAAAGATTTTGCATTTTTGGAATGATGCATATCTTGGTTTTGCCCTTCTTTGGAGAATACCAGCTTTATCGAAAATCAAATATACATAATCCTCTTCATCCTTTTCAACGAAATTACCTATCAATGTCAGCACAACTCCTTCGATAGGTATATCTATTCTAAGCAATTGGGGGATATCTGCACGAACAACGAACGCAACTTTGAATTGTCGCCCTCTTATTTCCCTGAGTTTTACCGTGTATTCTGCATCTCTTCCAAATCCCCGTACGATTATGTTTTTCAAATTAACGTTGACGTACTCTTCTAAGGTCATCGAGCTACACCTCTAAATAGATTTAAAAACTTTTCCAGTGCGCGTTCTTGATCTTTAGGATTGTTTGATGTCTTGAGTAATATAGAGACTAATCGTGTCACTGAAAAAGATGGCTGGATGTTCCTATATTTTTTCACGAACAATTCTCTATCATGAATACTCCTTTCAACCAAAGGATGGTCCTTTATTATCGTCACCGAGCTCACTTTATTGTTCACAAATCTCTCAACGACTTCTGAAAATCTGGACATCAATTTCGTTGCTTCCTTGACATCTTGAACCATGTTTGCAACCAAATGTATGCTCTCTCCACCGATTCCTTTAATACTGAGTAATTTAACGATCGTATACATGTTCACGATAGAAGTCGGTTCGACAGTACTCATTATTATGAAATCATCGGCAAGCGCCAAAAAAGGCATGTAAGCCTCTGAAAAGCCCGGAGGCATATCCATTACAACTATCTCGTAGTTATCAAGCAGTTTCAAGAAATGAGTAGTAAAATCTTTGAGTACCAATTCACTGACAGTTAGAATATCTGAAACATCACCACCAAGAGAAACTAAATCCACTCCGTAGTTCGTATGCGTTACGAGGTCGTCTATGGAACAGGCACGATTGACAAAGTCCTTTATACTGAATTTGGGAAATGCACTGAGCAATATATCTGCATTTGTGAAACCAATATCTGCATCCAAAACCAATACTTTTCTACCAGTATCTGCAATGGTAGCTGCCATATTTGTTGCAATGAGAGTCTTTCCTACACCACCTTTTCCACTCATAACTGCAACTACTTGGCTGCTTTTCAACTTACTTGCTTGGTCTTGCATATTTAAGCACCTCTCGCGACAACAAAACCGCAAGCTCGCGGTTATTTGCCTCTATTATATCATCAGGTACCCTTTGTCCGTTAGTTATATACGCAATTGGAACGTTCAAAAATGAAGAAATATTTAAAAAGTGTCCAAGTGCTGATGTCTCATCCATTTTAGAAAGTACGACGTGAGTAGGGTTGAGAGTAGAAAACTTCTGTAATATCTCCCTTACATCTTCTTTTCTGTACTGCATTCCGATGACCAAGAATAAATAGTCTGGATTCACCACTTCAGACATTGCCTTTATTTCAGTCATGTGCATTTCATTTTTCTGACTGCGGCCTGCGGTATCTATCAAAATCACATCGTAATCACTTAGTGCTTCTACTTCAAGTTTTGCTTCTTTAGGCGTGTAGGCCACTCTTATTGGAACATCTAACAACATTGCATAAGTTTTTAGTTGATCTACAGCGGCAATTCGGTAAGTATCGAGTGTGATTATTGAGACTTTCTTGTGATCATTTAGCTTTAACTTAGCAGCAATTTTCGCAATTGTTGTTGTCTTACCAACGCCCGTTGGACCAGTAAAAAGAACCCTACCTTTTAATTCTGGAACTGCGGTATTAATAAAGGGTAAAAACATTTCAGAGAGGATAAGACGCGTATTCTCATTTGAGAAATCCAGTTCTTGATATTTCATCTTTGCATATTCAACGAGCTTATCTTCTATGTCTTCATCAATGTCTTGCCTTTCAAGTGCTTTTCTAAAATCTTGTATCCATTGAGATTCGTTGGATTTTTGAGTGGACATCATCGATTTAAGTTCAATCATCATCTTTTTCAACTCATTAAAATCTCCGCTAGACTGAGTACCTTCCTTGTTCTTTGATAATATCTCCTGAAGTTTGTATATCTGTCCCTTTTCCTCGGTCTGTTGTGGCTTTTTGTCTTCAACTGCCGCGGTCACTTCGATGTACGTCTTTGCACCTATGCCCAAAAATCCGCCTTTTTTAACCTTTCGTGTGCTGAGAATAACTGCGTCTTTTCCAAGTTCTACTCGGATTTTTTCGAATGCTTCCTTTATATCATTGACTACGTATTTTTTTACTATCATATCCTCACCACACCTTCAATTGATAGATTGATATCTTCTGGTATCTCTTCAAAAGAGAGAACCGATATTCCTTGTATAAACCTCAATATCATCTTTGCCAAATATGGCCTGATGCTACTTGAAACAACAAGCACAGGGGAATATCCTTTTCTCATAATTTTCTCTAATTCCTGGGAAATCTTCTCAATTACTTCCCTCATTATCTGAGGATTGACATTCAGGAAAGTTCCCTGGTCACCTTGCGTAATCGATTCGGTAAGTATTCTTTCTAAATCGCTGTCCAATGCGATTGCGTGAATTTGCTTGTCTTGAGATAAGAGTCTTGTGGCAATCTGGCGTTTCAGCCCTCTTCTTACATACTCTGTTAAGCTCTCTATATCACGTGCTCTCTCTGAATTGTCCAAGATTAGTTCGAAAATAAAAGAGAGATTTCTAATAGATATGCCCTCACTGAGTAATCCTTGAAGGACTTTCTTTACAACCGTCGGTTTGACAGAATTGAAAACATCGTCAACCAGTTTTTCGAACTTGTTCCTCAATCCATCCACAAGTAATTGGAATTCCCTGTTTCCTAAAAGTTCTACACCGTACTTTTTCAACACCTCGGTCACATGGGTTGCAAAAACTGTTGGTGGATCAACTATGGTATAACCTTTCTGTGTAGCTTCATTCTTCTTACTTTCATCAATCCAGAATGCTTCTAACCCAAAGGCAGGCTCTTTCACCTCTATGCCTGCTATCTTTTCAGTAACAAATCCGGGGTTTATTGCCAACAATCTGTTTGGTATTAATTCGTATCTTGAAACCTCAGCACCTCGTATAAAGATTGCATATTCATTTGGTTTTAGAATTACACTGTCTCTAACTCTTATAGGAGATAGTACAAGGCCAAGTTCTTGTGCCAATTGTCTTCTTATCATCGTCAGTCTCTCTAGTATATCACCACCTTGTGAAAGGTCAGCTAAAGGAAGGAGCCCGTACCCGATGTTTATCTCTACTGTATCAGATTGTATTACCTCAGCCACTTCCTCAGGAGTTGACAAAATCGGCCCAGAAGGTGCACTGGGTGGCGGTGCACCCATTATTGCAGCAGCTGAGCCACCTTCAGGTTGTACCGCTTCCCGCCTTCTTATCATGACACCAGCAGTAATGAAAAATCCGCCTATTAAGAGGCTTGTCAACGTTGGAAGAGGTGTGAACAATCCAAGAAATATGATCACACTGCCAGTCAGTATGATTACTCGCTTCTCGTTACTCAATTCCTTGATTAATTCTGCACCCAAGTTCTCCTCTGTAGCACTGCGCGATACAAGTATACCTGTAGCTGTTGAAACCATCAATGCTGGAATCTGACTAACCAATCCATCACCAACTGTGTACAACAAAAAAGTTGCAGCTGCCTCGGCAAATCCCATTTGATGCATCAGTACACCTATGAGAATACCACCTATACTATTGACCAATGTTATTATTATACTAGCAATTGCATCACCACGAACGAACTTCGATGCACCATCCATTGCACCATAGAAATCTGCCTCACGCCTTATTTGATCTCTCTTGTGCCTTGCCTCGCTCTCGTTTATCAACCCAGCATTAAGATCAGCATCGACACTCATCTGCTTACCAGGCATGGCATCGAGGGTAAAACGCGCTGCAACTTCCGAGATACGCTCTGAACCTCTCGTGATCACTATGAATTGTATGATGACCAAAATGATGAATATAACTATACCGACAACATAATTTCCACCGACAACGAAATTACCGAAGGCTTGGATAACTTTTCCACCAAAACCCGCGCCTTGCAAGAGTATAGCTCTTGTAGATGCAACGTTTAGCGATAGGCGAAATATAGTTATGATCAGCAAAATAGTTGGAAACGATGCAAGTTCAAGAGCAGTAGTGATGTACATTGTGGAAAAGAGTAAAATCAATGATATGGATATATTTAGGAGTTGAAAAAAGTCAAGTAGAAAATTAGGTATAGGTATGATCATCAGAAAGATGATGGCAACGACCAGCAAAGCTACTATAATATCAGTATTCACAGCATCACCTCTGAAAATCCAAAGAATTTTTCTAAACTTTTGAACGATTTTTACTTATACAGTGTCTAAATAACTAGAAGTGAGAATAATGAGATAGACTGATTAACGTTAATAGGTATAGAAAAACCTGTGTAACAAAATTGTTCGACAATAGTACTATCAAAGGCACTAATAATTTAACAATAATAATGATACAATCTTTCCAGAGAACCCCTATCCCCCTTGAGATACACCCCCCACGGCTTTATGCGGGTCAAAAAAAGACCCGCTTTTTTATTCCATGAGCTATTTACGCACATTTTCAACGTTCCTATCACTTACCCACGCAAAAATTCGAGAATATGTTATCGAGTAGATCCTCCGTAAAATTCCTCCCAGATAATTCATCCAACTCACCCAAAGCCTTTCTGATATCCAACGATACGATATCCACCGGATAACCCTGTTCTAAAACGCTAATAGAACTTTTGACGTAGTGGTCCATTCTCTTCAAATATTCCAGTTGCCTTTCGCTTATAACGTGCGATAATTCCCCGTCATCTATTAACGGCTTAACTTTCTTTACTATCGTATCTTCCAAATCTTTCATACCAATTCCCGTTGAAGCACTTATGTGAACATCATCGCCGAGCTTGACAGAATTAGCTCCAACATCCACTTTGTTCCAGACTGGTACGAAATTACCGGATTCTATTATTTCGAGTATGTACTCATCTTCTTTTGTAAACCCTGTTACAGCGTCTAAAACAAAGAGAATGATATCTGCTTTTTCAGCTTCTTTCAACGTCTTTTGTATGCCTATCTTTTCTATTCTATCATGTGTTTTTCTTATACCTGCCGTATCTGATATGACAAAATGTATTCCTTGAATCTTTATCTCACCTTTGATTACATCTCGTGTAGTGCCTGGAATCTCCGTCACTATGGCTCTATCTTCGACAAGTAATTTGTTCAACAGCGTGCTCTTACCAACATTTGGTTTTCCAACAATTGCCATCGTTACGCCAGTTGAGACGTGTAAACCACGATCAGCGTACTTGACCTTACTCGAAAGGAATCTTTCTATATATTTCAAGTCAGAAAGGATTTCATCGTCGGAGATTATTACATCGTCACTGTAATCTATCGAAACTTCCACCTTTGCAAGTACGTCTATGAGCATTCTTCTGAGCACTTCCAGTTCATCGGACAACTTACCTTTAAGATTCTCCAAAGCGAGCTTAAGCCCACTCTCACTCTTTGCTTCTATGATGTTGAGTATAGCTTCTGCCTTTAGCAAATCCATCTTGCCATTCAGAAAAGCCCGCCTTGTAAACTCCCCTTTTGTAGCCAAACGTGCACCGTTTGATATCAACGTATCTAGTATCCTATTTGTAACCAAAACACCACCGTGACAGTATATTTCTATCATATCCTCACCAGTGTAGCTCTTTGGACCTTTAAAGTATGTTATCAAAACTTCATCTATCAACTCTCCATTACTATCAAAGAAATTACGATACTGCATTTTCCTTTCTGCCTTAACACTTTTGGCAAGGCTTTTTGAAACGATATACAGCGACTGTGGACCACTCATCCTTACAACCGCTATTGCACCAGTTCCATATGGTGTTGATATAGCTGCTATGGTATCTCTAATCTCCAGATTCA
Source organism: Fervidobacterium sp. UBA5837 (assembly GCA_002432805.1). Lineage (GTDB taxonomy): Bacteria > Thermotogota > Thermotogae > Thermotogales > Fervidobacteriaceae > Fervidobacterium. Next base: position 12,893 of record DJGV01000008.1, on the reverse strand, counting down.
AAATTTCCACCTCTAAATTCTTCACTTTTTACAATACTAAATTATACCATAGTTTATGTTGTAAAAAAAGATGGCCCTTTGAAAAACACGAATTACACTATTTTGTCTAAAAGGCCATCTTTTGATTTCTTGAATTGTTTTTTATAATGTATATAACTTATGTAACTGATGCTTATTCAACACGTCGATACTGAAAAATCATTTAAACCATAAAGCTATTTCTTGCATCTTTGCCGCGATGTTTTTCAATTTGTCCGAACTTGAGGAAAGTTCGTCGAAGAGTTTTGTGATATTGTTGAATTCCTCGTTGAACTCACCCAATTTCCTCGATGAGACCTCAACAGCATCTGAGACCTCGGTCATAAGCTCTTCTATCTCTGAAAAAGCTCTTATATTCTCTTGAATCTGTCCACTGACTTGTGCACTAACATTCCCTATACCTTGCACCTTTTCTATGACTGAATAATAGTTAGAAGAGAATTCATTGTTGGCCGTCTGGAGTTTTTGGAACTTTTCTCCAGAAGTCTCGTACAACTCGTCAAGTTCCTTTAGGTCTCCAGTGTAGGTATCAACATCTTTCACCAAGTTCTTTGATAAGTCGTTGATCTGTACAGAAAGTTTCATTACTTCATCTGCAACCACTGCAAAACCGCGTCCTGCATCTCCAGCTCTTGCTGCTTCGATAGCTGCATTGAGTGCAAGCAAATTCGTCTGAGACGCAACGTTTTGAATGTTGGTTATTGCATCTCTTATTTTAGAGAATTTCTCTATAGTTCTTCTAACGGTCGTACTAAACTTTTCAAATACCTCGATGTTTGAATTGACAGATTCATTCATTTCCTCTATCAAAACAACGTTTTTCAGAATTTCAGATTGCGTATGTTCGATATCTTCAAGCAATCCTCTCAGTTGATTTGACAAGTTGTCATTATTTGAAATAGAGCTGCTCAGCGTTGCTTCAAGCGTTTGGATTTTCGTCTTGATTTCATCAACACTTGAAATGTAATCGTTGACGAACTCGGTAAAGTTTCCAACAGAGTTTCTGAGCACATCATTAGTTTTTAAAATCTGATCAACTTCGTTACTCAGCGACGTTGAGCTCATTTTCATATCATTTGAATAGTTACGCAAATTCTCAGAGAGTCGCTTCAGAGACTTTATAACACTTTCAAATTCTCCTGTAGCCTTAACATCGACAGTTATGAACTCACCATTTGAAAACTTTTCTATCAGTGCTGCCGAATTGACAATTTCTTTTGAAATCGAATTGATTAAAGGTACAGAAATTACAAGTGCTATACCCAAGATTACAAGCCCTATGATTATGTTTAACATGACTACTCTTCCAAGGTTGAGGTCTACACTCACGTCAATCTTAGGCAACGTTATCTCAGGCATTATGAACTTCTCAGGTTCGGGGATTACAAATTGTGAATTCACATTCTCTCGCTTCAACGCTATCTCAATACTTCCCAAGTCGTTACCAGCTATGTTAAATGCCCTCTTAATAGCCATGTACTCTTCATTTCCTACATTGAAAGCGTACTGTGATTCTTGTGGCTCATCCATCTGTACCTTTCTCTCACCATTCTCATCTGTACGAGTTGTGGCATATGCCTTTCCACTTATGTAGATTGTCAAATCTGCGTTCGTCAATCTTTTTATTTCATCAAGGAAGTCATTACCCAATCTAGCTGCTGCCATGACAAATCCAGTTATAGTATTACCAAGCTGTGGATGAACAACAGGCTGGATGGAAACAAGGTACAGTTCAGCTTTACCCACGTACGGAAACGTCTCTGCGTAAATCGATGGTGAAGCGAATATCTTTGCTGTTCTCTCACGTAGTGGATCAATGAACTCCAAATCTTTGTACAACGCTGACGAAACTCCGGATGCGAGAGAATACGCATATTCTACCAAAAATCTTGAATCAATCGACGTATAAGGCCTCAATTTAAGCCTTGGCTCTTGATTATCAACGGTCCAGAGCGCTATGTAATCGAATAGACCCCTTTGAACGAAATTATCGAGCAAAGCCCTCTTCGTTGTAACATCGATATTCTTTAGACTTGCAGCGTTAACTACATCCTTTGTTGTAGCAGCGATTTTTGCGATATTTTCTATAGTACTGATTCTCTCTTTTATGAAATTATCGGTTATATTACCTACAGATTCTATCTCACTGTTCAGTGTCGATGTGTAAACATCTTCAAAGGCCTTCTCAACGGTTTCCTTTTGCTCTTCCACAGAGGCCTTTAATTTTTCGTTGTAGTCATTTATGTTTTTATCAAGCTGTGCAGAGAATTCGTCCAAGAAATCTTTGAATATGACCTTCGGATCACCAATTTGCCTATTTACGTCCTCTTCGATCCTTGTACTTTCTCTAGATAAATTGAAGATTGTAAAGACCAGCGAAAGTATCAATGGAACCGTTACCAAGAATATTGACAAAATTATGAGCCTGTTTCTTATAGACATCTTCCCCCACCTCGCGCCAAATGAATTTGTGTGGCAAATGTAAAGAAATATCAAAAAGCAGGAATATTACAGCCTTTTAACCATTTCTGCAAGTATCTTTGCTATCATTTTGCCAGTCTTGGTTGCTACTTCCAAGACCTCTTCACCAGTCAAAGGCTTTAAATCATCTGGTACGGCTCGATCAGTTATTGCTGATATAGCTAATAACTTCATTCCACCGTGAGCTGCAGCAATAACTTCTGGAACTGTTGACATACCTACTGCGTCTGCACCGAGTGCTCTAAACATTCTTAACTCCGCGGGGGTTTCAAAATTTGGACCTGCAACGGCGACGTAAACACCTTCATACACCGGTATGTTAAGTTCTCTTGAAACTTGCTTTGCGAGTTCTCTTAGTGACTTATCGTAAGCATTGGACATATCAGGGAATCTTGGTCCCCAATCATCGACGTTTGAACCAATTAGGGGATTGTCTCCCATCATATTTATGTGGTCGCTTATTATCATCGGTCTTCCAACTTCGAAATCAGGATTCAATCCACCCGCTGCATTCGTAAGGAATATGTATCTAGTGCCGAGCTGTTGCATCACTCTGATTCCAAAAGTGACATCTCTCATGTGATAGCCCTCGTAATAATGGAATCTTCCGTTCATCAACACAACTTCTTTTCCATTTAGTGTACCAAATATGAGTTCTCCTTTATGTCCCGGTGCTGTCGAAATTGGAAACTCGGGAATATCCTTGTACGATATCCTCTTTTGGTTTTCCACACTGTCTGCAATTACTTGTAATCCAGAGCCAAGTACTATACAAAATTCTGGAGTCTTTTCAATCTTACCTTTCAAATATGCAGTTGCTTCGTTGACTCTTTCAACGTATCTCTTGATATCATCAGTCATGTTTCTCGCACCTCCCAGCATGTATTATGATTTTTATGTCAGATTTCTCAATCTATTCCGCTTATATTATATACCGCACATACCTTCTCAGTGCTACACTCATGAAAATAGTTCCAAGGAGCAAAAGTGTGGAAATTGCGTTTATTACTGGTGAAATACCAAATCTGACCATGGAAAATATTTGAAGTGGCAACGTCGTTGAACTTGGTCCTGCGACAAAAAATGTTATCACGAAATCATCGATTGACAAAGTAAAGGCCATAAAAAAGGCAGCAATTATACCGGGCATTGCAACTGGCACGATAACCTTTCTCAAAGCGACAGACTTTGTTGCCCCCAAGTCATATGCTGCTTCTATGATAGATTTATCAAAATCATGAAGCCTTGTAAGCACAATCATCATCGTGTACGGCATACTAAAGGTGACGTGGGCGATGAATATCGTGAAAAGGCTTAATCTCACATTGAGCGTTGTAAAAAATATCAACAGAGAAACGCCTATGATTATATCAGGTATTGTAAATGGGATGTAAGTTGTCGTCCACATAACCTTCCTAAACTTCTTTGAGCCAAGGTACACCGAAATTGCACCGAGCGTCCCCAACACAACCGAAACGATGCTTGACGATACACCAACTATTATAGAATTGAGAAACGTTCTCCAAATGTAACCGGAGGATGTGAATAGTTGATAGTACCATCTTAGACTAAAACCAGTCCATTCTGGTGATTTTGAAGAGTTGAACGAGAATACAATGACAACTATTATAGGCAGATAGAAGAACAATATGGCAAGAATGGTAATTATGCGTGTCAGATTACCTGGTTTCACGTTTCTCGCCCCCGTATATGAATACTATGACTGCTATGATCGTCAAAATGAGTAGAATCGATGATATCGCAGCAGCTGCAGGCCAATTCCTTGCTATGGTCAATTGTCGCGCTATTTCATTACCGATCAGTCGAGAATTTTTTCCACCCACCAATTCCGGCACAGCATAAGTTCCAAGTGCTGGTATGAAGACAAATACAAAAGCAGAAACGATTCCTTGCTTTATGTTTGGCAACAAGACCCTGAAAAATACCTGTCTTTTCGTACACCCCAAATCCATTGCCGCCTCAAAAAGTTGTTTTTCAAGACGCTCTATCGAGGAAAAGAGCGGCAATATTGCAAAAGGTAGATAAGTATACACAAGTATCAGCAGTACTGCTGCATTGTTGTATATGAACTTAACGTACGAATTCACAATACCTAAATTGAGTAACAATTGATTTATGAGCCCATTGTTGCCTAAGATGAAGATCCAAGCATAAATCCTTATGAGTGAGTTTGTCCAAAAGGGTATGATTACAAGAAGAAGAAGAAAATTCTTGAATTTGCTGTACACTATGTAATATGATACTGGAACTGCTATCAATATACATATCGCCGCTGAAATGAATGATATGATTACCGTACGTATGAATACCGTGAGATAATTGAGATTGAATATGTCTTTGTACCCTTGTATGGAAAACTTGAGAATTATACCACCTTGATAGTCTCTAGTCAGAAAACTGTAAGCCAGTATGACAAGCACGGGAATGACAAAGAAAATGACCAACCAAATCAGATAAGTGCTACCATACTTCTCGTATCCACTACCAGACGACAGCACTTCGGATCTCTTACGTTTTAACGTCAATTTTCTTCAACCTCCACTATGAAACTGTCATCTGGGTTCCAGTAGAGGAAGACTTCGTCCTTCCACTTAATGATCCTCTCGTCTAACAAGTAGCTGACATGTTGTTTGTACACCTTGAGGATGTAACCTTCATCCGTCTTTATGAAATACTTAGTCTGGTATCCCATGTAAATAACCTCATCGACTATTCCGTGAACTACATTGCCAGGTATTCCATCGGATGGCGTAGGCTTATTATGCATTATCCTTACCTTTTCTGGGCGTAACGTAATGAGTACGGTATCATCAACTTTAACGGGCTTATCGCGATAGCATATTACTTTGCCAAATGATGGAAATTCAACAGCTATGTATTCGTCTGATAGAATTTCAACGACATCACCTTTCATTAAGTTGCTTTCTCCGATGAAATTTGCGACAAACGTGTCAGCGGGGCTTTCATAAACTTCATATGGTGTACCATATTGAACAACGACACCACTATTCATAACTGCAACGTGATCAGAAATGCTTATTGCCTCAGCTTGATCATGTGTGACATATATGAAGGTTATTCCAACTCTATCGTGAAGATTATCGAGCTCTATGAGAAGTTCTTGCCTCAACTTTGCGTCGAGTGCACTTACAGGTTCATCAAGTAGCAGCACCTTTGGCTCATTTGCTAGCGCCCTGGCAAGTGATACCCTTTGCTTTTGACCACCAGAAAGCTGAGAAGGTTTCTTTTGTGCATGTTCCTCAAGACGAACGAGGTTTAGTAACCAATCCACTCGTCTTTTTATCTCTGATTCACTGAATTTCTTCAACCTAAGTGGAAATGCAATATTTTCATAAACACTTAAGTGAGGAAAAAGAGCATAATTTTGAAATATTGTATTTACAGGTCTTTTGTTAGGTGGCAAATTCAGTATACTTTTGTCATCGAGTAATACGTCCCCATCATCGACATCTTCCAAGCCAGCTATTATGCGCAACAAAGTTGTCTTTCCACATCCTGATGGTCCGAGTAACGAGAAGAATTCGTTTTCTTCTATCTCCAAGCTCACGTTCTTCAAAACATGGAAATCGCCGAAATACTTATCAACTTCGATTATGCTAACAGAACTACCAGGCAATTGGCTATCACTCCCACATGATTTTTATTGTATATCGCACAACTCTTTGGAAGATAATAATTAATCAATAGATCGAATTACAATGAATCAAAGTCCAAACATGTAAAGCAGTAGCAAGAAGAAGATAACTATCAAAAATATCGATATCGAAAGAAAGATATAGGATAGGGAAAAAGAGGCTAATACATGTGTTATCAACGTTAGTACGAAGAATACGTTTGCATATTTCAGTTTGAGTGGGAATATCTTTGTTCCTATGTAGATAAGGAACAAAAAACCTATTAGGATGAGAACTATCTTCAAAATGTTACCCCCTTTTCTTCAACTTTCCTATCTCTTTAAACATTTCGTATCTTGAAAAATCACAAATTGCTGGTGTAATTCAGAAAGTTCACTTTTATTTTGCCATCATTTGAGATCAGGGAACTTACAGAAGCATTATCTAAGGCGAAATTCAGATGATCAGGTGGTATCAGATTGAGTACCTTGCTGATGAGCATTCTCATCGCAATTGCGTGCGAGACAATTATAACATTTTTGTTAGTAAAGTGAACAATCACATCTCTCAATAAATCGTACATACGCTTCTGAACACTCTCAAGTGATTCAACTCCAGCAATATTGGAGTTTAAATTCGTAAACCATTCGTGAAATTGCGTGGCGTATAGCTGCGCGATTTCCTCATTAGTCTTGCCATTCCAAAGCCTGATCTCACATTCTCTCAATCTATTATCCATAATTATCTTATCGCTATCGTATCCTATTTTTGATGCAATGATGTCAGCGGTTTGAAGAGCTCTCCTCATCGGACTTGAGAAGATTGCATCTATCGATTTGTTCTTGAAAAACTTGGCTATTTTCTCTACTTCTTCTATACCTCTGGTTGAAAGTTCAGTATCTACGACCCCTTGCCATATTCTCTTTTCGTTCCACTCGGTGCTACCATGTCTAACCAAGTATATATTAGTCATTCTTAATTTCCTCCTAAATTTCCTCCAGTGATCGTATACTCAGATGAAAGTTCCAAATCAAGTTTCGAAAAATATTCAATGAAACTTCTTTTTAGCTTCTCTATAGTATCGAGATTCATTACATTCGCCCTAAATTCTCTTGCACCAACTAAGTTTCTTGTATATCCGGCAACGTATTTTCTAAACACGACTGCACCGTAGTCCCCGTATTCAATTTCAAGATAGTCTAGGTGCCTCAGTGCAACGCTCAATTTCTCCATTTTATCCACATTTTCATTCCTGCCAGTATCGTTCAATTCAGTATCGTTCAGTGATGAAAAGATCCAAGGATTTCCTATACTACCACGTGCTACTATGACTCCGCTTGCACCAGATACTTCGATTGCTTTCTTGATATCTTCTCGTGTGTAGATATCGCCACTCAAGTACATCGGTACATCCCCGTGATTGTAGATATTCCAGATAGCCTTACCAGCATACATCTGCCTCGCTGTCCTGCCGTGTACGAAGATTGCGTCCACGCCTTCCTCCACAAGGATGTTATAGATGTGTTCAAATTCATCTCTATCCCATCCTATGCGAGTTTTTACAGAAAGTCTCCGTGTTACCTTTTTCATTTTCCTCACAACTAATCTAAAATGTTTCAAATCTTTAAGTAATGCAGCACCTGCATTTCTCTTAACGATCTTAGTAGCTGGACAACCCGCATTCAAATCCACCCAAAGTGCTTTATCTTGCACCATCTGAGCGGCCTGAGCCAATTCAACTGGATCATAGCCAAAGAGCTGAATACCTATACGCTCTCTTTCATCACTTCTTGGAAAGTACTGCTCGTTGACTTCAAGATTGAGTAACACACTCTTTGCACTTATCATCTCGGTAAATGCAAATGGAGCACCGTATTCAAAACAGATCTTTCTGAATGGATAATCTGTTATACCCGCCATAGGTGCCAATCCCACTTTACCAGGCAGAAAATTCTCTTTCAACGTTCCTTTCCTCCCTCAAAAATATCCACTGAGTAAACCATCTCAACGTCCTTTCTTATACATTCTGGCAGCAACCCAACGACACTCTTTCCCTCTCTGATTCTTTCTCGTATATCTGACGATGAAATTTCAAATAGTGGGAAGTTCAATTCTACGACCTTCGAATACAGCTGGCCGAGAACTGATTTAGCTCTTTTGTAAAGACTGCCATCTCTCATTCGAGGATAGACTGCCAACTTTGCTAAACTCAACAGCTTTTCATATTCATACCAGCTTTCGATGTTCCCGAGCGCATCCTCGCCAACCAACAAAATCACTTCTTTGTAATATTGGATGAAATAATCAACGTTCTTGATTGCGTAGTTCATTCCCTCTATGTGATTTTCCACGTCTGTTATAAACAAATTGTCCTTCTCAAATGAACTGAAGGCCTTCGATGCCCATCTGAAACGTTTGTCAAAAGAAACATGCACCTTCTTGTGCGGAGGCATTCTTGTAGGAACGATGTAAAAATCTGCATCAAAGAAATCAAGAGCATAGCTTAGTATGGCAATGTGGCCAAAGTGCGGTGGATTGAAAGAACCACCGTACACGACGGCAGTCTTACTCTTTGAAAGTGAATTCAACTCCCTCAAGCCATACAGTATCTCCATCTTTCGCACCAGCCCGTCTCAATTTTTCATCTAAACCACTCTTCTGCAGCATCTCCAATATATCGTCTAAGAGATATTTTGCATCCATCCTGTATTTTTCCATATACTTTTTCACATATTCACTTACAACCTCGAACTCATCATTCCCATTTCGTACAATTTTTACATCTATCCTATCAGGCATCGTAATCCTGACAGGTTCTGGCCTTACAAATTCGATCTTAGAAAGGTCCAACGTGCCTGCAAATAATTTCTTGCTCTCGCGGATGATATCCCAAATCGCGTATTTAAGATCATCTAATCCATTTCCAGTAACTGTTGAGACAAGTATCAATTTCTTCCCTAATTTGTCTTCTATCATACTTTTTGCAATTTGCAGATCGTCATCGCTAAGTAAATCACATTTATTCCCAACTATGACCTCTGGCTTTTTTGCAAGGGCATCATTAAAAAATTCCAATTCCTTACGTATATCGAAATAATCTTGCAACGGGTCTCTTCCATCGCTGCCGGATAAATCTAACACATGTACTATAACCTCGCAGCGTTCAACATGCTTCAGGAATATATTGCCCAAGCCCTTTCCTTCACTTGCACCTTTTATAAGACCTGGCACATCTGCCACCATGAAAGAAGTACCAGACGTACTATCGACTACAACCACACCAAGATTTGGTACTAATGTTGTGAAAGGATAATTTGCGATCTTTGGATGAGCATTACTGATACGCGATATTATTGAACTCTTGCCAACGTTTGGATAACCTATCAGACCTGCATCTGCAAGCAGTTTCAGTTCAAGAAGGATCGTCTTCTCCTCACCTTTTACACCTTGTTCAGCTAATTTCGGTGTTTGATTCGTCGCAGACTTGAAATGCGTATTACCCTTCCCGCCCTTTCCACCCCGTGCAACGCAGCAATACTTTCCAGGTTCATCGAGGTCTGCGAGTATTTCTCCGGTCTTGAAATCTCTTACTATTGTTCCCACAGGAACACGCAATATTACATCGTTACCATTCTTTCCACTCTGTTTTTTCTTTCTACCGTTTTCTCCATTCTGTGCAATGTATCTTTTCTTTTCCGTCAAGTGATATAGCGTGGAAAGTGTTGGATCAGCAATCAAAAAGACAAAGCCTCCATCTCCGCCATCCCCACCGTCAGGGCCACCGTATGGTATATACTTCTCCCGACGAAACGTTACTGCACCATTTCCACCATCGCCAGCTTTCACAACAATATCGACTACATCAATAAAATCGATCTTTTCCACTGTAGACACCTCTTCGCGTTCTTACCTATTTTCTTTTCCATACTTCAGTTCCATCCATCAGTTCCATCCAATATTATACTATATTGTAGCCAATATGATTGAACCTATTGTTAAATCAATTCCCGTATCATCTACAAATAAACGTTTCAAATAACCATTTCAAAACGCTTTTGTATGCCACAAAGTTTTGTAAATATCGCGGTAATACAAAAAATAAGGGACTCACTCAGAGTCCCAAATCGATTGTTCTACTATCTTCTTTTGCTACCCATTCTTTTCTGGAGCCAGCGGAGGGACTTGAACCCTCAACCTACGCATTACGAATGCGTCGCTCTGCCGGTTGAGCTACGCTGGCTTCGAAAATTACGAAACCTAAAAACTGGTGGCGGCGAAGGGACTCGGACCCTTGACACGATGATTATGAATCATCTGCTCTAGCCACTGAGCTACGCCGCCACTTGTACTGCTCATTTACAAACAGCGGTAACATTTTATCATAGTGGGGTGGTGCTGTCAAGAATCAATTTTGACACTTTGGTACCAAAGATTGTTTGATAAGAAAAATGGTGGTATAATACAATGTTACGGACAACGTATTAATGTATTAATTAATTTATCCAAGCTAAAATGACAAATAAAAAGGGGGACACTGGTTATGAAACGGTTTTTATCCTTGTTTGTTCTGCTAGTATTAGTTGTTGGGACAATCTTCGCAGAAAGTACATATCAAGTTAACTACAACGATTATACCATATTTTATGGGAATTTGCACTCGCACACATCCTATTCAGATGGCAAAGGAATACCTGATCAAGCGTATGCACATGCATCCGACTTTGGAGATTTTCTCGCAGTTACGGACCACTGCTATTTCATGAAAATTCCAATCGACGGTCAACAGAAAACTAAACTGGTACAACAATCTGCGAGAGCTGCAACAATCGCTGGAAAGTTTGTGGGATTGCAAGGTTTTGAATGGACTGCAGGTTCTGGCCATATCAACGTATACGAAACACTCGATTTTATAAGCAGAGATAATAAAGGCGACTTAAAAGATTTCTACGAGTGGATAGTCGAACACAAGAAACTTGCACAATTCAATCACCCTGGTGTTACATTCGGTAACTTCCAAGACTTTTGGTTTGTACCAGCGGCTGATAGATATGTAAACCTCTTGGAAGTTGGCAATGGTAATTCCTCGAACAACGATACGATTTCAGAGGAGATGTACAACAACTACATACTGGCTCTAAATAGAGGTTGGCATGTTAGTGCTACTGCAAATCAAGACAATCACAAAGAGAACTGGATTAGTGCGAATCAATCGCGAACAGGTGTACTTGCTAATGCGTTGACTTACGACGATTTGATGGATGCACTTTGGAATCGCAGGACTTTTGCTAGTGAAGACAGAAATGCAAAACTCTATTTCTATGGCAACGATTCAATCATGGGCAGTGTGATAAACGATGAAACAACAGTAAAATTGTACGTTCACTACGAAGACACTAAAGACCCCGTAGCAAAGATGACGATCGTCAGTCAAAGTGGTATCGTTGATGAATTATCGAGTTTAGGAGACAAGTTTGAGTATTCCAAAGAATTAACTGTACCCGATGGATTTGAATGGTATCTTGTCCACATATTCCAGAAAGACGGTGATGAAATAGTTTCCGCACCAATATGGACAGAAAGTTCAGAACCGCTCAAAGTAAATCATCTCAGAATAGGACCAGAAAAACCAAACATAAGCCAAAACGTGACAAGCATATTCGATGTTTACAACGCATCAGATATGGCAATAAACTCAACATTAACTGTACTACTAGATAAAGTACAGATTCACTCTGAGACATTCAAATTGGAACCGTACGGTATAGTGTACGATAAAGAGTTGAACATAGGAAAACTGCCATCAGGAACACATAACTTAGAATTTGTTGTAAACGGCAAAGTTATACAATCAAAGAAGATTGACGTTGTCGAAAAAACTGGCCTTACCGTCCTTGTTGACAAACTTCACGAGAATGATTTGAATTCCGTTTTTATGGACTTCTTATCTGCTTTAGAGAAAGAGGGTAACAGTGTCGTATACTCAGATACGATGTTGACAAATTACGAAGGAATTGATGCGATCATAATTCCAACACCGAAAGAAGAAGGATTGAGCTTTTTCAAAGACCTTTTGCCAGATGAAGTCGAGTGGCTCAACTCATTCCAAGGTAAGATATACATCGTTCCAGGTAGCGATAGCGAGTATGTAAGGATTTACAGCGAACAGATCAAGAATGGCATCAATGTAGAAAATTTAGACAAATTGTACGAGGCATTCGATTTGAAGCCATCGATAACATCCTTCGTTAAAGAGTTCAAGAAGATTGTATATATAGACCAGGGACATGCCAACGATTATGGTCCAGGCAATCTGAGAAAACTCCAAAATGCACTGAAAAATAATGGATTTGAGACACAATACATAAATAAAATCGACAATATAGATGGCAAGTATTTGGTCATCATGAATGGTAAAGGTTTTTCGGATGATGAACTGAAAGAAATCGCAGATTTTGTCAAGAGTGGCGGAACATTGATACTTACATCCAAGAGTGACTATGGTAATGGCGGTTATACCGAAGATATGAATATGATTCTTGATTATCTCAATGCACCGGTTCGATTCAACGATGATCAGGCCATAGACGATGCAAGCAATTATGGGGCGAATTTTAAAATCTTAGCTCAGAACTTGAGATTTTACTCAACTTGTTCTATAATATTGTATGGAAATGCAGATGTACTTGTTTCATCTGACAGTGCAAAGACGATGGATGC
>DJGV01000016.1:420553-464580 GCA_002432805.1 Fervidobacterium sp. UBA5837 | reverse complement strand
GATGTACTAAAAAAATCTGGTAGGCTATACGACTACGAGACCTTTATCAGAAAGTATGACATGGCTCGTAGGTATTTTGGTATAGTAAATGTTGATTTTATCGTAGGGTTGCCTGGTGAATCTTGGAAGACGATTCAGAAGGACGTCGAGTTTGTAAGCCATTTTATGCCAGAACATGTATCTATCTATATGATAGAAGTGCACGATGAATCCGAGGCCAAGGATTTTCTTAAAAAGCCGAATGAACAGACTTTCTTGAGATACGATGAATTTCTAAAATCAATGAGAGGATTGGGTTACGAAAGGTACGAAATATCGAATTTTGCATTGAATAACAAATACTGCAAACATAATCTCAAGTATTGGTTCAACAATGATTACATAGGTCTTGGTGTATCCGCTGGTGGACACATAGGCCCTCTGAGGTACAACAATTATGGTGAATTGTATGACTATTATTTAGCAATCTCTGAAGGTAAGTTTCCACGTCTGTATGAGACAACAAATAGTGCAGAGAGAGAGGCGTTGGAGACATTATTTATGGGATTACGTACAAAATGGGGTGTAGGTGTTGAAGATATAAAACATAAGACCGGCGTCGATGTATCAGATGTCATCGATATACTCAAGAGCAGATTCAGTTTTTTCGATGGTGAAAAATTGAATGATGAGGGAATGGATTTTAGTAACCTATTCTTTGTAACACTGCTAAGTGTCTGGGAGGAATATTTCGATGAGGAGTGAGATAGTCGTTACGATCGTTTGTTATATGATTTTATTTGTTATCGGTGCCGTGGCGATGTACAGTCTAGACATTGCAAAGGAACAAGTGCTCGGTGTTTCGAGCAACTTCTTTCAAAAGCACATTATAAACATTTCGGCAAGCCTTGTAATGTTTCTAGTTGCAATGAATATACCATTCAACTTTTACGAAAAGCACATAACTTGGCTTTACGTCTTTGGAATAGTGCTTTTAGGTGTAGTTTTTGTATTTCCAGCAATAAACGGTGCACATAGATGGATTTCTTTGGGGAGTTTTACGATCCAGCCTTCAGAATTTGTGAAAATTATACTAATATTGTACCTTTCGATATATGTGAAGAAGAACAAGAGTGAGATGGACACTTTTTGGAAAGGGTTTGCACTACCACTTTCGATCTCGCTAATTTACGTTGCGCTTGTTTTTGTCGAGCCAAATCTCAGTACAGCACTACTTATGTTGGCAATAGCAGTTATAGCTCTGTACTATGGTGGAGCAAAGTTAATTTATTTTTTAATGTCACTTGGCGCTGGTGTCGTCGGCCTTGTACTTGCCTCAACGTTTGGTCTTCTTCATACTTATCAGCTCGGTAGGCTGAGGTATTTCTTCGGAGGTGGCATAGCACCACAAGTTGATATAGCACTTAAGACAATGAAGAATTCAGGTATCACTGGTTCAGGGGTAGGTAGTGGTTGGTTAAAGGTCTACGTGCCTGAAGCTGAAAGTGACTTCGTGTTGGCCGTTATCGGAGAAGATTGGGGATTTTTTGGCATCATCTTTGTGCTTCTTGCATATCTGTTCCTCACATACTCCCTAATGCGAGTGGCAAGGTACATAGAAGACACTGCATTGAAGGTCTTTACATGGTCGTATGCTTCAGTTATACTCTTGCATATGACAATAAATTTGGGCGTTTTTGCAGGCTTTCTGCCAGTGACCGGTGTCCCACTTCCATTTGTGAGTACTGGTGGGAGTTCGATGATGGGGCTACTCACAGGTTTTGGTATAATATTATCTGGCCTATTGAACAAGAAGGGTGATGCTGTTAAGAACTACGAGAAAAACTCCGAGACCACAAGAAAAGAGGACGATATGGATGGAAAATGATGTGAGTAATATAACTGCTGGTACTAGCGATAAGCGTAAGAAGCTGAAGATTGCAGCAGCTGGCGGTGTTACCGGCGGACATCTTTATCCAAACATTGCAGTGCTTGAAGAATTTCAAAGGCAATATGACATCGAAGTATTGTACTTTTGCGTTTTTGAAAAGTTAGAAGAAAGATTGCTCCCGGTCGTTCATCCAGAATACAAGAGATTTTCACTACAAGTGAAGGGACTAAAGAGACCCGCCTTTCATCCTGAGAACATCGGTCGTGTTGTTGACCTAATGAAGAATTCTAGGGACATAGAAAAGAAATTAAGGACATTTAAACCTGATTTTGTCTACGTTTCAGGTGGATACGTGAGTTATCCAGTTGCGAAAGCTGCCGATAGAATTGGTATCCCCGTATTCGTCCAAGAACAGAATACGATCCCAGGAAAGGCAAATATCACGATCTCGAAATTTGCAAGAAGTGTGTTTGTGACATTTCCTGGGTGTGTTAGATATTTTCCAAAGGAAGTACATCAAAAAATACAAGTAAATGGAAATCCTATATGGAGCAAAGATGGAGTGGCACAGGTCAAACATCCCGCAGCTATAGTCATCGGTGGAAGTGGTGGAAGTGAGTTTCTCAACAGAATCACGTTGGAAACTGCAACAGAAATGCCTGATGTAACATTCATACTTTCTACCGGTGGAAAAAAGATTGATGGGAATGTACCGCCTAACGTTGAATTGCATGATTACATAGACAATATGTATGCATACTGGCGCAGTGTAGACGTGGCCATAACGCGTGGTGGAGCAACGACGATCTCTGAATTGATTCACTTCAACGTACCTGCAGTTGTTATTCCTTGGGAAGGCGCAACTGAAGGACATCAAGTAATAAACGCTAAGATGATAGAAAACGAAGCCCTCGGTATCATGATGAGAGAGATGGAATACTCGAAGGATAGATTGGTAAGCACTCTATACGAACTTGTCAAGAAAGGGAGAAAATTTGAAGAACGTGAGAATCCCGCTAAGAAGATCGTCGAATCGATAATTGAAGAGATTTCAAGAGTTAGGAAGGATTTAAAAGCATAAATCAGTTGATAATGTTTGAAGAACACAGGAGGTTTAGTCGATGATGTCTGAAGAGGTCTTTCAGAAGGTGGAAAAAATCCACTTCATAGGAATCGGTGGAATTGGCATGAGCGCACAAGCAATGTATGAGCACTTTCATGGCAAGAAGGTAACAGGCAGTGATCCGTACAGTTCCGAGAGAACTCAATATTTGGAAAGTATTGGGATAGATGTATTCAAAACACACGAAGAAAAGAATGTGTACGGTGTGGACGAGGTGATAATAACCCCTGCTATTTCAAAAGACAATCCAGAATATGTCTATGCGAGAAACAACAAC
Organism: Fervidobacterium sp. UBA5837; assembly: GCA_002432805.1. Taxonomy (GTDB): domain Bacteria; phylum Thermotogota; class Thermotogae; order Thermotogales; family Fervidobacteriaceae; genus Fervidobacterium. Next base: position 461,310 of record DJGV01000016.1, on the reverse strand, counting down.
ATTAAGATGACAATGAGAATCGAGCATTTCAGGTCAATATTATCCAAATACAAAGGCTTTGCAGTAACGGGTACCGATGGTAAATCTACGACGACTGCGATGCTGGCAAACTCACTGATCAATCTAAACCAAGATCCTTACGTCTTCTTGGGTGCACTACATACAAAATTAGAGCATGGAAACTATAGAAGCGGGAAAGATACAGCCGTCTATGAACTCGATGAGAGCCAACCAGGTTTTGAACTATTCAAACCTGAATATCTCATCATAACAAATGTGCGTGGAGATCATCTTGAAAACTACAACAACTTGGACCACTACTACGATTCGTTCAAGAGATTGATAAACAACACAAATTTTGTAGTTACATTCGAAGATGAGAAAAAGTTTAGAGGAAATGCAACGTTTGGTGTGTATTCTGGTGATTTTAGGTTAGTTGAGAGAAAACAAGAGGGATTTTTGCAAACCGTTGATGTCTATACTCCTTGGGGTGAGAAGAAATTTCTTCTTCCAGTACCAGGGTATCACAACGCACTCAACGCACTTGCAGTAATCACATTACTATCGAGCATAGGATACGACATAAGCGATGTGATGAATTCACTCTACGATTTCAGATTACCCGGGCGTAGGTTCAACGTCAGTTACGATGATCCAGAGAAGAAATTGACGATAGTCGATGATTATTCACATACAGCAGACGAGGTAGAAGTACTATTGAAGACCGCAAGAGAGGTCTATTCCGATAGAAAAGTCGTACTCATATTCCAGCCTCACAGATACACGCGCCTGAAGAGAGAAGTTGAGAAATTTGAGAAGGTCCTACAGATCGCAGATGAAATATACGTGACAGAAGTGTACGGTGCGTTCGAGAGTAAGAACGGGATTACTGCTAGAAAGATTGTGGAAGACATCAAGAGATCAATCTTTATACAAGATTTGAATGAATTGAAAAATATCAGTTATGATGGTAATAGCGTATACCTATTCGTTGGCGCAGGTGACATATACAACGTATCACAGAGCATAGTAAACGATTTAAAAAAGCTTTCAAGTCGTGTATAGTTGTGCATAAAGTTTCGCCTAAAATCATATTTACCATTTTGATATTACGCTGATATAGAATTCTAATTTATCGCATTATCATAATTTTGGTGGGGAGGTTCACTGGTGGTACTGAAAGAGATCATCATTAAAGGTTTTAAATCCTTTGCCGATCTTGCAAATCTTGAGATCTCAGATAGAGTAACAGTAGTAGTCGGGCCAAACGGTTCCGGCAAATCTAATGTTGTTGATGCAATTCGATGGGTACTTGGCGAGCAATCGATGAAAGAAATAAGGGCGCAAGAACGAGAAGATGTGGTCTTTTGGGGAAATGAAAAGAAGGCTCCAGCTCAAAATGCATATGTTGAGCTTGTTTTCGAAGACAGTACGGGGCACATCTCAATAGCGCGAGAATTATCACGTGATGGTGCAAGCAAATATTTACTGAACGGTGACGTCACTAGACTTAGGGATGTCAGAGATTTTCTCATGTCCCGTGGATTTGGGAAGAGTACGTATTCGATAATAGGACAAGGTCAGATAGACAAAATAGTCTCCGCAACGCCTGAAGCACTAAGAATGATGATCGAAGAAATTGCAGGGATAGGGATCTACAGAGAAAAAAAGAAAGAAGCACTATCGAAACTCGATATGACCCAGGCAAATTTGAACAGGGTAAGTGATGTGCTATTTGAAGTCGACAAGAATAGGAAATCTTTGTACCTCAAAGCTAAACGCGCGGAGAGATACGTTGAATACTCTACAGAATTGGAAGGATTGAAGAGAGATTTCTATGGTGGCATTTACAAGATAGAGAGTCAAAAACTTGCTGACATGGAAAATTACTTTACAGATCTCAATCGGTCATTAAAAGAGAGACTCAAATCATTGGCACAACTTGAAATGAATTGGTCTACATTGAAAGAAGAATTCAATCGTATAGATGCAGAAATGGAAAACTATACGAAGATATTGGAAGAATTTAAGACAAGGGAAAATCAACTACTCGAGATAAAAGAGAAATTCACCAAGAGATTGAACGAGCTTGAAAGTAAATACATAGAAGTAACGACAAGAACAGACATGCTGAACGACGAGTCTGCTTCTCTGAAAAACAGGTATGAAGAGATAAGATTAATACTATCCAAAGTCAACGAAGAACTTTCGGAAACAGAACGTGTTTTGTCCCAGCTTGAAATGGAGAAGCAATCGATATACACGCAATATTCCGAGCAAGAAAAGGAAATACTAAAAAAGAAACAAGAGTACGAAGAGATAGAAAAGACACTTGGAAAAATTAACAATGAAATATCCAGATTAACTGAGAACAATCAAGATATACGAAGACGTGTTGAGATGATTCAAAGTCAGCGCAATCAGAAAGAAGATAGAAGAATTGAACTTGAGTCTGAGATAAATGATCTTGAAAAACATCTACTGGAGATCGTTGAAAAGGAAAATGAGCTTGTTAAAGAACTGGATACCATCAAGTCTACGTTGGAAGAATACAATAGGCAGAAAAGTGCCAGGAACTCACAACTTGAACAACTCGTGAGAAGAGAAAAGGAAATAAGAGCTGAGATAGATATCATAAGGCGTCAAATAAATGATTACCAAGGCTTTGGCCACGCGGTGAGGAAGATATTCGAAAATAAGGATACATTCAAAGGTTTGATAGATGTTGTTGCTAATTTGATAGATTTCGACAAATCACTCTCAACTGCCTACGAGATACTGCTTGGCGGTACGGTACAGCATGTTGTCGTATCTAGTGCAGAAGATGGCAAACAGATCATAGAATTTCTAAAAAACGGAGAATATGGTCGGGCTACGTTCATCCCTCTAGACCTCATCGATGCGACTTTCTCACCAATTTCTGGCGTAGAAAACGAAGCAGGATTCGTTGGATATGCTGCAAAACTCATCACAGTCCCAAAAGAATACAATCTATTACCCGCATATCTATTTGGTAGTGACATAATAGTAGACAACATGGATCATGCGATACAATTAAAGAGGAAGTACAACATCAGATCAAGAATAGTTACTATCGATGGAGAACTTATATCTGGCAAAGGTGCAATGAGTGGCGGTAGATCCAAAGAAGACTACTCGAATTCACTAATCGCAAGACGAGTTAGATTAAAGACGTTGGAAACTGAATTGAAAGATGTAGAGGAAAACAAAGGAGTAATTGAAAATGAAATCAACAACATATCCGAGGAGATAAAACAACTCCAAGGTAACATGGATTTAGTGAGAGAGGAATTAGCCAGTATCTCAGGTAGGTCACTCTCTTCGAAAAGGGTCTTGGAAGAATTGCAAAAATCATTGAAAGAGGTAACAAACGAATTGTCTGACTTGATAAAATTGGAAGCAGAGTACACCGGAAAGTATGAAGGGAATTTAGCAAGAATTGAAACACTCGATAATCAATCTAAAGAATACGAAGAAAAAAGAAAAGTACTGCAAGTAGACGTTAGCGAGTTTTCAAAGCAGCTCGATAAACATAGAAAAAAGTTGGAAGAACTGAACGAATCGATAGCAACATATCGTGCGGAACTCAAAAGCTTGTCCGAAAGAAAATTACAATACAGTGCTGAGAACGATAGAATAAACGTTCGATTGGACGAAATAGCTGAGGAGATAGCAAATTCCAAATCCGCTACTCTACTCCTCGAAGAGGAGATTGACAGTGCGAAAAAGTTTTTGCTCGAGAACCAGAGAGAACTTGAAACGCTCAAGTCTACGTCACAAGATGTCTTTGCTGGGATAAGAGAAAGAAAGAGTGGAAAAGAAGGAAAATTGCAACAACTGCAATCGATGGAAGATGACATCAGCAGGCAAAAATCAGATGTAGAATCAATGAGAGAAAGAATTCATGAAACTGATTTGCGACTGCAAGAGATACGGTTCAAGATATCGAATATCCCAGAAGAATACAGAACGCCGGTGGATGTGGAATCTGAAAGTCTTGATGAACTCAACCAGCGCATAAGTGACCTTGAGAACAAGTGTAAGATGCTTGGCCCTGTGGATTTGAATGCGATGGATGAATACAAAAAGGTAGAAGAGGAATACAACGAATTGATGAAGCAGAAGTTGGACTTAGAAGATGCCAAGAAAAAGCTCGAAGAGCTGATCGAACAGACAGACATCCAAGCACGGGAACAATTTTTGAAAACATTTAACCAAATCAACGCATCGTTCAAAGGATACATAGAGAATTTGTTTTACGGTGGAACAGGTGGGATGAGACTCGTCGAAGATAATGACGTGCTCGAAGCAGGTATAGAGATAACGATCTCCAAAGCTGGTAAAAGGGTCCAGAGACTTCAACTACTCTCTGGTGGAGAAAAGGCACTTGTTGGAATAGCGCTGATCATGGCGATGCTTGAAGCAAACAAAGGTGTGTTTTATGTATTAGATGAAGTTGATGCACCCTTGGATGATTACAACTCAGAGAAATTCAAAAGGTTACTTGAACACGAAGATTCTCAATTCATAGTCATAACACACAACAAACTTATTATGGAGGCCGGAGACATAGTCCATGGAGTAACTATGGTAGATGGGGTTTCAAAAATCATTCAAGTAAAAATGGAGGAGATAACAGCATGAGATATCTATACTTTTTACAACAGTTCTTTGACAGATTACCTGCACCTGCTTTCATAAAGGACAACAAGGGAAGATACATATGGGTGAATAAGGAATTGGAAAACGCTATAGGGCTTACCGAAGAAAAGATAATAGGAAAGTTCGAGGCTGTGATTTTGAACGACGAATCTATAGAGGATGTAGATAGAAAGGTTATGAGAACACGTAAAAACCAAGTCCACGAAGAAGTAATAAATGGCAGATACTACACAATTCACAGAATGCCGATAAGACTTGGTACAGGTAGTTACGGCGTTGCAGGTATCATGTACGACATGACAGAAAAACTCTTGGAACAAACTATTTACCAGATGCAATCTTTCGTTGAGAAGGTCATCATCGAGTCTCTTTCTGAACAAAATGTAGACCCTCTCGAATTGATGAAGAGTATCGTCAAGAAATTCGACGAGCAATATCCAAAGATCGCTGTTACGTTGTTGAAAGACAACTCATATGTTGCCGGTAGAGAAGACAGAAAACTATCAGAAAGGGCTGCTACCATAGACGAAATAAAGACGATGATTCACGATAGAAGGACTTATCAAGTTGTTCCTGTGGAGAACTACAAATTCATCATCTACGTTCCTGAGGAATACACAAGCATTTCAAAAGCACTCTCGACATTCCTCAGCTCGCAAGTACTTGGTGCCATCAAAATCATCGAAAGTCAACAGGCATACAAAGAATTTAGCAACAAACTTGAGACGATAATAAAAATGGTACAGCTTTGGGAAAGTAGTTCATCACTCGATAGCTATTTACAATCAGTGTTAGACGAGTTGGTTAAGATCATACCTGAGGCCCAAAAGGCGTCCATATGGGTACTCGATGGTGATGATTATAGAAACGTTGCGATTTACAACTACGGTGATGAAGTTAAGAGTGTTGTAATTAAAACATCGGAAGACAACTATGGAAAGAGTATTGGTGAAAACAAGGTTGCTGAACTCACGGAAGTATACAAATTAAACAAAGAAAGCCCTCACAAAGATATTTGGGAATTAGCTGGTGTGACAGATCCTAATTTTGTACCACTGGTTGGAAGCGTAAGGATTGGTGACAAGAAACTCGTAATAATATCTCTTGACGATTTTGAAGGTAAACATTTCTCCGAAGAGAGTAAGAAAATATTGAATTTGTTAGTAGACTTGTTATCTACTTTCCTGACTAACAAGACTGTTAAAAAGCAAGCAAATAACGGCAAATAAACTGCTGGAATGATGAGGTAATAACGTGACATTTCGCCTCGAGAAATTACTGAACTTAAGGCAAAAAGAAGAAGAGGCAATAAAATTAGAACTCAGCAGAATAAGAGCTCAAATCAGAGAAGTTGAAGTGCAAATAGAAGAAGCAACTGCATCTAAAAGCGAGACAGAAAGAGAGTTGCGCATGGGTGTTCAAAATGGTGCGCAACTTGGTTTGCTGCTTTACATCATAGATTTGTATCAAAAGTATATTGTCCTGCTCAATGCAAAGATGAGCGAACTAAGAAGAGAAGAAGAAAAAACTTTAAGGCAGTACCTTGAGAAGAGAATGGAACGTAAGAGCTTTGAAAAGCTGAAAGAACGTTTCGTTCAAGGTCAGATAAAAGAGGCAGATGCAAGAGACAGAAAGGTAATCGATGAGGTGGCATTGCAAAAGTACACACACCCGTCAGAGGAAAGGGGAAATAGTTAGTTGATTTTATTATCTAAAGTTATAGGTGCATTCGTTACATTCCCCGGACTTATAGTAACGCTTTTTCTTATTCTCGCTGGGGTATTCGCCATAAGGCGGAAGAAAGGCTGGAAGTTTTTCTTAATTCTTTCAGCTTTTTTCTATATTATTTCTTCAAGTTGGTTTGTTTATCTCCTTTCAAAGACCATTTATATAGCAGATAGCAAGGATGAAGGTACTTACATAGTGGTATTAGGTGGTGGCGTTGATCAATTTGGTAATCAAACGGAGATAGGTGCTCATACATTGCGGAGATTGTACAAAGGAATTCAACTGTACAAGAACAAACAAAGGCCAATAGTCGTTACCGGCGGTGTTATTTCAAAAGGTACGCCTGAAGCATTTGTTATGAAAGATGTTTTAGTTACACTAGGTATTCCAGAAAGCGATATAATAGTAGAAGAAAAGGCGAGAAACACAGATGAAAATGCAGAATATGTTAGAAAGATGCTTGGGGATGTGCCAGTTACGATAGTTACAAGTTCGACTCATATGAGGCGTTCACTTTTAAGTTTTGGCAAGCGATTTTCTAAGGTTTATAACATTCAATGCGATGTACCAATCGATTTCAGAAACTCATACCTCGACTACTTGCCAAATTCTGGTGCCTTTTATAGTTTTTGCAGTATCACGCACGAACTCGTAGGGCTTGTAAAATATTCATTCTAGACACGTTAGAAGTTAAAGTCATGGAACTCATAACAATAAACAATATAGAAAGGGAGTGAAGGAATGTTCCCGTTGTACGACACGATACCAAGTAGTAAAAGAGCATACGTGAATTATGTGATCATATTTGCAAACACACTAGTCTTTTTATACGAATTAACTCTCTTTTCATCTGAAATTATGCTTGATAACTTCTTTTACACGTACGGCTTTGTACCAAGTAAAATGTTCTCTTCATTTCCGTTTTTAGCAATACTTACCCACATGTTCATCCATGGTGGTTGGCTACACATAATTGGCAACATGTGGTTTTTGAAGATATTTGGTGACAACGTTGAAGATACAATGGGTCACTTCAAATACTTCCTTTTCTACATCACAGGTGGGATATTTTCACTATTTTTCTACGTTGTATTCAATCCACTTTCTCCTTACCCACTTGTAGGCGCTTCTGGTGCAATTTCTGCGGTGATGGGCGCATACTTTGTTCTCTTTTACTATTCTCGCATCGTCTCGTTGATTTTTCTTATTCTTCCATTCATCGTTGAAATTCCTGCATTGATTTACCTTTTCTATTGGTTCATCATCCAAGTGTTAAATGGTCTACTTTCCAATGCAGCAGGTACAGGGGTTGCTTACTGGGCACACGCAGGTGGATTCATCTATGGCGTATTTTGGGGTGTGAGGTACAGAAGAAAGAGGTATTGGTATTGACCTTGAGCACATAATACATGGTGAGGAGTGAGTGGGTATGACAAGTAGTGTGAATAGGAAGAAGATTATGATAGTGAGTACGGGCGGTACCATTGCAATGGTAAAAAAGGGGAGAGAAGTTGTTCCGTTAGATCAAGGAAGTTCACTTGTCACCGACATACCAGGTTTACACGAGATTGCTGATGTTGAGTTATTCGAATTTTCTAACATACCTAGCCCATCGATGACTCCTAGTCTCATGTGGGAATTAGCAAAGAAGATAGATGATTTTTTGGAAAATAAGGGATACGATGGTGCGGTTGTTACACATGGTACGGACACGTTGGAAGAAACTGCTTATTTTTTAGATCTGGTACTGAGAACAGAAAAGCCGGTGGTTATAACTGCATCGATGAGAAACATAAGCGAGTTAAGTACAGACGGTCCGAGGAATGTCCTTTCTTCCGTTATGACTGCGGCTGCCGACAGTTCTTACGGAATGGGTGTTCTCGTCTGTTTGAACGATGAAATTCATGCGTCAAGAGAGGTTACGAAAACTTACACTAGCAACGTTGCAACATTCGATTCTCCCGGCTATGGTCCACTTGGTATAGTTGATGAAAATAGTGTCATATACTTTAGAAAATCACTAACGCGAGAAAAAATTATGACAGATAGAATAGAAGAAAGGGTTGCCATCGTCAAGGCATTCAGCGGAGATGATGGTAGCATACTGAAGGCCGTATACAAGATGGGATACAAAGGAATTGTGCTTGAAGGATTCGGAAGAGGTAACGTGCCACCACAACTTGCACAAGTTGTCGAAGAGATAATCAATAGCGGCATCCCAGTCGTTGTAACCTCTCGTTGCTTCAAGGGACGCGTCTATCCCATATACGGTTATCTCGGTGGTGGAGCTGACCTGAGAAAAAGAGGTGCGATACTGAGTGAACATCCATTGGCACAAAAAGCAAGATTGAAGCTGATGGTAGTGTTGGGATTGACAAATGATCTAGAAGAAGTAAGAAAATACTTTGAAAAGCACATAGGAGGACTCATAAATGAAGTTGAGCACTAGGCAACAGGCACTTTTAACAGTAGCTGCATATGCATTGATAATGTTAATAGCATTCATGATCTACGAGACACTCTTGTACGTCTTTGTTTTCTCACTCGTTTCAATCCTCGTTGTCAATTTCATCTTTAGAAATCTTATAAAACTCAAAGTGCCTTATACACTTTCTATCATAATATCTTTGGTGATTTATTTTGGAGTAATCATCTATGCGGTTATCAACATCATTCCAGCGGTCACTGATCAGTTAACCTCTTTTTATGGATTCATGCAAAATATATTGGACTCCAAATATTGGGAAGACTATCTATCGAGCAATCCATCCTTATCAAATACGATAAGTAGCATCATAGATTGGATAAAACCGAAGATAGGGGAGCTTTTCAACAACTTGGTTGTTTCATTTGCAAGAGGTCTACCAGACGCATTAGTAGTCATATTCTACAGTGCCCTATTTACCATTTATATAACGATATACACAAAATGGACGACAGGTTCTATGCCTGGCCTCTTTCCAAAGAAGATAAGACCACTGATACAAGACTTTCTTACAAAATTAGGTGTTGCTTTATCAAGCTACGTTGACGTCATGCTACTAGGTGCGATCATCGTAAGTATATCCTTCTATTTCCTTTTTAGCGTGTATTTGCCGGATTATGCAATACTATTGGCTTTCTGGGGATTTGTGACGAACCTCATACCAATCGTTGGTGTCGTCATAGAGTGGATTCCGATATGTATCGTCACACTTGGTCTTGGCCTGCAAAATTTCTTGATTGTAAATGCAATAGTTATGTCTATTCATCTTGGTGCATTTTTGTTTTTCATATTCATAATGAAGGCAAGGGCAAATATAAATCCTGTGTTGATGCTGATTTTCATATTCCTCATTGGTCTCGTATATGGGATGGTGGGAACGTTCTTTGCCGTTCCAGTTGCTATATTCTTTGTGACATTGTGGAATGAATTCATAAAACGAGAATTGGATAACGTTTCATGATCGATATAAACTTATGAGATTATGAATGACAGGAGGGATAGTGATGAAATGGGATCTCAGCAACATCTATACTTCTTTTGATTCTGACGATTTCAAAAACGATCTACAGAGGCTGGAGTCAGAATTAGCTCTTTTGTTGAACTGGATGGATGCAAATTTCAAAGATACGAGCGATACTGTTGAAAAGATTGAATACTCTGTGAACAAATCGAACGAGTTGTCTTTAATTGCGGACAGATTGTACGCATATGCAGGTTTAACACTCAGTGCCAATGCAAACGACACGGTTGCTGCAAAATATCTTGATATCATCAGAAGCAAGTTTGTTGCTTTTTCGATGGTTCAGGCTAAATTTATGAAGTTTTTGAAGGAAGTCAACGTGGATTTCGATAAAGTAGACTCGCAAATTGTTCGTCTCCATAGCTTCCCGTTGAAAGAAATCAAGACATTAGCCAAACATATGCTTTCTGAGAAAGAAGAAAGGCTAATCAGCTTGATGAGACTCACCGGCGGGAATGCATGGAATGACCTGTACGAAAAAACAACTTCGAATCTACTTTGTGATGTTGAAATCCAAGGAGAGGTAAAAAAATTACCGCTTATGAGAGTTAGAAACATGGCATACGACAAAGACAGAGAGGTCAGAAAGGCAGCATACGATGCAGAATTGAAGGCATGTGACAGTGTAGCAGAAGTCATTGCACAATCTCTAAATAGCATAAAGGGTGAGTTCCTGACAGAAGTAAACCTTCGTGGATACACCAGCCCACTCGAGCCGATGCTTTTTGAAAACCGTATCAGTGAAGAGACGTTTCATGCAATGATGGATGCTGTCAAAGAGAGCATGCCAAAATTACGGATGTACATGAAAAAGAAGGCTCAATTATTAGGATATACTGGAGTGCTTCCTTGGTATGACATGTTTGCACCAGTTGGTGGATACGATCGACAATGGACCTTCGATGAAGCAAGGTCATTCGTAGTAGAAAAGTTGTCGATTTTCTCAAAAGAACTGGGGCAGTTCATAAATAATGCCTTTGATAAAAATTGGATAGACGCTGAAGTTAGGCAAGGAAAACGTGGTGGAGCATTCTGCGAATCTATAAAAGCGATCAAAGAATCGAGAGTTCTGATGAGTTTCGATGGTACACTTGACAATGTACTCACCATCGCACATGAACTTGGACATGCGTTTCACAACTACTGTTTGAAAGACGAAACACCGTTGAACAGCTCGACACCTGCTACACTAGCTGAGACTGCTTCAATCTTCAATGAAACATTATTGCTTAACCTGATAAAATCCGAAGTTACGACAGAAGATGAAAAATTGGCACTACTCGACAAACAACTTTCTGATTACGTACAACTGACGATCGACATATACAGCAGATTCTTGTTTGAAAGTAAAGTGTTTGAAAACAGACAATATGGTCCATTGAGCGTTGAAGAACTGAAGGGAATAATGCTAAATGCACAAAAAGAGACCTATGGTGATGGTTTAGATGAAAATTACCTTCATCCATATATGTGGGTTGTCAAACCTCACTACTACTCACCGACATTCCATTTCTACAACTTTCCATACACGTTTGGCATGCTCTTTGGACTTGGGGTCTATGCATTGAAAGATGAACCGGGATTTTACGAGAAGTACAAAAAACTCCTCTCTTCTACTGGAAAGGGAACAGCAGAAGAAGTAGCTATGAGCGTTGGTATCGATATCACAAAAAAAGATTTTTGGGAATCATCCCTCAGTGTTGTCGAAAAGGCCGTAGATCAGTTCATAAATCTATAATCGTATAAATCTATGAACAAAACAAGAAAATATAACAGATGTGGAGGAAGGAGAACAAGATGGACAATCCATATGGCTACACAGAAAAAGAAGTATTCGATATGACTGAAGAAGGTACCGTGGTTCATCAATTCACGCTCGTAAATGCTAACGGACTGATGATGAAAGTGCTTACGTACGGTGGTATAATCAGAGAGTTCTGGGTCCCGAGCAAAGATGGTGACTTCATCGATGTGGTATTGGGATACGATACACTAAACGAATATGAGCATAATTCAGGATACTTGGGTATGATCATTGGCAGATACGCAAACAGAATTGCGAACGGGCAATTTGAGATCGATGGCATTAGATACCAGTTGGCAATGAACGAAAAAGCAAGACATAACGCATTGCATGGTGGATACAGAGGGTTTTTCAAAAAAGTTTGGAAAGGTAGTGCTTCAGTCACTCCACAAGGTCCTCAACTAACTCTAAAATACACAAGCCACGATGGCGATGAAGGCTATCCAGGAACTCTGGATACCACCGTTGTTTATACGCTCACCAACGACAACGAACTCAGGATCGATTACATAGCCACAACCAACAAACCAACGATAGTAAACTTGACCCAGCATACATACTTCAATCTTCGTGGTGATGGGAAGATATACGACCACACGATAATCCTAAACGCTGATAAATATACCCCAGTAAACGAAAACCTCATTCCAACAGGTGATGTATTACCAGTTGAGAATACACCATTTGATTTAAGAAAAGAGACAAAGATGGGTGATGGTATTGAGAAACTGAAAGACAGCGTGACGAAAGGTTACGACAACAATTTTGTGTTAAATTCCGACTTTGTTGCGAGAGTCCACGAACCAGATAAAGGTATCACAATGGAAGTTTACACAACACAGCCCGGTGTACAATTTTACACAGGCAACAATCTAACAGGTGTAAAAGGAAAAAAGGGCAGGATATACGACCCTCACACGGGATTTTGCCTCGAGACACAGCATTTTCCAAACTCACCAAACCATACCAGCTTTCCAAACGTTATTCTACGTCCCGGTGAGTTATACAAACATGTGACCATATTCAAATTCTTATAAGAAACTCTTATAAGAGCCCCTTAGTTGGTACAATTGCGTAATTATTGAATTTGTTTTTAAACTATCGATGGCCTCGATTATGACCCCCGGTTCATATTGAGGCCATTTTCTTTTTTAAACTAATCTTAATCAACTTTTTAATTATCACTCTTGACAAAAGAGTGCTAATGATATAAAATATGAACGATAGAATAAGAAATGAGATGAAATCGAAAAGTGGAGGTGTGTTAGTATGGCAAAGAACGAGTACGTTGCAGGAATAGATCTTGGTACAACAAACTCAGTTATAGCATGGATTAAACCAGATGGAGCAGTTGAGGTTATACCAAATGCTGAAGGTGCAAGGACGACACCATCAATAGTTTCATTTACAAAGTCTGGCGAGATTATCGTCGGTGAGCCAGCAAAACGGCAACTTATATTGAACTCAGATAGAACGATAAGGTCTATAAAGAGAAAAATGGGTTCAGACTACAAGGTGAGGATCGATGACAAAGAATATACCCCGCAAGAAATCAGTGCACTCATACTCAAGAAACTCAAGAAAGATGCAGAAGAATACCTCAACGGTGATATTAAGAAGGCAGTCATCACTTGCCCAGCTTATTTTAACGATGCTCAACGACAAGCCACAAAGGAAGCAGGTATCATAGCTGGCCTTGAGGTTTTAAGAGTAATAAATGAACCAACTGCTGCGGCGCTTGCCTATGGACTGGACAAGATGGAAGGCGAGAAGAAAGTATTAGTCTACGACCTCGGTGGCGGTACGTTCGATGTGTCGATACTTGAAATAGGTGGAGGAGTTATACAAGTTATTTCAACGAGTGGTAACAACCATCTTGGTGGAGACGATTTTGATCAGAGGATTATAGACTACTTGGCAGATGAATTCAAAAAACAATATGGTGTTGATCTAAGGAATGATAAACAAGCAATGCAGAGATTGAGCGATGCTGCTGAAAAGGCAAAGATAGAACTCTCATCGAAGTTTGAAACAGACATCAGTCTGCCATATATAACTGCAACTGCTGGAGGCCCATTGCACCTTGAAATGAAACTCACGAGGGCTATGTTCGAGTCACTTACGAGAGATCTAGTCGAAAAGACAAGGGAACCAGTGGAAAGGGCACTAAACGATGCAAAGCTCATGCCGCAAGATATAGACGAGATCATACTCGTTGGTGGAATGACGAGAGTACCGATGGTGCAGAAATTCATAAAGGATATATTTGGTAAAGATCCTAACAAGAGCGTCAACCCGGATGAGGCAGTTGCAATTGGTGCAGCAATTCAAGCAGCAATACTTGGTGGCACAGAAGGTGCAAAGGACAAGGACGTCGTACTAGTGGATGTTACGCCACTAACACTCGGTGTTGAGGTAAAAGGTGGGCTACTTGAACCAGTCATTCAAAGAAACACTACGATTCCTACGAAGAAGAGCAAAATCTTTACGACTGCTGAAGATGGTCAGACGAGTGTAGAAGTCAGAGTTTACCAAGGTGAGAGAACAATGGCAAAAGATAACATATTCCTTGGTAGCTTCCAACTCGTTGGCATTGCAATGGCACCAAGGGGAGTACCACAGATCGAAGTTACATTTGATATAGATAGTGATGGTATCGTGCACGTATCAGCAAAAGACTTGGGTACGGGAAAAGAACAGTCGATGGTTGTTACCGGAAGGCAGCAACTCAGCAGTGACCAGATAGAGAAGATGATTAGGGAAGCGCAGATGTACGAAGAGCAAGATAAGAGGAAACGAGAAGAGATTGAACTCAAGAACAGAGCAGATGACACTGCATACCATGTTGAAAAGATATTGAACGAAAATGGTGACAAGATACCAGCTGATGTTAAGAGTAGATTAGAAGAAATCATAAGAGATTTGAGAGACGCTATAAACAAAGACGATGTTGCAAGAATAAAGATGCTCTTCGACGATTTGCAGAGAGAAAGTATGAAGCTCGGAGAATTCTTGTACAAACAACAGGCTCAAGAAAGTACGGGTACGCAGGGTTCAGAACAGTAATTTATGGTGCTCAAAGCTTTAATTTGGTGCTTGATAAAAGGAGATGAGTTAATATGGCAGGAAGATTGCCAGGAAAGGTTGCTATAATCACAGGTGCAGCAAAAGGTATGGGAAAGGCTGAAGCAGAATTGTTTGCAAGAGAAGGTGCAAAGGTTGTTGTTGCGGATATACTCGAAGATGAAGCAAAACAAGTTGCCGACAAGATAAACAAAGATGGATACGAAGCGATAGCAGTTAGGCTTGATGTTTCAAAATCTGAGGATTGGAAAAGAGTTGTAGAGCAAGTAGTTGAAAAATGGGGCAAAATCGATGTTCTTGTGAACAATGCGGGTATATTGAGCATGAACGGTATAGAAGATGCGACTGAAGAAGAGTGGGATAGAGTAATGAACATAAATGCAAAGAGCCAATTTCTGGGCATTAAGTATGTATTACCCGCTATGAAAAAGGCAGGAAAAGGGTCGATAATAAACATCTCATCGATTTACGGTTTAGTTGGTAGTGGTGCAGCGGTAGCGTATCATGCATCCAAAGGTGCGTCTAGGTTACTGACCAAAACAGTCGCAGCGGAACTTGCGAAGTACAATATTAGGGTTAATTCGATACATCCGGGTGTCATAAGAACGCCTATGACCGAAGAACTTTTGAAAGATCCACAGAATGCAAGGGCAGTACTTGGAACAACAGTTCTAGGAAGACCAGCGGAACCAGAAGAAGTTGCAACGGGAGCATTGTACTTAGCTTCAGATGAATCTTCGTTCATGACAGGTTCAGAGATGGTTATCGATGGAGGATACACAGCTTTGTAATTTGTAACTGTAAGAACCACGATATAGATTTTCATAATATAAATAGAAAACACCCTCGTATTAATACGAGGGTGTTTTTGGTTTTATTTGTTTATTTCACTTCGTATTCACTTCGTAACATTTACTTTTAGCATACGTTCAGTATAAAACTAAATCAGGCCATTTTGCACGTTCATAAGAAATCTCACAATCCCAGCTAAGTATTTGTCTTCTATCTGTTCAATTTCATCATTCGATGGCTGGTAAGCTAATACCTTTATCAAGTTTATCACCAAACCATTATATTTTTCACAGTTAGCATCAAAAAAGTCATCCATTGGTTTTTCCAAAAGTGAGAGCAGTTCTTTGGAAAAATCGAAGTGTAGTTCTTCGATCTCTCCACTCACTTCTTCTAAAAAGTGGTCAACATCATATTCTCCAGAGAGTATATATTGGTAAAATCTCAAAAGCGTTGTTGTGCAAGCCAAGGATAAACCTGCGCCCATCGTTGCGATAGTTATCAACGTTGCATTCTTTTCCATCATGATTGGGTCCACTCCAGCTATGTACATACCAGAAAATATGAATGGTACGTATTCTGAGTCTGGAGAAAGATTGTCGAACGGATCTACAAATATACCGGTTTTTTCGACGAATTTGTCTATCAACACATTCCCATCATCATCTGTCGATTCAATGATTGTATCAAGTTCATCCGCAAATGGAAAATCTATACCTCCGAGTATTCCTTCAGCCCTCTTCATTTCATTTGGATATTCATCTTCCAAATTCTTCTTCCCAACGTAGAATTGTATCCTCTCAAAATTTTCCGGAAAATCATCTTTCACTCTTTCAAAAGTTTCGTAAGCCTCATCGTAAAGGCCCAGTCGACGTTGCATTATGCCCATCTCGTTGAGTACTTCTGGTGTTGGTACATCTTTCGATAGTTCGTAAAGTACATTGTACGCCTCAAAATGTTTTCCCAATCTTGCAAGAGTATGTGCAAGGTTGTACAATATTTCAGACCTTTTTTCTATCTTCAGACCTTCTTTAAAAGTTGCTTCTGCTTTTTCATATTGATTTCTCAGATTGTAGACGACGCCGAGCCTTAGATACGCTTCTGGAAGTGGTTCAATTTGGAATCCTTCCTTCGATGCAGTTGTAAATCGTTGAATGACAGTCTTGTAAACCAATTCTGCATCATCAAGCTGTGAAAGTTCAACGTAAATATCTCCCACTCTCATTAGTGGAAGGAGAAAATCAGGCTCGAGTTGGTATGCTTTCGTATATTCTTCAAGTGCTTCATCGTAATCTTGTTTTGAAAATAGCAAATTACCAAGTTCGTAGTGTACAAGTGGAAAATCTGGGTTCAATGCTAAGGCTTGCTTGAACTCTATTTCAGCAATATCATAGTTCTCAAGTCGTGTTTGAAGTAGTGCATTGTAGAAATGGTATCTGTAATCGTATGAAAGTGTTTTCGCCTTTTCCAAATAGGTACTTGCATCGTCGTATTTTCTTGCATTCAAAAGCTGTTTGAATCTTTCGTAGTAAAAATACACCAAATAGGAGAGCCAATAGTTATCTTTTTCCAAAGAGTATTGTTCTTCTAAACCTCGTAGTATAACATCTATAGGAATGTTATTTTGATCCGTGATCAACACTAAATCTTCCGCAAGTATCGGTAATTTCAATGGTAAATTCAACCTTTTTGCCACTTCTGGCTTCAGTGGAAGGTATACAATTGCTTTTATCTTGTTCACCTCCGGTTTTTCCGTTACAGCATTACGTTATTACACCATTTCAGGATTTATTGATGTTTATCCAAGGTGTCCCAACTTCCTGCCAGCAATGATGTGGAAGTGGATGTGATCTACCTCTTGACCTGCATCTCTGCCATTGTTCTGAACGATTCTGTAACTCTCTATGCCTTGTTCCTTTGTTATCTTTTTGACAATCTCAAACAATTTCCACATATTTTTTGAATCTTCGACACTCAAATCTCCAACGGTAGGTACGTGCTTCTTGTAGACTGCAAGTAAGTGTACCGGTGCAACTGGGTTTATATCTTTTATGACTATGAAATCTTCGTCTTCGTACACCTTCTGCGATGGAATTTGACCAGCTATTATCTTACAAAATACGCAATTTGTAGCTTCTGACATGTGAATCACCCCTTTATTATTGCGTCATTGAAGTATACCATGCATTGTGATGGAATACTATTTTTCTATCTTGGACACTTGTGAGCTTAGCGTGTAATACTTCGAATTGATCGATTTCAACTTTTCTATGCTTGACTTGAATGTATAGAGTATGGAATAGTCTTCAATGGAAATGGAGGGAATATGTGAATCTTTGATCTTTGCAACCGTGCCTCTCGTAACATCTAAGTTGCTAATCGTCGATGAAACAAAATTGACTTCTGAAAAATCGGAAGCTGTTGCTTCGGTTAATTCAGAGCTGTATGTGATAACCTTCGACATGATGCTTGCATTGAATTTCTTTGCATTAACGTTGTTGATAATTACTTGCCTACAGTTCTGAATATCGAGATTTTCGATCTGTGAGTCTATGATGTAAGCAGCGTATACAGACGAGACCTTTACGTTCTTGGCACGTGTATTCCTGATAACAACAAAATTCGTCTGCGAGACATTTACATCATCTACGATAACATCATTCAAAAATACCAATGCGCCACCGCTGCCATTTACATCTGTTTCTGCAGCGTTTCCTTCCAGATAAGTGATCCCATTTTCCGAAACAGTTATCGAACCTGGGCCAAATATGTTAACTGGTCCAGTTGAAAAGAAGACACCTTTAACATTTAAGTCAGAATTAAGTGCGTTGATTACAGTTACACCATCTTCAAGAATGAGTGCATTGTTTGAGGGTAGTAGTACCTTTCCCATGATTCTGTATGGCGATTTTGAAGAAAGCAAGAATTTCTTACCAGATATGTTGTTTATAGGTGTTTGGGAATCCAAGATGTCAACCTTTTCTAGCGATGGTGGAACACACAACACATCTGAAACGTTTCCGAATGTGTCAGATAAGATTGCAATTTGTGGCAACTCCGGTAATTTTATCTCTGTACCTGTACCGACACTTTTCATATTACGATTTATTGGATTGTAAAAAGTTACCATGCTATCTAGTACGAATGTGTAAGATTCCAATGATGAATTTAGCCTTTGATCAAGTGGCTTTGTACTTACACTTACATTGTACGTCTTTCCGTCGACCACTATCTTTCGTGTGCCATCATTTAAGAGCATGCCATCTATAAACGTGAATGGGAAAGTGACCCCATCTACTTTTATAGCCTTGCCGATTTCTATTTTGCCAATTCCAATATCTGCAGGTATTTCGATTGCATCAGTTTGCGTTGTCGTAGTAGCATCATCGGTAGCAAATGCTACCGTGCTTACTGATATTAGATTGAATGTAACGAGAAAAAGCAATGCCAATATGAAAAATCGCTTGTCAAATTTCCAAACAAGACGAGAAATCACTTTCTCTCCCCTCTCAAAACAGCACTGCACCTTGGACACGTATCTGGATGCTCTTTGTCTTTCCCAGTTTCTTCGTCGTACTTCCAGCATCTTTGGCACTTTTCACCTTCCGCATGCTTTACGAGAACATTTACAAATTGACCTACAGTTGGCGCTTCTATCTCATCTACCAAAGTGACCTTCGAAACGATGAAAAACTCTTCCAAACTGTTTTCGTATTTTCTCAATAGTTCTGCGATCTCTGAATTCTTTGCTTCAATCATAACGTGTGAATCTAATGGATGGCCAATTACGCCAGATGCACGGGCATTTTCCAATGCCTTTAAAACATCATCTCTGACCAATAGTAATTGTTCGAATTCTTCGAGTAATTCCTCATCAACAAATTCCTTCCTTATTTCTGGCCAGTATTCCAGATGCACACTTTCATACTTTTTGAGCGGACTTTCCAAGTACGCATCCTCACTAGTAAACGGCATGATTGGTGCAAGTATTTTAACCAATGCTTCAAGTATGTAGTACAAGGTAGTTTGAGCAGATCTTCGGTATACAGAATCTTTTGCTTCAACGTACAATCTGTCTTTGAGTATGTCCAAGTATGTGGAGCTCAATTCTGTTGTACAGTACTTTACCGTTGTACTGTAGACTTTCGAGTACTCAAACTCTTCGTAGTATTCGGTCACTTGTGCAATGTACTTCTGCAACCTTCCAAGTGCCCATTTATCAAGCGGTAACAACTGATCTTGCGATAATAAATCACCTTCTGTAAAGTCACTCAAATTACTTAACAAATATCTCAATGTATTTCTCAATTTTCTGTACACTTCAACTTGTTGTTCTATGATGTTCTTTCCAGCTCTTATGTTATCAAAGAAATCTGTACTTGCGACCCAAAGTCTTAGTATGTCTGCACCGTATTTATTTACAATTTCAACCGGATCAACAACGTTACCAAGCGACTTACTCATCTTCCTGCCTTGTTCATCTTTTATGAAACCATGCGTTACAACGTTCTTAAATGGTGCTTGGCCAGTTTTCGCAGTTGAAAGGAAGATAGAGCTTTGGAACCAACCCCTATGTTGGTCATCACCTTCCAAATACAAGTCAACGGGGAACTTCTCACCATTTGAGCGGATCACCGCTTCCCAAGAACAGCCGGAATCGATCCACACATCCAATGTGTCATACGTCTTATCGAATTTCTTATTTCCACATTTTGGGCACGTAAAATCCGATGGTACGAGTTCATTAGCATCCATCTCAAACCATGCGTCCGTTCCTCTTTCTTT
Source organism: Fervidobacterium sp. UBA5837 (assembly GCA_002432805.1). Classification (GTDB taxonomy): domain Bacteria; phylum Thermotogota; class Thermotogae; order Thermotogales; family Fervidobacteriaceae; genus Fervidobacterium. The sequence goes on along the minus strand of DJGV01000016.1, from coordinate 440,931 downwards.
CACAATATTTGCAAAATGTTCGATCACTTGTGGCGCTAATATAACCTCTTCGCAAGACTCACATCGAACTGCTGGAATTGGAACTCCCCAAACTCTTTGCCTTGAAATCGTCCAATCTGGTCGTTCTTGAACCATTGCGGTCATCCTTGTTTCGCCCCACGCAGGATACCATTTAACCTTCTTTATCTGCTGCAACACTTTTCCTCTCAAGTTGTTTCTATCGACAGAGATGAACCACTGCGGAGTTGCTCTGTACATGACTGGACCTTTGCAACGCCAACAGTGTGGATAACTATGCAACAACTTTCCAGATTTTATGAGTGCACCAACTTTGTTTAAATCATCTATGACAACTTTGTTTGCATCCCAAATTTTCAACCCTTCGTATTTTCCAGCTTCTTTTGTGAATTTTCCTTCATCATCAACGGGTGACAAGATGGGCAAATTGTATTTCAGACCAGTTTGATAGTCTTCCTCACCGTGACCAGGTGCCGTGTGGACTGCACCGGTACCATCTTCCAACGTAACGTAATCTGCCAAGACTATCACAGAAGTTCTATCGTAAAGTGGATGCTTTGTGAGTTTACCTTCCAACTCTTTTCCCAAAAATTTTTGGACCACTTCAAAAGATATGCCAGTCTCTGCAGCAAATTTCTGCAATAAAGCTTCTGCAACTATCCAATATTCACCATCCACTTTGGCCCTAACATACGTGTATTCAGGATGGAGTGCGATAGCTACGTTTGCTGGTATCGTCCAAGGTGTTGTTGTCCATATGACTACATAAGTGTTTGGATCTTCCACCATTTGGAATTTTACGTATATCGAAGCTGATTCATCGTCGTGATATTCTATCTCGGCTTCAGCTAGTGCGGTCTTACAATTTGGACACCAATAAACCGGTTTATTGCCCCTGTAGACATTGCCATCTTCTACGAGTGTTTTGAAGATGTCTAGTATATGATATTCGTATTCTGGTTCAAGAGTTATGTACGGATTATTCCAATCTCCCTTTACACCAAGTCTCTTAAATTGTTCCCTCTGCGTATCAACGAACTTCAGTGCAAATTCTCTGCACATTCTGCGAATTTCAACTGCCGATTTTCTCTTTGCCTCATCACCAAGCGATGTTGTGACGCGATGTTCAATTGGAAGGCCATGAGTATCCCATCCTGGTGTGTACGGCACTCTATAGCCTCGCATTGTCTTGTACCTTATCACAAAATCCTTCAAAACCTTATTCATTGCAGTTCCGAGGTGGATATCACCATTTGCGTACGGAGGCCCGTCGTGAAGCAGATAAGTAGGCGCTCCTTGACGTATTTCAAGCGTTTTTTTGTATATCTCTTTTTCTTCCCATGACTTTAGCATTTCCGGTTCTTTCTTCACCAAATTTGCCTTCATCTGAAAACTTGTCTGCGGCAAATTCAAAGTCTCTTTATAATCCATTTTGACACCTCCAGCTTGTTGCACATTCAACAGCAGAATTTTCGTTTTTGTATGTGAAATATCCATTGATTTTACCATTAAAGTTCAAAAACCGTGAAACTATCTAATAGCGAAAAAGGGGTGATGGCCCACCCCTTTTTCGGTTGGTAGTGGGCATCACTCACATATTAATTAAACGGCTTATTACTTCTTTCAATTCTGTTAAATCGGAAGATTTTACGATGTATGCGTCTGCGGCCCAAGATGCCATGTCACTTTTGTAGTGTGAATATGCTGTTAGGAGCACGAGTTTTGTTTCCTTTCGTATTTCTCTCAACCTACCAGCAAGTTCTAATCCATCCATACCAGGCATCTCTATGTCAATTGTGACTAAATCATATGTCTTCTCTCCAAATCTTTTGAGTGCGGCCTCACCATTCTCTGCTTCATCGACTTCGTAGCCTGCATCCATGAGTTCTTCTGTAACAAGTAATCTCATATTCGGTTCGTCTTCAACCACGAGAATTCTTTTGGACATATTCACATCCCCCTTTCTCGGGGATATTATACCACATGTTGTCAAGTATTTTCAATACTCTTGAACTTTGCTTGAAAATTACTCGTTGTTGATTTTTGGACTACTTTGCTTTGTACATCACCATAGCAGAAGTTGCCTTTACGTTTATCTTTCCACTTACTTGGTACAGTGGCGTTGTTCCAGCATTTGCTTGATCCACAACGACATTCCACGTGCCATCTGGTAATGAGAATTGTTGCTCCTTGATCTCACCGTTGTATATGACAACTATCTCTTTCCAAGGGTCATTCGCATCGTTTATCGTGAACATTACACCTTTTCTTGGCGATGGCAGGAAACTAATCTTAGCCTTTATATCCGCAGCCGTCCTCTGTCTGAATGCTACGTGTTCCTTTCTCAATTGAATAAGTCCTTTGTAATAGTTGAACACATCTATAAATTGTGCCTTTCTTGCATAGTCTAGCCCGTTGATGGAGATAGGAGCGTTGTAGGAATTTTCATTTCCATTCTTTGTCCTTGCAAAATCTTGTCCTGCTTGCAAGAATGGAACACCTTGAGATGTAAGTATTATCGCACCTGCAAGCTTTTGCGCATCCTTGAGCATATCTGTCGTCCAGCTTGTCTTCGCATCGGATTGAGCAGCTAAGTAGTTCTTATCCCATAGTGTATGGTTATCGTGGCATTCAACATAGTTTATCGTCTCTTCTGGATCCTTTGCGAAGCTCCTTATTATATCGTCGTACTCAATACTTCCAGCAACACCACGTTTAACCAAATTCTCTTTCGCTAGTGCACCCATGAGAAATCCTTTAACCGTTGCATCGAATACGGAGCCTCTTAAAGCATCTCTGAATTCGTCGTTGAATGCTGCTACCTTTGTTCCTCCGACATCAGACTTTCCGAACCTTGCGGCTGCGCCCATACCACCCCAAGGTTCACCGTAGAGTATGATCGTAGGATCTATGGCATGCAATTCTTTTTCAATCGTAATCATCGTTTGTTTATCTATAAGTCCCATCTGATCGAATCTGAACCCATCGACATGGTAATCGTTGACCCAGAGTTTGAGCGTATCTACAATGTACTTTCTGAACATTGGTCTCTCACTTGCCGTTGTATTACCTATGCCGCTTTCGTTTATATAAGCACCTGTTCTATCGATTCGATAAAAATAATATGGTACAGCTTGATCAAATGGAGACATCGGTCCAACGCCCCACGTGTGTGGGAAGACCACATCGAGAATTACACGGATACCATTATCGTGCAATACCTTTACCATCTGCTTGACTTCGTTGATCCTGACGGAAGGGTCGTACGGGTTGGTCGAATATCTCCCTTCTGGTACCGTGAATAGATATGGATCGTAACCCCAATTGTAACTCTTTTCAAAATCCTTATCTGCTTCGTCACCAGTCCAGAAATCGAACATTGGGAGTATGTGTACATGCGTTACACCAAGTTCTGCAAGATGATCTAAAGCAGTCGTAACACCATTCGGACCTTTTGTGCCTTTTTCTGTTAGTCCAAGATAAGTTGCCTTATTCTTTACGTTAGAATTATCAAGGCCAGTCATATCTGCTATGTGAATTTCGTATATGATCGCATCTTCGTATGCACCCATCGTAGGGCGCTTATCATTGTCCCAACCTTGAGGATTCGTCTTGGTCAAATCTATGATCGCGCTCTTTGTAGAATTTTTCGCAACAGCCTTGGAGAAATAGTCTACACTCTCTCGATACTCACCGTAGCTGAAATATCGGACCTTGTAAAACCAACCTGCCCAATCTCCATCGAGCACAGCCTCCCATGCACCGTTGCCAATCTGCTTCATTGGTACAACTTTGTTTGGTTCGTTGTCATCCCAATTTTCGTAAAGCAACAAATCAACGCTCTTTGAAACTGGTGACCAAACTCGTATCGTTGTTTTTTGCGGCGTGTAGTCGAAACCGAGGGGGCCATCGTAGTAAATCTTATCGAGTATTTCCATCATGACTACTCGTGTAGGTGTGAAACCTTCTATCTCTACTTGAACATCTTTGTTGACATCGCTCAGTTGAATAGGTTCAGCTAGTACAACTCTTACGTAGTTTGTCTTAGAGATATCCAGCTGATCAGCCTTTTCAACCTTTGCGACCTTCTTTTCCACTCCATCAACCCTTACCTTTGCACCAACTTTTGTCGTATCTACCTGACCTGTTAGGTAAGCTTCTATCGTATTTTGATCCCGAGCCTGGGCAAAGAGTATCTTTGGGTTGGTATCTGGTTTTGATGTGTAAATTTGCTCAATGCCTTGCAACAACCACACCTCCGCTTTACCATCTTTGACAGTTATAAACCTATCTGCCGAAATGTCCTTCTGCTGCCATTCGTTCAATCTTACTATGATCCCAACTTTTGTCAACGTATCTGGTAATGTCACATTTGCTACAATACCGTAATCATCCTTACCCGTAAATTGGTAGGCAGCTCCTTCTTTTGAAACTGGTTCAGAAGGCCAAATCCACAGATTCCATCCATCGTAGTTTCCATCCCAACGATGGTAGTGAATCGTAAGCTCAGTTCCTGCAAAAGCGAAGACAACTACAAAAAGCAATACGATGCTAAGTACCTTCTTGATGTTACTGCTCATACCTGACATACTCAACACCTCCCCTTCACGATGTTCTCCAACGATTATGATATTTCATAGTTATCCAAGTTATCCAACTATCTATTATACAATACATTTGCCATCAACTGGGCAGAATTTGGAATTGTTTCCATAATTTCTCAAAGAGACTAAACATTCCAAGAGAATACATCTTAATATATCTTAATATTTCGATATTTTGCCTTTAAATACTTGCCGGATAATTGAATCGAAATTCAAAGAACGGTTCATCAAATTTGGAGGTGAGGTTATGAAGAAGTTATTGGTATTCAGTTTATTGACACTATTAGTATTTGCAGGATTTGCAAGCACGTTGGTTATAAAAGGTTCGAACACACTTCTTGAAGTTAGCCAGATGTGGGTGGAAGAATTCAGTAAAACGCATCCGGATGTTAAGGTCACACTTGAAGGCGCAGGCAGTTCGACAGGTATATCCGCACTTTTGAACGCCACAACAGACATTGCAAATTCCAGCAGATGGCTCAAAGACACAGAAGTGCAAAGCATGATTTCTCAAAAAAGATGGTTTGCACCTGTTCAGGTTGCATGGGATGGAATAGCAATTGTAGTCAATGAGAACATCCCTATCAAGAATCTAACAATATCACAGTTGAAAGATATCTACACAGGTAAAGTTACAAGATGGAATCAGATAGACCCGAACCTTCCAGCAAGAGATATCGTAGCATTTTCGAGAAATACGGCATCCGGTACGTTCGAAGTGTTCTTGGAAAAGGTATTAGGCTCCGACAAATTGTCGCCAAGAGTTAGAATGCTAGAATCTACGATGGCAGAAGTTGAAACTGTTGAGAAGACCCCTTATTCAATAGCATACATGGGAGTTGGATATGTAACAGACCAAGTTAAAGTAGTTAGCGTCAACGGTATACTTCCTTCAAAACAAAACATACTCAGTGGAAAGTACCCACTATCAAGACCGTTATTCATCTTCATAGATGTAACGAAAGGTTGGCCGGAAGAAGGACCAGTTTCTGAATATCTCAAATTCGTGATGTCCGCAAAAGGTCAGCAAATTGTCGAAAAGGGTGGATTCATAGCAGCTTTAGGTCAATAAGTAGAACTTGAATAGGATTAAAAAAGGCAAGTTGCAAATTGCGAAGATTCAAGTGACAAGGAAGAGTCTGATAATTTTGACGATACAAACATTCCGAAGAATGAGAGGGATGCAACGTGAATAGATCAACAAAAGATACATTGAGAAAAACTCTGCTTACAGTTTCCTCACTGATTGCAATCAGCGCAGTGTTTGGTATATACATCTACCTTATTAAAGAATCATATTCCGCCTTTCAGCAAGTGGGGGCGGAACTTTTTGTTTCGGATCAGTGGTACCCAGTTTGGGATCCCCCGGAATTTGGTATGCGTGCAATGATCATCAATTCTCTGATGGTCACATTGCTCGGTTCTCTTATAGTTGTTCCATTTTCATATCTCATAGCGATCTATCTTCATGGATACGCTAAGCCAAGGGAAAAAGAGATGATCAGGCGAATTTTCGAATATCTTGCTGGTGTGCCTTCTGTTGTGATCGCATTTGTACTTTTGGCATTTGTAAGTCCATTGTTTGCTCAGGTAGGCATATATTCACCCCAAAACTTACTCTTGGCATTAGTTGGTCTGTTCTTTCTCACAATTCCAATTTGTACGACCTTGATCCTTGAATCTTTGGATAGTGTACCAAAACAAGTTGAGGAGGCTAGTGCAGCGCTTGGGGCGATAGAGTTTAGGACATATACAAGGGTCACTTCAAAAGCAGCATTGCCCGGAATAATGAATGCCATCGTACTAACCGCGAACAGAATAGTTGGTGAGACGATCGTGGTACTATTACTTGGTGGTGGTGCAGCGATGATACCTCAAAAGTTGACAGACCCAATGAAAACATTGACTGCAGCAATTGCCAGTGAGATGCCAGAAACAGCTAAAGGTTCTTTGCACTATAGCTCACTTTTTGCTGCAGGCCTTGTGCTCATACTTTTTTCAACGCTCTTTGAAGTGGTTTCGATTGCTATTTTGAGGAGGAACAAAAGATGAATGAAAATACGAACTTTAGTCAAGAAGTGACGAAAAGAGCGAGAAAATCTAATCCCGTAAACAAAGGTATGCGTTCAAAAGTCACACTTAGGGTAATCACTTACATATTTGCCGCATTGATTTTATCTTTATTTTTGCTTGCGCTGATTCCAGGGATAAGATATTGGAACTTGGATTTCTTTACCCAAGCTCCTTCAAACGGAATGACATCAGGTGGAATATTCCCGGCGTTACTTGGTTCCATTTTGTTGACTTTACTCTCTTTAGCTATAGCCATTCCACTTGGCATGCTACTTGGAATTGTATTATCGGAGTATAATTTAGAGTACATCAGGTTCGTTGTAACAATTCTCAGTGGTATACCATCCGTTGTGTATGGCTTGTTCGGTCTTGGACTATTTTGTATCACGCTTGGTATGAGAACTTCCATATTGGCAGGTGCGCTAACACTTGCATTGATGGTTTTACCGGTTATTTCGTCTTCGGTATATGAGACTATGTACGCAATACCAAGAGAACTAAGAGAAGCAGCGTACGCACTGGGTGCAAGGAAGAGTGAAGTGATATTTGAAATGTTAGTCCCGTCTGTGAAAAGGTCTATATTGACTGTATCGTTCGTTGCAGCGGGGCGTGCGATAGGTGAGACTGCGCCTCTGATACTCACGGCCGCTGTATTTTACGCAACGAATTTACCAACAAGTCTGCTTTCACCAGTGATGACGCTTCCAACACATCTGTACTTCCTCTCGGCATCATACGGAAAAAATGCGAGATGGATGGCACAGGGAACGACATCCGTGCTAATACTTTTCGTAATAGTAGTTTACACAATAGCATTTGCATTTAGGAGGGAAAAGAAATGAGTGATGTTATCATAGAGGTAAAGAATTTCAATGCATATTATGCCGATAAAAAAGCAGTCAAAGATGCAAATTTGAAGATAGAGAAGAATAAAATTACTGCGATCATGGGGCCTTCTGGGTGCGGTAAATCTACATTGCTTAGAAGCATAAATAGGATAAACGACTTAGTACCAGAATTCAGGATTGAAGGTGAGATACTCTTCCATGATCGAAACATATACGATAGAGAAACTGACGTGTATTCTCTCAGAAGAAGGATTGGGATGGTCTTTCAAAGACCGACTCCATTTCCTATGTCAATATTTGATAATATAGCGTATGGTTTGAAATTGATAGGTGTGACCGAAAAGAAGGAAATAAAAGAAAAAGTTAGATGGTCATTGGAAAAGGCAGCACTCTGGGAAGAAGTAAAAGATGAGTTAGACAAGAGCGCACTGAAACTATCTGGTGGACAACAACAACGCCTTTGCATTGCAAGAGCTATTGCAATAGAACCGGAAGTAATACTCTTTGACGAACCAACTAGCGCATTGGACCCAGTTTCAACTCAGAAAATAGAAGGTCTTATCGAAGAACTTGCAGAAGAATTTACAATCATCATAGTTACGCACAACATAGGTCAGGCAGCAAGGATTTCTGATTACACGCTTTTCATGTATCAAGGAGAGATCGTAGAACAGAACGAGACCACAAAGATACTGAGAAATCCGACACACGAAGTCACGCAACAGTATCTCAGTGGTAAAATAGGATAAAGACAAAAACAATCGTGAGGAGGCAGAAAGATGGTTGATCAGAGTCATCACTTTGAAAAGGAATATTCCATATTAAGGGCAGAACTTGTAAAGATGGTTTCACTTGTATCAGATTCCATGGAGATGTCTTCCAAGGCATTCGAGAATTTGGACAGGTCTTTGGCAAAGAAAATACTCGAACTTGACGATGAGATAGATAACTTAGATAGAGAGATAGAAGACCTTGTTTACAACATCATAGCAAGGTTCAATCCATTGGGAAAAGACTTGAGATACGTAATCACAGCGATGAAATTTGCAACGAACCTCGAAAGGATAGGAGACCACGCATGCAACTTTGCTGAGAAGATCATCTGGGTTGCAGAGAATGTACCAGACTTCAAGTCTTCCCAACTTATCAAAGAAATGTTTGGAAATGTCATTACGATGCTTGAGCGAACAGTTGCTGCTTTTTCAAAGAGAGATGTGAATTTGGCGATAGAAACTTGGAAAATGGACGATATAATAGATGACCTGGATCGCAGAGTAATAAGAGAGGTAGAAGGTGTTGACCCGCACGTTTTGGTAATGAATGTACTCTTTTCAAGGGACCTTGAAAGAGTTGCAGACCACTTAACTAACCTATGCGAGGAGATCGTGTTTATCGAAACAGGGAAGGAGCTAAAGGAGTTCATATGAGGATACTTGTCGTCGAAGACGAGCGAATAATTTCTGAAAATCTTGTCAAGGCGCTTGAAACGGAAGGATTTGAATGCAAGATAGCTGGTGGCATAAACGATATGTACAACGAGTTAGAATCATTCTCCCCAAACCTCATACTTCTCGATCTTATGCTTCCAGACGGCAACTCGTTGAATGAAATCCAGCAACTCAGAAACGACTATCCAGATGCTGGAATCATAATCATATCGGCGAAGAGCACGGACCTTGACAAGATACTCGGCATAGAACTCGGTGCAGATGATTACGTGGGGAAGCCATTTAACCCAAGAGAAGTTGTAGCAAGGGCAAAGGCTTATTTTAGAAGAACGAGCGGACTGAAAGAGGTCATAAAACACGGAAAGATGGAGATATACCCAAATGATTATATAGTCACTTACGACGGGGTACAGGTAGAACTCACATCAAAAGAATTCGAACTGCTAAAACTTCTTGCTCAACGCCCCGATCGAGTCTTTTCTAGAGAGCAGATACTGGAAGAGATTTGGAAAGAGGAATTCGATGTTTTTGATAGGGTGGTAGACGTACACATAAACAACCTGAGGAAAAAGTTGGGAAAAAACTGGATTGTGACAATCAGAGGTGTAGGATACAAATTCTCGAAAAAGGGAGACATCACAAAGGACGGAGCGAATGATGGAACAGAATAGATATTTTCCACTCGAGGCAATGAATTGGTTCGATGAAGTTGTGTTTGTGCTGAATGTAGATCGAATCACATGGGCCAATTCGAAAGCTGTAGCTTATTTTGGTGAGTGTTTAGATAGCAGCATCTTCGACCTACTAATTTTTGACAAGGGTTCGAAACTCGTTGAAGCAATTCATTCATCGAAAAACCTTGAATTCGAGGCCAAGATTTTTTCACCGAAGAAGAGTGCTTGGCTGTTTTTCTCTCTTGCATATATTCCAAATGACCAGCTATTGATCTTGAGAGATTTGAGTGAGAAGAAGCACATAGACGAGATAAAATCTGATATCTCAACGCTCATGGTTCACGAACTTCGCAATCCACTTGGTTCGGCAAAGAGTATCGTGTCCCAGCTCATCGAAGAAGAAGATGCACCTGAGAAGATCAAGGCACTTTGGGATTTAGACAAGCAAATTGAGAGATTAGAGAGGATCATTCAGCAGATAGAGTACATCACTATGGCACAACTCGGGCTTTACAAACCGAGAAATCAGAAAATGGACGTTAAGAAATTGGTTGATGAAGTATTAGAAGAAGTGGAAGGATTAAGAAAGACGAAAAGCATTTCTATAGAGAGCAAAGTAGATATTAAAACGATGGAACAAGATAGCTTCATAATCAAAACGATATTAAAAAATCTGCTCTCGAATGCACTAAAATACTCTCTTGAAAATTCAAGGGTGATACTTGAGATCACAGAAGACCATCTATCTGTCCAAGATTTTGGCATAGGTATACCAGATTCCGAGGTGGACAAGGTCTTCGATAGATTTTACAGGTCTCCTGCCGCAGTGAAGATGGCATCGGGTTCTGGATTAGGTTTACCAGTTGTAAAACATCTCTGCAACATTGCAGACCTCACTATAGACTTTGAGACAAAACACCTCATAGGGACTAAGGTAACGATATACTTTTAATCAATAAATCGGTTATAAAGCATCTATATAACAAAAAGACCGGACTAGTGTAAGTCAGTCCGATCTTTCAATTCTCTATCTCTGTTTTGATTTGAATTATTGTTCTTCGTGATTCTCTTCCGCATCGTCATCAATTACAGCAGTTAATTTTCTTGGCACCTTCTTTGTGATGTAGAACTCGATTTCGTCTTTCTCTCTGATATCGTCGAAGTTCAAGAACTTTATACCACATTCTTGTGGTGCGTTCACTCGTATGACGTCTTGCTGGTAGTGTTTTAAAGTTTCGATCTTTCCTTCGAAAACGAGTGCACTATTTCTGTATATGCGTGCAAAACCAGACTTTTCCACGTAGCCATCGTAGAGTTGGACACCAGCTATATTTCCCATTCTATGTATTTTGAATACCTTCATTATCTCGCCGGTGCCAGTCTTTTCTTCCACCTCTTCGGGTTCAAGCATCCCCTCAAGTGCTGCCTTCAAATCTTCAAGCAATTTATATATTATCGTGTAAGTTCTTATCTGGATACCTTCGGATTCTGCCAGTTTACTCGTCTGGGTATCTGCCTTTACTCTGAAACCAAGTATAATTGCCTCAGAAGCCGATGCAAGCATGACGTCGCTTGAGTTTATAGCACCTACTGCCGAGTGGACTATGTCTATATCTATCTCATTCGTTCTCAATTTTACTATTGCATTCTGCAGTGCTTGAAGTGAACCAACTGTATCCGCCTTCAATATAAGCCTAACTTCTTTCCTTTCCGTCTCTTGCATCTTCTTGAGAATCTCTTCCAATTTTATCTGCCGCTTTTTTCTCATTTCTCTTATCTCAATTTCTCTTACCTTATCGGTAATTTCGACTGCTACTTCTTTTGAATCGACAACGTATATGATGCTATGTGGGTCTGGCAACTCTTCAAAACCCACGATCATCATCGGTGTAGAGGGAGTTGCCTCACGTATCCTTTTACCTTTGTCATCTATAATTGCCTTAACCTTTCCATACACCTTTCCAGCAACTATGTAATCTCCGACTTTTAAAATACCGTCCCTCACTATCGCATTTGCGACAGGTCCGTATCCTTTATCGAGTTTCGTCTCTATCGTAATTGCCCTAACGGGTGAGTCTGGAATGCATCTGATGTCTTGCATCTCTGCAACGAGCAATATCATCTCAAGCAACGTGTCTACGTTTATTCCATTTCTTGCAGAAATCGGTACAACGATCGTATCTCCACCCCAGTCTTCAGGTATCAAATTGAGCTTTGTCACGAGGTCCTGCTTCGTCATATCTACATTTGCATTTGGTTTATCTATCTTATTTATGGCAACTATAACCGGTACGTTTGCAGACTTTGCGTGGTTGTATGCTTCGATTGTTTGTGGCATCACACTATCATCAGCAGCGACAACTAATACAACGATATCCGTTGATTGAGCACCACGTGCACGCATTTCTGTGAAAACTTCGTGACCTGGTGTGTCTATAAACGTGATCTTCTTGCCATTTATCAAAACTTGATATGCACCTATACTTTGTGTAATACCACCCTCTTCTTTCTCGGCAACGCGTGTCTTACGGATGTAATCGAGCAATGTCGTCTTACCATGGTCAACGTGCCCCATGACAGTTACAACAGGTGGTCTTGGTGATAATTTACCCTTATCAACATACAGCTCATCGAACTTTCGTTTGAGGTCATCGAGTGGATTTTCAGTCTTAATAGTTTCCTTTGTAGTCTCCTCTTCTTCAAACGTCAGGCGCACCTCGTACATTTTTGCGATCCTTTTGACCAAAGAAACAGAAATCTGCTGTCCTGGTCTAAGAACCTCACCTTTCATGAAGAAATCTTGGATAATTCTATTCTGGGGTATCTTAATTTTCTCAGCCAATTTATCAAGTCTTAAATCTTGCTCAGTAATATGAATGGGAGGCTTCTTAACTTCTGCTTTCTCCTTAATCGATTCCTTCTGCTTTGCAATCAGAATCTCCTCCTCTTCTTCAAGCGTTTGCTTATATATATCGAGGAGAATGTTAACCGTTTCTTCGTCTATGTAACTCATGTGACTTCTCACTTCAATACCAAGCTCCTCCAACTCGTGGAGCAATTCTTTTGTACCCATGTCCAACTGTTTTGCAAGTTCGTAAACTCTTAATCGTGCCAAAAAATCCACCTCCCTAAAGCTTCAATCAATATTATAGCACACATCTTTGTTTTTTGTTTATACGTTTAACCAATTGAAAAAATCCTTTACGCTTTCTTCAACTTCTCTAGGCGCATAATTAGTGAGTCGGGTTACTTTATCATGTGAAAATCTGCAATCCAATCTGATTGTGTGGAGTGCGTATGGAACAAACTCACTGGGAATCGAGAAATATGTGCCAAGTAAAGACAAGTAACTTACGAAATCTGCAAGAGAATCACCAAGTACGCGGTAATCTGGTAATCCACAAAGTCTTGGCAGTTCTTCAAAGTAGACATCGTTACCCGATACGATGAATCCTTCCTTATTAACGGAATGGTTTCGTTCGTTGCTGACGAATTGTTTGTACAATTCAATGATGACAAGTACAAGATCCCTTACATCTACGAAATCGAACTTACCTTTAACCGTTATCCTCAGTCTTCCTTCGTTATATTTCCTCATGACGCTAGAAAAGTAAGAATTCTTGAAATCGTACGGCCCAAATATGCCGGTAGGAAAGATGATAAAACCATCTACCCCTTCGTTGAAAGCATTGAAGACCAACTTCGTAGCCATCGCTTTTGACTTTGCATAGTCTCCTATCGTCCTATTTTCATCGATGGGTGTTTCTTCTGTGATGATCGAACCTTTTCCCATCTCACTAAAGGCGTGGACACTACTAACGTAAATCAGAGGGATTCTATACCTTTTGGCAAGTGATATTACATTTTGCGTACCGCTGACGTTGACCGAATAAAGTTGCTTTTTACGAGAAGGTGTTATCGAAATAATTGAAGCAAGGTGAAATAGCATTTCAACACCAGAGAGCGCATTTGAAAAATCGTCACGCACGTCGCTGTAAACAACCTCTATCGGGAGCATTTGAAGAGCACGTAAATCATCACTTGGGTGGACGAGCACTCGGACATTTTGCCCACACCGAATCAATTCCCTAACGAGCACGTTGCCCAAATGGCCAGTCGCACCCGTTACAAGTACTGTACCCATACACTATCATCTCCTTACAGTTTGTCATTCACCAAATGAACTGAGCGACTTAACGAATTTTACAATCATCTCAAAACTCTCATTGAGCTTTTCAGCATCGCTTTCAGGAAGTTTAGAGGACACACTCGCAACGATTCTTCCAAAGGTGTCTAAGAATCTATCGAACGTATCTCTACCCGACTGAGAGAGTGTGATGTAGATGAATCGTCTATCATCTTCATCATGATTCATCTCTATCAGCCCCTTTTTCAAAAGTGATTTTGTTGCAATACTCACGTTTGATCTCGATATGCCAATCTCTTTCGAAAGGGCACTGTTCATCGTCCTTCCTTCACTACCCACAAAGAGGAAAACGTATAATTCTGTTGTACTCATATTCTCCATCTCTGTAACTTCAGGTATAAACCGCACTAATCCAGATACTATTCCAAGTACCTTCCTCAGAATATCTCTCGCATCATCATATTCAACCAATGCCAAATCACTCACCCCCTCCTATCAATTTCAGTTGCCCCACAAACATTCTATACAATTAGACAGTTAAAAATATAAATAGTTCAAAAATTAAACTAATAAAAATAGAAAAACCACACCCTACAATGAAGGCGTGGCTGTTTCGTTGAAATTATTCAAACAAAGGGAACCTTGACATCAACATTCAAGATTATCAAACAAGATTGTCAAAACCTATCGAAATGTATCACCTTTTCGAGTGGCCTTTTTGGAACGTGGAAGTTACCTTGTTCGTCCATTGAATATTTCACCGTATCATCGTTACTTTCAGCGAAAGATTCGTGTGCTTTGTAACCCAATGCAACTGCCAAAGCGATATCGTACTCTTCAGGTACGTTCAGAACGTTTCTAAGATTTTCCTTGTTAACAGAGCCAATGATACATCCACCAATTCCTAATCCCCATGCAGCCAACAATATATTTTCAAATGCTGCTCCTACATCATTGTCAACCCATTTTGATGATCTTGCCTTGTTTATCAATATCACGATATACGCTGTTGGCCTTTCACCTTCCTTTGGTGTGCCTCTTGGCGCTATGTAGGCAGCCCATCCTGTATTATCAAAGACCTTTGCACACATCTCCTTATCTTTTACCACGATGAATTCGAGTGGTTGTCTGTTTGAACCACTTGGAGCAAGTCGTGCACAATCAACTAAATCTTTCAAGATATCATCATCGATAGGCTCTTGCTTGAATTTTCTTATAGTTCTTCTTTGTTTGATCGCATCACGAATGTCCATACTAACTCACCTCTACTTTTCATATCCATTCATATACATTTTACCACCATTTTTGAATTAGCAGAAAAAGCTAAGTTAAGAACGCAAGCCTTCTATATACCACACTATATTTTGACACCATTACTTATAATGAGTTCAATATTTTCAAAAATATTCTTAGAATTTTACTTTTTGAATGACCAAGATGTGAATCACAAAATAGATAGAATTAGTCTCTTAATCGTCTCTTGGAGATATTTCTTTGAGTATGCATGAGTATACGTGCTGATGGCAGTCTATGCTCGGCTTAAATTTTTGCTTGCGTGATAATAGAATAGATACGCACCGCAAATAGTGTATGTCATGTTGTATGTCATGTGTATATCAGAGGGGAGGATGGACATGGCAACTAAAGGAAAGTGGGGATGTCAGGATGTTGGTAAGTCGAATTTCTCAAGACTCAAGGCAACTATCGAGACAGCGTTCTACGCTAACAACGTGGAACTACTCACATCTAGGAGAGAAGCCTACAAGAAGGCCGTTCTATCACCGGGAACTATAGTCACAGATTTGCCTGTCTACAAGCCGGAATTATTGAATCTTGACGAAGGCACCAAGATACTACTTTTCAACGATGGCGCAACGGTTGGAAGATTTGCCGGTGCAAGGAAGATAATAGGTGTTCCGGGCGTGAATGAAGATTACTTTGCCGAGATAATCCGTGAGGCAGTGTACAACACAAGGTTTAGAAAGATGTACCATGCAGTGAGCTATACTGGATTGCATGAAGATTTCATGGTAAAAAATCATATTCTGATACCTGAAGGATTTGAAAACACTGTATATAATTGGTTGCTGAACTTCCAAGACTTGACACCTGAGTACGCTGCGATGTACGAAAGATCGAAGAAAATGAATGAAAACGATATATACATATTCACAGATCCAGATTGGTGTCATCCAGATTTTCCAGGTGGATTGGCACTTTTTGATCCAAAAAATAATTGTGCGGCACTTCTTGGCCTACGTTATTTTGGTGAGTTCAAAAAGGGGACCTTGACACTTGGCTGGTCTGTTGGAAATAGGCAAGGGTATGCTGCTTGTCATGGTGGGCTGAAGAAGTACGAATTTAATGCTTCACACTATGTTGCTGCATTTTTTGGCTTATCTGGTTCAGGAAAATCTACATTGACGCACGCCAAACATGGTGGAAAATACGATACAACGATCGTGCATGATGATGCACTAGTCATAAATCTCGAAAACCTTTCTTCAATTGCACTTGAACCATCTTATTTCGACAAAACTTCCGATTATCCTCTGACGAGTGATGATAATAAATTCTTATTAACGATTCAAAACTGTGGTACCACGGTAGATGAAGATGGAAAGTTAGTACCGGTCATGGAAGATGTGAGAAATGGTAACGGCAGGGCGATAAAATCGAAATTGTGGTCTCCAAATAGGATAGACAAGATAGAAGAGCCACTCAACGCAATTTTCTGGATCATGAAAGACCCAATTCTACCACCTATTGTAAAGATAGAAGACCCCGCACTTGCTTCAACGATGGGAGCAACATTGGCGACAAAAAGGACTACTGCTGAAAAATTGTTACCAGGTGTGGATCCAGAAGCACTGGTCTTTGAACCTTATGCAAATCCATTTAGGACCTATCCTCTATCACAAGATTATGACAAGTTCAAGAAAATCTTTATCAAAGGAGTCAACTGCTATATCATCAACACAGGATTTTTCTTGAATAAGAAAGTGACAAAAGAAACCACATTAGAAATATTGGAAAGAATAGTCGAAGGAAAGGCTGAATTTGTTGAATGGTTTGGTGGACTAAAGATAATGAACATACCTGGGTTTGAGGTAAAGACTTCAGATTATGAGTATCGGGAGCTATTGAAGACATCGATGGAAAAACGCATCGAATTTATCCAGTCGAAAGATATTGAGAACAATGGCTACGATAAGCTTCCAGTTGAGTGCGTTGAAAGACTCCAAGGTATACTTACACTGCTATAATTATCGGATTGCCACGGAACATTCTACGAATCTCTGAAAATATCTCGCGATCATAACGTTACATATTATTTACAATATAGCAATACAAAGATTAGTTAAAGTATAAAATCATATTAAGTTTAATCATGTTATAAGTGATCTTAAAAGAGGTTTTGGAGATGATTTTACCATTGTTAGGTGAGAGCGTAGCTGAATTTACGGTAAAGACGACTCATGGTGTAGTTACGTTTCCGAAGGACTATGAAGGTAAGTGGATGGTTCTAGTCATCCGGGTGATTTCACACCCGTTTGTACAACAGAATTTGTTGCATTTCAAAAGAGGTATGATGAATTTAGAAAACTTAACACAGAATTGATAGATTGAGCATCGACCAAGTATTTGCTCACATGAAGTGGATAGAGTGGATAAAGGAAAAGCTTGGAGTTGAAATTCAATTTCCAGTCATCGCAGATGACAGAGGGATAATTGCGGAGACTTACGGCATGCTGCATCCTGGAAAAGGTACTAACACTGTCAGGTCGGTTTTCATCATAGACTCAAAGGGCATTCTCAGGGCTATGCTTTATTACCCACAGGAACTTGGTAGAAATATGGATGAGATCCTCAGAATGGTCAAAGGACTCCAAATTAACGATGAATACAAAGTAGCACTTCCGGCTAACTGGCCAAACAACGAGCTTCTTGGCGATGAAGTGATTGTTCCTACAGCGAGCGATTGTCAGACTGCTGCGACAAGGCTTAAGGAATATGACTGTTACGATTGGTGGTTCTGTCACAAAAAGATTGATCTGAACAAATAACAGATATCTAAGATAAAAGTGACTCATAAAAAAAGCGAGGGTTTATCCCTCGCTTTCTTATTCAGTCACTTTCTTTGTTTTCCATATGTCTCTCACGTATTCTTCGATTGTTCTGTCACTGGAGAATTTTCCGCTACGCGCTATGTTCAAAAGTACTCTCTTATTCCACTGTATCTTGTCATTATAAAGCTGTTCAACTTTTTCCTGCGTTCTCACGTATGAATCAAAATCGGCAAGGAGAAAATACTGATCAGGCATGGGCGCATATTTTCCGTACAGTAATGTTTCGTATATATCTTCAAATAACCCAGGGTTCTCTGAGTTAAAATATCCATTCTTTATCATGTCAAGTACCTTTCTTATTCTTTCGTCTTCGAGATATATTCCAAATGGATTGTATCTTCCTTTCCTTTTTGCTTGTGCGATCTCTTCTGCCTTTAGGCCGAAGATGAAGATGTTATCTTCCCCAACTTCTTGCATCATTTCGACATTTGCACCGTCTAGTGTGCCGAGTGTTAGTGCACCGTTTATCATAAATTTCATGTTCCCTGTACCTGACGCTTCAGTACCTGCTGTCGATATTTGCTCGCTTATGTTTGCCGACGGTATTATGATTTGTGCTAACGATACATTGTAATTTGGAATGAAGACAACCTTCAGGTATTTGTTCACAATTGGATCATTGTTTACAACTGATGCTACGCTGTTTATTAGCTTTATTATCAACTTTGCCATTTTATATCCCGGTGCCGATTTTCCAGCGAATATGAATGTTCTCGAAACTGATAATGTCTTACCAGCCTTTATTTCGTTGTACAGATATATTATGTGCATTACATTGAGCAATTGGCGTTTGTATTCGTGTATCCTTTTCACTTGCACATCAAAGAGAGAACCTGGATTTACAGATATATCTAATTTCTCCTTTATGTACTTTGCCATTCTACTTTTGTTCCATTCTTTTGCCTTCTCAAGGGCATTCAGGAAAGTTTCATCGTCGGTGAACGTTTCCAATTTTCTTAATTCATAAAGATCAGTTATCCATCTATCACTAATGCTGTCTGTTATGAGTTTTGAAAGCGGTGGATTACACTCTAACAGCCATCTTCTCTGAGTAACTCCGTTTGTCTTATTGTTGAACTTCTCAGGTGACATCTCATAAAAGTCTTTGAGTATGCTCTGTTTAAGTATCTCTGTGTGAAGTTCAGAGACACCATTTATGGAGAATGCACCTATACAACACAGATTCGCCATCCTTAACTTTTTGATGTTTCCTTCTTCAAATACTGACATGCTTATTATCTTATGTAAGTTACCATCAAATTTCTTCCCAACCTCTTTCAAAAATCTTGCATTGATCTCGTCGATTATCTGATAGTGCCTCGGTAGCATGTGCTGAAAGAGTGGTACTTCCCACTTTTCAAGTGCTTCAGGCATTACGGTGTGGTTTGTATAAGCAATGGTGTTTTTAACAATATTCCAAGCGTCTTCCCAATCATATCCCTCTTCATCAAGCAGTATCCTCATCAATTCAGGGATTGCAAGAGTTGGATGTGTATCGTTGAGATGGATTACTTCGGCTGCAGCAAGGTCCCGCAAATCGTTTCCAAATCTCATCTTATGTCTTCTAATGATGTCTTGAACTGCCGCACTTACGAAGAAGTACTCTTGCCTTAGTCGTAACTCTCTGCCCTGATAAAATGCATCATTTGGATAGAGAACCTTGCAAAGTGTTTCAGCAATGTTCTTTTCGTGTACAGCCTTTTCATAATTTCCTCTCTCAAATTCGCTAAAATCGAACTCGTTAATTGCCTTAGGTTGCCATAATCGAAGAACGGAAACTACATCACTATTGTAACCGGTTATATAGATATCGTAAGGAACCGCTATGATATCTTGCGTGTCTGTCCAACCAAACTTCAAATTTCCATTCGCATCTGTAAACGTTTCGGATTTACCAAAAAATCTCACTCTCACGCTCTCTTCCGGTTTTGGAAATTCCCAAGGATACCCGTTCTTCATCCAATCATCTGGTTCTTCCTTTTGAAATCCATCTTCTATAACTTGCTTGAAGAGACCATATTGGTATCTAACCGAATAACCGTAAGAAAGATAACCGAGTGTTGCGAGCGAGTCAAGAAAACAAGCCGCTA
The DNA here is from genome assembly GCA_002432805.1 of Fervidobacterium sp. UBA5837. Taxonomy (GTDB): domain Bacteria; phylum Thermotogota; class Thermotogae; order Thermotogales; family Fervidobacteriaceae; genus Fervidobacterium. The sequence continues at coordinate 420,899 of DJGV01000016.1, read as the reverse complement.
ATCTACCAAGTCCGCCATTCCCAAGTGCTGCATCTTCTTCCAGCATTGCTATCTCATCAAGCGTTAAATTGTATTTAGCAAGTAGTTCCCTGACTTCTTGTTCTGTCTGTAAGTTCAGTACATTATTGTAAAGCAACCTTCCTATCAAAAACTCCATCGATAGATAATTCACTACCCTTAGATCTTTGCGTCTCAACAATATGTCGTTTGTGTTCAGCCATTTCTCAGAGATCATGCCTTTGATGGCATATGACAATGCAAAAAATTTCTGAAGTGTAGTCGAACGTTCTTCACGTTGAGAAATAGTATGATTGAGGTGATATACAAATTGTGGCTCTATTTTTTG
>DJGV01000016.1:823-420485 GCA_002432805.1 Fervidobacterium sp. UBA5837 | reverse complement strand
TCTCAGATGAAGTAATCTGTAAGCTCTGGATGAAGTTCTAGATCGTACTCTTCTTCAAGAAATTCCACTTCGAAGTATGACTTGAAGAATCTTTTCAAGGTTGCATTGACCAACTGAGGAAGGCTCATATCTTCTGTCATTGATCTGTTGACAACGGCATAAATCACATTTTGATCGACTGAGAGCGTAACAATTGGATTGTTTTCATCGATTTCCAATGCTTCTGTATCTACGATGTGCAGTACTTCTTTCAGATTTAATTCTGACTGATTATCTTGCGACATCAACCAGTCAATTGGTTCGTCAACAGATATAAAACCGATGAATTTCAAAGAAGGGACTTTATCGATTGGCTCATAGAATTCTATCCTATAATTGCCATAGTATGGACTGTTTGTAAAGCTGATTCCCAGTTTTGTGTCTATCTTCGATACTTCGTTCAATATCTTGGTTAACTTACTCTTTTCATCTTTCTTTACGTACGTTACGGTTACTCCATCAACAAATTTCATATGTCTTCCTCCTCCATTTTATTCTTCCGTTGTGGTTTTGTACTATTTATCTATTTCAATTTAAAGATTTTGAGAGGTTTTTTGTAATAATCTGCTGTCATATGGATCATCACTCCACAAAAGCCACTGATGCCTATGAAGAGCGGTATATCGCTCATCTGATATGAGAAGAGATAGAGCATCAAACCATATATAGCTGCAAATGTAATCGAGTGTGCAAAGCCTCGATGCGAAAACAAAGATAGTGATAGGAAGAGATTCACAACGGCAGCACCTATCAACATTGCAACTGATATGGAAATTGGAATCAGTAGTATCTTCGGAATCACTACAATTGTTGAAAATTTCTCGTAGATGAACGAGTAGAATATGTATATAGCAAAACCAAGAGAGAGTGCTTTGATGAACGTCCTCAAAGGTGCACTGTTACTATCGAGATCTGGTAAATCGCTTCCGAAAACATAGAATACATAACCAATTGATAGATCGATAACGGTAGCGGTAAATGATTTTCCAGCAGCATTTACAATTAGGCTGTAAACTAATACAAAGACTGGATATGTGAATACACCAAGTTTTAAGTGTGTGGAGAGATTTGGCATCGTACTACCTCACTTTCTATTATCACTGCTCTCGTCAATTTTTAGCTCTTCTAGTGCCTTTATGCGTTCATCTATGGATGGATACGTGCCTATGATTCTACTCACCCTTTTAGATGGTTCTTTGCAACTTGGCTGTGAGAAGAAAAGATGCTGCATAAAGAAATAGTCATTTTCCAGTTTCTGGCAGTTGTTCTTAACTTTCCTAAGCACTTCTATCAGCGTTTCCTTACTTGTATTGAGTGCTGCATATTTATCGGCATCGAATTCCTTACGTACACCAACGAAAAGATTTGATAGAAAACTTATGGGGAAGAATAGAAAAGAAATAACTGTTATCAAAATAGCTATCAAGAAATCAGCTCTAACGTATTCCATGATCGAGTGTTTCTCATCCCTTCTAATCTTCTCGTTGAGTTTCTTGATCTGCCTGCTAGCTAACGTGAATGTCAATATTGGGCTGCCGAATGTTCCACTCACACTCGTCATGTAATTTGTATCTTCCTTTATGATATGGTACATCTCATGGTAGATAACAGATTTCATTTCTTCTCTTGTGAGTTTTTCCAGTGCACCTGTTGTGATACATATTGCATGGTCGTGTGACCTTATACCAACTGAAAGAGCGTTTATACTTGGTGATGAAATTACCATTAGCTCTAAGTCTTCCGTATAGCCTATATTCTCCTTCACGGATGAGACGATGGTATTCAATTCATCAGTTTTCTCAGATGACAGAATACTCTTTATTCGCTTTGAATTGTTCGATTTTAGTGAGTGAGCGTTAACAACTTTTGTTATCGTCCTTGTCACTACAGATAGGCCAAAGATTACTTGGAAGGCAGATACAAGAAAGAAAAACAAACAAAATAAAATAGGAATTCCAAGAACTGCATCTATCAAAATTCCCAAGAATGTTGAAAGAGTTACAAAGAGAATAGAAATTAGATAGATCAATATTTTATTTGCTATTTTGCCTATTTCTTCTGATTCTATGTTTTTTATATTACCTATTTTCAAAATATTACACTCCAATCTTCGAATGAAAATCTCTGTATGCCTGCAATACTATGTTGTTAACAAGCTCTTCAAACGACATACCATAGACCTTAGCTGACATGGGCAAGTCACTGAGATCTGTCATACCGGGTAATGTATTTACTTCAAGAAAGTAGAATTTATCACCACTGACAATTCCATCTATCCTTGCAAAGTGTCTACAGTCAAGTTTTCTGTAAATGTCTAACGCGATTTTCTCAATTCTTCTTGCCATCTCTTCGCTGATTTGTGCAGGGATGATGAATTCTGTAAGGCCATCAGTGTACTTTGCCTCGTAGTCATAGAATTCCTTCTTAGGCCTTAATTCCAAGATAGGTAAGACAATGGAGGTCGAGTCAATATCTATAACAGAAATGGTAACTTCCGTGCCTTTGACGTATTCTTGCACTATAAGTTCATCGTATATCTCAAACTCCGTTTTTAAAGCACTTTCGAGTGCATCGGTGCTATGACATATATGAATTCCGATACTTGATCCTTCTCTACGAGGTTTTATAACGCATGGAATTTGGACATCTCCTATACCTTTTTGATAATCATCTTTAGATACAAGTGTATAAGCTGGTATATCTACTAAGTCACCAACAAGAAGGTTGCACAGATACTTATCGAATGCAATTACGCTTGTTTCAACACCAGAACCCGTATAAGGAACAGAGATGGCATCCAAAATTGCTTGCATTCTGCCATCTTCACCAAAAGTACCATGCAAAATATTAAAAAGGACGTCATAGTTTTTGAGTTTCCCAATTTCATATATCGTATCGTAACTCACGTCTATCTCATCCACATTATGACCAAATCTTCTCAAAGCTTGTGCAATTCTTTTGCCACTCCTCAGGGAGATCTCTCTCTCTTTCGATATTCCGCCCATTAACACTGCGATTTTCATGCCTAACCTCCCAAAAAGATAGATATTTTTTATGTCTTTTCTATGTCTCTCTTATCACCAATTCAGGTTTCAATATGACCTTTCTAACTTTATCTCTTGCTTTTCCACGAATTTTTTTGATCAGAATTTCTGCAGCTACCTTCCCCATATCTGAGATTGGCTGTCTAATCGTTGTTATTTCAAGTATTTGAGCAATCGGCAAATCGTCAAATCCACACACTCTCACATCTTTCCCTACCTTAAGTTCCATCGTTCTTGCCACTTCTATTATAGGTACTGCCAAATAATCTGTTGTTGTAAATATAGCACATCTTTTGTACCTTGAGAATATTCTACGAGCAACCTCAAAGGTACTCTCCCAGTCGAGTGGTACATAATAAATCTTGTCTATGGACCTACCTTTACGTTCCAGAGACTCTTGGAATCCTTCCAGTCTCTCATCAAAGACGGTACTCTCAAGTTCATGTGCCTTTCTATGTGTGACAACGAAGATCTCCATATCCAAATCGGCAAAATAATCTCCAGCTATTATACCACCATAGTAATTATCTACCATAATCGAGTCGTACCTTTCAGACTCTTGTTCCAAACACACAACTGGCATATTCGGTTCAACGATATCTCCAAGCAGCTTGTCCACACTAACGCCATCAACGATTAGTCCATCTGTTGAAAGCAATATCTCCGATGATTTCCTTAAAGCTTCGTATTTTCTTTCATTGTAAAGTGGGTATAGTAACGAAGAATAACCGTTTTTTATAAGTACTTCATCTATCGAAGCAATCAATGTTTGATAGAAATCACCTTTCATCTCAGGTGTAATGACAGTCACTAGATCGCTTGTTCCTGTCGATAATCTTCTTGCATGTGGGTTTGGAACGTAACCTAATTCTTTCATAGCACTTAGAACCCTTTGCCTTGTAGAAGGGTCAACATGGGAATTATTGTTCAGTACACGTGACACGGTACCAACACCTACATCAGCGTACTTTGCAACATCCTTTATCGTTACTTTTTGGAAATTTCTCGCAATCCGAGCCATTCCAATACCCCTCTTCTCAATATGTCAAATGAAAACAACATGCCTCTTTTTCTAATGCTGTTTCTATCACCTCTCAACAGATGTGTCGAAGAGATTATTTTAGTTGGTGTTGCAAGTGCAATGCAGACCATTCCAACTGGCTTTTCTTCACTTCCTCCAGATGGACCTGCTATTCCTGAAATCGCAACGGCGAGACTTGAATTGAAAAGCCTTTTACATCCATCTACCATCTCTCTGACGCACTCTTCACTCACTGCGCCATATTTTTCCAACGTTTCTTGTGCCACTCCCAAAATCTTCATTTTCGATTCATTTGAATAAGTAATCACTCCACCTTTGTACACATCTGATACGCCTGGTATGTCAACAAAGGTAGATGAGATCAAACCGCCCGTACAAGATTCCGCAAAAGAAACCGTTAAGCCATTATCTTTGAGCAGTTTATAAACAACATCTTGCATATCTGAATCGTCCAATGCATAAACTGAACCACCTAGTAGTGGAATCAATCTGTCACATATCCTATCGATAGAATCTTTCAACGAGATAGGACCTGTGAATCTTACTTCGACACCTCGTTCATACGATGCCATCGTTGCAACTGTCACGTTAGGATCAGAGTATATGATATCTTTGTATTCTTCCATCAATATTGCTTCTGGAATACCTATAGTTTTGATTCTTCTTGTGTATAAAGATTCATCTGCTTTTATCTTATTGTATACATTTTCAAATATCGGAATGAGTTCAGAAGGTGGGCCAGGTAATATCAGGATTATTTTTCCATTTACCTCAACAAGTTGTCCGGGTGCGGTTCCAACAGGATTATCTAATACCGTAGCACTTTCTATTATCATCGCTTGTTTGGAAACACTTTCCGCAGATTTTCCATAGTATTTTATTGCTCTTTGAACGAGTTCATCTGACAAATTCTTGTCTACGACAAGTTTTCGACCAATTACCGCTGAAACAGCTTCCCGTGTGATATCATCCTCTGTCGGACCTAATCCTCCAGACGTGATGATCAAATCGGCATCTTGCAAGGCAGCTGATATCCTATCTTTCATAATCTGCAGATTATCTGGCAGAGTCTCAGTGCGTACAACGTAATAGCCTGCGAGTTTAAGTCTTTGACTCATATACTTTGAATTGGTATCCAATATCAAACCTTCGACTAATTCATTACCTATAGCTAAGATTATGGCGTTCTTCAACATCTCCACCTCGATCTATCTCTCACGGTAATTGCAAATTACGAAACAATAAATCAACAAACCGTCATGAAAGATTATACCACAGCAATTGTCTTATTGAAAGATTATCTTTTATCTTTCGATACTGGTAAATCAAATAAAAAAGCGTCCCATTCAATCAACTGGAACGCTTCTTTATTGCATTTTATTATGGCGTGCCCGGCGGGATTTGAACCCGCAACCTTCAGATCCGCAGTCTAACGCTCTATCCAATTGAGCTACGGGCACAATTGCACTTGGAAGAACAATAAGTATTCTGAAATGTTACATAAAAGAGTGAATCATAAACCCAGCAACTCAGTGTTTTCCAAATCACTGACCCACTGAATTACAGATTCACTCAAACAACTGGCGGAGAGAGAGGGATTCGAACCCTCGGTGGAGTTACCTCCACACTTGCTTAGCAGGCAAGCGCCTTCGACCACTCGGCCATCTCTCCTAATCTATCGCTCATCAAAAAACATATTCCCTACATCCCGCTTAAACATTCTATCACATACTGCCAAAATTTCAAGATGATATATTTTAGCAACATAGTTTGGCGATAATATGATATAATAAAAATAATCAGCAATTCAAATTTCTCAAACGGAGGATGATTGTTCGTGAGAAGTCTGCAAAAACATATAAGAAACATTTTAATTGCCATATTTCTTACAATTGTTGTTTTTTCATTTTCTTTCACTGCCAGTTATGCGGATTGGTATGGTCTTACGTTATTGCAGCCAAGTGCTGTGATGACTGCATTTTCTGACAAGGCCGAAAAAGAGATCGACATTGTCAAATCACTCTCATTGGCATATACGTTTGAATCTAATGTAAACCCTAGGCAATCGTCGGCTGTTACGAATGGATTCACGTTTTTTGGTACGTTTGCAAACTATTTGCCTTTCACTAAGTTCAAGTATAGCTCAATTGGTGCAACGTACGATTTGGGAGCAAAGGTCATTAGTTTCAAGCTTGGCGGTCAAATCCAAGACAACATCGTTGGATTTGGTGGAAGTTTAGGCGCAAACTTGGAAGGTGTTGAACTTCTTGTTGGAGCATCCAAGTCTGCGGGTGATTTCACAAAAGTTGATTTTAAGCATTTCAATAGTGCTTACAACTTGAATCTGTTGGGACTAATAAGGATATTCTTGCAAATACCATTGAACAATCAAGTTTTCCCGTACATCATGTACACTTTCAACTACGGTATTGGTGTAACGATTTATGGACCATTCCTTCCAAATTTGGAAAGTATAGAAGATTTTTCAGACAGTGAGAAGACATACAATATTATGACACATTCACTGACAGTTAAGGTACGATTTTAGGGGAGTTGCCGATGAAATACATCAAATTTGATCTTGAAAGAATCTTTTCCAGGCCATCGACATATTTTATTTTGTTCTTGGCCCCAATTATCTTTGTTGTGGTGGGAAGTGTGTTTTTCAATTCTTTGGGCGCGACTGATTTGAAGATAGGTGTTTACACTATGGATAGATCTCCACTTTCAAAATTCACTGTGGGCGTAGTTATGTCACTTTTCCAAGGCAGCACTCTAAAATACGTTGGTCCCGATTACATGGAAGAGTTGAAGAACGGTGAGTTGCAAGCGGTTGTAGTCATTCCGGATGGTTTCACGGCAGGTTTGTTTAGTGGAAAGCAGACTCAGCTCAAATACGTTCCAAGCCCTGTAGACACACATGTAGCTGCAGCATCGTATATGGTTTTTAGAAGACTCTTTGAAGACCTCAGCGGTGGACCATTTTTCAATCCAAAGGTCCTTCAGCAAATGTACGCTTCTACAAGCGTTCCTGCACCAAAATTGGTAACGGAGAAAACGTTGGATTTTACACAAGCTTTTGCACCAAGCCTTATATTCATCATCACAATGTTTGTATCGATAATGATCGGCAGTGGTTTTGTCGTGTACGATAGAGAAAATAACTTGTTTAGACTTTTCTCGCTCAGTAATATGAACACATTCCAGTATGCTTTCTCAAAAATATTTTCTGTGTTCGTTGTTTCCGTGATTGCAGGAGTAGTTGCATACTTGATGTTTCTTATTACAGGATTTCAAGTTAACGCACTTGAAGTTATCCTATTGATAATTGTCACGGCATTGTTCCATTCGGCACTCGGAATTCTGATCTCTGCACTCTCGACGAACAGCTTCGTTTCTAATCTGCTTGGCGCATCAGTAAGTCTGATACTACTTTTGACAAGTGGCGCTCTAACACCGATTAGTTCTTTGCCAAAGATACTTAAAGACATTGTCTCATTCTTTCCAATTTACAGTGCAGTTTACTCGACACGATTGTTGCAGTTTTTCCCGAGTTCTAATGATAATGTAAGTCAAATAGCTATGACATCTTTGATATCGTTGATAGGTTTTGCCGTGTTATTTATTCTTTCAGCTCTAATTGTAAATCGCGCTTTCATGCCAAAAAGAGAGAGTTTGATAATGTTTGTTAAATGATTGCAATGATAGCGAGGTGCAAAAATGAGTACTATTTGGAAATTGATTCTCTTGGCTGTTCTGATAGTTGTAGTTGTCGCTATATCTGTTAACTCAGTGCGAGACATGGACTATTCTCTTACTACAAATACAACAAATGTAGAGAATGTAGAGAATTCGATGGAAAATTCTGCATTGCTCTATGACGATTCGGCTAATAAAGACGTTGATACAGAGAAGACAGCAACATCTGTAGTGCTAGTTCAATCTGATGACAATGCAGTGAACACGTTAGCTCCTGAGATGAACGATGAATCTATTTTATCTACTTTTACTACTGCCACAACGGAAACTTCAATGACTGATGTTGGAAATACGTCGCAAAAATCTACAGAAGAGACCCAGGTAATTATCATTGATAGTGGAACCGAAACTACTCTCGCTACGAACGAGGGTGGTATTGTGAACTTTGCCACTCTTTCCGATGAAATATACGGGGAGATGTCATCGCTTGAGCAGAGTATAAGGAAATATTTGAGTGGAGGGCACAAGATATCGATGTTAAATTCAGAAACGTTGTACAAAGGCGGATACATAAATGGAGATTTGGAAAGCAAATACACCGTTTCCTTTAGGACAAATGGTGATGGTTACGATATAGTTATAATACCAAAATATGTTATTGACAGTTCAATCATAGATTTACTTGCTCAGAAAGATAAGGTCAAAAGGACGGATAACAGTGTCGAGTATGTCTTTTGGATCAAGGCGTACAAGAACTGATTGGTCAAGATTTTCTCCCCAAAAAAGGGAGCTGAAGAATGAATTCAAAAAGGAACGGCATTGGTAAACAATCGCACCAGGAAACAATCAAATGCCCGGCGGGTTGACACGTATTGTCCAATCTCCCGGGTATTTTTGTTTTAAGATATTAATCACTTTTATGAGTTCTCCAGTCTTTGAAGTCTTGATGATAAGCTGATATCTGTACTTGTTGGCAACTTTGAATATGGGATGCTCGCTTGGACCTAACATTTCCAAATACAATATTTCGTATGCTTCAAGTTCTTTTGCAAATACATCTACCGTCTCTTCTGCTATAACGATATTTGTATTCGAATACATGATTTGAACAATATCTGAAAATGGTGGATAGTTCAATTCCTTGCGTAAATTCAACTCATAGTCGTAGTAACCATCAACTTCTTGCATTTTTGCATACTTTATTATCGCATTTTCTGGATCGTAAGTCTGTATGACAGCTCTCCCTTTATCTTTTCTACCTGATCTCCCTATCACTTGAACGAGCGTTTGAAATGTTCTAAGTGGTGCGTTTATGTCTGGATATGATATGAGCGCATCGATGTCTACAATTCCAACAAGACCTATTCTGTATATATCGAGACCTTTAGTTATCATTTTTGTACCGGTGACTATGTCCAGTTCTCCGGCCCTTAACTTTTCCAGCACATCCTTCATCTTCTTCGGTTCATCGATTATTTCAGCATCAATCCTACCTATCTTACGTCCTGGGAAAAGATACAGCAGTTCTTTCTCTATCTTTTCCGTTCCGGTTCCTTTGTCCACAAACATTGTTGAACCACAGTTAGGGCAAGTACTTGTAAAGCTTTTCTTCTCTCCACACAAATGACACTTCAATTCATTCGTTTCCATGTGATATGTCAAACTCACATCGCAGTGGTCACACTTCATTATGTATCCACAAACGGCACACTGCACACGAGAAAAACCTTTCCTTCTTGTGAACACGAGCGCTGAGCGGTCTTCTTCGATCGTTTTTAATATCTCATTGTACAAAGATTCTGAGATTGAAGGAGATATCTTCTTTTCCTTGCGCATATCAACGATTTCAACATCTGGCAATTCAACACCAAATCTTTGATTGAGTATATGAAGATGATATTTGCCTTCTTTGCACCGAACATAAGTGCTCAAAGAAGGTGTCGCAGAACCGTATATCACATCAACTGGGAAATGTTCCAATGCATAATGTACATCGTAAAAAGGTTCGTGATTGTTGTAATAGCTATCGTCATGTTCTTCATCCACGATCACAAGTCTCAAATTCTTGATTGGCACAAAAAGTGCACTGCGAGGTCCTACGAGTATATCTATCTCGCCTTTGATTGCTTTCGACCATATTTCGACTCGTTTTGCATCTGTTAAATAACTGTGGTAAACTGCTATAGATAATTCCGGGAAGTGTCTCCTAAGGCGAGCAAGTGTTTGTTCGGTAAGCGATATCTCGGGAACTAAGTAAAGAACAGTACCTGTCGATAGGTATTTTTCCATCGTTGCAAGATAAACTTCAGTTTTTCCACTTCCGGTTGGCCCGTAAAGTAAGTGAACTTGCCCAAAATTCGAATGTTCATCTAAAGCACTCTTTGAATTCAACATATCGATAACTAGGCGCGATTGTTCTTCTGTCAAAGTTGTTCTCTGAAGAGAATTTATCTCATCTACGTTCTCTGAACTGCACAGCTTTATGATTTCTCTGTTTTGTAACTGGATCACAACATCTCTTCTCACTCCGGTGTCTTCGAGTAGTTGCCCTAGTTGAATGTTGCCGTTGAATAATAAATAATTTATTACCACAGATTGTTGTGCAGTGAATTTTAGTTTGCCTATCTCATCTGCCGAAATTTGTAAAGAAACGTACTTCTCATCGCGAGGCCTTGGTTTGTTTGATTCAAAGTCTCTGTAAATTCTTACCTGCCCATAGTTTATGTATTCTTTTGAGCTTGGGACTTTTTTGAATTCTTCGTATCTCATCTTACCAAAGTTCAATAACAAACTCACACTCTCCACAAAGAGTGTAAAATAATCATCAAACTTTGGTGGAAAACATAAGTCGTAATATCTTCCTATTCCACTACCAAAATGCATCGCAGTATTGTAGAGTGCTTCCACCCTCCAAGGCTCCAAGAAAGACTCGTAGTCGACCCTTTCTTCTATCTCCTTAATCTTCTCAGGTTCTTCATGTATTGAACCACGTTCCAAGAATGAACTCACAGACTCGGATTTATAGATAACATAACCATTTACCTTCTTATTTTTGAATGGCACAACTACTCTTTCTCCTATGTTGATCTCCTCACTTGAAGAATAAGCGAAGAGTTCATTGAGATTCATGCCGGAAATTGCTATCAAATAGTACAATGCATTCACCACCGTGATATAAATACTCGATTTTTGTTTGATTGATCAGTTTTGATAACTATCCAATACAACATCAGCAATTGTTTTTATCGTTTCAAGGTCCTTTGTGGTAGAAGTAAGATAGAATCCATCGACATAACGTACCAGTTTTTCTACCATAAGTATCGCTCTTTTCAAAGAAAATTGTTTCAGAGTTTCATCTGATTCGTATCTAAAATACTCTTTTGGTACAAACACACCTGGAACTTTCGAAAAATATTCAAGCTGAGAACGTGTTTCAAAGAGCATTATTGCAACGTATATATTTGACTCATTTCGTATATCTTCTGCCTTTTCGAGAAAATCCACAATTTCCTGTTGAGAAAAAACCGGTTGAGAGATGAAAAACCTACAACCATTTACAAGCTTGCCATTCATTCTTTCCAGTGTCTGTCTATAATCGCCTTCGTGTGGGCTGAAGACACCACCGGGACAAAAATTGAATTTACCATACACTTTTACACCTGCCAAATCCTCGTTCTTCTCGTTCAATAATTTTGCCAATTTGAAGACATCGTATATTGTAAAATCTTCCACACTCGATGAAAATGGATAAGTACCAGTCCTTGGATCATCACCGGATAGTATCAATATGTTCCTTATTCCAAGCATGTGAGATGCAATCAAATCTCCTTCGATGCGTATGGCATTTCTCGTAGTTCTGGAAAAGTGCATCAACACATCGATACCTCGTTCTACCAACATGTGTGCTGGGGCTATGGGAGAAGTTCTTGAACTACCCATCGGAAGGTCGGTAATGGCAATTACTTGTGCACCAGATTTCACCGCATCCCCGCAGAATTCTATGTACTTTTCCGATGTCGTAGACCTTGGTGGTAGCGTTTCCAATATGAATCTCTTACTCAATATATCACACCTAAAAGATTGCTGCTGCAACGACTTCCCATGGTCATAAATCTCACTCTTTGGTATGTCTTTTGAATTTTTGCTTCTATTCATAAGTTCACCCCTATTTGCATTTTTTGGCATTTTTGGATGTACAGAACTATTGAAGCTGAAGTAAGAAATTGCGGTTGCATTCGTGAGATAAATGGTCAGGACATAACCTATTGTATCACAACGATTATCCAAAACAAAAACCCCCGGATCACTCCGGGGGCTTCTCTTGAAAAAGTTCATCAACTCTTCCAAGGGGGGATAGGGGGGTCGCTGCATAACATTTATATCCCAATTAGTGTAAACTTTCAAGATGTATAATGTTAACTAATAGAAACGAAATCATCAAAACAAGGCTTAAAACAGTTCCCAAAGAATTTGCATTAAAAGCTCTTTTAATGTATAATATTAAAAGATTATGATTGCTATTCTTGTGGTTGCTATTCTTCTATAGTGTTTTTTTTGGAGGTGACAAAAGTGGTGGTCGTCTATTCAGCCGTATTACTCGGTGGTCTTGGTTTTGCTTTTGGGCTCTTCCTCTCTTATGTGAGTGAGAAGTTCAAAGTTGAGGAAGATCCAACTGTTCAACTAGTGTTGGCAGCTCTTCCTGGTGTCAATTGTGGTACGTGTGGTTATCCTGGTTGTGAAGGCTATGCCAAAGCTATCGTAGAAAAGGGTGATAAAGCTGATAAATGTTCTCCAGGTAAGGCATCAGGCGTTGAAGGAAAAATAAAAGAGATCCTCTCAAAGCGAAATTCAAATTAAAACATGTAAAGTGTCGCATTAGGGTATTACGTAGATTGATAGGGGAAAATGCATGCGTGCTACTGAAATTGCTGTTTTGTCATGTTTGAACAAAAAGAGTATTCAAGAGATGGAAGAACAACTGAATTACGGTAAAACACTATTTGAAGGTTTGAAAATTTCAGAGAATTGCTTCCTATCTACTGTTTCGAAACTTGAGGATTATTTGTCGAAAAATGAAGTGAAATTGATAACCTATTGGGACGAAGGATATCCGGAGGCTCTAAAGAACATCTCAGATCCTCCGGTTTCTTTGTTTATCAAGGGTAATGCAGAATATCTTTCGTATGGTTTGTTTGCCGTAGTTGGTACACGGAAGATGACTAATTATGGTAAGCAAGTCACAGAGATGTTTACAAAGGAAATATCAAAACATTTTGTTGTGGTAAGTGGTATGGCATACGGTGTAGATAGCATAGCTCACACTACTTGTATAAAAGAAGAAAGACCTACCATAGCAGTTCTCGGTTGCGGTGTCGACTATGTGTATCCTAAATCGAACGAAGCTCTGTATAAAAAGATATTGGAAAATGGTTGCGTTGTTAGTGAATATCTGCCATGGGATTCACCAAAAAAGTACACGTTTGTTGCAAGAAACAGAATCATCTCCGGGCTGTCTCAGGGAATATTGGTCACGGAAGCTGGTATGGAGAGCGGTGCGCTGATAACTGCAAGGTTTGGTATAGAACAGGGTAAAGATGTGTTCGCCATTCCTGGAGACATTTTCAAATCAACAACCAAAGGGACAAACGAACTCATTAAAAATGGTGCATATCTTGTAAGTGATCCTTCGGAAATTTTGGAATACTACGGTTTTAAGGAGCACAGAAAGATGATCGAACTATCAGAAGATGAAAAGGTCATTCTTCAAGTACTCGAATCATCCGGTACACAAGACGTTGAGAACATTGCAATTACTTTATCCAAACCCATATCAGAATTGTTGGTACTTATCACTGTAATGGAACTAAAGGGTTTGATATACAAGTCTGAGGATGGTTCATACAAGAGGGCAATATGAGTATCGAGAGCTATTCATTAACATCTAAGAATAGTGAATTCGGTCTATGTAGAGAACTATCGAATCAAAACTTTATGCTCCTTATTTCATGGGCTTGTCAACTTGAAAGGAGGAATCAAGAATGAGACTAATACAGAACGTCTCCGAGATGAGGGCACTTTCAAAATCAGTGCTCGCTGATGGGAAGGCCATAGGGTTTGTACCAACTATGGGATATCTTCACCAAGGTCACTTAAGCTTAGTTCAAAAGGCAAGAGAAGAAAATGATATCGTTGTTGTAAGTATATTCGTCAATCCGACTCAATTTGGTCCAAACGAAGATTACAATAGGTATCCTCGAGACCTTGAGCGGGATTTAAGACTACTCAATCCTTTCAACGTTGATTATATTTTCAATCCATCCGTTGAAGAAATGTACCCAACGTACTATTCTGTGTACGTCGATGAAACTGAGATGTCGAAATATCTGTGTGGTGCAAGAAGGCCAGGACATTTCAGAGGTGTCTGTACAGTTGTGACGAAACTTTTCAACATCGTAAGGCCAACTCGTGCCTATTTTGGCCAAAAGGATGCTCAGCAATTTAGAATACTGAGAAGAATGGTGGAAAACCTTAATATGGAAGTAGAAATGGTGGAAATGCCTATTGTCAGAGAACCCGACGGGCTGGCAATGTCTTCGAGAAATGTTTATCTCAGTGACGAAGAAAGACGTGAAGCACCAAGATTGTACAAATCTCTACTTGAAGCAAAAAGACTTATAGATGGTGGTGAAAGAGACGTTCAAAAGATAAAGGACGAGATGCAACGAGTTTTGAATCACCCACTTCTGAAAATAGATTACATCGAGGTTGTTGATGAAAAGACTCTGATACCTGTAGACAGAATCGAGGGAGACGTTATAGTTGCTATCGCTGTGTTCTTTGGAAAAGCGAGACTAATTGACAATGTTACTATAAGACAGTAAATATTAATGTTTTTTTGATTTCCTAAGTTGACAATGATGTTCAGAAAGTGTATATTAAATCTCAATACGTAAGAGTAAATAAGAGTAAATAAGATAAAAATGTGAAGGTAGTGACTAACAATGAACCAAGATGTGCTATTTCAGTATGAAAGATCTGGTTTGTTAGAATTTGATACGTTGCACGATTTTGTCGAATACATAGATGCAAAGATTAAAGAGACGGACCTTTATAGATTGAGATTCAAATTCACAGCAGACGTTGTCAAAGTCAAACCTTACAGCGGCTCTGTTTACATCACAGTATCGCAGGAAACGTTGAATGGTAAGAAAACAGAGATGACGGTCGTTGTATGGAGAAATTTGGCACCTGCAGTTATGAAAAACCTTTTAGGTTTAGGAATTATGGATTGGAACCAACTGGAACACAAGAAATGGGAATTTCAAGGCAAGTTATCCTTTTATCCAGAACGCGCGCAATTCAGTTTTTGGGCAGATTCCATAGCGCCACAAGGTGAATCTGATATACTCAGCAGGAGACAGAAGATAAAAGAACAACTAAAAAAGGAAGGGTTATTGGTAGAAGTAGAACATAACTTATTGGAACTTGAACCAATAAGGATGATAGCTTTGATAACATCTAGAACTGCTCAAGGATATTTCGATTTTCTTTCAAATCTGATGGTACCTGACAATTACAGGCCTGTCACTCATCTTTATGAATCGTCCATGCAAGGTGCATCGACATCTCAAGATGTGATACGTGCATTTGACAGAATAACTACATTTTGCAAGGAATATGGTGTTAAGTACGATGTAATTGTCTTAATACGCGGTGGCGGTGGCCCGAGTGATCTCATGTACTTCGATGATTACGAA
Source organism: Fervidobacterium sp. UBA5837 (assembly GCA_002432805.1). Lineage (GTDB taxonomy): Bacteria > Thermotogota > Thermotogae > Thermotogales > Fervidobacteriaceae > Fervidobacterium. The sequence goes on along the minus strand of DJGV01000016.1, from coordinate 404,904 downwards.
CTTGCAAAACATATTGCCAAGACGAACGCATACATACCTGTTTTAACTGGTATAGGACATGAAAAAGATGAAACGATCCCTGACTGTGTTGCTTGGCGTAGATTCCCTACACCAACGGCAGTTGCAAAGGAAATATCGAACCAAATAAAGACTTACTTAGAAAGTGTAAACAGATGGTACAGTGAGGTCAACCAACGAATGGACAGCATTCTAAATGTGTTTTCTAGCAAAGTTGAGCAAGATAATTATAAAATGCTCAGTGATTCTATGAAAGCGGACATATCAAAAACTGAAAAATTGAACGTTGAAAGTGCGAGTTTTCTGTTGAAATCCTTCACGTTGAAAAACTATGAAACTGCGCTTTCTTTCGATGTTTTGGGGGCTTTATCCAATAATATTTCTTCAAAATATGTTGATGTTAAGAAGGAAATAGATGATACAGTTGAAAAGATTTCATCATCTTTGAACTATAACTTAAAGAATAACTCTCAAGACGTTTCAAATTACGATAGGATACTGAATGATTTCGATAGAATACAGTTATCATATGCTCAAAGACTTGACAGTGTGAAAGAAGAACTCTCAAAGACAGGTGGACCTGCCTCGGCACTCTTAGTTGGTGGAGCAGTGGTAACGAAGGATGGAAGATTTATAAGAAGTAAGGAAGAGATAAACGAGAAAGATGTTTTAAAGATCAACTTCTATGACGGTGGTGTGATTGTCAAAACTATCGATGATAACGATGAGCAAAATAATAGTAGGTAAAGAGAGGGGTAAATATGGATTTGGAAAGCGTACAAAATATACTTAATCTTAAGAAAGAGAAGATCGAAAAGTTAACATTTAAACAACTGATGGAGCTGATAGATTCGATAAAGTCATCTTTCATCTCATCAGATCTCGACATAGAGACGCAGATAGAACTGTACTCAAAGGCAATAACACTTTTGATGAAGGCAAGAGAGAAACTTGCAGAAGTGAAAAAGAAGAAGGAAGAAATAGACAGAATGTATGAAGATTTTGTCAAAAGCATGGACCAATAAGGATATTTCTAGTTCAAAAATTAGAAGAGATGGGGGTCAAAATCTTGAAATCAGATAAGTATTTCTTCCAAAAATTTCCGATCTCATCCATAGTTGGAGCTTTGATATCATTAGCACTGATCTTTATCCATCTTCCAAACCGTGTTTTTGGTGACTATACATCTCTAATTGAACTCATAAAATTTTTTGTCGGTAATATAATACTTACACTGAGTGGCATAGGAATCTTTCTTTATATTTTAAGGTTTTTATCGAACAAAGACTTTGACAAAAATCTTGACGAAATTAAAAACAACGCACTAAATCAAGCCAAGAGGAACAATGCAGTAGTTATTGCAGATTTCATATCTTTCAGACCGTGGATGAGCAATGAATATTATGTAAAATCAAAGAAAGGATTTCTCAAGTATTTCTATCCGATGTACAACGTAATCTTTTCAGTCATCGATGATGGCTTGATCATTAATGAATTGAAAATAAGTGTATCTCAGAAAACTTGGGATGTAGTGGGTTATCACTTTGTCCCGATTAATCGTATAGAATCCATTAGTCTAACACAAGATAGAATACTCTTTACAAGTTACAATGGAGATAATTCTGCAACCGTAGATTTCATTGAAATCAGGACTAACGAAGGAAGCATAAAGATAGCACTCTTTGAAGAAGAATTGTTGTCAAAAAGTGGTGACATTAAACCGCTTCGAGACGAATTTCTATCAAAGTTATCCTTTTTAATCAGAACAATCGGTAAGGGAAGGATAAGAGTGAATATTTTTCTAACATGATTAACTTTCGAGATTTTCTTCTATTTTCTTTGAAATATTTCTGTAGTTAAATAAAATTAAGTATTGAAATAAAAGATGATTTTGTGATAGAATATATTACAACGAAGTACAAAATCTTAGCGTTACAAAAACTTGTGGAAGAGTTTACATTGAAGCTTATTGTGTTGGTTATAGTTATTTCCTTAGTTGCGTTCGATATCTCTGCTCTTTACAAATGTCTTGTAAGATGTCTTGTAAGATCCATGCAAATAACTGAACGTAGCCATAGAATTAGGACTTTTAAAAGAGTTCGCAAGGAGGATTGGTAGATTTGGAATCCATACTCAGTGTCAGAAATCTGAGCACTTGGTTCTTTCTTGAAGAAGGGGTATTAAAAGCAGTAAATGACGTTTCATTTGAACTTGCTCCAAACGAAGTACTTGGAATCGTGGGGGAAACTGGTTCAGGAAAGAGTATAACTGTTCGAAGTGTAATGCGCCTCATCCATCATCCCGGTAAGATCGTAAGTGGTGAGATGATTTATCGTGGACGTGGAAGAGAAGAAGATATTGCTAAGATGAGTGATGACGAATTAACCCATATAAGAGGGAAAGAGCTATCGATGATATTTCAAGATCCTCTTACATCTCTCAATCCTCTTTACACGATAGGTGATCAACTCATCGAGACAATTATGCAGCACCAAGATGTAGACAGAACAGGAGCTTGGAGGTTGGCTGTTGAAGCGCTCGATAAAGTGCAAATACCGGAGCCAGAGAAAAGGATGAATTCTTACCCGTTTGAATTCAGCGGTGGTATGAAACAGAGAGTTGTCATAGCAATCGCTCTTTCGTGTAATCCGAAGATACTAATTGCTGACGAGCCAACAACGGCACTTGACGTTACCATTCAAGCGCAGGTTTTGGATTTAATGAAGCAATTACAAACGGAAATGAAAACTGGAACTTTGTTTATAACTCATGACCTTGGTGTCATATCTGCAATGGCAGATAGAGTTATGGTCATGTACGGTGGTAGACAGATGGAACTAGCATCTGCTGAAGATGTTTTCCATAAGCCAACTCATCCTTACACGCACATGTTGTTGAGATCAATACCACGTGTTGACATAAAGCAAGACAGTCTTGAATCGATACCTGGACAGCCTCCAAGGATGATCGATGTGCCAGATGTTTGCCCATTTGCTCCAAGATGTCCGAGAAGGCTCGACAAGTGTTCAAAAGAACTACCGAAACTCGATGAATTTGAACCAAACCACTATGTGAGATGCTTCAACCCGGTGGAACCTGGAGGGGATTTGTATGTCTAACAATGAAGTTGCTGAAAAGGTACAAAATAATGTTGCATCTAAAGATGAAGTCGTTGCAAGGGTTGTAAATTTGAAGAAATATTTTCCAATATACAAAGGCTTCTTGGTGAAAAAACGCGTTGGAGATGTTAAAGCGATTGATGACATATCTTTTGAGGTTAGGCGTGGAGAAACATTTGCAATAGTTGGAGAATCTGGCTGTGGAAAGACCACAACCGCAAGGACCATGTTAAGATTAACCGACCCAACTGATGGTAAAATAGAGATATTAGGAACAGATATTTCAAAACTTTCTCGAGAAGAGTTACTACCTTTTCGAAGGAAGATGCAAATAGTTTTTCAAAATCCCATTGGCTCGTTGAACCCAAGAATGACAGTTGGTCAGATATTGACGGAACCTATGCTCTTTCACAAGATAGTTTCCAATCAGCAAGAAGCAAACGAGAGGGCCGTAGAACTTTTGAGAATGGTTGGTCTAAAACCATTCCACATGGATAGATATCCACACCAATTCAGTGGTGGTCAAAAGCAAAGAATAGCAATAGCAAGGGCGTTGAGCGTCAATCCGGAAATCATTTACCTAGACGAACCAACATCTGCGTTAGATGTGTCTGTTCAAGCGCAAATAGTTAATCTTCTGTTGGATTTCCAAAAGAACATGGGCCTCACGTACATCTTTATCTCGCACAACCTTTCACTCGTCAGGTTCATAAGCAACAATGTTGCTGTCATGTACCTTGGCAGGATAGTAGAGATGGGGGATGTAAATGAAGTCTTTGACAATCCGATACATCCATACACAAAGGCACTTTTGTCTGCATCACCAATCCCTGATCCAGCAATTGAAAAGAAGAGAAAGAGGATAATATTGAGTGGAAACGTTCCAAGTCCTATAATTAGGCCGAATGGTTGTTTCTTCAATCCAAGGTGCCCATTTAGAATGGAACAATGTGATAAAGAATACCCACAAACAAAATCAATTTCGGAAAATCACCAGGTTGCATGCTACCTGGTAGATAAAAGGGAGGTGTAAGTTTATGAGGAAGGTTCTCGTAACACTTTTTCTTTCTTTATTAGTTATTAGCTCATTTGCAGCATACCTCGGTGAGGATGCTACTGGAAAAAAGGGCGGAACTCTTACTGTTGGAACGCTGAGCGGACCAAGAACACTTAACGACACAGTTTCCAAAGAGACAAGTTCTTCGGACGTTATTACCATGTTCATGGGTTACGGCGGTACACTCGTTGAAATGGATGAAAACGGTAAGTTCTTCCCGGCCATTGCTGAGAAGTGGGACGGCCCACGTCTAACAAAAGATGGCGGCATGGAAATCATTTGGTATCTTAGGAAAGGTGTAAAGTGGAGCGATGGACAACCATTCGACGCAGATGATGTTGTATTCACGCTCAACGATATCTATACTAATCCAGACATTCCAAGTTCATTCAAAGACATACTCGAGAGTACAAATGGTTATCTACCAAAGGCAACAAAGATAAACGATTACACAGTTAGAGTATACTATGCAGAACCATTCAGACTTGCATTCAGATACGTTGGTGGTATGTACATATTCCCGAAGCACATTGCCGAGCCTTGGGTAAAAAATAAGAAATTTGCAGAGTTCTGGACGGTCGATTCTATAAACAAGAAAGAGATAGTTGGGCTCGGGCCGTTCATCCCTGTGGAATATGTACCTGACCAATATGTAAGATTCACAGCAAACCCGAACTACTGGAAAAAGGATAAGGAAGGCAAGCAACTTCCATATCTTAACGAATACATTTACAAGATCATATCTTCTCAAGATGCTATGAAACTTGCATTTGAAAACGGTGAGATCGATATCTATTCACCAAGGGGAACAGAATTCTCTTATTTCAAGGAAAATGAAAAGAAATTCAACATCAATGTTCTTTCTTATGGCCCAGCTTTTGGTACAGAATTCATTACATTCAACTGGAATAACAAAGACGAGGCAAAGAGAGAATGGTTCAGAAACGTACACTTCAGAAAAGCAGTTGCATATGCAATGGATAAGAAAAAGATAATCGACACGTTGTACAATGGCCTTGCAATCGAGCAATGGTCACCAGTTTCCATGGCTTCCCCATACTACAACGAGAAAGTTGTTGTGAAATATCCATATGATTTGAACAAAGCAAGGGCAGAGCTAAAACTTGGCGGATTCAAATGGGACAAAAACGGTAAGCTTCTCGATAGTGAAGGCAGACCAGTAAAGTTCATAATTGAAACGAATGCCGGTAACAAGACTCGTGAAGGCATCGGTAACATTTTGACAGCAGCTCTCAAACAACTCGGCATGGATATAACATTTGTTCCAGGTGATTTCAACACAATGATCAACAGGATGCTAAACGTTGGCGACTGGGATGCCATAATCATTGGGCTTACTGGCAGCGATGAGCCACAAGGTGGAAACAACGTATGGGCAATCGATGGTTCACTCCACTTCTGGAACTTGTCACCAGAAGTTGCAGACTGGGTAGATCCAAAGACATACAAAGTTCCCGAATTCGAAAAACAGATCGACAAGATATTCAAAGAAAATGTCAGGATACTTGATGACAACGTTGTCAAAGACTATTGGGCACAGAACCAGAAGATTACATCTGAAAATATACCACTCATTTACACAGTCAACACATTGAGACTCTATGCATGGCGCAATACTCTCAAGAATGTCAAAATAGGACTGCTCCAGGGTACACTTTGGAATGCTGACTGGCTGTACAAGGAGTGAATTTTTTAAAAGCTAACATTTGGGCGGGCATTCGCCCGCCCATTGATTTTAATTGATTCTCAAATGTGTCCTTACAATTGGAGTCTGCAAACTTAAAGGAGAGGTGAGTGGGGTTGGTTAAGTACATAGCCCGAAGATTGATAATATTGATTCCAGAACTATGGATAATCACGATCATAGTTTTTACCTTGATTCAATTATCACCTGGAACGTTCCTTGACCAATATAGATTGGATCCTTCTATTTCAAGAGAAACGTTGCAAGCAATGGAGAAGCAATTGGGATTAGATAAGCCAGCTGTTGTACAGTATTTTTACTGGTTGGGAAAGCTGGTGAGGTTTGATTTTGGATACTCTTTTTATTACAGGAGACCCGTAATTGATCTAATTGGAGAAAGGTTACTTGGAACATTTGTTCTCTCACTATACTCGTTTGTCATATCTTGGATTGTTGGTGTTGTATTAGGAATCGTATCTGCATTGAAGAAGTATACGGCAACGGATAAGATACTCACAGTTATTGCGTTCAGTGGATTGGCACTTCCGGGGTTCTTTCTTGCGCTTGTTTTGTTGTACATGGCAGCGCGAACTGGTTGGTTTCCAATCGGAGGATTGTATAGCCCAGAAACGGCAAAGATGGATGTTTGGAGCGCTTTCAAAGACATATTTTGGCGGTTGCAACTTCCAGCATTTACACTTACCTTTGGTAGTTTCGCAGGCTTGATGAGGTACCAAAGAGGAAGTCTGCTCGACGTTATGAACGAAGATTACGTTGAATTTGCAAGAGCGAAAGGAATGCCCGAAAGGGTTGTCATATATAGACACGCTTTAAGGAATGCTATAAACCCACTTATAACTATATTTGGAGCGAGCTTAGCTGACCTTTTGAGCGGCGCAGTCATTACGGAGACTATATTCTCTTGGCCTGGATTAGGTAGATTAACGTATCAAGCTCTTCTACAGAAAGACTACTATGTTGTCATGGCAAGTACAGTCATCAGCACGGTGCTTCTAGTTATTGGAAATCTCATCGGCGATATCTTGCTAGCTGCAGTAGATCCAAGAATTAGATACGAATAAGGAGGGCTTGAATAGAAATGAGTAAAGAAGATAAAGATAAGAAAAAGTTGAATAATGGAGAACAAAATCAACAAGTCACTACTCCAAGCGAGGAAAATGTAGATTTTGAAGAGGTATACTTAAGTCGTGGGCAATTGATGTGGCGTGCATTTAGAAAAAACAGACTTGCAATGGTTGGTATGTGGATACTCATAGTGATGTACATTGCAATGATCTTTGCAGATTTTTTGGCACCATACAATCCGTTTACCCAAAATTTGAATCATTCTTTGAAGCAGCCAACTAAACTTTTGACGAGCTATAATGTTGCAGATCTTAGTGCGAAGATGATGCCCTATGTGCTTCCTGAAGATAGCTATATAGATATAGACTACACAAGAACGTTCAAAAGTAGACTTTTCCCAAGTAGGATAAAAGTGCAATACAACGATGGTAGAGAATTGGCCATCATCGATAAAAGTGTAGTTCAGATAAAAGAGGATGGCACGATAGTTCCAAAATACCTTCCTAAAGGTAGAACGCTCGATGATAAGTTTGTACTAGCAAACTCTATAAGGCTTGTAGTAAGAACGAAGGCATATGCGAATATAGACGGTGAGTGGAAAGAGTACAAAGATGAAACAGAAGATGTTGAATCGCTTGTTTTTGAAGTGGATGACAAAGTAATTACGGAAGGGAAAAATGTCACGATAACTAACTCAAGAACTGCAAGGTCAATCGTTGCCCAAAACGAGGGTTGGAAGATCGGCTTCTTCACTACCAGTGAACAAGAAGCAATGGATAGGCTTACACAAGTCAAATTCGAAAAGGAACTCGTTGGTATAAAGTATTACGATGATGACTTCAACGAATACATGATTTCAACGGATGAGGCAAAAGTCGTTTCGTATGATTACAAATTCTATCCAGCAAAATGGTTTGTCAAAGGTTGGGGCCCAGATTCCACAGATCCAGAGAGAGTTGGCTATTTACTCTGGATGATACCATTGCATTATCATCTTTTTGGCATTGACAATTACGATAATAACCAATATGTGTCACTTAACATATTTGGTGCAGATGTTTATGGAAGAGATGTATGGAGTAGGATTATATTTGCATCCAGAGTCTCTTTGACTATCGGATTCATAGGACTTGCAGTCACACTTGCACTTTCTTTGCTCTTTGGTGGAATAGCGGGTTTCTATGGTGGGCTTGTCGATGAGTTGATAATGAGGATATGTGAGATACTTATGGCGATTCCAGGTTTTTATCTGTTACTATTGCTTCGCGCAGTTTTGCCAGTTGATTTACCAAGTTCTCAAACGTACATGCTCTTGATATTCATATTGGCATTTCTTGGCTGGCCAGGAAGGGCAAGGATCGTCAGAGGACAGATACTTGCGGAAAGGCAAAGGGAATATGTTGAAGCTGCAATCGCGCTAGGGTATCCTGACATGAGAATCATGTGGCGGCATATAATTCCAAATCTTGCAACTTATTTGATAGTTAGTTCCACGCTCTCAATTCCAGGATACATCCTTGGTGAGGCAGGTCTTTCGTACCTTGGACTTGGTATCAGAGAACCATCTGCATCTTGGGGAAACATGTTAACTGCTGCTCAGGACGTGTATATACTTGAGAACGCTCCATGGCTGCTCATACCAGGTGCATTTATATTCATCGTTGTGCTTGCTTTTAATTTTGTAGGTGATGGTTTGAGAGATGCAATAGACCCAAGAGCACTTGGATAATGTGATGATTGCAATCTTTATCATCAATATCATCAATATCATCAATAGAAAAGTGGCGGTTATCCGCCACTTTTCATTTTGACTCTTTTAATTATAAAGTTAGAAGTTGTCTATTCTCTATCAGGTATCACTTTAACAATTTCTGGTACTATATCGATCTTGACATTTTTTCCCTCTAAAAGTGCTTTATCGAATGGTGGATTGACTTTTATCATGACCTCGCCGTACTCTGTGTCTACGTAATACTCTGAAAAATTCCCCATGTACACAATGGTCTTTATTTTTCCATCGATGGGACCATCTGTGGTAATTCTCATTGCTTCAGGTCTGCATCCCAATACGTAATTATCTGAGTAAGCAGTTGGTAGAGATGGTATTTTGTAAGTCCTATTTTTCAATTTAACTACGGTTTCATCCTTTACTATCTCAAGTACTTCAACGGGGACAAAATTTATCTTTCCCATGAATTCTGCAACAAATCTATTCAGTGGTCTTTCATAGACATCTTCTGCACTCCCAATTTGCTCGATCTTACCACTTTTCATAAGCACTATCTTGTCCGATAGTGTAAGTGCCTCTGTCCTATCGTGTGTAACGTACACTGCCGTAATGCCAACTTCCTTTTGTATTCTCTTTATTTCCACTCTCATCTGTTCTCTCAACAGTACGTCAAGATTTGAAAGAGGTTCATCGAATAGCAAAACTGATGGCTCCACTACTAGTGCTCTTGCAAGTGCTATTCTCTGTTGCTGTCCACCAGACAAACTCGATGGTGGTCTATTCTCGAAACCTTCTAATCCAACAATCCTTAATATCTCTGAAACACGTCTCTGGCTCTCTTCTTTTGGTAACTTCCTCATCTTCAATCCGTAAGCGACATTATCTCCCACATTCATGTGTGGAAAAAGTCCGTAACTCTGGAATACCATTGCAGTATCTCTTTTCCAAGGTGGAATTTCAACGACATTCACATCGTTGATGAGTATTCTTCCATCGGTAGGCTTTTCAAAGCCTGCGATCATCCTCAGTGTTGTCGTTTTTCCACAACCAGATGGGCCAAGAAGGGTAACAAACTCCCCTGGTTTTATATCGAATGTTATGTTGTCTACAGCTCGTACCTCGTTACCTTTGTAATCCTTGAATATCTTAGAGATGTTCTCTATCTTCAGCGTGACTTGTTTCACACTTATCCCTCACTTTTGATGGCTTCTTTATAAACTATTCGAACAAATTCGAAAAATCTGTTATTCAACTTATTATCGTCTTTTCTAGATACTCGCTCTTTCTAACAAACAGTCTGAGAAGACCAAACACTGTTAGGATAATTATTATAAGCACGGAAGAAAGTACGCTTGCAAGTCCAAATCTGAGATTTTCTGAGAAATTGTATATCTGCAGTGTTATGTGATACCATTGTGCCGATACAAGAAATACAACCGCGCTTACTGCTGTCATCGCACGTACAAAGGTATACGACAGGCTTGATATGAATGCGGGCCTTATCAGCGGTAGTATGATGGTTGAGAATACAGTCTGAGGATTTGCTCCAAGGTTTTGAGCAGCTTCCTCTATCGATGGATCTATTTGCTTCAACGTTGCAACTCCACCTTCTACGCCTACTGGTAATTCCCTGATGATATAATTTATTACGATGATGGCTGCTGTACCGACTAGTATTAACGGAGGTTTATTAAATGCTATCACGTAGCTTATACCGATCAACGTTCCAGGAATAGAAAATGGCAAAAGTACGAGTCCTTGAAGTAATCTCTTCCCAGGAAACTTCTTTCGCACAAAAAGGAATGCAACCACCATGGCAAAAACACCAGCTATCGGCATAGCGATAGCAGCCAAAATTGTTGTATCAAGCAATGCATCCTTTCCTCGCTGGAGTGCTTCTACTATATTTGAAAGCGTGAACGAATAATCAACTCCCCAGTTTTTCACAAAGCAGCCCATGAAGATCGTAGAGTAGAGTGCTACGAGAAATATGGCTATCACGTATACAACTATGCTGAGCGTCTTCTTTACCCCAGGACTGACTATTTCCACGATCCTACCACTAGGTTTCCCAGTGACAGTGACATATGATTTCTTGTTTACTATGTACCTTTGCAGATAGAAAGCTGTCATCGTCGGTAACAAGAGTAAAAGTGATAGTACAGCACCTCTATCGAGCCTATTCATACCCGTTACTTCAAGATATGCCGTAACGGATAAAACATTGAACTTTCCACCGAGCATCAATGGATTTGCAAAGTCTGCTATCGAGTTTGTGAAAACTAATAGCCAAGAACTAAACAATCCAGGTGCTGCCAGTGGGAATGTCACAGTTCTAAAAACTTTCCATCTACTTGCACCAAGGTTCATAGAAGCTTCTTCGAGAGTACTATCTATCGATTCTAACACTCCCAACATCGTCAAATATGCAATCGGGAACATACTCATCGTTTGAGAGATCACAAGACCGTCCAAACCGTATATATCCCATTTGAGGTTCAAAAGCTGCTTTGTGATAAGTCCGTTAGAACCAAATAGAAGTATCAAAGAGAGTGTGAGTGAAAATGGTGGTGATATCATCGGCAAATTGGCCATAAGCGAGACGAACTTCTTCCCTCTTATGGTAGTTCTCGTTACCACAAACGCAAATAAAAAACCAACAACAGTTGAGACAGTCGCAGTTAAAACACCGAGTAATATACTGTTACCGAATGACTTAAGATATGATGTTTCTGTTAGTACTGTCTTCCATACATCGAATGTAAAAGTACCAGTCCTTGCAAATGTGAGCTTCACAGCTTCGTACAGAGGATAAACTACAAATGTCAATGCAACTGCAAAGGTTATGATTATTGCATAGGTAGTAACGGGGTCAATTGAGAACGTTCCAACTGCAAATGCAATAACAAAAAGCACAAAGACAATTAGAAACATGATATCTACGGTTCTAAGAAGCTTTAGGGTGTTTTCTGCATCGTGCAACTGTACCATGACACCTATAACTTCGTAGTCTTTATAGACAGGAGCAAATATTGCGAAATATTCCTTACCATTGAACCTCACTGTCTGATTTGAGATGTAGAATTCTTCGTACATCGCATTTTCTTGACCGTATTCATAATCCGGTAGTTTTTTGAGAAGTTGTGAGACCTTTACATTCTCATTTTCCCTTCCATCGAAATAAGAAATGTAATAGTAGATTTCTGGGAATTTCTCATTCAATAAATCCGGGTCTACAGAGGCAACAGATCTCGCTAATTTTAATGAATTCTCCCGTGATAAGCGGGAGAATTCATTTCTGATAGTTGTTCTAACCCAAAATAGTACTACAAATACTACAGCAACTACTAATATGAATTTTATTATCTTCCAATTTCTTTCTTCCATTTGTCGACTAACCTCTCTCTATTCTGTGCTTCCCAAAGTAAATCTTGTTGGATAAGGTTTATATCTTCCAATTTGTAAACAACCTTATTCTTTGGAGTTTTTGGTGAGAGCGGTATCACATACCAACTTGCGATGATTGATTGTGCTTTATCACCGAGTATCCAGTTATATAGCTTTTTTGCTTCGAGTGGTTCTTTTCCACCTTTGATAAGTGACATGGCCGCGATTTCATATCCTGAACCGTCGGTTGGAAGCGTAATGACGATCGGAGCTCCTTCTTTTTGCAATTTGATTAAATCGTGCAGATATCCAATTGCTATTGGGGTCTCACCTATTGCACAATCTTTTCCAGGCGCTGAACCAGATTTCGTGTACATATTAACATTTACATCAAGTTTCTTCATGTAATCAAATGCTTTGTTTTCGTCCCTCTTGTAAATGTTGATCATAGTGGTGATTACGTTGTATGCAGTTCCAGATGTATTTGGGTCTGCCATTCTGATCATGCCTTTGTACTCAGGTTTTAGTAAATCTGCCCAGCTTGTTGGTGGTGTTATCCCTAACTCTTTTGCCCTGTTCTTGTTTGTCGCAAATGCCAACGGACCAACGTACAACCCTATCCAATATCCTTCAGGATCTTTGAATTTTGCATCTATGAATTGACTGTACGGTGCTTTGTACGATGTTGTGTACCCCTTTAGTTTTGCCTCAACATGGTATACACCAACTCCACCAACCCAAATTGAAGCCTGAGGGTTGTTCTTTTCTGCTTCCAGTCTTGTAATAACCTCACCTGTTGATAATCTTACCCAATTCACCTTTATACCTGTTTCTTTCTGGAATTCATCGAAAAGCGCCTTTGCAAGCGGTTCTTCGAGCGTTGTGTAGACATTTACGTAATTTGCCGAAAAGCTCAAAATAGAAATGCACAGAACAAAAACTGTGAGTAGTACCTTTTTCATACCTTTCCACCTCCTCCAGTGTTTATTTGCATTCGTACCTATCTTCAAAAAAATTATATCATGGAAACGCAGATTCTCACAAGTTAATAATTTTCCATGAGACTAAGACATAATTTAACAAACTTTCTCACATAGCTTTGAACTCTAATTAGATAGATTAAATACAATCAAACGTAATAGTATGGTACATCAACTTTATACTTGCCTCTGAATGTGCCTTCTTTGAGCATCAATGGACTATCCAAATCATGAAAATCGAACGCACCTGTTCCAAGTGCAAAATGGACACTTTGATTGATTCCAAGGCTAGATTCTCCCATGCACCCGATCATGAGTTTTAAATTGGCTGCCTTTACCATCTCAACGATTGCCAATGCATCACTTATGCCAGATTTCATCAATTTGATGTTTATGTAATCCACTGCTTCTTCTTTTATAAGTTTCATGACGTCGTATTTGCTTTTTGCACTCTCATCTGCTGCAATTGGAAATGGTGAATTCCATCTGACATACTTTAGTCCATCGATATCGTGCATACCGACCGGTTGCTCAAAAACTGATATATCTACCCCTGCTCTGTATATTTCTGTTACGAATTTTACCGCTTGCTTTGGAGTGTATCCCATATTTGCATCGACGATGTATTTGCAACCTCTCGTAATCTGGCTGATTGCGATGAGTGCTTGTATGTCTTCTTGCAAATTCTCGCCAACCTTTATCTTTATAACGTTGTGCCCTTTTTCAACGATACTCCTTGCTTCGTTGATCCTCTCTTCTATCGTGCCAATGCTCATTGTCTGGTCAGTTTCGATCTTTGTTTTAGCACCACCAAGAATCTGATACACGGGAACACCAATTTCTTCACTGAATGCATCAAGCACACCGTATTGCACTGCTGCTTTTATACTCGGTGCAGCAAAAAGTTTATCTGTGACGTCTAAGATCTGCCTGTAATTCCTTACATCCATTCCAACGATCATCTCGCTTACCGTACCTTCCAGACCTATGACTGCCGCAACTTTCTCCCCGTTAACTCTAAACGATGGTGAGGCCTCACCATATCCAACTACACCGTTTTCAAGTTCGATTGCAACTTCGATGTTTTGCGAGCTGTAAGACACACTGTTTGTTATGTGGAACGGCCTAAAATATTGAAATTCATTCAATTTGAACTTCACAGACTTTATCTTTGCCATACTCTACCCCTCCCAATTTTTCATTTATCTTATATCTTATGTTCTTTTTGTTACTTTCTCAAATTTCATCAAATTTCAAAACCTCTATTTCAGTTCTTGTGTCGATTATACAACTTTTGTCCACATCTGTGTACTCCATCTCTCCGTCTTGATTGTCGTACGGATCAGAACGCCAAGAATGCTTCAACGGTGCCAAGTCAGCTTGAAAATCGGTATTTGCAAACATCCTAAACCCATCGAGGTTTGTGAAATAAAACAGTCTCATACTTTCATCGTCTCGCCTACTACCTCCAAAAGAAAGGTCGACAGGTACCCATCCAAATCTCTCAAGATATATGATCGACCAATCGTGTGGAGAAGCAGAGAGTGGCGCTATACTCCACCCAGATTGCCACTTTGCGGGAATACCTACCATGCGACATAAGGTCAGGAATAACAAAGCTTGAAATCCGCAGTCACCTTTGAAGACCGTTGCAACGTATTCTGGTATATTATCGTACAGTGCATAAGGCAAGACGTAGGAATATGATACATTTAATGTGACAAAATCGTATATCTTTCTTGCGCGAGTTAAATCATCAAAATCTGCGTAGTCTTTACCATCAAATATCATATCCAAGATCGACCAAAGGTAGGTTGTAAATCTTACATGCGGTGATTTTTCAGCAATATCCTTTTCTTCAGGTTGATTGGAGAATAACTTCTCAGCTCCTATCCATTCTCTAACATTGTACTCAAATTCAATAGAGAATTCCTCGGTGTCTGTACCTTCCATGTAAACCGTTCTTTGATCAACGAAATTATCGGCTACAAAATGCTCATGACTTGCTCTAATCAATTTCACGAATGATTGCTGAAAAGCCTCTTTAGGAAATGGTAGCCAAACTCTAACGCGTTGATTTTCTGGATGCTCTCTCTTCATCGAGACTTTAGCACGTACGTTGTACGTCTTTGGCTTTCCACCCTTAAGTAATCTTGCAATTGCATCGTTTATAACTTTTCGTCTCTTTGAACTTTCTCTACTCGCTCTCGTCGCCTTTTGTCGTGTCTTGTACTCCTTGCTTGAGAATGCAAGGTTACTATCGAACCTTCTCTCAAATCTCTTCTCATCTTCGATGTACATCCAATCGATCTTTCCATCTCTAATGAGTCCTTGGAATTCTTCTTTCGTGATATCTTTGAAGCCCTTTTTCAACAACGCATATGCTTCTTTTTCTGTATATGGGTATGTTTTTCGAAGTAATTTCATGCGATGCAATTCGAAAAATAGCCTTCTCACTTCCGCATCCGGTAACTTGTGTTCTTCTAAACGCTTTTTAATTTCGTTCTGTGCAGCAGAAAAAAGACCATTTGTAAAATGTCTCTGGATGTCTCCTGGTAAAGGATAGATAAGAAAGTCCATTCAAAATCCCCCCTAATTCTTTTGTTATACGCGGATGTATTCAGCACGCAAATATTGTACATCTGAAATAATTTGCAACGAAATTTGATAAACTTAGGTGACAGTTGAAGAACTCCACTCTTCAATTTTATCATAATTCTAACGTGGAATAATAAAGAATATCAATACCATCAATTGAATTATTCGATTTATTGCATATTTATAGAAGCTCCCCACACTATGATTACAG
Source organism: Fervidobacterium sp. UBA5837 (assembly GCA_002432805.1). Taxonomy (GTDB): domain Bacteria; phylum Thermotogota; class Thermotogae; order Thermotogales; family Fervidobacteriaceae; genus Fervidobacterium. The sequence goes on along the minus strand of DJGV01000016.1, from coordinate 389,014 downwards.
TGTGGGGGCCTTAAGAAATAAAGGAATATATGTATCAAGACATCGATTAGATTTTCTCGCTTATTGCCTTTGCCTGCATGAATAGTCCTAGATGGTCTCTACCACCAGTTTTACTATCGGTGCCAGACATGTTGAATCCGCCAAATGGATGAGGACCAACGAGTGCACCTGTCGATTTTCTGTTGAAGTACAGATTTCCTACGTGGAACTCTACCTTCGCCTTCTCTATCCTTGCACGGTTTTTACTGTACAATGAGCCAGTTAAGCCGTATTCTGTTGAATTTGCTATCCGCATTGCATCATCGAAATCTTCTGCCTTTATTATCGATAGTACTGGTCCGAATATCTCCTCTTGTGCAATCCTTGCATTCCAAGGAACGTCTTTAAAAACGGTAGGTTCTATGAAATATCCACCCAATTCTTCTCTGCCCCTACCACCATAAACAAGTGTACCCTCTTTCTTCCCTATCTCTATGTAGTTGAGGATCTTCTCCATCGAAGATTTGTTCACAACTGGTCCAAGCCAGTTTTCTTTATATCTGACCTCTCCCATCTTTATCTTCGACACACGATTTACTATCTTTTCGACGAGTTTGTCGTAAATGTCTTTCACTATTATCGCTCGACTGCCCGCGCTGCATTTTTGTCCTTGATATCCAAATGCACTAACAACGATACCTTCTGCAGCCGCATCTAAGTCTGCTGTTTCATCGACAACTACGGCATCTTTACCACCCATCTCAAGCACTGTCCTTTTCAACCAGATTTGCCCCGGCTGAGGTTTTGCAGCAAGTTCGTGAATTCTCAACCCAACTTCCTTGGAACCGGTGAAACTGATGAATCTGATCTTAGGATGTTTCACCAAATACTCCCCAGCTAATGCACCACTACCTGGCATGAAATTGACAACACCGTCAGGCAATCCTATCTCTTGGAGCACCTCAAAGAATTTTGCACCGATTATCGGACTGTCACTTGCAGGTTTTAGAATAACCGTATTACCCGTTACAACTGCGGAACTAGTCATACCAACGAGTATGGCGAGTGGGAAATTCCATGGTGGAATAATTGCGCCAACTCCCAATGGGATGTATCTAAGTTCATTATTTTCACCGGGAATTCTAACGAGTGGCTGATCAGATGCATATCTGAGCATATCTCTTGAATAGTACTCAAGAAAATCGATTGCTTCCGCTACGTCTGCGTCAGCCTCTACCCAACTCTTTCCAACTTCGTAGACTAGCCATGCATCGAATTCAAATCTTCTCTCTTTAATTCGTTTTGCAGCTTTTAGCATGTACTCTGCTCTGATATGTGCTGGTGTTTTACTCCATGTCTCAAATGCATTCCACGCACTCTCTACGGCACGCTCGGCAAGGGTTTCGTCAGCACTATTCACATATCCGACTACTTCATCATACTTGCTAGGATTAATCGACTTTATTTTCTTTTCCGACTTGTAGACTTTGCCTCCTATAACGATATCATATTCTTTACCAAACTCACTATACACCTTCTCAAGTGCTGCTTTCATGTATTCTTCGTTTTCCGGTTTTGAAAAATCCACAATTGGTTCATTCTTAAACGGTGGTATAACTGTCCAATCTGTTACCTCGTATCCTTCATACATACGCTTTCCCCCCTCATTTATCAAATTACTAACGATCAAATGTCCATGAAAATTGTTAAGCTATTTCTTTTCATACTTCTCTCTTAATTTCTTGACGATGAATGATGCAACGTCTGCACCCTTTGTACCTCTACCGAATCCTGCATCTACACCATTTTCCACTGCCATATCGTTGTTAATTTGCGTTCCGCCTGCGATTATGAGCACTTTATCCCTAATGCCTTTCTCTATCGCAAGTTCGTTTAGTCTTTTCATATTTTTAACGTGCACATCGTTGTGCGTAATGATCATTGAGGCAAGAATTGCATCTGCCCCCGTTTCAATTGCAGCATCTATGAGCTTTTCCGGCGGAATGCTTGTACCTAAATAGACGTACTTTATCCCGTACTTTTCTATTCCACCATGTTTTATATCGAGTATTTCCCTTAGCCCAACGGAATGTTCGTCTTCACCAACAGTAGCGGCCACAACCTTTATTGGGTGTTTCTCAACGAACTCGAACAGTTCATCTTCAGGAAGTGTTTCGGTCTTTTTCGGTAGCTGAAGCTCATCTACCTTTATCTCAAAGGGTACTTTTGCTTTCAATTCTACGTACGTACCTTCCGATGGATGGAGTACAGTCTTTGCTATGACCGTCGCATCTTGGAGACCAAGCTTCTCACATACTGCTAGTGCGGCAGCTTCTGCATACTCTTCTGGCAGAGAAAATGTCATATCGAGTTGTACCCAGCCATCTGCAAACCATTCAACTTCAGGTTTAATAACATTCCTCCTGCGCATATCGTTTACCTTTTCTAAACGCAAATTTACATTGTCTGTTTCATCGAGTTCATCCATAAACTGTATCTTATCGGGATTATGGAGCGTGCAACCACCTATCAAATCACAAGGCTTTTCAATACCCTCTGGAATGTTATTGTAACCGAAGTGTTCACAGACAGGTGCCATGTAATCCACATCTCTTGGGACGACACTACCTGCTGCAATCTCGCCGTCTTTCTTCCTTGCGATTCCATCACCGAATTTTTCTGGGTAATAGCCATTATCTACAAACATCCCCGCTTCCAACGCCTCAAAGTATCCTCCCATATCGACGATCTCTTCAAGCATGAGAATGGCCCTCATTTTGAGCTCTCTGACCCTTTCGCTAACTGCTTGTTGATCGATCTTGACATAATTCTTTATTCCATCCATGGCCAATAGTGTATGTTTTGCGGTTTCGACACCTCTTATTGAGTTAACATGCCAAGGTACATTTCTACCTTCATCGGGTGTGATCGTTGATTGGAGGTCCGCACTTGTAAGTCTTGAAAGAACGGCATTTATCACGTGCGCTCGCGTTGCATCGAATAGATCAGACTCTATGTATCTGGTATTCATCTGCGCTCTAAACCTATATCCATCAAACAATTCTCTCAATGCAATCGCATAAGGCATATCAATCCTCATTTCCGGGAGTGGAGCAATGACCGGTGGAACAGTTGATAGTGCTATGTTCCCTTTGGGCATGCCCACTTTCACAGAATACAGACAGTTTATGCCGTGCTGTACCAACAACTCAGGCATGACGGTCCAAGCAAGTTTTGCAGATGCGTTCGCATTATGCGCACCATCTATTTGAAGCATACCTGCCCATGCCATGATCCTTTTTGCGACCGCTGCATCCACGAAAGACCTAACTGGATTAACACCACGGTAAAGGACGTTGTATTGCGGGTCTTGGTGTGCACCATTGACGCCTTCTTCTGCAAATAGTACTGCGATTTCAGGGCCAGCAACACCAGAAACGTAACTGTGAAAATTGATTGGCCTTCCAACTTCGTCTTCTATCAAATCCAACGCTTTTCTCGTTGCTCTAAGTTGTTTTCTCGTTATCGGAATACCACCAACACCTTCCGGAGTCCCTTCTATCAAGCCATCGAAATGAGACTGACCAAGGGTACGAATGACCATTATGTGATCAGCACCATGCCATGCGGCCATACGCATACGCCTAATATCATCTTCAAATCTACCCGAGGCAATTTCTGAAGTAATTACGACATCTGGTTGTGGGTCTATATTGTTGAAATAGTGTGCAGCAGGTAGTGGAATGCTATTCTTCAGTGGTTCACTAATTTGATAGTACTCGTATCTATCCACCTTTGTACCTTCCGGTAATTTGTTTCTCCAAGTCCAGCCTCTTCTCCTCGGCCTGTACTTATCCAAATCTCTGAGTATCTCTTCAACATCTATGGGTTTTTTCGGATCGAGTTTGTCCATCACTTGTTCACCCCTTTGATTCCTTTGAAAATCCTATCTACATCTTCCCAGTATTGCCCTTGTATCAAATTCCTTCCTGCTTTTATGTAGTCGATACCCTTTTCCTTTGCTATGCGCCAGACGATATGACCTGCACCTTTACCGAGCAATCCTCTCTCAAAAATCATATCAACGAGCTGTTTAGCTTCCAAGCTGTTGAATCCCATCCTCAAAAGCACGGACCTTTCTATAGATGGTGATGTATGTGTCTGTGCAAGGTCAACGAGCGGATCAACGACTTTCTCAACAAGTTGCCAAAAGTAGTTATTCAATTCTTCATCGCTCATACCTTGTAAGTGTTTAGACCTCTGTGCAAAATCATCAACTCTTGGTTTCATTTTATTCCCTCCTAACTTCCAATATCCACTTTTCAATTTCTTCTTTCGCTGCATTCAAGTCTTCTTGTAAAAACTCCATTTCGTTATCGTTGAACTTATCTTTGTTCTCGCGTTTTATCAATTCTTTGAGATAACTTTTCTTCATATCCGAAACGGGGAATTCTATAACTCCTATTTGAGAGGGGTGCTGTGGTATAGCTATCACCTTGCCAGGAATATCTTCTTTTATTGGATCTCCTCTTTTTACAACCATTCCCATCTGTTTTGCAAATGTCAACTGTGCGGAAGGAAGTTTACCGGCCCCCGTGTATTCCGTCTCATTTACGACAATCGTTTGATCTTCATCCATTTCAAGAGCTAATGCGATTGCCGCTGTCAACGATGTGTTACCTGCAGGTCCTCTTTGAAGGCCTTCGAGTTGCGCAAGCATCTCCGTCACGTAGAAGACTTCCCCTTGAGTTACCAAGACGTATCTATCCATGTATCTCAATGGCCTTGCTGCGTTCTTAGGGACATCTGACCTATCTGGGAAGACAGCAAATGGTATTCCGAAACCTGTATGACCTGTCGTAAAGTACTTCTTATTGAAAGCCTCATCACTTGCCATGTGTAAACCTCGCAAATCAACACTTGCACCAATTATCTTTGTCTCAGTTCCACCGGCTTTTTTCAATCCACGTGCAGTGCCTGTTATGAGCCCTCCACCTGCATGCGTAACGATGACTGCATCTGGGTATCTGCCGGTCAGTTCAATCATTTGATGCGCTATCTCATACCCAAGTGTTTCTATACCTGCTATTGCATACGGTGAATAAAGTGACGCATTGAAATATCCCGTCTGCTCGAGTAAGAGCAATGTATAATAGAAGAGTTCTGGTCCTACGGTAAGTTGCACAACTTCGGCACCGTATGCCTCACAAGCACGGCCTTTCTCCAATATCTCCGGTTGACCCCTCCAGTGACTATCGTAGCATTCTTGCACAATGATGCATTTCAAACCGCGTTTTGCTGCTTGAGAAGCAACGGCCGCACCGTAATTTCCACTTGTGGCTGCGATAACGCCTTTGTATCCCATCTTCTTTGCTCGATAAACACTGACAGCCGCACGTCGATCTTTAAAGCTACCCGATGGATTTGCAGCTTCATCTTTCAAAAAAACACGAGCGCCTTTGCCTTTAGCTGCAAGTTTCTTTATTAGACGATTTATGTTTTTCAATTCAACGAGTGGCGTATTTCCCACGCAAGTTTCAGCCTGAATTTCTCGTACTTCATCTATCGAATAACCTACTTCTCTCATCATCTTTTCATAATCGAAGGCTATACCATCGATGGTGAATTTTTCATAATCGATTCCAACTGCCTTTTTCATTATCTCATTTCGTCTTGCCATTACTGCATCGTACGAATCATCTCTCATGGAGGTCATTTTGCATCACCTTCTAAACCATCACAACCGTCGACTTCTTCCATCAATTTTCGCAATTCAACCCCCGCATTTATCAACTCAGGTACAGGTTCTCCGAAGTTATGTGTGTACTTTGGATTTATGTCTATCAAAATCCCTGATATTATCCTATCCGTTGTAGTCTTGACACGTACCGTTGCTCCAAGAGATGCGATTTCATCGACCAAAAAGCCTTTCACCCTCATTTGAAGCGGTACTTTTTTTGTATCTTCCGGGAGGTATTTTGAACGTTCTTGTGGTGATAATATATTAAGCTGCACCTGAACCCAATCTCCCTTTTTTGCCAAATTTGTTGACATTTGCTCACCTCATTTCAAGTAGAAACACGTAGTGTATTCACGTAGTGTATTACTATTACCGAATTGCCGATAGAATGGACCTTGGAACTGGAAGATCAGCCATGCATTTCAGCCCGGGATGTGCCTCAACGACTATTGGAATCATGTTAGTTGCTATGGCTATAGTTGCCTTTCCCCCAGGAATTTCTGGTTTTATCGAGAGATTTATGTTGATATCTCCATGAATCTCTATGTAGTCTCCTGTTTCTACACCTTCGAGGTGCGGATGGATTTGCTGAGGATGGTACAACTCAATTACGCACTTTTCACCCGCATAAGCCTTTGCAGAGTGATTGCAACCTGCAACCATGCCAGGTTGGACTTTCACGACTGAAGTTTCTCTGTAAACATTCGATATTATTGGTTTTCTCTCTTCTTCGATCTTTGTTACGTTCCATCCTATTGCCCTTGAAATCATACCAATGCTCTGGAGAAAACCTATGTGCCCCACTATTGTTCCTTCCTTTAGCCCCATCTCAAACTTTTCCGGTGTTGTACCCACACCTTGAGTCTCCATAACCGTTCTACCAAATGGTGAGAGGTCATTTATTCTTCTTGCAACTATTTTATCAACCTTTGTACAGACACCTGACAGTGCAATGATCAATGTGTCAAGCACAAATCCAGGATTGACACCGGTTCCAAGAATAGTTACTCCATATCGCTTTGCAAGGCTATCCATGTAAGCAGATTCTTGCGGATGCACGTTGAACGGGAAGGCCATTTCTTCTGCTATCGTAATCACATTAGCGTGATTCTTCACTGCATACTCGATCTGTGGTAAAACGTCTCTGACAAATGAGCTAGTCGCAATAACCACAATATCTGGATTGGTCTCTTCAATTACATCTATGGAATCCCTCACGCGTGTTCCATACGATTCAAGGCCCAACAATTCACCAACATCTTTACCAATAAACTTCGGATTCTTGTCGATGACTCCGACAAGCTTCATACACTCACTCTCCACAACGTTCTTTGCAATACCCCTCCCCATAGCACCAAAGCCCCATGTAACAACTCTCATGATGGTACCTCCTCTTCTAATTCAATTTTTTCTACCACAAAAAAACACCTTTACATGTATATTTTACAAAAATATCATGTAGAAATACAAACCTGTGCTTTGTGTTAGTTCAAAACATTTCTAAAATATTCCTTTTACAATAGATTTATACTCTCTATATCACTACTTTGCTCGCGTATACTAGAGTATGCAGTTAATATATACAAAAATCTCTCACAATCTACACTTTTTAAGCAATTGCTTTGAGTAATTGCAATGCATGTTAGTAGATATACAATGTTACACGTAAACAATATGAGGGTACTAAATTTACATGTAACATATATTTATCAAGAAATAATCATTGAAAGTAACATGCCATATGATATAATAAACTCGAACAATACATGGTGAAAGATAATTCTTTCAAACATCATTCAAAGGGAGGTTGGAGTTATGGCATCTAAAAGAGGTTTAACAGTTACATTGATCGTCATTGCTATCATCGTAGTAGCTATCATCTGGGCGGTAGTTGCAAACAACAACAATGAAGAAGCAACAACGGATGAAACAACCACGATGGAAGAAACGACGACAGACGAGTATGGTACAACAGATGAGTACGAAACAACAGACGAGTACGATACAACAGACGAAACAACGTATTAATCTGAAATCTTAGAATCAATGAATAAAAGCGAGCATATCCATGCTCGCTTTTGTTTTTTACTTAGAGCTATCGATAAATCTTTCGTAAATCTTATCCACATTTCGGAGATAGTAATCTGGCACAAATATGGCATCTAGTTCTTCTGTTCTAAGCATATTCTTAACTTGTTCGTTTTCACGAATTGCTACTTCAAAAGAAGATTGTTCCTCCCAACACTTCAGTGCGATCTTCTGTATCAACGTGTATGCATCCTCTCTACTCATACCCTTGTCTATGAGTGCCAACATAACACGTTGTGAGTAAACTAGGCCTCCTGTTACCGCGATATTCTTTCTTACCTTATCTTCGAATACCCTCAAATTGGATATCAGATATCTTGCCTTTTCCAACATGTAGTACATGGTCATCGCAGCGTCTGGTAATATGTACCTTTCAGCGGATGAATGTGATATATCTCTCTCATGCCAGAGTACCATGTCTTCAATGCCAACACCGACATAACTCCTCATGAGCCTAGCCATACCGGTAAGACGCTCACACAAGATAGGATTTTTCTTGTGTGGCATCGCTGAAGATCCCCTTTGCCCTTCTCTAAATGGTTCCATTGCCTCAAGTGCTTCTGTTTTTTGCAAATGTCTTATCTCGACTACGATTCGTTCTATTGTACCTGCTGTAATTGCCAGAATTGACAACATGTGTGCAATGTAGTCTCGTGAGATAACCTGTGTGGCAACAGGTGTTGGCTTCAAACCTAATTTCCCAAGAGCTATTTCTTCTACGCGCGGCTCTATGTTGGCATAATTTCCTACAGCGCCACTAAGCTTACCAACTGCTATCTCTTCTCTAACCATATTTAGACGCTCTATATCTCTTAACAGTTCTGCGTACCAAGACAAAAACTTCAATCCAAAAGATGTTGGTTCTGCATGGACGCCATGTGTTCTACCAATCGTTGGTAAATCCTTGTACTGGAGTGCTTTTTTGTAAAGTGCCTCGGAAAATCTTTGTGCCGAAGAGATCATCGTATCCATTGACCTAACGAGTGCTAGATTATTCGCTGTATCAACAACGTCTGATGACGTAAGACCATAATGAAAGTATCTTGCCTCATCTCCAAAATCTTTCGTTACCGACTTAATGAATGCTATCACATCGTGATCCACGACTTCTTCAATTCTCAGAATATCTTCAACATCGATAACTGCTTTTTCACGCATTGATCTACTTATACCCTTTGGTGCAATACCTAAGTCTTCGTAAGCCTCAACAACAGCTAATTCTACTTCTAACCATCTTTCATACTGTGCCTTCAACGTCCATAGACTTTTCAAAGGTTCTAACGCATATCTCTCTACCATGCACTTCCCCCCACTGTGGTGGATCAACTGTTACTTCATAGCCACCATTTTTCTTTCCTTTAAGAGCAACAAGTTTAGCATTCTTATCTATAGTACCATGGAAAAAACACATACGTTGCACAATCAACTTCTCTTTGGAAAGGGCATCCATCAAAGGTACCAAAATCTTTGGTGCTGTCACAAAAACGAATGTTCCTCTGTTTCTCAAAAGGTATGCAGCAGCTTTCACAAATGAGTTTATAAGGGCTGGACTAGAATTGCGAGATATTCTACGAATCTTATCCGTGCTTTCCTTACCGACGTGAAAAGGCAGATTGCATACAACCATATCGAAGGATTCTGATTTGAAAAAATCCCTGATATTTTGAATATCTGCATTCACAAAATGTACTCTTTCGTCCAAATTGTTGAGTGAACGTCCTTCAAGTGAGAGCCTGTATAATTCCTCCTGCACTTCTACACCGACTACATCTACATTATATAGCTTGGCAAGTGAAAATGCAACAACACCTGTACCACTACCTAATTCCACAACACTTGTCACATCAGAAGTTGGTTTAGAATACCAAACTAAAAAAGCCGACGCATGCGTCGGCTTATGTGATTGTACATCTACGGTCTTTATAACACTTATAATTTGGGTTGAGAATTTTCGAAAATCCGATTTATCCATGGCAAAACTCACCCAAATCACCCAATGAAATCAACGAGTGTCTTTTGTATCGCCATGGAAGCAGATTTCAAAGCTGCATTGAGGACAGACTGCTGCATGGACAAATCGGTAAGGACCTTCGTTAAATCAGCATCCTGCTCTTTCGATAGATATTCTGTATTGAATACCTGCAGATCACCTATCCTTGAAGATATCATTTCTACCATTCTCGATGTAGAACCAACATTTGCGAATTGTTCCATCACAGAATTCTCCAAAACACCGATTTCTTTTAGAGAAATTTCAGAGAGTTTCTTTTCATCACCTTGATAAAGGGCATTGATCGCATCATCGATAGTTGAAAAGGCTGTTTTTCCATTTTTCAAAGTAAAGGCATCGTACACAGTTACTCCATATGAAATACTATAGCCAAGTGAATTAACCTTTCGCTTTACGTCAGCTTCCATAGGAGTCACTATATTCCCATTTTCATCCACCGGTTTGAGGTCGGACCTGGCTCCACCAAATATGTACTCATTACCGATGCGCGTATTAGCTATCTCAACTAGATGTTCCTTAAGTGCTTTTAATTCTGTTGCAATTGCGTTTCTTTCATCTACACTATTAGTACCATTTGCACCCTCTACCATGAGCTCCTTTATCCTTTGATATACACTGGATAACTCTTGAAGTGTCGTATCATAAGATTGAGCGAAGTTATTCACATGGTCAACATTTCGCTTGTACTGCTCGAGTTCTCTCAACCTGCTCGATATGTTTGATGCACGTGTCGCAATTACAGCATCATCACTTGGATACTGAACTTCTTTTCCAGAAGATAGTCTGTCGTTCAATTTTGCTATTCTATAGAGTGATTGCTGTATGTTGAAAAGAGATCTGTCGTTGATCATGTTGTTAGTTATCCTCATTGTACCACCTTCTTTCTCATCGCATTCTGATACTCCCATTACTCACGAACTCAACATCCAGACTATGTGACACCAAGCTTATCAATTATCCTGGATATCATCTCATCAACCGCAGTCATTATCCTTGCTGCCGCGTTGAATGCATGCTGGTACTTTATCATGTTCGCCATTTCTTCATCGAGTGACACGCCTTTTACACGTTCCCTCTCACCATCAATTTCGTTTTTCATGAGATCAGTATTACTCTTCACCTTTGTAGCTGTCTCGCTTTCTACACCGAGTTCTGCAACTATGCTACCTAAATATTCACTAAAAGATTCAGAACCGTCATTTAGAACTTTCTTAGATTTGAGCGATGACAACATTTCAACTATTCCAGTATTTGCACGTCCGGATGGTTTGAAGACTTTTGCATCCCAATTTGAATTCTCTTCTGTATATCCTATATCAATTGCAAGCGTCTCTGGATTACTTGCAATCGTGGAGTTCACTTTCAATTTCTCTGTGAACCTGTATGGTTCGTTTGGCAATTGCTTATCTATGAACAGCGTATCAGCTTTTGTATATCTTGTTCTTTGATCTTTCTGAGATTCAAATGGATTTATAAAAACAAAACCTTCATCCCAGTCATTTAAGGAATTTCCATCAGGGTCTATGAAACCGAGAGCAGACCACAAAGCCTCAGGCCCTTGAATCACTTTGTTCAACTCAAATCCAAGGGACCTTGACCCTCTTATAACGAATTTATTGTGTGGAGTCACTTCTGCAATTATACCGGTATTCATTTCATTTATTTTGTCGGCCAAATCTTCGAGAGTCATTTTTGTTGGATTTACTTTTATCTCGGTTGATCCTATCCTTATTGAAAAACCCTGACTTCTGCCCAAGATGTTCTCAAGTGTTTCAGTACCCGTATCGAGTGCTTTGTAAGTTTCTGTATGCAAATTAGCTTGAGTGAAAAGTCCACCAGAATCTGACAAAGCTAATTTCTTGATGTTAAACTCATTAGACTTTGTGGGTATCAGAATCATCTTTCCATTGTTGACGTACGCAACAACATCACTACTAAACGATGCGTTTATCTGATTGGCCAAATCATTCAATGTGGTCGTAGAAGAGATGTTTATCATGGCCTCACTACCATTTATAGATATCTTGTAATCTCCAGCACTTACTTTGAAATCAGATTCGTCAACAGCATATACATCAACGTTCTTGGTTGAGAATCCCATTGTATTGAACATATTGCCGTTGAAGTCCAGTGCCAACGTATTCCTCATATTGGAGCTAGATTCAAAGTACAATCTATATTCTTCGGCACCATTTGGGCCTGTTTTTAGATCGAACCACCTTGAACTTACGCTAGATAACGATGTTTCAAGAGTTCCAACCGTATCGTAAGGATTTACATTAGTAGAGAATATATTGCTTGTTCCGTCGAAAAAGACTATTGAACCTTGCTCTATAAATTGTTTGTCAGTAATATCATTAACATTCTTTCTATCAGACATTCCTGATATGAAATTAATGGGACCATTTTCAACCCTTTTTGCACTCGCAAGTCTATAAAGCACAGAATCTTCTATATTATCCGAAGAAACATCGTTAAAGAATTTCAACCCGGTGACATTTCCATCGCCGTTGTAACCATCTTCGTGAATCAAATTGAACTCATCAGTCAAAGAAAGTGAGAACTCATCCAATCTATTCATATACTTAACGAGCGTATCGTCCCTCAAATCGAACAGGGACTTCAACTTGCCATCGTTTATCTCCACTTTTGAATTACCTGCAAAAATCTCCTTGAATCCTTTCCCATATGGCCTATCTAACGCTCGCAACTCTACGACATTCTCGCCGGTAAGCACTATTTGATTCCCGAGTCTGAGTGTTATCTGTCCTGCGTTATCCTCATAATAATGAATGTCTGCTAAGTTTGACAAGTCATCGAGTATTCTATCTCTTTCGTCGAGTAAATCATTCGGGCTATAGTTCAAGCTAACACTTGCCCTGACTTTTGCATTTATGTCTGCAAGCCTTTTCACCATCGAATTTATTTCTTGCGTTCTTTGAGATATCTCATCATCTACATCGGTTCTCAACTGCTCGAGTCTTGTGTAAACATCTTGAGTTTGCTGAACAAGTTCCTCAGCTCTGCTAACTAAGCCACGCTTGGCAGCAGTATTCGTTGGGTCAGTTATCACTTCTTCTATTCCCGACCAAAAAGAATCAAAAAGATATCTGATACCCGCATCGGAAGGTTCTGCAAAGAGTTGCTCCACAAAATGAAGATTTGAAGTCATAGAATCCCAATAATTGTATTTGTTGTTCGTCTGTCTAAACTGGATGTCTAAGAACTCATCTCTAACCCTTTGTATGTCCTTTACATAAACCCCAGTACCTATTTGGAGTGGCAAACCTGGTTGAGTCAATGACGTGATAGGAATTGGTGCCGTTGTCATAAGCTCCGGTCGTTGCCTTGAAAAGCCAGGTGTATTTGCATTAGCTATGTTATGCGATACAACATTCATCGCTAGTTTGCTAGCATATACACCAAGTAAGCCTGTATTCAATGTTCCAAATAGACTGATGTCGGCCATCGTACCACTCCTTTGAATAAATCATATATTACAAGGATTACAAGGAATCGTAACACGTGAAAAGAAGGGTGAGAGAGAAGAAATTACTTGAATTGATCATACAGTGGACGAGCATAAGTAGAACGCATAGAATTTATGTTATCGTTTTGTCCATTTTGAGGAAATGAATATGTAGATGGCTGAACTCCTTTGATGAAGCAATTAAGAAACTCAGCATACTGATTTTCAAATTGTATCAGTTGCCTTATTTCATCCATTATTATCATCAATTCGTTGAGTTTCTCAACTACCTCAACACTGAGAAATGAGACATCACTTGCATCTGGAAGATTGGCACTTTCAACATAATCTTTAACCGTAGCAAGACCAAGAGACTGAAGTGCATGTGTTCTTTCCAATTCAAGTTCATCTATTTCCAGACTCAACTCCTCCACGCTTACTGCCGATTTCGATAAGGAATCAGTATCTCTTGCAACAACAGCACCTTCGAGCTCTTTAAAAGCTTGAATCATATCATCGAGGACCTTGAGCTGTCTTTCAAAACCTTCCTTCAACAAGTGTCATCCCTCCAAAATCTTCCTCGCTATCTTTTCAACATCGACCTTGAATGTACCGTTTTGTATCGCATTCTTTAGTTGTTCAACGAGGTCTGTACGAATCTCCGGATAGTCCTTCGCCATCTCTATGTATTCGGCTACTTTCCTTCCTTCTTCGATAACCAATGATTCTTCATCTCCACCCTTCACTTTAGATTTTTCTACGGGCTTCTCTTCTTTTCCTTTCACATTTGAGATGTTCTGTACTTGTTGTTGCCCAAGTCTGTTGATTCTATCGATCATATGATTCACCTTCCTTTTCGAATTTATCCTCAAGAAGTCACCAACTCTATATACATTATCGACAAAAATTGTGATTTATGAAGACAAAAGCAAAACTTCCATCGCTTACCTGTTAAAATTTCTCAAAATTTCTCAATAATGGTATTTTTCGTTCTTCAAAATCTTGAACCCTCTAAAAATCTGTTCTAATAAGAAAGCAGTGCACATTTCATGGGTAAACGTCATTTTCGAAAAAGATATCCTTTCTGCCGCATTATTCCTAATCTTTTCATCGACACCAAGCGGGCCACCTATCACAAAAACTAATTCCGAAAGCACCATAAACTGACGTTCCAAAAATACAGAAAATTGCTCACTTGTCATCTCTTTACCAAAAAGGTCAATTAAAATATATTTTCTACCATTAAGTCTTCTTTCTATGTATTCAGCTTCCCTTTTCATTATTACAGTTGCATCTTCACTATTCAGATCACCGCCCAGATTGACATGGTTAACTTCTATCTTAGCAAATCTGCTGATTTTTTCCATGTAATAATTACATACCGGCAAGAGGTGTTTTGATATCTTACCTGGTACGATTATCTCTACCTTCAATGTTTCCACCTCAACAAACTCAGACTGGTGTATAGAAATAGACATTTTCCAGTTCCGTAATCTCTCCCCTTTTCAAAAGCATATCTAAGCACTTTTCGAAGATGATTTTATCGTTAGAGAAGATGATTTCTTCTAAGATATCCATTTCCTCTTTGAAAACGAACGTCTGTGAGAGTATCCTCTTCACATAATAGCATAACGTACAGATTTTCAATTCTTCCAAAGTGCAGACAATTTTGGCAGGTGTTGAGTAAGAGATATAATCACTGTCATCTAGTCCCTTCAGGCAACCACTACGTTTAAGCGCATCGATGTAACTTTTGAACTCGGCACTTGAAATCTTGAATTCACTCTGTAATAGTTGGCTCAACGCTCTCACTCTACCTGCCGAAAAAGCTTTGTAAGACTTTTCAATGAACTCCGATATGTGCGAATATTCAACGGGATACTTTTCCAACAACGTTAGGAAAAAGGCCTTTGTGCGCTTTACATTGTAATATCCATTTTTCAACTCGATGACGCCATCACGTGTGAGAATATCTATAGCTGTTTTCAAGTTCCCCATCTCTATGTTATTCTTTTCGGAAAATTCAGCCAATTTTTCCTCATTTAGGTCGCCAAAGACTACATTGCGCAAAAAAAGTACCTTTATGTCCCTTATCCTTTCGGGCTTTTGCACTTTTCTTTCATATATCATATCAGACAATTCACGTACGGTTTGCGTACCATATTTCGTCGGATTTACATTGAAAGAACTCAAGAAACGAGACAAATTATCGAGCGTAAAATCTTTTCCAGAACGCCTTAGAAAGACCTCAACTTCATCGCAAAGCCGATCAACCGGGTCATTCAATCTTTCGTTTTTTACGATGTCTTCATACGGAATGAACAAATCCACAGCGGAGATCAGTTCGTAACTTGTAGACTTGGTCCGTGCAAGTGCCATCACGTTCTTACCGTACGATTTTATCTTGTTCACCAAAGCAGTAAAATCTGCATCTCCCGTAACCAAGAAGAAAACATCTATCGAATGATTCTCAATGGCTATCTCCATGCAGTCAACTGCAAGCCTGATATCGTTACCTTTCTTGTTAGGCAGTAACTCAGCTTCTGGTATCTCTACGAGCTCTATACCATGATTGTACAATGCAAAAGCCTGCATCTTGTGTTTTGACCAAGAGCCATATGCTTTACCACCAACAATTCTCCCGTACTTTGATATTTCGTTGTACACAAGTTCAACATCCACTGGTTGATTTTGGAAATCAAAGAAAAGAAAGATGTTGGAATTATATTTTTCCATATTTCCCCTCGCGTTGTAATCACTACAATAATCACTACATTATATGATATCACAAAAAGCGGTTGCAAAAACTATTTTGGCACTCGACGTTTTCTCCGATTTCTCTATTTCTGATGCCTTCGATCACGTCCTTACCAATTGGATTATCTATACCGGCAAGGTAATCCGCGACGTGAAGATGAAGGCATTTCACAGTTGTAAAATCCCTTATTCCGCCAGTTCCAACTTCGGATAATAAAGATCTCCATTTCTCGTCGCAGCTCTCCAAAATTGAAAGCCTCTTTTGAATCACATCTCTATGTGCCTGTTCCACTTCCGCTTTCAACTTTTCATCTTTACTTATGGCAGATTCGAAGTCAGAAATCAAACCCCTCTCTTCTAGCCTTGAGATTTCCTTTACCAAATGGGGGCAGGTAAGATAGTGAATAGTGGGGAAAGGAGAGTTATTTCTGACAGGATAGCTCAAAATAACAACTGGAAAACCAAAAGAACACCATTTTTCAACACGCAAGACGTTGTCAACGTTTCTGTCAAGTTGTTTCCTTACGATACTTAAATCCTTATCACCAATGCGTTCCATTCATCCATCACCGTTTTTTCAACGACATCGTAATTATCAAAAAGTGACACTTTTGGCAATATGATGCCAGAAAGTATCAGAATACCATCGCTTTTTAGATAATTCCTCGCCTGTTGCAACATTACAACCAATATTTCAGCCACTATATTTGAAACTATTATGTCGTATCTACCATCAACATTAGAAAACAGATCAGAAAGTCTAACTTCTATGTCAGCGTCGTTTCTCAGTGCGTTATCAGTTGCTACCTCGATCGCCAAAGGATCGTTATCGACTGCCAAAACGCGACTTGCACCAAGCCTTTTTGCCAAGATGGCGAGTATACCACTGCCACAGCCAAGGTCTAGCACATCCATTCCTGGTTTCAAGTACTTCTTTAGATACGCAGCAGACATCTTTGTCGTTTGGTGAAGTCCTGTACCAAAGGCCAATCCTTGCGGAATTTTTATCACAATCGTTCCTTCAGAAGGTCTTAAATCATGATCCATTGGATCTACTATTACACCTTCTATCATTTCAAAAGGTTCAGTGACTATATTTTTTAACCAATCTTCCGGACACGTTTCCTTGGTACCGACAAACTGCAATCCAAGTGCAATCAATTGATCTTTCAGATTTGTTAAATCGTCTTTTAAAGGCGAAACAACAGCGAGGTACTTCCCCTCGCTGCTATCCATTATGTAATAATCGTGTTCACCATATAACAAATCATCAACAGCATCCATCTTATCTTCATTTACACTAAAAATCCATTCCAGAAAAGGTGTTGAATTATTCAGATAAGACCCTCCTCATAACGTACGTATTTGTGCGTGGAAGATAGGCAACTGGATCTTCCAACTCATTATTTTTTCTAACTTCAAAATGTAGATTTGGACCTGTTGAAGTACCCGTGTTACCACTCCTTGCTATGAAGTCTCCTTTTTCAACTCTTAAACCAACGTAAACATTTATCTTGGAAAGGTGCGCATAATATGTTTGATATCCACCATGGTCTATTATTATCAAATTACCATAATCACTCTTCCAACCTGCGTACTTTACAGTACCACCACGCGTTGCAAATACAGGGGTGCCCTGAGGTACGCCGATATCTATACCGCTGTGAAACATATTTTTTTTGTATATCGGGTGCAACCTCCAACCAAACTCCGATGTGATAGAACCATAAACTGGCCATACAAAATCCGCTAATTGAGTAAAAGAGGTATTCACCTTCCCAACTGGCACGAAAATTTCCTTATTTGCTGCTATGGACGAGCCAACAGTCGGATTGATCGCCGTAATCTCCTCTGGATCTATGAAAAAGTACTTTGCAAGCGTTGACAAAGTCATAGACTTCGTAGGTTTATACAATATGCCAGCTACCAAAGGTATCTTCAAAGTCTGCCCTATCTTTAAATTTGAAGGAACAACACCAGGATTCCAGTCCATGAGAACTGGTATAGGGATGTTGAAATTATGCGATAATTCATAAAGCGTATCACCAGATTGGATTTTATAATTTATGTTGAATTCAGCAAATGTGATGGCAACTACCATGATCAATGCAAAAGCTAATATTCTCCGCACTCTTCACACCCCTTATTCTGTTTGTTACAAAAATTCTTTTTTTATTTTACCACAAATCGACCATTTGTCAAAATCGACATTGGAAATGGTGTAAAAGTGTCAAAGTTGTCGAATAAGGCTATTTCTTGTTGATGAAGGTCAAAAGAGCCAACATATCTGCAGGCGTGATTCCAGATATCCTCATAGCTTGTCCAATTGAAAAAGGCTTGATTTTTTCAAGCTTTTCGCGCGCTTCTGTCGATAAATTGGGTACTTGAGTAAACTTTATGTTAACTAAAGGTAAACTTTCGTATTCTTCAAATATGCGTATTTGGTCAAGCATTGCTTTTATGTATCCTTCATATTTTAGTTGAATTTCGATTTGTTCGACAACTTCACTATCTTCTATAGGTTCCGGGTCCAAGACTTTCAAATCGTTGTACTTGAGTTCCGGCCTTCTTAGTAGTTTTGCAAGTCTAGTACCATCAGAGATAGGTGAGGCACCAAGTGATACAAGCAAATCATTCACCTGATCAGATGCAGGCACTTTTACCTGTTCCAATCTATCATGATGATATTTGATTGCGTCTTCAAGTGATATGATTCTGTCGTAGAACCAGCGTGGTATTAAACCAATTCTATACCCATATTTGGAAAGCCTTAAGTGTGCGTTATCATGTCTGAGCATTAGTCTATATTCTGCCCTTGATGACAACAACCTGTAAGGCTCATCTACACCTTTTGTCACAAGGTCATCTATCATCACACCTATGTAACTTTCAGACCTTTTTGGTATAAACGATTCATCATTTCTTAGTTTGAGCGCTGCATTTATTCCAGCTATGAGACCTTGGGCTGCGGCCTCTTCGTAACCGCTTGTTCCATTTATTTGACCTGCAAAAAACAAGTTTTCAACGATTTTCGACTCAAGTGTTGGATAGAGTTGCATTGGGTCTATGTAATCGTATTCAACTGCATATGCAGGACGTGCGACAACAACGTTTTCAAGTCCAGGTATAGTCCTCAAAAATTGTATTTGAGCCGCATACGGTAAACTAGTGGAGAGTCCATTCAAATAGTATTCTTGCGTATCTCTACCTTCCGGTTCGACGAATACCTGATGACCGTCCCTATTGAACTTTATCACTTTATCTTCTATGGAAGGGCAATACCTTGGACCTTTGCTTTCTATTAGCTTAACATCTCCATACAGAGGTGAGTACGACAAATAGCGTTTGATTATCTCATGTGTTTGCGGAACTGTATGGGTCAACCAACATGGGTGATTCTTTTCGAGTACCTTTGGTTCATCAAAATACGAAAATGACCAAGGTGTATCATCAGTATCTTGCCTCTTCATCTTTGAAAAATCGATACTCTTTTTCAATACCCTTGCCGGTGTACCTGTTTTGAACCTTCCAACGGTAAGACCTGAATTCATAAGAGAAGCAGTAAGACCTTGAGATGAGAAATCCCCCATCCTACCGGCTTCCATAGTATTCCTGCCAACGAATATCTTACCTCTTAGAAATGTTCCGGTTGTCAGTATCACAGCATTAGCATGATAGTCTATGCCAAGAGAATCGATGACGCCTTTGACTTTACCATCTTCGACTATCAATTCCTTAACCAATCCATATCTAAGCAACAGGTTTTCTTGATTTTCTAATTTCCTTTTCATTGTGCGCGAGTAATCGTACTTATCTATCTGTGCACGTAATGCTTGAACGGCTGGCCCTTTGCTTGTGTTCAGCATCCTCACGTTGATCATCGTTTGATCAGTTGTCTTCGCCATCTCACCGCCAAGTGCATCTATTTCTCTAACGACTATGCCCTTTGCAGAGCCGCCAATTGCTGGATTGCAAGATGCCCAAGCAACGTTATCTGGATTTCCAGTGAGAAGTAAAGTTTTGAAACCAAGCCTCGCAGTGGCCAGTGAGGCTTCTATGCCTGCATGTCCTCCACCTACTACGATTACATCGAAAGATGAATCGTCCGTTGGCCTGGAAAACAGAGTGTTAGCATCATTCATTCAAAATATTACCTCCTCACCATTTATGTACACCTTTATAGGGTCTTTTTCGACAACGCTTCCATCATACAAGCAAAAATCTGCAAGATATCCCACATCTATTCTTCCACTCGCAATCCCAGCCATCCTTGAACCACTTTCAGTGTAAAGATTCAATGACTGGTGTTTTGTAAACCCCATGTCCATAGCATGCTCTATCACATACTTTGGATCTGCTGGAGATACTGGTGAATCCGTTGAAAATGCAATGCTGTATCCTCTCTTGTACATCTCTAAGAATGGATAACCCATTTCGTAATTCACTGTATTGAGCAGCGGTATATCTTCGAAGTAGAAATGTGGCTGAACCGATAAGTAAAGATTTTTCAACCTGTCAAAGTCGTTCCTCCTCACAAACTGCAGATGTATCAATCTATGTTTTCCTTTCACACCATTTTTGTCAAATCTGTCTAGAACTTCGTGCAATGCTTCATCGCCTATGACATGTATGGACAGCTGAATGTTCCGCTCTTCAGCAAATCTTACAATCTCATCAAAATTATCAGGTAATGTGTCTACTCCTCTTTCATCAGACCCCTTGTAAGGTTCATGCATATGTGCAGTCTTTCCACCTAAAGAACCATCAGCAAATAGTTTTATGCTACGGATCATAGAAAGCCCAAATTCTCCGAATTCGTAAAGCCAAGGTTCGTAAGTATTTAGTTTTTCAAATATCCTAATTTTGCTGTGACTCAACAATTCCTTCAACTTTTCAAAATTGATTCCATGAAAATCATCAGAATGAACTTGTGCAACCCCATGTTTGAGAAATTCTCTTTGCCCTTCACTAAATGCCCTTTCATACAATTCACTGCCAAACTCACCATAGACTTGCTCTATTTGCCCTTCACGGATGAGATTATCTGGCAAGCCGAGAGCGTTCTTTAGATGGTTGTTTACCCATGCAATGTGTCCGCACTTTCTGATAAGAAAAATGGGTTTATCAAATGAATTTGCTCTATTAAGTATCTCATTTGCCGGTAGTTTCTCCCAGCCACGTGCCACGATAAAAGTTTTATCGTTGGTTTCAGATAAAACATCTTCCAATTCAACTTTTTCCAAATCGTATGTCAACAATTTCAAACCTGTTCCAATTACATGTGCATGAGAATCAACGAATCCCGGCATTACAAATAGACCTGTGGCATCAACCACAGGTCCAAGATCCGTGTATTCTACAAATCTGTTGCCTTCCACATACAATGTCCTCTTTTCGAAGCCCCTTCCGTTCCAAACGAGTCCATTCTTCACTATCATACGATCACTTCTCGATTAAGAAAGTAGCCCAGCTAAATCTAAAAGTCTTATGTCCAATTTCTTCTTCTCTTTCAATACTTCATCTAATCTTGGAGTAGTAATTTCTCCACCATTTAATGCCGTCATTACGCTTGTCTCACCTCTGAGAAGCGCATCAACTGCTGCAACACCCATTCGCGAGGCAAGTAATCTGTCGAACGATGTTGGAGAGCCACCTCTTTGTATATGGCCCAGTATCGTTATGCGTGTTTCGTAACCAATTCTGTGTTCCAAATGTCTTGCAACCGTGTATGCGCTTGCTGCACCCTCTGCGACCACAACGATGCAATTTATCTTTCCTCTTTCTCGCTCTTCTAGCAATTTATTGCCGAGCTCTTCGTAATTTACCGGTAGTTCAGGTACTATAATAGCTTCAGCACCAGTCACCAATCCACTAACGGTTGCTATATAGCCGGAAGACCTACCCATAACCTCGATTATGAAGGCCCTTTCATGTGAGCTTGCGGTATCCTTGAGCTTTTGAATGGCATCTACAACCGTATTCAAACAAGTATCGACACCGATACCCATATCTGTCAGGGCTATATCGTTGTCAATCGTACCAGGTATGCCAACAACTGCTATCTTCTGTTCATCTTCCAAGAACATTGCACCATGCAAACTTCCCTCGCCACCGATTACTACAAGTCCTTCAATGCCATGCTTTCTAAGTATTTCTGCCGCTTCTGCACGCGTCTCTTTTCTTACAAATTCCGGGCATCTACTAGATCTTAGTATCGTTCCACCTCTCTCCATAATTCCGCCCACAGAGGCGAACGTTAGAGGCTCTATATCTTCGTCCAACAATCCTGCGTAACCTCTCTTTATACCGTAGACCTCAAGGCCCTTCTTGATACCATACCTAACGACGGCCCTTATAGCCGCATTCATTCCAGGCGCATCTCCACCGCTTGTTATAACACCTATCTTCTTCAATTCGCTCTCCTCCTTCTTCGACAAAATAGTCAAAAATACACCGAAAATTATAGCACAATTCCTTTATCTGGTCTATAATTTTCTAATCTCTTTTGTATGCTTTAGAATACTACGAAAACTGCATGACTCTAAATGATAAATACATTTATCCCTTATACCTCTTATCTCTTTATCTCTCATTATCTATCACTTTTTTTCTGCGATTTCTTTTGTCTTTTAGATTTTTGCTTACCTTCTGCAAGATCATGTGCATGCTTCAGTGCATAAGCAACGTAATAATTCACACTTCCTCTTGGATAATTGTACTCTTCGTTCATTTTTCCTGCCTTTTTATCGGTCATGAGTTCTATTGCCTCATCCACATCATCTACGGTCCAGATGTGAAATTTATCTTGTTCGACAGCATCTATTATCTCATCTTTCAGAATGAGATTGCGGACATTAGACCTTGGGATGATAACACCCTGCTCGCCGGTTAGACCTTTGAGTTTGCAGAGTCTGAAGAACCCCTCAACCTTTTCTGTGACGCCTCCAACCGGTTGGACATGTCCATGTTGGTTTATAGACCCGGTAACTGCGATACCCTGTTTGAGTGGTACCCTTGAGATGGCAGAGACTATTGCGAGCACTTCAGCCATTGAGGCACTATCACCTTCAACGTAACCGTAAACTTGTTCAAACGATATAGAGACTCCTATGGAGAATGGAATCTTGCGAGCATACTTGCTCCCCAGATATCCAGTTAAAATCATCACAGCCTTACTATGGATTTGCCCACTCAAATCAGCCTCACGCTGTATATCTAATATACCGGGACTACCAAGATACGTTTTAGCAGTGATTCTGACCGGAAGCCCAAATTCGTAATCGCCGAAATTCACAACTGTTAAACCGTTAACCTGCCCGACAACCTTTCCAGATACGTCTATGAACAAGTCTTCTTTTCTGAACATCTCATCGTACTTTTCAACGATGAGTTTCATCCTCTCTTCTCTCTCGTGGAGTGCCCTGTTCACATCAACTGCCTCTATGAACTTTGTATCTCTCTTTGTTGCAAAGAAATTGGCCTCCTCTATGAGGTCTATGATGGCACCAAGTTTCATAGAAAGTTTTGTTCTGTCGCCTGAAAGTCTTGTTGAATGCCGCACAATTCTTTCCAGAGCGTCTCTCTTTATCGGCAATAACTCTTCCTCTTTTAAGTAACCAGCTATAAAAGACACCATATCATTTACGTTGTCAACGCTTGCATCAAGTTCCCAGTCGAGTTCAACCTTTACTTTGAAAAGTTTCTCAAAATCCGGATCATATTCGTGTAGTACTTCGTATATTTCAGGTGTTCCAACGAGTATGACCTTCAATTTCAATGGTATAGAATCTGTTTTGAGTGATGCTATTGTAGAATAACCGTAAGCAGTATCCAAATTTTCTATCTTAATTTCTTTTGAAAATAACACTTTCTTCAATCTATCCCAGACGAAAGAATGAATCAACAGCTCACTGGCATCTATTACCAGATAACCCCCATTTGCCTTGTGCAAAGACCCGGGCCTTATCATCGTGAAATCGGTATAGAGCATCCCTTCTCTTTCCAGGTATTCGATTTTACCAAAGAGGTTATGGTATGTTGGTGTATCTTCAAAATATGCCGGTGCACCATTCATTCCAGAATTATCTACAATCAAATTGATACTGTACGCCATCTTGAAATACAATTCTAAGTCTTGCAATTTCTTCACATTACCCGCCTTTTGGATAACATCTTCTTTGACTTCATTGATGAACTCCTTTACATCACTGAAAGCATACTTATCTTCTATTGCAGAGAAAAACTCTTCTGTGGCAAACAAAAGAGCATACCTATTCAAATCCTTTATTCTATCTTTGTAGTGGACTTCTAGTTTTCTAACATTTTCTAACATAGCTTCTATGAGAAGTTCAACCTTCTTCGAATTCTCCCTGTATCCAGCCTTTTCTTCATCACTTAATTGTTCAAAAGTTTCATCATCGAGTACTTTGCCGTCTTTGATTGGATAGTAATTTATACCAGTTGCAGTGATTTTTATGAGAAAACCAAGGCTTCTTGCTTTCTCTAGAAGTTCATTCGTATACTTCTCTTGTTCCAATTGAAATTCATCATCTATCTCTTTTCTTCTGCTCTTGTATTCTTCCCCGTCGAATACTCTTGATATTCGTTCAGTAAGATTATCAACTAATCGCTCCATGTCCTTCTTGAAATCTACACCTTTACCTGCAGGTAGGAAAATAACTTTTGCCTTCGAAGGGTCATCAAAATCCATTACATATGCCACGTCTGGTGGGACAGGTTTCTTTTGAGAATACTCTGTGACAAAATGTCTTGCAAATGTCTTTCTCCCAATGCCCGATGGACCGACGACAAATATATTGTATCCTTCCCGCTCCATGTCCAAACCAAATAACAGAGAATTGATAGCCTTCTCTCGACCTATGAAAGCTCTAGTCTTTGTTATTTCATCTGTTGACTTAATATCAGGTATTATTCCCCTGTCGATGATCAGTTCTTCCTTTTTAATTTCTTTCAATGCCACACAATTCAACCCCCTTTTCCACAAATCTATACTTTCCACCATCTCGGATCTGAAAATATGCACTTCCAGAACCAGTCAAAGCTGCTGGTGAGAAAATCTTTAATCTTTCTATTTCTTCTCTGAGCGTATTTGGTATCACGCGCTCAAAGATGTTGTAAGTGCCTTTTCGAATTGAATCACAATCTTTCCTTACGTAGGCTTGGTACAATTCTTCCGCCTTAAGTGGTGCTTTACCAAATTCTTCTGACTTTAATCTTGAATATGCTTCTTTTGTCGAAATGGAAAAGTTCGGGTAGTAAAGGTCAAGTGAATAGCCTCTTAATGATTCAACACACCTTACTTCTTCTCCTCTTCCCGTAACGACAGCAGTGCCGCCATACAGAAAGAATGGGACATCACTACCCACTGCTTGAGCAATCTGCAATGCTTCTTCTTCATCAACAAACTCCATGTATTTTAGAAAGTATATAAACCCAGCAGCGTTGCCACTTCCACCGCCCAGTCCTGCGCCCATTGGAATTTTCTTGTCGATTTCCACTTCTACATCGATATTTTCATCGGCAAATCTATCTTCTACGTACTGCCAGACCTTGCCTATTATATTGTTTTCTATCTCTACGTTACACCTCACAGACAAGGAACCATTGCCTTCAGCAAAATGCACATTCAGCTCGTCGTGCAGAGAGATGTTCTGAAAGAGAGAGTCTATTTCATGAAAACCATCACCCCTTTTACGCAGTACATCCAAGCAAAGATTCACTTTTGCATAGGTTCTAAGTACGATGCGGCCATCTTTGCCCATCCTTCCATCTCCTCCAAATACGGTAACAGAGTTTTCGAACGAAATTCTACAAAATTTGCTTTTTCAGATATCCCGTAGTATCTCACATGAGCTACGTAAAGTACACCAAGGTGAACGCGACTGACGGGATTTTCTGTTTCATTTATCAGGCCAACATATTCCAAATCCAGAACATCCGCGTGTACCTCTTCGTTCAATTCTCTCCAAAGCCCCTTTTCGTATGCCACTAGTGGATCTTTAGAATCTTCATCGTTCAAATGTCCACCAACACCCAAAGTGATGAGATTATGCAACCTTTGCTCCGTTTGATTTGTTGTACGTTTGAAGAATATGTATTCATCATCCTCTTTCAACACAATGTATGGGATGACTTGTCTTGTAGACTCATCGTATTCTGCAATTTTTCTTTCGACAAACCGCCCTTTTCTCACTACATTGAGAAATTCCTCTAATGAGATATCAACAATACCACTCTTCCCATTACATAGCCTTTCAGCATCAGCCGAATCGATTACAAGCACCCTTTCTTCCATTCCCATCTTATGTGACCTCCACAAGCATGCAAGATTTAGTAAGAATCTAACATTGAAAATCTAAAACTCTTCAAAATTCTTCTACATCAAATTTGAGCAATTCTTGAGCAAGCGTTCTGTCTATCTGCCCAGCTATGAGCCCAATTGCCGCAAATATGTAGTGTTTATCTCTGAAAAACCTCACATCTTCAGATGGTAATAGCTCCATGGGATGGAGCTTTGCCAGATGTTTTACAGACTCCAAAGAATCCTTAGCAAATCTTGAGCGAGATAGAAAACCTCCCGTGCCAAAGATAGACTTGATAGCTGTCAAATCTTTACCTTCGGCAATTGTCTTGCGTCCAGTAGGAGTATACAAATGTTTCTTACTACCTGCATGGCGCCTGATTCCTTGTTGTATACAGAACGTTGCGAGTTTACTTATGAAATACTCATCTCGTTCAAACTTAGGATACGGACTTATTCTACCCAGCAATTCATCGTAGTCAGAAAATTCCCTTCTTAAATTCTCTTCTCCCATCATTTCGATAACATTGTGTGCATTCACAAAAAGTCCAAGATCTCCTTCAACAGTCCTCTTAGCGAAAGGCTCTGGAGATGTGAGCATCTCTTGAATCTCCGGGGTGCCATCCGTTACCGAGTCTACGTCTGTAGTTGCACCGCCGATATCTAAGGTTAGGCAATCTCCATAATTTTCATATATGAGCTCAGTGGTAGTCATAACAGCAGCTGGTGTAGGAACGATATGGTAGTTCACCATGTTTTTGATCTTCTCCATCCCAGGTGCTTTCACTATATGTTCTGCAAAAACTTCTTTTATTATACTTCTCGTTGGTTCAACATTCAAATAATCTATGCGCGGATAAACATTTTCAGTGACATAGACCTTCTTTCCAGCACTGGAAAAGATCTCTTCAACATGTTCCGCAGCAGCTGCGTTACCTGCATAAATTATGGGTACATCAAGTTCCAACTTCGCAAGCAGCTTTGCATTATGTATGACAGTCTCCGACTCACCGTAATCGACACCACCTGCAAGTAATATCAACTTAGGCTGCACTGAAGTGATCTTTCTCAGGTGGAATTCATCCATCTTTCCGGCAGTGATGTACTTGATGACAGCACCTGCTCCCAAAGCAGCTTCTCTTGCAGCACGGACAGTCATATCGTAGACAAGACCGTGTACAGTCATCTTCAACCCGCCTGCTGCACTACTCGTCGCAGCAAATTTTCCCCACGAGAGCTCTTCACCAAGCTTTTCTTGCATCTTCTTTAGTGCGTTCTCGATACCTATGATAACATTTCCCTCGTTGGTAGTCGTCCAGTGTTCAGCCTGGGCAACAATCTTCGGCTTTCCAATTCCACCAAGTTGAAAAGCGGTCAAAACGGTTGTCGTAGACCCAATCTCTGCGAATAACAAATCAACCTTCATAAAAAATTAGCCACATACCCGCTAGTCTAATCATGAGAGGAGTGGCTTGCCTCCTTTCTGTATTCGTTTCTCGAGGATAAGAGCACAATTTCTCATCTCCCAATGTCTACTGATAATTATACACCTGGCTGAATTCTTTTCGTAACTGCAATTGTCAATGTATTTACGATCTGCCGTAAACAAAGTGAATGAAATAAGCTAAATCAATAGGTTTTGCAAGGTTCCAAGTTGTGTAAGAGAGATAAAGCACGAAAATGGGAGATTTCTTGAGATAATGAAAGGATTTTCAATCGACACGTATTTGTTTCTTTCTGAAAGAAATATAAGAAGGAATTGAAGCTTTCGATTTTAGTGTGTTAACATGGTATATTATGAAAGGAGTTACATATTACTTTCAAATTTGGTGTCCACTCACACAGAAGGAGGGGTTTAGTATGAAAAAGCTTTTACTCATCAGTACTTTCTTAGTAATGCTCTTCGCATCTGCATTGACATTTGCAGTTGATATCGGTGTTGTACTCCCGACGAACGTTGAACCAAGATGGGTGCAGGATGAAACAAGATTCAAGGAAGCACTCAAAGATACGAAGTACACGGTAGAGATTCTTTTCAGCCAAGGCTCACCAGCGACAGAAAGACAGAACGTTGAAGCATTGGTTGCAAAAGGTGCAAAAGTTATCATCATATGTCCACATGACGCAGTTGCAGCAGCAGCTTCAGCAGAAGTAGCAAAAAAGGCCGGCGCTTATGTCATTTCTTACGATAGGCTTATCATGGGAACAGACGCAGTTGATTACTACGTGACATTCGACAGTGTTGAAGTTGGTAAGGCATGGGGAAACTTCCTGATTCAGAACGTAAAGAAAGGGACAAAGGGCAACCCACTCTACTTATACGCAGGTGCTCTGTCTGATAACAACTCTTTCTTGTTCTTCCAAGGTGCTTGGGAAGCGTTGCAACCAAAGATTTTCGATGGTACATTCAGAGTAATCAACTCTTCAGAAGCAGTGAGACTCATGAATAAGAAGAACCTTACAAGAGATGAAATGGCTAGGATCATTGGCCAGGTCACGACAAACTGGGATTTCAACGTAGCAAAGAGGAAGGCTGAAGATGATTTAACGAAGGCAAAGACAACGGATAAGGGAACAGTTTACATACTTGCTCCAAACGATGGTACAGCAAGAGCAATTGCTGATTCATTCAGAGCAGATAAGGCTGTAAAACAGTACTTCATCAGTGGGCAAGATGCAGAAAAGGCTTCCGTACAATACATAATCGATGGAAAACAGTCGATGACGGTATTCAAGGATGTCAGGTTACTAGTCAAAGATTCCATCAATGCAGCACAGCTATTACTCCAAGGCAAGAAACCAGCAACTTCTGGTAGCTACGACAATGGAAAGGTAAAGGTTCCAGCAATTCAATCCGAAATTCAAGTCATAACAAAGGATAACGTCAAGAAGATACTCATCGACTCTGGTTACTATTCAGAAAAAGATTTTCAATGGTGATTTGTTAATAATTTTGTAATTGTCACCTGTTTAATCGTTCTAAACATCTAAGTAAAGTGTTAGTTGGGTGGCGTGAAAACCGCCACCCTTCTTATAGAAAAGGGTTTTTCATCGGATAGTATCTTCATATGTTTAATTCTATTTCCTGACTTTTCCAGATCTATTCACTAGTCATCTTATTTTCGAAAGAGGTGGTATAATGTGAGCGACTACATCCTTGAAATGAAAGATATAACGAAGGATTTTCCAGGTGTAAGAGCGTTGGACAAAGTGAATCTCAAAGTGAGACGTGGAGAAATTCACTGCTTGGTCGGAGAAAACGGCTCTGGAAAATCGACACTTATGAAGATACTCAGCGGTTTTTACCCTCATGGAGATTTTGAGGGTGAGATTATTTTTGAAGGAAAGCCTCAGAAGTTCAGAAGCATTCATGACAGTGAGAGAGTTGGTATAGTGACGATTTACCAGGAATTAGCGCTTATTCCTGAATTAACCGTTTATGAAAATATCTTCCTTGGTCACGAGATAAAGAGTGGAAGGCTCATCGACTGGAACAAGACAATTGCTATGGCAAAACAAGTGCTAGAGAAGGTGAAACCTGACTTGGACACTTCAAGGAAAGTAAAAGAACTTGGAGTAGGTCACCAACAGATAGTTGAAATAGCAAAGGCGCTAACTAAGAATGTTAAGTTGTTGATTTTGGATGAGCCCACTTCATCACTCAACGAAGGCGATAGCGAGAACCTTCTTAAAATCATCAAAGACCTAAAAAAGCAAGGAATTACTTCCATATTGATCTCTCATAAGCTCAAAGAAGTAGTTGAAGTGGCCGACTCTATAACGATATTGAGAGATGGGAAGATGGTAGCAAATTTGAACAAAGAAGATGGTTTCTCTGAGAACGAAATCATAAAGTACATGGTTGGTAGGGAAATTGAAGATATTTATCCAAAGAGAAAGAAGAGAGAATTTGGCGAGAAGATATTTGATCTAAAGAACTGGAAGGCATACGATAAAACACTTGGTAGGTATGTTGTTAAAAATGCAAACATGTATGTTAAAAAAGGTGAGATAGTTGGCGTTGCCGGTTTGATGGGAGCAGGTAGAACAGAACTTGCGCTCAGTCTGTTTGGTAATCCAAAGAACTATGCAGTAGAAGGAGAAATGTACTTCGATGGTAAGAAATTTAGATTCAAACATCCTGGAGAAGCAATTAAGGCAGGCCTCGCGTATCTTTCGGAAGACAGGAAAGGGACAGGTTTGATTCTCGATTTTGATGTAAAGACGAACATCACAATAACCGGGTTGCGGCAGCTAGTGAGAGGATTCTTCATAAACGAAAACGAAGAAATCGTATTGGCAGAACAATTCAAAGATTCACTTAAGATTAAGACACCATCTATAGAACAGAAAGTTTTGAATCTCAGTGGAGGTAACCAACAGAAAGTTTCTATAGCAAAATGGTTGTTTGTAAAGCCGAAGTTGCTGATCCTTGATGAGCCAACAAGAGGTATAGACGTTGGTGCAAAATATGAAATATACACATTGATGAACAAATTAGTTGAAGAAGATGGGATGAGCATCATAATGGTTTCTTCGGAGCTGCCAGAGATACTGGGTATGAGTGACAGGATATACGTTGTATCAGGTGGAAGAATTAGCGGCGAGCTCAGTAGGGAAGAAGCAACGCAAGAGAAAATAATGACAATGGCTGTTGACTACTGATTTAGAGAAGTTTGTAGATTTGTCATCTTAACGTACGTATAAATTATACCAAAATCGACATCGATGGGGAGGATGAAAGCATGAACTTCATTCAAGAATTGGGTGTATTACTGAAGAAGAACATAAGAGAATATGGCATGTACATTGCGTTAGCTTTCATCATGATCATATTCACAATCCTTACAAAAGGGCTTTTCTTGTCGGCAAGGAACATTAGCAACTTGTTCAACCAAATGGGATACATCGCCGTCTTGGCAGTGGGCATGACACTTGTCATCGTTATTAGACACATAGACTTGTCTGTCGGTTCGGTGGCTGGTTTTCTTGGTGCAATTGCAGCAGCACTTTTGCGGAATAACTTTCCACTTATTCCTACCATATTGATCATAGCTGGTCTCGGTATATTGATCGGACTTGGCAATGGTTTCTTAATTGCAAATGTTGGACTTCCCGCATTCGTTGCGACACTTGCCGGAATGATGATCTTCAGAGGTGCGTTGCTGGTCTTTACGCAAGGTACAGGTACCATAATTATTATGAACGATACGTTTAATGCGATAGGCAATGGGTACATACCAGACATTCCAAATAATACTAATTATCACTTATTAACCATCATAATCGGATTAGTAGCTGTTGCATTTTACATAATGAGCGATGTAAGAACAAGGAACAACAAACTCAAGTACAACTTCGAAGTACTCTCCATGAGGATGTTTGTTTTGAAAGAAATCTTCATAAGTGCGATTATCTTCTACATATTCTGGACGTTGGCAAGTTACAATGGGATATCTTGGACGTTTGCTATTACATTGATCATCACATTGATATATCACTTGTTGACAACTAGAACGGCACTTGGAAGGCACATATATGCGGTGGGTGGTAATCCTGACGCAGCACAGTTAAGCGGTATAGATGTCAAAAAGATAACGCTATTTGTCTTCGGTTCAATGGGTTTGCTTACAGCTATATCAGGCATACTTTACACATCGAGACTTCAATCGGCAACGCCAGATGCAGGTAACCTTTTCGAACTCGATTCCATAGCAGCAGCATACGTTGGTGGCGTTTCAGCGGCCGGTGGTGTTGGAAAAGTCATTAATTCTCTAATTGGTGCACTCGTGATGGCCTCTCTAATAAACGGAATGAACCTTGTCGGAGTTGGAATCTCTCTGCAATACATAATCAGAGGTGCAGTTCTTATAGCAGCCGTCGTATTCGATATAAAAACTAGAAGCAGTGCAAAATAATAAGTCAGTGTAAGAAATCTTTACAAATAGGAAGAGATAGATATATCCTTTGGAGGCCTTTAGAGTGAAGAAAATCCTTCATTCAACGATGAAAGAGAACAATTATTCTTTGATACTGCGAACGATCTTCCACAATAGATCAATAGAGAGGGTCAATCTTGTTAAGGAAACACTCCTTTCTCCAAGCACTATAACAAGATGTGTGGCACAGCTTGTTGACGATGATGTGATAATTGAGACGAGCCCTTCTCAATATGGCAAGATTGGTCGAAGGGCATTGAACTTAGAGATCAATCCCAATGCGCTCAAAGTACTACTCGTAGACATAGGAGCCGAGAGAATCAATTATGCGATAGGAAAGGCAAATGGCGATATCGAAAAACTTGAGTATTCAAAAACGCCAAAGAAGTTTGAAAGCATATTAGAAGAGATACATTCCATGCTTGGCTATATAGATAGTGTAGACGTCGTTGCATTTTCAGTGCCGGGGATGGTCAACGTGGAAACGGATACGATACTCTTTGTCCCGAGTACTGGATGGCGAGATATAAAGATAGAGATTCCCGGTAAAATCGTCTATGCTGATAATGAAGCGAATTTGGGCATGATTGCAGAGGCATTCCATCATGAAGAGATAAGAAAATCTCAATGTTCAGTATTTGTGACTGTTAGAGAAGGCTTTGGTACTGGCCTTTGGATAAACGGTGAGATATTCAGAGGCCCATCTTACACAGCAGGTGAATTTGGTCATACCACGTTTGACCTACACAGTAGCAAAAAGTGTCATTGTGGCAATACCGGATGCTTGGAGAGTATTATCTCTATATCTTCTTTCTTCGGAAAACCTATCAGTGAATGGTCGAAATACATCAATGAACTTTTCATCTCTGGTGATAAGAGAATTTCCGAATATTTGGACATACTCTCACGTGCACTGGTAAATATAGTAAACTCGCTTAACCCTGAGTACCTAATAGTGGGTGGAGAATTATCAGGATTGGACACTAGATTCTACAAAGAACTTGAAAATTTGATTAAAGGAAGGGCTTTAGAGCATTCCGCGGACACAGTCAAGGTAGTACCATCTACATTCACTCGTGATAATTACCTCTATGGTGCATTGTATGCAGTCATTGAAGAATATCTGATTCCAGGTGTTATAGAAAAGATCAAGTGAAAGTCAAAATATGTGCATGTGAGTATTAATTTGAATAACTTACAAAATAAACGCGGCTCATCGGCCGCGTTTATTACGTAAAGTCAGGATTATTTGAGTTACTCAAACACTATTAAACACTATTGATTCTGTTAATACTTAAAACCCAATTAGAACTGTACTTGTGGTACTTCTTCTGCACCGGGTTTTGCTTCAAAGTACTCTTTTTCGGCAAATCCACCCATTCCTGCGATCAACATGTATGGGAACTTCTTTATCAAGGCATTGTACTCTTTTACTACAGCGTTGTAATCTTTTCTTGCAACGGCTATTCTGTTTTCTGTGCCAGCTAATTCGTCCATTAATTGTCTGAAATTCGCATCAGATTTCAATGTTGGGTAATTTTCCACAATTACGAGTAACCTTGAAAGCGCAGTTGTGAGTTCTGCGTCTGCTGTTGCCTGGTCTTGAACTGTTTGTGCGCCAGCTAATCTTGCCCTTGCATTTGCAAGGTCTTCAAAAATCCCCTTTTCTTGTGCTGCATAGCCTTTAACTGTTTCCACAAGATTAGGTATCAAGTCCATCCTTCTTTGAAGTTGATTTTGAATCTGACTGTAACTTTCCTTCACCGTTTGATCCAATGTCACCATCTTGTTGTACGAACCGATGCCCCAGGATACAAGTGCTATGACGATGATTGCTATGATGACAAGTGCTATGATCCATCCCTTTTTCACTCTTTCCACCTCCAAATTCCAATTTGCAACTATTGCACGTCTACGCAAGTCCATTAAATCTATTGTACCACAATATTACTTGTTGGACTCACATTGCCGATAATTTTTCCATTTGTTTTTGCCACAACTTCTTCTACATTTTCTCTTGAAGTTACCAATATCACACCGTATCCCATGTTGAATGTCTTCAATGCCTCGTCGAACGTTATGTAATTGAGTATCCATTTCATGTACTCTGGGAGCTCTATCGTCAAGTTGTATCCACTCTCTCGAAGTACTCTTCTCAACGCCCTTGATAATCCACCGCCTGTCACGTGTGCTATACCTTTTACCAAATTGAAAACCATCGAAACATCCGAATATATCTTTGTACCGGTTAGTAAATCGAACGGGAGAGAATTCAAATCTATATTTTCTTTCTTCAATATTTCTCTTATCAACGACCAACCGTTGGAATGAAAACCACTGGCAGGAATGCCAACTATGATGTCTCCTTCTTTTATCGTTTCAATAGGTATGCGCTGTTCAAGCATTCCTATGCAAAATCCTGCCACATCCCATTCATCTTGTGTGTAGATAGCAGGAAGTTCTGCAGTCTCACCTGCAACAAGCGATACATTTATCTTTTCCAGTTCCTCAGTGAGTGCCTTTATGAATTCGTAGTGCTGCCTATCTATGTGGTGTACTCCAAGATAATCTACAAAAGCCTTTGGTACACCTCCAACACAGATTATATCGTTGTAGTTCATTGCTATGAGATCTTTAGCAGCTTCGTTCAATGTATCATGTTCCAAGTGCAGTAGTAATTTCGAGCCAATTCCATCGGAAGTAACAACTATAGGAGGCGTTGTGAGTTCTATGATCGTCGCATATCCGGTCGGTTCTTTCATAACCCAAGGTGGTAATGTTGCAATCTCTTTTATGTAATCAGTAAATTCATCGTTTCTCGTCACATCCACTCCCGAAGCTGAATATGTATAGCCATCATGTAAATCTTTCCTCTTGGTATTCACGATTATCACTCCTCATTCATTGTACTATTGTACTAATGATTGTCCGTCATCGATTTACAATTCAGTACCAGCGATATCTGTTCTGTAGTACATCCCCTCGAAATACACACTCTCAATGTTTTTGTATGCATGCGCCCTTGCTTGCTCAAGGTTTTCACCTACGCCCATTGAGTGGAGCACCCTTCCACCACTAACTACGAGTTTTCCGTTCTTCTCAGTGACGCCGCCATAGAAGAAAAAACCATCTTTTTGAAATTGTATCTCTTGGCCCTTCTTTGGACTTTCAGGATATCCCTCAGAGACTACAACAACATCGACAGCACAACACTTTGGTGTATATTCATCAAGAGATTCTTTGCTATATGCCTTGAGAACGTTTAAAGCAAATTGCCCTGGTTCCATCGATACGATCACTTCTGTTTCTGGATCCCCCAATCTGACATTGTATTCGAGTACGTAAGGCTCGCCATCAACAACCATAAGTCCAATGTACAAAAAGCCTCTGTAGTATATACCTTCCTTCTCCAATCCAACGAGTGTTTTATTGAACAGTTCTTCTATCTTTCCTTTCAGTTTTTCGTCGATTTGTACAGGTCCATATGCACCCATTCCACCGGTGTTCGGCCCTTCATCATTCGTAGATGCACGTTTATAATCCTTTGTAAATGGCAAGAGTACGAAATCCCTACCATTTACGATCGCTATGGCGGATAGTTCCCATCCATCCAAGTATTCATCGACAACTACGGACCCTTTAACATTTTCGAACATGTTCCCATTCATGAGTTTGGTCCCTTTGTCGAGTGCTTCATCGAATGAATGAGTTATGATAACGCCCTTTCCTTGTGCGAGTCCATCCAATTTGACAACATACGGAGGATTGAATTGCTTTAGTGCATCGTAAAGTTGTTCGCGTGTGGTTGCTATCTCAAATTTCGCAGTCTTAATACCATGCTTTTGCATAAACAACTTTGCAAAACACTTTGAACTTTCGAGGCGTGCTCCCTTTGAATCAGGTCCGAAAACGTTTGACCTTCCATCCGAAATGCCTTTTGCCAAGTACTCTTCTGAACCAGGAATGACTAAATCGAAGATTTCGAGTTCAGCAAAGCTGTCAATTTCTATGTTCTTCCCTATCTTCTTTGTGCCGACATTTCCAGGATAGAAAAAAAGGTCAACACCAAGTTTTTGAAACGCATATCCTATTGCATGTTCCCGTCCACCACTACCAAGTATACAAACTCTTTTGATTTCCTTCATCATCTCACCACCCAAAAAGTCGATTGAAAGTGTACTGAAGATCAGTGACGAAAGACTCTTATGGGAGAACTGTAGAACGTGATGCCATTTTCTTTGGCAAACGTAAGAACCTCTTCATCTCTGATGGATCCAAGTGGTGCAACTACACATTTGACACCGGCTTTGATGAGTATATCTAATCCATCTGTGAATGGGAAGAATGCATCTGATGCTGCAATAGCTCCCTTTGCGTTTTGAGCAGCCAATGTAGCTGCAATCCATGCAGACCTCTTTCTTGATGGCTGTCCTCCACCTATACCGACCGTTACACCATCTTTTACGATCACAATTGCATTGGACCTAGTTGCCTCTGCCACGATTAATGCAAACGTTACTTCATTCAAATCGAATGACTCGCCAAATAGTAATTCCGGCTGACCATCGCATCTTCTTTCAGAAATGATCAGACTATCGAATGCAATTTTACCAACGTACGAAGTGTAATTCAGCGGTCTTATCAATCTCACTTTCTTCTTTGATAGATATTCCATGGCTTCGTCTTCAAAAGACGGTGCAACGATTACTTCCAAGAATGTCTTCAATGACCTTGCAATATCGAGGGTCATCTCAAAACTGGTTGCAAGAATGCCACCATAGCTAGACTCACTATCGGCAGATAGCGCGCTTGCAATGCAACGAGTCTTATCTGCAATACTTTTGCCATCTTTTAAATATGAAACGCCACAAGGCGTCTGATGTTTTACGACGGCACAACCGCCTCCAACAATTTCAAGATTTTGTGCCAGCGACCAAGCAGCCTCTGCATCCAAGATGTTGTTGAATGAAAGTTGTTTACCTTCGTGCAACAATTCGAATTGCGGTCTTCCAAATACATACGCCTTCTCGTGTGGATTCTCACCGTATCGAAGTTGAATATCATACTTCTCCAGCATCAATTCTTCCCCAAAAAGGTTCATTCTTCATCCCCCCACTTGAATTTTCTATTTTCTATGGAAAAAGGCCTTGTTAAGAGCGTATCTATCACTTGCCAATAATATCTATGTTCCAATTCATGGATATGGTTTTCAAACGTTTCCAAATTCCAATTATCTTTGACTTCTATTGCCTTTTGCAATATGATTGGCCCTGTATCTACACCACTGTCAACAAAATGAATCGTGATACCAGCGATTTTGACACCATATTCGAATGATTGCTCTAGTGCATTCTTACCAGGAAATGCTGGTAAAAGGGCTGGGTGTATGTTTATGATTCTTGGAAAGAATCTTTCTACTACATGAGATGGGATTATTCGCATGAATCCAGCAAGAACGATTACTGCCGGCCCAATACGCGCTATTGTCTCTTCGAAATGTTTATGCCATGGGCGTTCCAGTAATATGGATTCTATACCAAGCATGTGAGCTCTTTCGATAGCATAACATGGCTTATCGACGATCAGACATGCGATTCTTGCGTGCAACTTTTCATTGCTGATAGCATCTGCAATTGCTTGAAAGTTGCTTCCATTACCAGATGCAGCAATAACTATGTAGGGAGTAGAGTTTGAAGTAGAGCTGGAACTCAAATTCATATCGGATAGTTCAGGTCGAAACAACCTGTACATATACCATTCACCCCGCACTCTTCAAAGACCTGCTTGTATCCCTCGGTAGACAGATAGAATAAGCCATCTGCACCTATTAACTTTCTCAATTCTTCCTCTTCATTTTGTGATGCGATGAGTTCATTGCGCCTTGAGGTATCCAATCCGTAATTGCATGGCCCTATGACCGCAGGTGAGTGGATGCCTACGTACACTTTTTTAGCCCCGGCTTCTCTAACCATATCCACTATGACCTTCATCGTTGTACCTCTCACGATTGAATCATCGATGAGTATGACTTCCTTCCCTTGAATAACGGAATGCATAGGTGCTAATTTTCGTCTAACAATCTCTTGACGATCCTTAGGCATTATGAAACTTCTTCCAACATAATGATTTCTAATTAGGCCATAGTCCAAAACAATTCCAGATGCATGACTATATCCCATCGCACCAGAAAAACCACTGTCAGGCACCGGTATGACGATATCACCTATAACTTTATGTTCTTGGTACAATTTCATTCCAAGTCTCTTTCTTAATTCGTGTACACTTACGCCAGAAAAATTGCTATCAGGACGTGCGAAATAAACAAACTCAAACGAACAAAAGTGTGGATCTTTTTGCGAGAATGTCACGGTCTCTGGGCCAGGAGTATTATCGGAAAAGAACACGATTGTACCTGCTTCTACCTCACGTATATCGTCACAACCTATGCTACTCAGAGCGGAGTCCTCAGATGCGATAACATAACCATCTCCAAATTTTCCATAGAAAAGAGGTCTGATTCCGTATCGATCTCGAGCTGCGGCGATGAACGAACTATGGAGCATAACAAGGGAATAAGCTGCTGGAATTCTTGAGAGAGTCCATTGAAGAGAGCTCTTCGGGTCGCGATATGGTGCGAGGGAGAAATAGTGGACAAACAATTCTGTATCGAGCGTTGTAGAGAAAATGCCGCCATTTTCCATAACATATTTTCTTCTCTCATCTGCATCGATGATATTTCCATTGTGAGCCACTGAAAACGTTCCCTTAAAAGTATACGCTGTTATAGGCTGGATTTCATTTATCGAACCGTAAGTTGAATATCTTACGTGGCCTATGCCTCTTTTACCTTCTGCAAAATTCGAATCTGTTAAAACATCGTGAACGAGTCCTTCACCTTTTACGCTCTTGAAACCATTGATCACAACACCAGCCGACTGCTGACCTCTGTGCTGTAGTGCCAACAAAATATCATGCAAAACGTTGTACGAATCGTCAACGTTCCATGTTCCAGCTATACCACACATATTCGTTCCCCCCACGCTTTTCGAGTTTTTATCGAATATCTATTCTTTATTTATGTATTCGTCTACTCTCACGTTAGAACAACAATTTGAAAAGACAAACTCTATTCACTTGCTATTAAACAGACAGAGGAACCTCACGGTTCCTCTGCGCTCTCACTTTGTCTCTGGTATAAGTATTTTCAGAATATCTTCATTCTTGATGCGGATGTATCCTTCTTGCAACTCTTTGAATGCGATGCTCACTGCATACTCGTCCGGCGAGCTCACGAATGACCTTGCCATGTCATTCAAGGCCTCCGCTCTTTTAGCCACAACAATGGGTATCGCATATTTATGAGGGATCTTCTCGAGTAATTCATCGTATTTTATAACAGTCTTACTCACTTACTGCACCTCCTTTAACAAGTTCCTTACCTTATCTGTTTCTTTAAGCTTATCAAACTTGAGTCTTTCAGCGTATATGATGGATACGAGATTCGTTATCGAATTTTCGAGATCTTCGTTTATGATAAGATACTCGAATTCTGGAATATACTTTAT
Organism: Fervidobacterium sp. UBA5837; assembly: GCA_002432805.1. GTDB lineage: Bacteria > Thermotogota > Thermotogae > Thermotogales > Fervidobacteriaceae > Fervidobacterium. Next base: position 349,145 of record DJGV01000016.1, on the reverse strand, counting down.
CTCCTTACGCGCAGTCTCCAATCTTCTTTGAATCTTCTCTTCGGTTTCTGTTCCTCTTGTTTTTAACCTCTCACCTAGTGTTTGGTAACTCGGTGGAGCTATGAATATAAATTTTGCCTTCGCAAAATTCCTTTTCACATTCAATGCCCCTTGTACATCTATATCCAAAATCACGTCGTTACCGTCATCCATGTGTTTGAACACAAAATTCAAAGGTGTTCCGTAATAATTATCGTGCACTTTTGCCCACTCTAAGAACTTGTTGCCACGTATCATTTCATCAAATTCTTCTTGCGATATGAAGAAATAATCAACCCCGTTGATCTCGCCTGGTCTCTGCTTTCGAGTCGTGCAAGAAACCGAGAAAACAACGTTCTTAACTCTTTCCAATACGGAACGTATGATACTTGTTTTACCAACACCACTTGGACCACTTATGACAAACAAAATCCCCTTACTGGGACTTGCAAGGCCCATTTTTTATTAGCCCTTTCTTATTCTTTCGAGTTCCTTCTCGATCTCTGCCATGGACTCTATGAACCTTTGAGCAATAGTTTCCGGTTGAATCGCACTGAGTATAATATGGTTTGAGTCTGTAATGAGTATGGATCTTGTCTTTCTTCCATACGTAGCATCTATAAGTTTGCCCTCACCCTTAGCATCTTCCTTTAACCTCTTCAACGGTGCGCTCTCTGGATTAACGATTGCTATGACCCTATCACCAGCAATAACATTACCAAAGCCTATGTTTATAAGTCCAAACATCTCTTACACCTCCCGAATTAGTAAAAAAATCTATTCTATATTCATTATTTGCTCTTTGAACTGAGATACCAAGTATTTGCCTTCCAGTGCGAGGTTGTTTATATCTATCAACCTACTTTTCGATAATATAGTATTGAATTCTCTGAGAAGTTCTTGTGAGATGAAATTCAACATGTCCCCGACAGGTTCTTTTGAATTTAGAAGTTGCTTTGTCCTAGATATGTGACTTTCCAAGCGCACCAATTCTTCTCGTATATCTGCCCTATCTGCGATCAACGCAACTGCACTCTCGAACAGTTCCTTATTCAGTTCTACATCCTCTGGTAGTATCTCCTTTGCATTTGTTCTTATACGTTCTGCAATCGATTTTGGAAGTTCATCTGCCTTGCCCTTTATCTGCTCCACGGTTGATTCCATCTTACTGGCCATTTCGAGTAAATCTCTTGTTAGCTTTTCACCTTCTATTGTCCTTTCATCGACGACCTTTTTCAAAGCTTCCTCGAGAACAAGAACAGTGTTGCTCCACGCACGCTCTATCTCTTCTGCCGAAAATTCAAATTGAAATGCATCTTTGAAGTTGAGAAGATGGCTCAATTCTACCGGAATGGGTATTCCGAGATTCTCTCTTATTTCGGATAACATCTCGTAGTATGTTCTCACAAGTGAATAATCAATGGACATCTGGATGGGTTTTATGAACTTAACTGATAACTTTATTGCTATTTTTCCTCTAGATATGTACTCTCTTACTTTGGCCATTATATCCAATTCTTTAGCATTAAGGAAATAAGGGACTGATACATCTATCGTTAATCCCTTTGAATTGAGTGCCTTTACCTCACACGTTATCTTGTAATCGTCGATAACGCTCTGCACCTTTGCATATCCAGTCATACTCTTAGGCACAAATATCCCTCCTGACGGGTTACAATTCATATTATACACGAATATAGCACAAATTCCAAGTAATTCACCAAAAATTAAAAAATATATGCGGAAGGTGACCTTCCGCACGTTCTTACTCTTGATTACAACGTCATTTTTTCTTCAATCACTTGCGCGATCCTCTCACCGCTAAGGTTGTATATTTCGAAGAGTAATTTCGAATCACCCGAGACTGGGAAGTCTTCCAATCCAAGTTTCATGAATTGCGCTGGCAGTAGACCGATTTCGATGAATTTCTGTGCTATCAAGCTACCAAGTCCATTGTAGACATTGTGATCCTCTACCGTTGCAACAAAATTAGAATACTTCTTGAGTATATTCACGTCTAAGTTATGTGGACAACTAACATTAACGACCGCTATGTTGATGCCTTTGGCCTTCAATATTTCATGAGCCTTCAAGACATTTGGAATGACCGAGCCCATTGCATATATGACGCCGTCACCACCATCTCTTAGTACATCCATCTTACCATACTCGAATACATAGTTTTCATCAAAAAATACTGCCCCATCTTCTTTCTTTATTGTCTCTAACTTACTTCTTCCAACTGCTACAACGTAATTTCCATATTCCTTTGCAACGTATCTTATTGCTTTGTCCGTCTGATTCGGATCAGCTGGTACGATAGTTTTGAAGCCGTACCATGCTAAAGGTGCGCCAACGTAATTGATGCCATGGTGCGTTTTACCATCTTCTCCAACATCTATGCCACAATGCGTGACTACGATCTTCAAATTCGTATTGTTTATCGCATTGAGCCTATGTTGATTGAATGTTTCATCGATGCCAAATACACCAAAGTCTGCAAAGAAAGTCACCAATCCGTCAGCAGACATCGCACCAGAAATAGTTGCTGCGTTGTGTTCTTGTACACCTAATTCAACTATCCTATCGCCGCGCTCTTTGTCTAAAAAATCGAGCTTTACGGACCCTTTTAAGTCGCAATCTACTGCGACAACGTTATCGTTGAGCGTTGCAAGATCAGCAATTGCACGTCCGAGTGCACTTCTGTTATCGGTGGCTTTATCGTAAATCCTTGGAGTACCTGTGTTTATTTCAATTTTGTAGCTTCGTTTCAATTTATCATGCGGCCTTGTCGGTAATTCGTCTCTCATCTTCATATATTTATCCACGTCATTTTCTATATTCAATTGTTCGAGTGCCCTTGCAAGTTCTTCCTTGTTCAAGGGTTTTCCATGGTAATCCGGTTTATCCTCCATGAAATCTACACCCTTACCAATGATTGTGTGTGCAATTATCGCTGTCGGTTTACCATCGTTCCTTGCTATCTTCAATGCAGCTAATATCTGTTCATGGTCATGTCCATTTATCTCTATGATATTCCAACCAGCAGCTTGAAATTCGCCCTTTATATCTACGTACATTACATCATGTGCGTGTCCGCTTATCTGAATATCGTTGTAGTCGACAAGGACCGTCAAGTTGTCGAGATTATATTTTCTGGCCGTTCTCCTTGCCTCTTGAACTTGACCCTTTGCACTCTCACCATCGCTCATGACAACATAAACGTGATAGTCCCCTTTCTTAATCTTTGCGGCAAGTGCAAACCCCGCTCCTGCCGACAAACCTTGACCAAGATTACCCGTTGTCCACTCCACTCCAGGTATGCCACGCGTTATGTGACCTTCAAAGATCGATGAAGGATGCCTAAACCCAGCCAAGACATCTTCTCTATTCACAAAACCATAATTTGCCAAAGTAGAATAGACTGCCGGCGATATGTGTCCGTGGCTGACAACGATTCTATCCCGATTCTCATCCCACGGAGCCTTTGGATCAACATTTGCAAATGCGTAAAGACTGACTAACAAATCAATGGAAGACATGGAACCACCTGGATGCCCAGAATTGGCCACGGTGGTCATCTTCAATATATCGCCACGGCACTGCCTCGAAACTTCTTTCAACTTTTCAATATCGTACTGCTTTATCACCAAAATCCCTCCACTTCTATTAAATATCAAAGAAACTGCCTAAAATCATATTTACATTGTGATATTCAAAATTCGTATGCGATGCGATAAATACTTTCTATATCGTGGGTGTCCAAACGCTTTACTTTTCCAAGCGGTGAATGCTTTGAAGCAATTTGCGTAACTTTTTGCACATCTTCTTGAGTAAATCCAAGTTCTCTGAGTGTTATAGGAGCACCAATCGATTTGTACCATCTTCTCAACTCATCTATTGTACGTTCAGCCGTTGCATCATCTCCCAAATTGAGAATGTTCTTTCCAAAATTGATTAGTTTTTCATGGATCAATTCTTTGACATAAGTCATCCAAGCTGGAAATACGACAGCCAAACCTGCGCCATGCGCTACCTCTGGTTTCAATGCACTCAGTGGATGTTGTAGATCGTGAGATGACCAATCTCCACCCGTAGTTCCCATCTTAGTCAAACCATTTAGTGCTAATGTTGTTGCAAGGCACAAATTCGCACGTGCCTCGTAATTCTCAGGTTCTTCAGTCACTTTTTCTGTTGCGGACATTATGGTTCTTATTATGCCTTCGTCTATGCTGTCGATGAGTGTACTGCCAGCTACATCGAAGTAATGTTCCATCACATGACTTATCGCATCTATTGCACCGTAAATTACTTGGTCCCTCGGTAAAGAATACTGAACAGTCGGATCTACTATAGAAACAACCGGGTAAACGTATCTTGAACCGAATCCCAATTTCTCCAACGTCTCTTCATTTGTGATAACGCCGTTACCATTCATCTCCGTGCCAGTTGCAGACATGGTTAGTACAACGTACAGTGGAAGCGCCTTTTTCACATTATACTTACCAATAAATGCATCCCAGATATCACCTTCGTAATAGTATCCTGCTGCGATTGCTTTACCACTATCGACAACACTTCCACCACCAACTGCCAATATCGCCTCTACCTGCTCTTTCTTTGCAACTGCAATAGCCTCGTGGACCTTCGATAGTACAGGATTTGGTCGAATTCCAGAAAGCTCGACTTTCGTTATTCCATTATCATGTAGTGACCTGACAACTTTCTCGTAAACACCATTCTTCTTGATGGAACCTCCGCCGTAAATCATCAATACCTTCTTAATGCCACCCTTCTTTAATTCTTCCCCAATTTTCTCCACGGTATCTTTTCCAAAAACCAGTTTAGTTGGATTATGAAAAACGAAATTCTCCATATATTCCACCTCCTGCAGCCGTTTAAGTGATATTCTTGATGTTCGATTAAATTATACCACACATACATAATTTTGAGTGATTGTTGACTCACTGTTGCATACAAAAGGCCACCAAAAGAGGTGGCCTTTTGAAAAATGTTTGAAAAATGAAATTAGACGAATAAACCAAGTTTTGAATGTAAGCTACAAGTAACGTACAAGCGTTTGAAGTTTAAGAACTCTTATCAAAATTCCAGCCAACAATCATCCATTATGAGTGGATCATTTGAATTTCCGCCGCCCATGATGTAGGCTTTGGGTTCTTGTTGCAATGGTCTAAATTTGTTCTCAACACCATCGTAATCCCAAGACGTAATGTAAACAGTCCAACCGTTGAAATTACTTGGATTACCAAGCCAATCGCCTTTTACTATGATCTTTACCCATCCGTCTTCGACAAAGACTTCAGGTGAACCAATCTGAGTCCCGAATTTATCTTTCGTTGCCCCTTGGGGTGTGTAAATACCACTGATCCATCCAGTTGCAAATATCTCGTAATCCCAATTCCAATCTTTGAACGCATGATTTTGCAATGGCAGGAAGTTAGCACCATTTTTCGTTGGGTCATCTATGAATATTTGGTATGTAACGTGGTCAAAACCGTAAGAAGGTCCCCAGGTCTTCGTAAGGTCTCGAGGTTTTATAGACAGAATGAGCGTACTGCCTATACTCTCTGCCTTTGCTTCGATGATATCCATTTGTCTTTTGAATGTTAGGTCTGTTGGGTAGATGTACGTACCACTCAAGCCAACATCATCGTCACTTGGGTCTGCAACTTCTGCAAGTGTCTTCTTCTCAAGTTCGACCGAAATCGTTATTTCGTCGGTATAAAATGTATCCCTTACCGTTTTACCTATAGCTCTGATCAGTACTGTATGCTCACCTGGGTCAAGTCTGAATGGATCTATTGTGAATGTAAACTTTCCATCTTTTGGTTCTATCTTCAGTTCAGATTCAACCCTCCTATCGATGTAGACGTACAAAGTTTTCGCATTCGTCTGACCACTAACCTCTGTTAACTTGGTTATCTTATCACCATTCTTTAGGTTTATACTGACATCGACATTCGGCTTTGAAACCTCTGACCGTTCTTTGGAAAACGCAAATATCGTGAGGCTCTTGGCAGGCATCTTTACATTGATGGATCCGCCATCTCTGACTATAATAGGTGAACCTATACCAGCTGCTGCACTGTATATCGGTTCAAATGTTGTCCCAGGTTCGTAATTGGTTTTGAAATTGGTTATCCTTTGATCATTTGCAGTGTTCAAGACTACTAAAAGTTCTTCTTCGCTGCACTTTAGAGTGTATACCAGTAGGCCTGCACCACGTTTTTCAGAAAGGAGCGTTTTTACCTCGCCATACCTAGTTGCAGGATGGGCCTTTCTGAATTCTATAGTATCTTTTATGAATTTATACATATCGCTATTTGCGTCGAAGTGGTCTTGGCCAAACGAACCCCACCCGTTGGCAAACATCGATGCCCTTGTCTCTTCAAAGTATTGCTCAGTACCGTAGTAGATCACAGGAAGTCCCGGTAATGTAAGTAGTAGTCCAAGTGCCTGCTGAATGATGTTTGGTGTGACGCCCTTGCCGAATCTTTCCATATCGTGGTTGTCTATAAATGTTACGAGCAATCCCTTTTTCAATGTTTCATTTCTTGCTTCAAGCCTGTATGCGAGATAATCCGTTGGTTGCCCACCTTTGATTACTCTTCTGATCTCTTCCATCAATGTGAAGTCAAGCATCGAATTAAAGCCGTGATCAAGGTATGAAGCAATTTCTTTGTCTGCATCGTTCTCGTAAGGTTTTGAAGTGATCCAAGTCTCACCAAATGCAATGAAATCACTCTTTAAGGAGAAAATACCGTCTTGCGATTTGAAAAATTGATCAAAGAACTCTTTTGGTGCGTACATAGCGGTATCCACCCTAAAACCGTCTACTCCAACTTCCTTTACCCAATATGAGTATGAATCCTTTAATGCAGCAATTACTTTTGGATTTTCCGTATTCAGATCGTCTAATCCACTCATTTGATAATTTAACCTTTGATTTGAGTCGTTGTAATTCGATACATCTGCGGTCCAATGGTATATATTTGCATCGCGTTGTGCTATATCAGCGTAATTATTCAGATCAAATGGAGACTGAGTTGGTGCCTTTGTAGGAACGCTACCATTGTTGATTTCGAATCTATTGCCTATAAATCTGAAGTAGTTTCCAACGTGGTTTACAACTATATCTTGGATGAGTTTCATATTGTTGTTGTGCAAAGAATCAGCGAGTGCCTTGTAATCTTGAAGTTTTCCAAAATGTTCATCGATTTGCTTAAAATTCCTTGCCCAGTATCCATGATATCCGCCATAGTTTACCCATGGATCCCACCATTGATTTGCAACAGGCGGTGTTACCCAGATGCCATCAATGCCCATTCCTTTGATGTAATCAATCCTGTCGATGATCCCTTTCAGGTCTCCACCACTGTACTTTGCACCGTCTCTTGGATCGTACTCTACACTTGCTTGGTCGTTGTTTGAAGGATCGCCATCGTTGAAACGATCGATCATGATCATGTAGAGTACCTTATCAGCCCAACCACCTTTAAACATCGTGGCAACGTCTGAAAAGGCAAGAGAAGAAACGAATACCAGTGCAATCAAAAGAAACTTTGTGAATTTCGAAAAGTCCATAAAGCCACCTCCAAAGTGTTTTGATAGATGTTTATCAATTGCTTCGTTACCTACATTCTAACACAAAGCGTGCAATGTTAACGAAGATGTGGTATAATTCCATGATAAGGAGGCGTGTTAATATGATCGATGTACTGGTAGTTGATGACGAAAGGCACGTCAGAAATCTGCTTGTGAAGATGATTTCAAACGCATTCGAATGTACACCACGAGAAGTGCAGAATGCTGAAGATGCATTGAAAATATGTGAGAAAGAAAAATTCGACCTCATTACGACGGACATAAAGTTAGAGGATATAGATGGCATAGAGTTTATAAGGCGATTACGGTTACGAGGTGTTTTCACTCCAATCTTGATAATATCAGCTTACGCAACTCCTGACGATATCGCCAGTGCCTGTCGTTTTGCACCGATCGACTACCTTTCAAAACCTTTTACCCAAGATGAACTGAAAAAGAAGATCAAAGGGTTACTAGAATACAGGAAAGGAAGTTTCGAGAGATACTTGAGAGAGGCTGAAGGCTTCATACATTCCAATGTGCCGGGAGATCTTGACAAAGCTGAACAGATTGTAAGAATAATGTTCTCCATAATGCCATCATCGCCTACTCCACACTATCTCATGGGTGAGATACTTGAAAAGAGAGGTAATGAAGAACTCGCAGAATTACACAGAAAAGCTGCAAGAGCTTTGGATCTAAACGAGCGTGGTTACAATAGAGGTGATGAAATTGAAACAGATTAATTATAGACTATACGTCATAGTAGTAGGATGTGGAAGAGTTGGTTTGGAAGTTGCAGCACGTTTATCTTACATAGGATTCGATGTGACAATAGTAGAGAAAAGCCCTGATGCGCTATCGGCTTTACCGGAAGACTACGGTGGATTCACTACAATTGGTGATGCTACTGAAAGAGATGTATTAAAAAGGGCAAAGGCAGAAAAGGCGGATCTGCTCATCACAACAACGGGTGATGACCCAACAAACTACTTCGTAAGTCTCATCGGTTCCAAAATATTTGGTATCACAAATGTGCTATCGCTCGTTAGGAGCAAAGAAAACGTTGCATTATTTGAAAAGAGTGGCATTAGAGCGATCTCGCCAATCAGTCTCACCATAGATACTTTTGAAAGAAGCATACTTGAGGGAGTTGAACTTGCAACAGGTGATGGCAAATGAAGGTAATCATAATTGGTGGAGAGAGAGTCCCATATTTCTTGGCAAAAAAGCTTATTGCAAGCGGGTATAAGGTATATTTTGTGAACAAGGATAAAGAGATATGTGAAGAGTATAGCAGAACGCTGAATGCAGCTATAATATATGGTGACGGACAATCTAAAGTAGTACTTGATCATTTGGGAATAGAACCAGATGATATCGTTGTACTCTTAATGGAAAGAGACAGAAAGAATTTCTTTATTGCAAGACTCGTCCAAGAATACTACAAAGTGAGAAATGTTGTCACATTCCTGAACAACAGTGAGAACGAAGACCTCTTCGATAGGTATGGTATTAGGACGCTTAAAGTAACTGATCTAATCATGCAAAATATAGAACCCTTGCTCTTCGAAAATGAAGTAGTGGAAATGATCAAAGATGAGGCGTCAAATAGGGGTGCAACCGTACTAAAAATAGATGTAGATTGGGATTCAAAAATTGCAGATAAAGCCCTGCATGAACTGAAAATTCCAGATGGAATCGTTGTAGCTGGAATAGTGCGAGAAGATAAGTATCTGATACCTCGCGGAGATACTATCATTAAGCCAGATGACAAGCTAATACTGATTTGTAGTGAAGAACAAAGTAAGACAGCAATGGAAATCTTTTTCTTGTGATTTGTGAACCAGGAGGCTTTCCAAAATGCTCGAACGCTATCTAAAAATATACAAAGCACTCTCTGTGATAATTTTGCAATATTCTATCATAATTATGTTGCCACTTATTTTTTGCATTTTCTATCCTTACGAAATACACAATGTAGATGGTTTTCTTTTAGCAGCATTAGTAGGTTTTTTGATTTACTTATCTGGCTTTTTAACTAAGATAAAAGACATCGGAACGATAACGTACAAAGACGGTGCAATTCTTACCGTTGTGGCATGGGCTGTTGTTTCATTGTTATCTGCAATACCATACATGATAAATGGTGGATTGACTTTTTCACAAGCAATGTTTGAATCGGTGAGTGGACTGAGTACGAGCGGACTGACCATGTACACAGATGTGACAAAGGTGTCGAAACTTTTGCTCTTTTGGCGTTCGCTTACTCAATACGTTGGTGGTGCTGGTTTTGCTTTGTTGATGCTCGCAACCGTCATAGGACCAAGGGGTTTGGGATTTTACAAAACTGAGGGTAGAGCAGAAAACTTGGTACCAAATATAAGAAGATCTTCGCAACTAATCCTTGGCATATATCTTGGCTATACGGTGGTTGGCACAATAGCATTGAAGATAGCTGGAATGAATCTCTTTGAAGCACTTAATCATACGATGACAGCACTTGCAACTGGTGGATTTTCTACCAGAAATGGTAGTATAGGAGAGTTCAACAGCCTTACAATAGAGATAATAATAATGGTACTCATGTACCTAGGTGCAACGGGATTTGGAATACATTATGCATTTTGGAAAGGCAACTGGAAAGCAGTTTTGAAAAATGGCGAACCTTGGATATTCAACATAACGATCATCTCTACGTCTGTCATCATCACATTCGTAGGACTTGGAGAATACTACAAGGGATTCTGGGAAGGTTTTAGGATAGTACTATTCCAGACAGTTTCTGGTATCAGTGGCACAGGCTTTCAAACAGTTACGTTAGCAGACCCAAAGTGGCTTTCATTCTACCCTTTCATGTTCATGCTAATGGTACTGATGATAGCTGGTGGAGAAATGGATTCTACTTCTGGTGGTATAAAACAATTCCGTTCATGGGTCATACTCAATGCCCTGTGGGAATCCATAATGGGATTTCTGCTTCCAAAAGGTACAGTTCGAAAAAGAGTACTTTACAAAGGTGAGCAACAGATAACCTTTTCAGATGACAACATAAGAGAAGCATTGCTTATCTTATTCTTATACCTGTTCTCATTCATAATTGGATCTGTCGTACTTATGTGTCATGGTTACAGCGTAGAGGCATCTATGTTCGAGTTTGCATCAGCAATGGATGGAGTAGGTTTGACTGCTGGTGTGACGAGTCCAGATATGCCACTTACTGCACTCTGGAATTTAATAATAGGGATGTTTGCTGGAAGATTCGAATTTTTGGTGATTATTTATGCGCTTGCTCGCATATTCAGTGATGTAAAAGAGTCATTTACGAAATCAAAGAATCCAACTTCAAAGAAAATTTGATTATTTATTTGGAAGGAGAGTGTCTATGAGTAACAAAACGATGATTTACTTACTGATTTTCGTAGTTGCTGTGTTCCTTGTTATAGACATGGTAACGTTGATGATGAACAGGAGCAATTTCACTGTTCAGTACTATGATACAGATATATATACCGACTATTCAGAAAATGCCACGATAACGACGGTTAGTGGCCTTGTCTTCAAAGACCAGAAAAAGGAAGACGATTATTTAAAAACTTACAATGAGACATCTCTACAGACTTTTGAAAAATATTTCTCTGAAATATCGAAAGAGATAGGAAAGACCATAAAGGTACTCGACGTTGATATGAAGACACAGAAACGTGATAGTGTGCTTGAAATAACAGAGACAGTCACACTTGGCGGCCTTGTAACGAAAGATGGAGACACGTTCAGTTTGGGTATGGGGGATATACAGCTCAATTCTGTTGCACAATCAAATGTAAGAGTACATTTACCTGCAGATGCAGTGATCGAAAGTACTGATCCCACACCGACAAAGGTTGTCTCCAACATGGTTACTTGGTCCGGAAAAGATATAGCCAGATTTCCAAACATAACATTCAAAAGGAGTGGACAGTAGTGAACATATTCAACTGGTTTATTATCTTGTCCACGGCAAGTACAGTCATATTTGCTTGGGCCACCTTTTTAGTTCAGTCATTCAGATCCAAGAACGAAAAGAGTGACTTGGATGAAGATGAGGAAAGACTCGTAGAGTTGATGGGAAAGGTGAGAGTCTTTGTAGATTCAAAAATGGAGCTTTTGGACAAAAAAAACGAAGAAGTGAAAAAGCTTCTGAAAGAACTGAACGAAGAACTCATAACGATATCAGCACTTTCCATGGACAAGAATATCGGAAATTCTCTCAATATCGACAAGTCGACACAGATCACTAAAAACGAAGTGGACAAGCTTGTATCCAAAGGTAGCCAAAAGAACGATGATAACGACAGTGCTTACAGTGCTTTAAGAAATATCTCAGGCGATCAAAAGAGTGATGAGAAAAACTCAAGAACTTCTATTGAAAAATCGGAAAATGGTGGCATTGAAGAACGGATATTTGAGATGTTCTTAAACGGCATGGAGCCAGTTGAAATAGCAAAAACTCTGAAAATGGGAGTTGGAGAGGTTTCACTCATCATAGATTTGATGAAACGACAGCATCATTGATACCATTAACACTGATGTGGAGGTGGATTCGATGATAGGTGAACATCCGTGCGTAAAGTGGGCAATAGAGGTCATAGAAAACTACGTGAGGAACAGAATCATCGTGGAACCTCATTCAGATTTGCCGGAAGCATTATTCAAGACAAAAGCAGGGGCATTCGTTACTATTCATAAAAAAGATGGCTCATTGCGAGGTTGTATCGGTACGTTCATGCCAGTACGCGAGAACCTCGCCTATGAAATAAGAGATAATGCAATAGCCGCTGCCACGAAGGATCCAAGATTTCCACCTGTAGAAGCCGGAGAATTGGAAGATTTGGTCGTAAACGTTGATGTTCTAAGTCCATACGAAGATGTAAAGAGTATGGAAGAATTAGATCCAAAAAAATACGGTATCATAGTACAAAAAGGATGGAGAAGAGGTTTATTACTTCCAAACATAGAAAGTATAGACACAGTGGAGGAACAACTTAGGATAGCAAAACTAAAAGCTGGAATCTACGATGATGATTTTGAAATATTCAAATTTACCGTCGAAAGGTACAGGTGATTTTGTTGAAAAGCGACGAAAGTAGGAGAAAGTTAAACTTTGAGAATGTGAGAGATATAGTTTCGCTATCTTTTGCAGTATTTGGTTTGAGCTTTATATTTCCTGCTTACATTTCTACCGTACCAAGGATTTTGTTAATAAATGGATTTCCGAATACCTTGATAACGCTACTCATCAGTTCAGAATTGTTATTTCTATTTTTTCTCAATCCTGTTTTCGAACACGCACTTGATATTACACGAAGTGCAATAGGTAGACGTACACCGTACCTAATCACTTTCGGTGTTTTAACATCGTTCGTTTTGTCTTTACTCGAGAACGTAAATCGTGTATATTCCAACAGTATTTCTATTTTGAGTATGTTGGTAATAGCAGCAAACTTCTGTTTGTATTTATATTCACTGGCTCTGTTTGGACTTATAAAGGATAAGAGCAATGAAAGCAATCAAACTGGCTGGGTCATGTTGAGGTTTCAAACTAAGTTGTGGTCCTTTGTTGGTGCTGTTCTGTCATTCATATATTGTAGTAGGTCTTCACAAAGCTTATTGTTGCCTGCGGCAGGTTTAGTCCTTCTAATTTCATCTCTATTTGCTGCATTTTTCATAATTGAGAACAAGAAATACAAAGTCAAGATGTCTCCTTTTGAGAAGAATGAATACCATTTTTCATACGAAGTCTTCAAGATTCTCAAAAAGCGGGATCTTAGTAACACGATGCAAACGGTCGAAACCTCATTGGTCATAAGCTTATTCTACTATCTTGAAACATTCACTGTACCATTCGCTGAATCGTCTGGCCTAAAATACGGAGTAGGTACTACCTTCTTAACTTTGCAACTGACAGGTGTAGCAGTAGGGTATATGATAAAACTCTTTACAAAGAAGAACTTATTTAGTGAAAATATGAGAGCCCACGATCACTATTTACTCTTATTGAACGCAACTATTTATCTGCTCATATATATAACATTTAAGAACTTAGCAATCTCTTACCTGCTCTTTTTCGTAAATGGGTTACTTTGGGGGTTGTTCCTTTCTGGTAGAACTGGTATGATGATACCGAGCAAGGCTGAGAGATTCATATTCTATTTCTCAAAAGAAAAAAAGGAAACAGTGCTAATTTCACTCTTTGTGATCATATTTACCACTCTATTAGGAGCCGGGTTAGATGGGTTTGGACTTAATGCATTCCTTCCACTTGTAATAATCGTGACAATTTCGGAATTTATAACGGCAATACTACATAACAAAGTAAAAAAGAATGGGGATCTAGCAAAAGAAAGAGGTGAGCGATTTTGATAAGAGATGGTGAGCGAGTACTTTTTTACGGCGAGGATGAGACCAAATTCCTTGCAAAAGTTGAAAGTGGTCAGAAGAAGGGGACTCATTTAGGTGTGATAGATTTTGATCAGGTAATCGGTAAAGATTACGGTGATGTAATAACGATAGGAAAAAACCAAAAGTCATATTATCTACTCCAGCCCACATATATAGATGAAGTATTTTCCATGAAGAGAAAGACACAAATCATTTATCCAAAGGATTCAAGCTACATACTCATGAAGCTTGATATAAAGCCGGGCACAAAGGTTATCGACACAGGTGTTGGAAGTGGAGCCATGTGTGCAGCTATGGCGAGATTGGTTGGAGAGCAAGGTAAAGTATATGCATACGAAAGGCGTGAAGATTTCTACGAATTGGCTAAGAGTAACTTAACACTATGGGGATTAATTGATAGAGTTGAGCTGAAATTGAAAGATATAACACTTGGGCTTGATCATTCAAACGTTGATGCAGTACTTTTAGACGTACCGGATCCCGAAAATTACATCTCACAGTGTTGGGAGGCATTGGCAGGCGGTGGTAGATTTGGAATAATATGTCCCACAACGAATCAAGTATCTGCCGTACTTGAAAGAATCTACGAGCATCCATTCATAGAAGTCCAAGTTTGGGAATCGATGATGAGACAATACAAACCGTATCCCAACAGACTTCGCCCCTTCGATAGAATGGTGGCACATACAACGTTCATGGTTTTTGCAAGGAAAGTGAAAGGATTTGCTGAAATAATCGAAGAAAGCGAAGAAAGTCAAGAGAACGCAGAAGAATAAAAAACATGGAAAGATAAGAAAGCGAGGTGTGAGGATATGAAAGGAATGTTGAAAAGTGCATTTTCGTATGTTTTCATAGCGTTGGTTGTCGTTGTTTCGAGTGTGATCCTCTCTGGTGCTTCTGACATACAAGTACTGAATCGCATATCTCCTTTGTATGAAACGTTGTATAGGATAAACTACGATTACTATGGCATAAAAGACGTTGACTATGACAAGATAATCGATTCTGCTATAGATGGTATGGTTAAAGGATTAGGCGATGATTTTAGCTATTATTACCCACCATCACAGATGCAAGAGCAACAGATAGACATGGAGGGTCAGTATGGTGGATTGGGTATAGAAGTAACTTACGATAGCGAGAACAGAGCAGTGAAGGTAGTCAGTCCGATGTATGGTACACCTGCATGGCAAGCAGGTATGCAGGCAGGGGACCTTATAATAGGTATAGATGATCAACCAGTTGCAGAAATGGAATACATGGAAGCGGTCAATAAGATGAGAGGTAAACCTGAAAGTGAGATAAAGCTCACTGTGAAGAGAGGCAACGACATCATCGAGATTAAGCTCATCAGAGAAGTCATACAGATTGTACCGGTAAAGTCAGGCACAACGATTTACGATAACAAGAAAGTTGGATACATATTACTAACGAAATTTAACGAACCAGTACCAGCCGAGTTTGAAAAGGCACTTAAAAAACTATATGATCAAAAGATAGACATGCTTATACTCGACTTGAGGAACAACCCCGGCGGATTATTAGACGTTGCAGTTAGAGTTGCCAATTATTTCCTCGATGCAGGCAAGATAATAGTTTCTGTGAAAGATAGGGATGGAAACATCACAGACAAGTACGTTAGCCAAGGCAACAATTATCCAAAAGTACCAATGGCTGTACTCGTTAACAATGGCTCAGCATCTGCTTCAGAGATCGTTGCTGCAGCACTCAAGGATAACGGCAAGGCTATCTTAGTAGGGCAGAACACGTTTGGAAAAGGTTCTGTGCAGAGAGGATTTCCACTCAGTAATGGAGGTACAGTATTTCTGACCATTGCACACTACCTAACACCATCTGGAAAAGATATACATAAAGTTGGAATATCACCAAACGTAACGGTTGAAGAAACGGCCGGAACAACGAGGAACGATGAAGCAAAGAGTTACACGTTAACAGAAATTAGTGTAGATTTACAAGATCCAGTGATAAAAACCGCCATCGATGAACTGCTGAAAAAAGGTTCAAAATAAAAATTCTAAAGCCACTGCGTTGATCTGTGATTGGAAATTATTGAAGACTATTGAGATGAAAACCAGAAAAATACTGATATGAAGAGAAATCAGAAAATATGAAGGTAGAATTCTATGCACTTTTCTTATTTATTGTAACTGTTACAATACTTCTGTTCATTACATTTCAAAAAAAGGTTATAATAGAGGAGGAGGTGCTGCCTTCTCCATTTGTTTTTGTGACAAATCCATATGAGAAAAGGCTAAAGGAAAGGGTTAATCAAATCAACGCACAACTCTTGTTCTTAGAGTACAATTTGAAAATCCCACCAAACATCGATGACTTGCGAATACTGGAATCTACATGGGAACAAATAAATGACACCAGAGCTGTAAAGAGTATAACGAAACGAGTTAGGAAGTACTGGTGGGGTTATGGTATCGAGAATGCAAAGTTCAAAGTCAAGCATATCGAAATAGTCTGGTGGCCAGAAGTATTTGTAAATGTTGCAAGCAAGAATACATTTGGCGATGCACTTTATGAAGCACTCAATGGTAAGAACATCTCGTTCAATTCTAAGAATATCGATCTCAACGTTGTGCAATTCATTGCGGAAAAGTATGGCGTTGTGCTAAAATAGTGATACTGATATCTGAGCAGAGGGAGTGGCATAACCTGAAAAAACAAATACTAAATGAGATGGTAAAGTCGATCATATCGCTTATGCTCTTGGTAATACTCTACACATGGTCCGCATACAAATTGCACCTTACAGTGTTCCTATTCGGAGAAGAGGTACTTAATTTCTTTTTGCTATACGTTCCAACGTTAATCTTCTTTTCCAGCTTGTTTTTGGACACAGAAGGTACTTTTAGGGAAGTTCAAAGGTTAGTATGGTATTCTCTTGCACCGGTGATTGCATTTAGAATTGGTTGGTACGGATATTCATTCTACTATGCTTTTCCGATTTGCTACATCATCTCGAATGTCATAAAACCAAATTTTAAGAAAAGGTATCCCATCATCATTTTCAATGGCATTGCTTTATTGATACTCTTGATTTGGAGGGCGAGATGAATTGGATAAATTTGCTAGGAGATATGTGAATTTCATAATAAATAACTCTACGAGCGTAATTATATTAACGATGATCATATCGATAGTCTTTGGCCTTTATGCCATTTTTGGTCTTAAGATAAATGCAGATATAACTGGTCTCGCACCAAAGGACGATCCGGAATTCCAAGATTTGATAAAGTACACCAATGAAAAGGTAACATCAAATACTTTGATAATTGCTATATCTCAAGCCAAAGAAACGGATTCCGATACACTGGCACAGAATCTGAAAGAATTGTTTGAAAAGACGGAGTATATTCATCAAGCGGAGACGTTCGATAATCCTGAAACGCTTGTGAAATATGGTATGCTTGCCATGAGTGAGGGATCGGTATCAGACACTGTTAATTACTATCAATCGCTTTTCAACGTTGAGCCAAAGAGCTTGGTGGATTTTAGATTCTGGAGAAATACGGGTGTTGCTCTATACGATATGAACAAATATGTAGAAGACTTGGTTACGAAGAGTGGTATAAAGAAGTACTATTTAGCTTCTCCAGACAAAGACTTGATTGTGATGAACTTTTCAATGAAAAAGCCCATGTCGGATGTAAATTTCGTAACACAGGCCGTTGAGACACTCAAGGAAATCGCAAAGGATTTTGAAGCAAGGTACAATGTAAAGGTCTATTTCACAGGTGGTGTCATGACCACCTATGAATCAAATCAGCAAGCTGTCAAAGACTTTGCAATTACCAGTATTGTTTCATTCATTGCAATTATGGTGATCCTCATCATCGGATTTGGAAATATCTTAGAGATAATGATTCAATTAGTAGGATTGATTTTGGCAATGGGTACAAGTTTGGGGATTCTTTCATTATTCCTTGGTGAACTCAACATAGTAACAACATTCGTCAATGCATTGCTGCTTGGAATTGGAATAGACTATGCAACATACATGGTGATACGTATACAGGAACGGTTCAATCTGGAAGGCGTGAGTGAGGAAAGCATAGTAAATGCATTCATTGAAAATTTCAGACCTTCGTTTGTATCCATGGTTACAACCGCTATAGCGTTTCTAACGAT
This sequence comes from Fervidobacterium sp. UBA5837, assembly GCA_002432805.1. Taxonomy (GTDB): domain Bacteria; phylum Thermotogota; class Thermotogae; order Thermotogales; family Fervidobacteriaceae; genus Fervidobacterium. The sequence goes on along the minus strand of DJGV01000016.1, from coordinate 330,920 downwards.
GCTTCTGAGCCCTTCGAGTGCTGTTAAGCAGATGGGAATATCTGTTTCATTGGGAGTTGCCATATACTATTTCTTCTTCATCACACTCTTACCTGCAGCATATTGCAAAATACTGAAAAGATTCAAAGTTAGGCGGCGAGAGACGTACATGAAAGTTGTTGATATCATAAGAAGGAGTAGAGTCTTAATGATATCAACGATAGTATTAACCATCGCTTTTTCAGTAGTTGGTATCTACTCGTTGATGAATTTCTCTTACACTGCCTCTAGCCTCATTTCAAGCAATGCAGAGTCTACAATTGCTCAGAACATGATCTCAGAGAAGTTTGGGAGTGTTGGTTCCAGTGATATAGTCATTGCAGAGCCAACTGCTGAGAAATTGAAAGAAACGATTGCAAAATTGAGAGAAAAGGGTTTGATTCAATCAGATTTTTCCATCCTTTCTCTTATTCAAGATCCTGAAAAGATAGCCGAAGATAGGTCAAACATATACGTCCAGGTACTAGAATTGACCCACACACCGTTCTTGGAAATATTATTCAAAAAGTATGGACTTTACGAAAGTTTTATATCAACTGTTGATGTGATCAAGAATATTTCAACGACTGAAGATTTGTTCAAACTGATGGAAAAAGACATACCAAGCCTTTTTTACAGAGATATAAATGGCAACAATCTGCTCCTTGCTTATGTTACTCCAACAATGAACGTTTGGGAAGGAAATAACATCAAGACTTTCTTTGAATCTGTCGAGGATTATAGAGTATATGGTTACACTGCACTATTCTACAAAGTTATAGATGAACTGTTCCATTCAACGATGTGGGTATTTGGACTCGTCTTGTTGGTGGAACTGATAATAATCTACATAGACTTTAGGAATTTCCGAAAGTCTTTCTACGTAATTTCGTTGACAATCCTAAACACAGTATCAGCATTTGGTATCTCTTATTTGGTGGGTATAAAATCAAATTTCATAACATTCATAATATTACCGATGTTTCTTGGTATGGCATTGGACAGTCTGGTAGAGTTCACACATAGTGTGGAATATGGTAGAGTGAGTATACTAAAAACCGAGAAGGCTATAATAGTATGCATTCTCACGACTGCCGTATCTTTTGCAAGTCTCCTCATAGCTGAAGGTCAATTGCTAAGAGAATTTGGTTTCGTAGCATCAGCAGGCTTGATAGGGTCTATGTTCATATCCTTTTTCTGGTATTTGAACACAATAGATAAAGGTCCGATGAAAAGGCAAACTCAAGGGGAAATTACTGAATCAGATGTCAAAGAAAGCGATGAAAATCAAGAAGAAGACTAATATGGAAAACGCTGTCTAAACTAACATTAGGTTGGTGTATTTCGTATGAACATTTTGATGATATCAGATACTTATTTACCACAAGTAAATGGAGTTGCTACGTCTATATACTTGTCAAAGAAATATCTTGAAATGAGAGGGCACAAAGTATACATAGTTGCGCCTGTTCGGCCGGATGATGATGAAAATATCCTTGTAGTTCCGGGTGTAACCTTTCCTATGGAAAAGCAACATAAGCTCGTCTTTGCGAATGCACTTAGGATATTGGAATTTGCACAGAAGAACGATATAGAAATAGTACACAGCCATGATCCAATGGCACTTGGTATCCGGGCGTTGAAGCTGCAGAAAGATATGAAGATACCACATATACATACCTACCATACATTAATGGCTGAATATAGACATTACGTTCCACCACCGTTTACCCCTGATCGAAAGACGGTGGAAGAGTTTTCCAAATGGTTTTGCAATAAAGTGAACTTCGTCATAGCACCAACAGAAGAAATCGAGAAAGAATTGACCAGATACGGTGTTGAAAGGCCAATTGAGGTCATCCCAACCGGTATCGATACGTTGGAATTTTCGACGCCAGCACAAAAAGATATTAGAAAAATGTATGGTATCCCAGCTAATGCGATTTTACTCATGTATGCGGGAAGACTGGCAAAGGAGAAAAATCTGACATTTTTATCACGTGTAGTTGCAAAGTACCTTAAGTCAAACAAAGAGGCGTGGTTCTTAATAGTGGGAGATGGCCCCGAGAGAAAAGATATTGAAAAGTATTTTGAAAATGAAAGGCTTTCAAAGAGAGTCACTTTTACTGGATACGTACCACATGATGAAATGAAAGATTATTACAAGGTTTCTGATCTGTTTGTCTTTGCCTCCCTTACGGAGACTCAAGGACTCGTTGTATTAGAAGCTTTGGCAAGCGGAACACCTGTTGTAGCCATTGCATACGGAGGTGTAGCAAATGTCTTGAAAAACGGTGAGGGTGCATTGACTGTTGACGTAGACGAAGAACACTTCTATAAATCGATCCAACGTGCACTTGAAAAGAAAGATGAACTCAGTAGAAAGGGCGTAGAATACGTTGAAGAGAATTGGGCTATGAATGCAATGGCAGAAAGGTTAGATGAAGTTTACACAAAAGCTATAGCCGAAGGCTTCATAGATTTTTACATGCCTTCTGTGATAAATACTTCATTACAGCTGAAATTGATTACTCTATTTAGGAAATTCATTTAGTTATTTCCTGATTATCTCACCGATATTAACAATTTCGACGATAATGTCTTTGATTTTTATTCTACCTATACAGATGGGTTTCTTCTTTCTCCTTCAATTCGCGAAGAAATTTTAGATAGCTTTCATATCTTGACTGAGCTATTTTGCCCTTTTCCACCATCTCTTTAATGTGACATCCGACTTCATCAACGTGCAAGCAATCTTGGAAATAGCACTTTTCACTTTCAAATTCAACAAATAATTCTCGCAATTTCTTGATCTCTATATCTTCAATTTCGAGACTGGCAAACCCCGGCGTGTCTACGACCCATCCTCCGGATGATATCCTTAGAAGTGACGCAGATGTGGTTGTATGTTTACCACGTTCCAATCTCTCAGATAACTCACCTGTACGTAATTCTAATTTACTATCGATAGTATTTAGCAAACTACTCTTACCAACGCCAGACATCCCTGCAAAAACTGAAACTCTATCAGAGAGGTAAGAACTCAATTCATCTATGCCTATTTTACTTTTCGCGCTCGTCTTCACAACAGGATAGATTTTTCGATACGTCTTTTCAAATTTCTCTATTTGTTCATCGTTGATGAGGTCAACTTTATTGAGTACAATAACAATTGGCAAAGTTTCCTTTTCAACAAGTACGATGAACCTATCTACTATTTCGTGAGGTACTGCCGGCTTTTCCAAAGTCGTTACGATGATAACTTGATCAACGTTTGCCACGCTTGGCTTCTTCAATTCGTTCTTTCTATTGATGATATCTTCAACAACACCCTCGTTTCCAACAACTACCCTATACTCTACGATATCGCCCGTTATTGGTCTGATCCCTTGCCTTTTGAATCTTCCACGTAGTTTACAGAGGTACTGGTTACCCGTTTTCATATCCTCAACGACAAGGAGGCTTGAATAAAAACGCACAACTACTCCAGCTCTTCTTCCATCTGTGTTAAAGTTGTATTCCATCAGAACTGTCCTCCTTGAAGTGTTGTATTTGAATTTTCTTGATTATTTGAATCATCCTGGACAGAGCCATCTTCGTTTGTAACCGGCACCATATCTGAAGAACTCGCGTTGTCGCCAATTTCAATTTCCGGTGGTACAACTTCTATCCCCACATCTGTAGCATCAGTGGTAGGAAGCAAATCCACTGAGCTTGTTCCAGACTCAACCTCTATTGCAGGTGGTATTACCTCAAGAGAACTGCTTGTCGATTCTTCAGTATTAACAATTGTCTTGGGTACGTTACCTCTGCTGATGAATAAAGTCACTACATCACCGCTGCCAACTGTATTCCCTGCTGTTGGTGCCGTAGCCACCACTACACCTTCTATACCTATCCCATCAGACGATTTTACAACAGAACTTACGCCAATTTCCTTAAGTACTGTCTGAACACTCCTGTACCATGCCCCTTTAAATTCGGGTAACTTTATCGATTTTTCCACAGAACCTTCTGTAAAAAGCTTGACAGTTCTACCAACTTTTACAACGGTATTTCCTGGTGGGTCCATCTTTATTACTTTTCCGTCTTCTTGTGTAGTCTCCACTTTGAAGCCAAGCTTCGTAAGTTCCTCTTTAGCGATGGCAAAATCCTTACCAACGTAACTTGGCAAGACAACAGTTTGCCTTTTTGCTTGAGCGTACATAATCCCATAAAATACGAGGAGGCCTGCAAAAGCTGCAATTATAATTGTCAGAGGAATAAGAATGATGGCACTCACCATCTTTCTACCGTGTCGCTTATTGTTCTTACCCGATTTATTGGCACCTGCCCTATTATCGACCAATTTTATCCCTCCATTTTCTTACTTTTTTGACTTTCGATATTTCTCCTTCTCAATTGTCCGCATGCAGCGTCTATATCTGTTCCCTTTTCCTTCCTTATTTCATTTTCGATGTTATGTTCATCCAAAATCTTCTTGAATCTCTCAGTTACCCAATAGTGTGGCCTTTCCATCTTCAAATCGCCTACACTTTCAACGGGATTTACGGGAATCAAATTCACGTATGCACCCATCCCCTTCAAAATTTCAGCGAGCTTTTCGGCATCGTCAGCGAAATCGTTGAATTCTCTTATAAGTATGTATTCGAAAGTCACCCTGTTTTTTGTCCTCTTCTGGTATTCTTTGGCTGCGTAGATAATCTCTTCAACACTGTATTTCTTGTTCATGGGAACGATCATATCACGCTTGTAATTGTTTGGGGCATGGAGAGATATAGCAAGTTTTATCTCCGGTAAATCATCGGCAAGTTTGATGATCTTCTCAGGTATACCAACCGTAGATATTGAGATTCTACGCATACTCATGTTCTTTGTCTTCTCATTATGCAATATCTTAACACTTTTCAGTACTTGATCATAATTCAAAAGTGGCTCGCCCATACCCATGTAAACTATGTTCCCAATGTTTACTCTCCTCTGGTATTCCATTGCCACAACTTGAGAAACAATCTCACCTGCTCTTAAATTTCTCACAAAACCGCTCTGACCAGTGGCACAAAACACACATTTTGCAGCACAGCCAACTTGTGAAGATATACAAGCAGTTACTCGATCCGAATGGAACAGTAAAACAGATTCTATCGTGTTACCGTCTTCCAGCTTCCAGAGAAATTTGGTTGTCTTATCAACGTTCGAAATTTGCATATCTATTAGAGAAGGTAAAGATATTGAGAACCTTTCTGACAATGCTGTTCTGTTCTCTTTAGATAGATTACTCATTTCGTTGAAATCGAAAACTTTCTTTTGAAATATCCAATCCAAAACCTGGTCAACTCTGTACTTTTCTAACCCCAATTTAGAAAACTCATTGACCAATTCTTCGTACTCAAAATCAAAAATATCCTTTTTCATGCCTTCACCTCATTTATGTGTTATATAATATTCTATACTCTAAAAGCGCAACAGCCACAGAAATCATATATCTTGTCGCTTATCTTATCATTTGGATTATTAGACTTATCGACTGATTTATTAACCGGTTTCACCAAAAAATCAACGTATTTCTGCACTTTCTCTTGCAGCCTTTTTCTGTATTCACCTTTTGGCTGCATACAACCAAGCACAACATTTTCCAACCTTTCGGATGCATACTTGAATACCTCTTCTACTTCTTCTAGTCTTGGAGGTGTACAATCTTGAAATTTTGTCTGAGCCGTTGGGATGAATACGTTGAGTACCACCGTATTGTAATATTTACTGAGCAAGTCTATTGCCGCATATTCGTGCGTAACCGTACCACACATGATGCCAATCGTTATGTGTGGTATCTTCTTTGCCTTCAAGGGTATAACCACTTCAAGGATCTCTTTTGGCGTTCTCGAGATATTGTAAATGTTCTTGAGTATAGTTGAGTCACCGAACATATCGAAACTGACAACATCTGCTAAATCATCGAGTTGAGATGGTGTATCTTCTGGAAAGCCTATGTGGAAATTGTATTTCAAATCGTATCTTTTCTTTAAATCGTACAATTTTTGGATGTATCCTTCAAACGGGATATGTCCATCTGGCATCATACCACCGCTTATGAGAAAAGAATTGTACCTATCTACATACTTTTCCATATCATCTACGTGAACCATGTGCCTCAAATAATGACCACCGCAATGTGAACAATCCATTGGGCAACCTCTTGTAACCGTAACTGACATCGTTGCAGAAGGGTCTATCTTAATCATTCTGTATCTTCCTTTCACTTGCAAGTTGTGAGTAGTTACATCGCCAATCAACAGCAAAAGTTGTCAATCGATCCTTTTCATCCAACTGCATCCAACCATCCAAACCAAGTGCTATCAATTTGTCGAGTGCGGATTCGTATTCATCTTTCGTTACCTTTCGGTTTATGAGAGCATCCCTCTTTGCAGCAAAATGCGGGATGTACTGAGACATCAAAGAAACCGGAATCTTCTTATCAAGTTCTGCTATGAATTCCAATGCCTTCCCATGACCGCTAACATTGTTTGGAAGTACGAGTATCCTTACGATTAAACCTTTCATTTTATGTTCATCGAACGGGCCTACTTGACGATACATCTCACGTATCGCTTCTTGCGTTACGTCCCAGTAATCTGGGACTTTCGAATATCTCAAGCCCATTTCATTATCTGTGTAACGTATATCTGCAAGGTATATATCAACGTAATCCTCTATTTGCTGCAATATCTCCACTCTTTCATAGCTCGATGTATTGTAAACGACAGGAATGTTGAAACCATCCCTTCTCGCGCTATCTAAAGCACCTATGATCCAAGGCAAATGCGGAGTTGGACTCACCAAATCAAGTGTAGTTGCACCTGCTTGTTGGGTTTTCAAGAAGGCACATGATAATTCTTCTACACCTATCTCAAGACCGATGCCTTTTTGGGAAAAGCCCATATTTTGACAATAAATGCACTTCATCTGACAGCCACTTAAAAAAACTGCGCCAGCGCCCATCTCTCCAGACAGTGGTGGTTCTTCTCCTTTGTGTAAAACAATATTAGAAAGTTTGGGTAAATATCCAACACCGCAAACTCCTATATTTTTTGTTCTATCAACTTTACACATCCTTGGGCAGAGTGTACATTCTTTCAAAACATCAATACCTATTCTATCGCAATTTTCTTTATTGTTTTTCTCCATACTAACTCGATATTGCCTCCCCATACTTTCTAGACAAGATTATATGATTACAGTAACATCGATGATATTATAACACTATTGAAGAGAAGATACGTTGAATTTCTGTATATTTTTTGTTTTTGACACCTTAAGGTGGATTTGTGAACATCACTTTTGTGATATAATTAAAAATGATTAAATTGCACGGCATATTACTGAACGATATTTTCTGATCAAAACACAACTGGAGGTGTTACAAAGATGGGCAATTTGGGAGAACTGGGGGAATTGGTAAAAAAACTTACAGAGGTTCACAGTCCCAGTGGTAGAGAGCAAGAAATCGCAAGTGTTATTTTGAAAGAACTCGAAGGACACATCGATGGTTATAGAATAGACAAGTTGGGTAACTTGATCGTTTGGAGAACCGGTACAAGCGATAAGAAAGTGTTGCTCGATGCACATATGGATGAAATAGGTGTCGTCGTGACAAACATCGATGACAGAGGATTTCTGAAGATAGAAAGAGTTGGGGGAGTATCACCGTACACCATCTTCGAAAAAAGATTGTGCTTTGGTAATGTTATTGGAATAGTAGGCATCGAAGGAGAGACGGCTGAAGAATCACAAAACAATCTACAAAAAATGTCTTTGGAAAAACTGTTCGTAGACATTGGTGCAAAGAATAGAGAAGAGGCTGAGAAATTGTGCCCGATTGGTACTTTTGGAACGTTCGATAGCTACTTTCACAAGCAAGGTGACTTCATGATAAGCAAGTCGATGGATGATAGAATAGGATGTGCTGTTATCATAGAGACGCTGAAGAGAATCAAAAATCCAAAAAATACAGTATACGGGGTATTTGCAATACAAGAAGAAGTAGGACTCATCGGTGCACAGACTGCAGGTTACGACATCAATCCAGATGTTGCCATAGCCCTCGATGTGACGGCTGTAGGAGATACACCAAAGGGTATGAAGAGGATTCCCATGGCACTTGGGAAAGGTGCTTGCATAAAAGTAAAGGATACGATGTCGATAAGTAATAGGTACATCGTTGATAAATTGAGAAATATCGCTGAAAAACACGGTATTCAATATCAGATGGAAGTACTCATATTCGGTGGAACAGATGCTGCAGGATACCAAGCAACAAAGTCTGGTATTCCGAGTGCAACCATCTCTATCCCAACAAGATACATTCACACTCCGAACGAAATGATTTGTGAATCCGATGTGGAGGCGACGATACAACTTACTCTGAAATACTGCGAAGAGGGGCTAGAATAAAGGTGAGAGAAAGAACACCGATCGGTTCAAGAAAGTGGAAAGAAATAACAGACTTTGATTTGAAAGTGCTTTCGACAGTGATAATCGTGTTGTCGTTGATTACTATTTCACTCTTTCTCTACGCATTTTACCTAAAGATGCAGAAATCACAAGTTGATGCTGTCATACGTGAGGTAAATCCAAACACACAACCTCCCGTTGAGACAACGATAAATACTGCAACTCAGACCTTAGTTATCGTTGAAAGTGCAACCGAAGTTGCAACCGATATCACAGAACCGACGACTGTATCTACCAATGTTAGCAGTATGACAAACATCACTGGACAGGCGAGTACCGTTCAATTAGGACAACCTATAGTTGTAGTTACAGAACCAACAGAGCAGACGGGTCAAACAACTCAAGCAACTCAGTCAGCACAATCCACACAAGTAGATGAAAACAAATATCTCAAGGACTTAACGAAATTCGATTATGACCTCTTGGTATCACGGATGGCTGAAAATCTGCCTGAGGGTACGTTTTATCTGTACACTGTAGATGGTGAGACTGCGCTGAAGATTGCAAAGAGGACGCAGAATTATGTGATAGACCGTGGAAGTGGTGGAAAGTACTACGTTGTCACAACGAAAAACGTAATGCCAGATCTCAAAACTTCCAATGGATTCTATACAATCAAAACCAACGTCATTACAGACTCAAAAGAAACATTCAAATCAGTTGTCAATTTACGTACCGTAGGAATCAGTGCATTTAGTGTTACGACAAAGGGTGGATACTCCATATGCATGGGTATATTCACAAGTGAGAATGAAGCTAGGAACTTTTACTACGGACAGGATTGGACAGAACTTTCGAAATATGCAACAATAAAGGGCGCAGCAGTGTCAAGAGTTGGAAGTTAGAACCAGTAATGTATAGCTTGTTATAGCTTGATGTGTGGTGGGTGATTCCAAATACGTGACGAATGGAAAGAAAGATTGCAAAGAATACGCGATGGCATTGCCGACCTTTGGAACAGATTTTCAAAAAACGAAAAGACGTTTTTCGCCATCTATGCACTCTTGATCATCGTATCGGGCGTGCTCTTGCAACCGAAATTCTATACGCAGCAATCAAATCAAACAAACGCAGTAGCATCAGAAGGTGGCACAAGGCAATATATATCGCCCGTTATTGACCTAAATAAAGCAACAACCGAAGAATTGGAAACATTGCCCGGGATTGGTCCTTCAAAAGCCCGGGCAATTATTGAATACAGGGAAAAGATGCCATTTACCAAACCTGAAGACATAATGAACGTACCTGGCATAGGACAGAAGACATACGAAAAGATGAAAGACCGTATAAAAGTAGAGGGTAAAGAAACCAATACACAAATCGTTACAGCTATCGTTACAGCTAATGTAGGTAATACGAATGCTGCAATAAGTACGAATAACGCACAGAGCGTGAAGATAAACATAAATACAGCAGATTTTGAAACACTTCAAGAATTACCAAACATAGGTCCCACAAAAGCACAGGCCATAATAGAGTATCGAAATCAAAATGGCGGCTTTAAATCTATCGATGAAATCAAAAACGTCAAAGGCATAGGTGACAAGACATTTGAGCAACTCAAAGATTTGATATGCATAAATTGAGATTTGCCTTACGTACAATCTTTCAACGAGATTGATGTAAAACGGTATCGTCTAAAAGCCGAGAAAATAGAGTGCTCTTATCTTATCGTAATTCCTTTCGAAAATTTCCACGATCTTGGGATCGAATTTTTTCTCCACGTTTTCTCTTATATACTTGAGCACAGTTTCTTCATTCCAAGCGGGCCTATAAATTCTGTCTGAAAGCAATGCATCGTACACATCCATTAGGCCAACTATTCTTGCGTAAAGCGGAATATCTCCACCTTTTAGCCCTTTTGGATAACCTGATCCATCCCAATTCTCATGGTGGTACAGTGCAACCAAACTTGCCATCTTAAAGAGCGGATGGTCTACTGTAGAGAGGATGTTGTAACCAATAGACGCATGCTGCTTCATTATTTCGAATTCTTCATCTGAAAGCCTTGAAGGTTTTAGCAATATCGAATCCGGTATACCTATCTTGCCAACATCATGGAGCATGGCCGCGACTTCGAGTAGTGGTAAATCCTCATCGTTTATTCCAAGGCCCTCTGCAAGTATTTTCGTTGCTGTACCAACCCTTCTCACATGTTCCCCAGTTTCAAGAGAACGTGCTTCTGTAACTTCAGAAATTATGTAAACAACCTTATAGAGACTCTCAATTAAATCTTTCGATATCACATCGTTTTCAACCCTCGTAACGAATTCTGAAATGAAGACATCTAAAATCTTCTCAAAAGACTCGTCTAAGATAGAAGAAAAGTGCACATTAAATTTAATGTAGTCATTTAGGCTAGTTCTTACCGAAAACGAAAGTTCATCTCCAATATTTTCAGCAGAACTCGACCAGGAAGTTTTCTTACTTCTTATGTACTCTTCTTTGTCTATGACTGTATGTATTGTACGAATTTCGACATCTAATATCTTTGAAACACTGTTGAATATCTCATCTACAAGATTTACGACATTCACTTCCGGACCAAGATTGATGAACATAGAAGTCAGAGAGCCAAGCTTAGATAGCAGTAATCTTTGTTTATCCAATATGACAAAATCGTTGTACTCTCTCAATTTTGCTACGATCAATGTAAAGAGCGCACTACTCGAAAGTTCTGCCTTCTCACGGTAATCGTTTATATCATACTTTAAAATTATCTCCCTTGGGGGTGCAAAGCCTGGTTGCCCTGTGCGAATGACCAACCTAATGCGGTTGTTATTCATTTCCTCTCTTATAAATTGCGCTAGTTCTAAACCAGAACTATCCTTTTCCATCACAACATCTATCATAGCCAATGCCATGTCCGGTGTCGAAGCGAGAATCTCCTTAGCTTCTTTCTCTGAATAGGCACTATAGATTCTTACAGGTCTGTTGAGAAAAACTATATCTCTTGCGATTACCGATGTAATGGCATGCACGTCTGGTTCATCGTCTACTACGAGCACCTTCCATGGTTCTCCCTTAATCACACTCTTGGCAGACTTCTTCAAGAACTCTGGCATCGTTTAGCACCTCCATTTCGATGAAGCAAAGGCAACAATCAGATTGTTAGAAATTCTGTGTATCACTCTTTGATTGCGCAATTTGTTCGTCCCGTTTGATTGGTATCCTCATAATGAATTTTACACCCTTTCCCTTTTGACTTTCAAGCAATATATCACCACCAAGTAATTCGACAACCAATTGGTAAGTAATACTGAGCCCAAGTCCAGAGCCATGTACTTCATCTGTGGTAAAAAAAGGTTCAAATGCCTTTCTTTTTGTCTCTTCATCCATTCCCTTGCCGTTATCTTTGTATTCCACAATGAGAAGATCTGAACTCACCTTAGCATTGATTTCTATCCTTCCTGGATTATCGTATCCAAAACCATGGGTGATAGAATTGTCTATCAAATTCATAAAGATCTGAGCCCAGGCACCGGGAACTGTATGTATGACAAGAGCATCCGGAATATTCGTGACAACCTCTATTCTCGTCTTTCTCAGTTTTGGATGCAATGTTCTCAAGACATCTTCAGTCAACTCTTTGAGATTGATATCGGAGAAGGTTTGTGTTACTTCCTGCATTGCGACACGTTTGAGACTTTGAACGAGTTCTTTGATCTTTTGAGAATTCCGTATAATAATGTCCAATACTTGACCAGTAATCTCCAAATAATTTCCAAATTCATCTTCAGTTAATTCGTCCTTTGCGTACTTTTCATTAACGAGTACATACTTGTCTAAAAGTTCTGTCGCCGACGAATATATTATACCGGTTGGTGTGTTGACATCGTGAGCAATGTTAACCATGAGTTTGCCAAGTGCAGCCATCTTCTCCGAATTTACAACACGTTGCTGTGTTTCCTCCAACTCGCTCAATGCCAATTCCAACTCAGAATTTGCCTCATTTAGTTCTTTCGTCGTTTTTTCCAATGCTTTATTCTTCTGTAGATTCATCAAGAACATATAGATCAACAAATAAAGGAACACCAAAATGATGGCAATTTGAAAGAGCAGAACGGTTGGTGTCCAATAGTAGTAGTAAAATTCCACTCTTCCAGCAAATAACCCTTTGTAATACAACTCAACTGTTCTTGTTCCCTTTCTAATGTTCAACACCTTGTCCAAAACGCTACCGACGTTTTTATTGTCGTCGATGTACGCCAATTCGTTACCGCGATCATCCATAACTCTTATCGAAAGCACATCTTCTACTCTTATCATTGGAGTTACGATGTACTTCGCTAAACCGTCGTTAAGTGTCCAGGCTGGATAGGACAGAGACTGTGCAAAACTATCCATCACTTGGAAAAGTGACTTTTTCCAAGATGATATGTAATTTACTGAAAAGCCTATGTAAAAAGCGATCATAATTAACAGCACTATGATATTGTACAGCATGAATCTATTACCCATTTTCATGTGTTGCAATGTGGATCCCCCCTTGATTTGTTACTTATTTTACTTATTTCAAAGTCCTATTCCGTACTTCGATAAGATATCTTCATATCTATAAGTCATCTTGAACTTGGTTAACTCTTGTGAAAAAATACGTGCTAGATAAGAACCGTAAATATTATTTGCAAAGGCCAAATGCTGTGGCCTCTTTTGTTCAGAAATGTATGCAAAACTGACTTCATTCAGCATACCCAATTCTTTTGCAACGAATTTGCCCGTTTCATACGCAGTTGCAAAAGCATCTATTCGGCGGACTCTTAGAAGATTGAAACCGACTTCATCAGACTCTAGTGGAATTTTTGTGCACTTAAGTTGCCAAAATTTGTCGTCGTACGCATAACCATTAACATATCCACAGATTGTATCAGATGAATTCAGCGTATCTTGTAAATTCTTCGAATTCGACTTTATATACCATAATACCTCTTTTGTGTAACTGATAGGTTCATCTGGATACAACAAGAAGTTGTCTCTTTCATCCCCATTCCAAACGGAAAAGACACCATCGTATATCTCAGACTTCATTCTTTGAATTGCCCTTGATGGAAGTTCTATGTAGAACGAAGTGCGATAGCCAAGTTTCTTAAACACTTCTGTTATCACCTCAACATCACTTCCAGCTATCTTGCCACTTTGAGAAAACTCGTAAGGTGGCCATTCAATTGTGACAAATTCCAAAATATCTCCAGATAACATGTACGATTGCATTTTGTATTTGCTTATTATCTTATCGATTAATCTTTGAGTGAACATAGATCTTAATGCTTGTTCAACGGCATGCACGATGTTTTCTGGAACATGCTTGTTGAAGACGATGTAATGATAATACTTTTTTGCCTCAATGTTTAGTATTTCATACTTTTCTGGGAATTTCAAAGTGTAAAATCCTACTGAAATACTTGGATAAAAAACGGCATCTATCTTTTTAGCATCCAATGCCTCAATAGCTTCGGCTATGTTTCTGAATTCCTTGGTCGTATGTTTCTTAAAAACTTGATTGACGTCATTAGACGATAAGCTCGCCCTTATTGTACCAACTGTAACACTATTCTTTGCCATCACAGCCTTTGACTCACCTTTTCGAACAAGTATCGATTCTTTGATACTGTACAACGGCATGAAGATGTATTTTAATTCTTTGTATCTCTCGTCATTTACCCCGAAACCAACGAATACTTGCATCTCTCCGCTCTTCAATGAATCGAATATCTCTGAATCAGTTTTTAACTCATTTGACTTGTACGATATGGAAATTCCACTCTTTGCCAATTCCTTATTAAGTCCATCTATGATATCGTTGCATAAACCTGTTATCTTACCATTCTCAACGGTATATTTTGGTTCCGCGCTCTGGGCAAACGTATAAAGCACCGTTGAAAATGTGGTAGTTGAAAGAAAGAGCGCCGCTATTGTGAAAAGAGAGATTGTCTGCATCATCAATCTCCTTACATAAAATTGATTCAATTCATCATATCGCCATTTCATCCTTCCCTCACCTCCTGACAAATGTTACTACGTTATTACCGTCTTATGCATCAGTGGAGTGTTTTTCATTCAATCTCGAAACGATGAATCGGCGAATCAGGAAAGTCATCAAGAAAATAAGCAAAAACGAAAGTGTGCCACATGCAGCTCCAGAAAGGTCGATCATCACATCGTTAAGTGACGAACCACGATTGTAGTAAAGTTGATTGTACTCATCGAACACAGCGATAAGATTTGGAAGTCCAATACCAACGAGAATAGAAACGAAGACATCCCTTTTCCAAAATTGCACAAATCCTGTCACAAAGAATGCAAGAAGAAAATAGAGTGAGAAGTGTGCCGTCTTTCTAATCAACATTTCAGCTGGTACATACTCAGTTTTGAACCACCACATCTTCAACTGCCTTTCAACTTTCTGAAAAATTGGAAGATTGGAAAAGTCCAAAACTTGATCTATCTTTTTCAGCATTCTGTATGCGTAACTCGACTGCATGGAAGAGTCCGTCGGGGATTTTGACGAAAAAAACATAATTGCGATAATCAATAGAGTAACAACTACTCCAATTATCACCATTGATATCGTTGCGTACCTTCCATTTCCAACAATCCTCTTGATATTCTTTTCCAATTTCAATACAACTCCCTGTAACGTGTGCAACGCACCAAATTCTCATTTTCTAATGTATGTATAGTGCAGGCCATCGAAATCGAAAGATATCATCCCTCTCGCTTTCAAATAATTCAGATAAATCTTTATCGTCTGCAATAGAATCAAATACTGTGTCTGACTCATGTTACTATTGTACTTAGAGCTAATTGCGCGTACCAAATCTTCCAAAGTTGCCGGTTGGTTGCATACTTGTAAAATGACATTACACACTTCATCTATTCTCTGAATGTTCAATGCTATCATATCGTAGAATTCTTTCATATCCTCTTTCGAAGAAGTTCGAAGGATTTTCCCGTGACTTGGAACGATCCACGAAACATTGTCGAAGTTCCAATTCTTTACACCATTCAAAGTCTCCAAATGTTTTTCTACATCTGTTAAGAAGAATACGCCGTATTTATCGATAACTTGTTTTGAAACGAGTGAATCAGCTATGAAGAACACACCGTCTTCCGTAGTTATTCCAACCATATCGAAGGAATGACCGGGTAGTGGTATGAATTTCAAATTCTTGAGACCAGTCTTCTCAAGTCCCCCAATGTAGTCTGGACCTATGATATCAGTTACATGGGAACCTTTTGGTTCTCTCAGCTTCTTAATCAATTCATCGAACGGCATTGCACCGTACAGGTACATAGCCATAAGGATGGGCTCTTCTATGAAAAAGCTTTCAAAGTGCGTTGCATATATACGACAGTTCGTCCTTTTCTGGAGGAAACTGTTGCCACCGATGTGGTCTTCATGTGCATGTGTGTTGATGACCCCACCAATTTCAACATTCAGCTCGCTTGCTTTTCTCAATATCTTCCTTGGATAATCGTCGCTATTGCCCGTATCAACGATATACACCTTGCCTGACAAACTATCGAAAATGAAACCAATGTTCACCGGAGCAAGGAGCACCGAGATGTTTTCTGTAAGTTTTTCAATTTCGAACATACATTTCTCCTCCATTTTTCTTATCCCATTTTTCAGCTCATTACATTTGCCAATCGACATCCGATAGAAAATTTACACCACATAACTCAATTATACTCAAAACTTTGCCAATATGCAAAAAAACTCGGGTCTTTCAACCCGAGTTTTTAAAGTCCTTTGATAATATACGTTCACACGTTCGTTCATACTTTCCCTATTAGGTGAATTATGTATATATATTACATAGTACCAGCTATATCGATCTCGTTTACAATTATGGAAGGTACTATACATCCGCCAAAACCAACGAATGCCCTCAAATCACTTCCGACTTCCTCCATGTTCTTCATCATCTCCAAGAAATTACCAGATATCGTGATTTCCTCGACACCTCTCACTATCTTTCCATTCTCCACCTTGAATCCTTTTGCACCGAGTGAGAAATTACCGGATATAGGATTTGCACCTGCATGCATACCATCGACTTGAATTATCAATATACCGTCACCCAACGTACTAAGAAGTTCTTCAAACGACTTGTTACCTGGTTCAACGTAGAGATTGATCGGTGCAATGCCATTCCCTGCTGCGTTGCCAGTTGGTTTTACACCATCTTTCTTAGCGGTCTTAAGGTTGTGCAAAAACGTCTTGAAGACACCTTTTTCTATAATCGCCTTCTCACACGTTTGCACCCCTTGCGTATCGAATGGTGCATTTGAAATACTCATTGGATGATATGGCAAATCTTTTACCGTAAAGATGTTAGAGCCTATCTGTTCACCGAGTTTACCCTTCAAAGGTGACAAATTCTTCTGCGCATTTTCTGCACTGATCATCGATACAAGCATGCCCAACATATCGGAGAATACATCATTTCTCAGTATGATTCTATACTTTCCACTCTTAACAGATTGGGAACCTATCAATGCAATCGATTCTTCCCTTGCCTTCTTTCCAACGTATGCTGCATCTATATCTTCTGGCCTCTTACCTAACGTGAATTCCGTGCCAGACCTTGGTGAACTATCCTTTGCAACTGCCATAGCGTACATGAACCCACCGCCGTCAACAAATGAAACATCGAGGCCAAGTGTGTTGGCAATCCTCCGCTCGTTCATTTCATCCCCATAAACTGCCATATCCATCAAGATTCTCTCATCTTTTCTTACTTCTTTGTGTGCTGTTTCGACGTATCCTATCCTATCTCTTACCGGTAAGTTTTCGAAAGCACCATCGTATGGCTCCAATTTGAGATATTCTCCACTACCATCGTAGAAATATTCGACATCTTCTGTATCCACGATCGAGATATTCTCGCACGCATCAAGGAACACCTTTTCTGGGTTATCGAACGTCTCAGTATACGAAGCACCCAACTTGCCATCTTTCAGTACGAGCACATTTATTCTGAACTTACCCGCATCCGTGTACTGATCCATATCGCCATTCTGGTACCTCAGTTGGAAATTTCTATTCTGCGAATAACTAATTTGTACCTCTACGTTATTTTTCTTTGCCAAAGCAAATACTGTATCTTTAAAATCGTCAAATTGTTTATTTTTCATTGATTTCGCCCCCCAACAAGTATCTCGCGAACCTTTATCGTAGGTTCTCCAACATCTGCTGGAATCGAACCACTGTATGAACCGCACATACCTTGTCCACGTGCAACATCGTTACCAACCATCTCTATCTTCTGAACAATCTCATAGCCCTTACCAATGAGTGTAGCACCTTTAACGGGTCTTGTCACTTTACCATTTTCGATCAAATATCCTTCATTCACCGCAAAGTTGAACTCACCAGTTGCCGGATTGACAGACCCTCCACCCATTGTCTTTGCATACAGGCCGTAGTCAACAGATGCAATAACTTCCTCCGGATGATACTCACCAGGAAGAATGAACGTATTACTCATCCTTGAAGTAGGAGCATACGTGTAATCTTGACGTCTGCCGCTACCGGTTGGAGGCATGTTCATCCTTCTTGAACCTAATTTATCTATCATGTAACCCTTTAGTACACCCTTTTCGATGAGCAAATTTCTTTGCGTTGGTGTACCTTCATCGTCAACATTTGCACTGCCCCATGCATTTGGAATCGTCCCATCATCGACTGCACTGACGCATTCTGCCCCCACTTGCTGTCCCAATTTCCCTGCAAACACAGACATACCCCTTGCAACAGAGGATGCCTCAAGTGCATGTCCTACTGCCTCGTGGAATATGACCCCGCCAAACTCGTTGGAAATCACAACGGTCATTCTACCCGCTGGCGCAGGTTGTGCATCTACCATTCTGACAGCAATCCTTGCAGCCCTCACACCTGCTTGCTCAAGGTCCATCCTTTCGAGGAATTCAGGCCCCATCGCTGCGCCAGGACCGTAGAAACCAGATTCCATCTGTCCATCTTTCATGGCTACTGCGTTGATCATCAACCTTGTTCTTACCCGTTCGTCTGTGACGTACACGCCTTCAGTATTTGCTATCAACACATTCTGGTCGTAATCCCAATAATTTACAACAACCTGAGCAATTACCGGTGAATAACTTCTCGCCGCCTCGTACGCGTTCTTCATGTATCTAACTTTCGTCTCTTTCTGAACATCCTTCGGATTAAAAATGATGATATGTCTGTTGTTCAGCTCTTTTTTTCTCAAATCAAGGTTCAAATCACCTAACTTTACCTCACCAAGCGCCTCGCCAACTCGTCTTGCAACAGCCAACATGTTCTCTTCTGACAAGTCATTTGTATATGCGTATATAGCCTTGTCACCTAAAAAGCCGCGTATCCCAACACCAAACATCCTACCAGTCTGAGCAGTCTCCACACTACCGTTCTTCAAACTGATATTCGTCGAGTATCTATCCTCTACAAAGAGTTCTGCAAAATCACCACCGTACTTCAAAACAGTACCGAGTATCCTCTCAGCGACCCCTTTACTAAATTTGTCCAACACAATATCACCCCTTTGAAATGCTTTTTTTACTTTTTCAATGTACTTAGCATATCTGCAAGATAATTCGTTGTACGAACCATAACCTAATTTTACTCTTTTTTCAAACAAAAGTCAACGAAAAGGAATAGTTGGAAAGTGTTCAAATTCTCTCAAAATAGCCATCAAGTTGGGAAAAAGTCAATTTCATCAAAATTGGTCTCCCATGTGGGCAAGTCAACAACCCCTTTTCTCTCACTTCATTTACAAGTTGTTCAGCCTCGCTCTCACTGATTCGATCGCCCGTCTTGATCGCTGCCTTACACGCTTTTGAAGCCAAAACGTGATTCAAACTCTTCGGTTTATCGAATGGTAATCTGTACTCTTCGAGCACCTCCATGAACACATCTCTCGCCTGCGTAACATTCAATATGGATGGTATCTGCGTAATCTTCACTTTACCTTCCTCTATTGAAAAGGTGAAACCTGCATCTTCGAGGTCATCTTTAAGTTCATCGAGTACTTGTTCAACACTTTTAGGAAGTGATACTTCGATTGGGATAAGCAGGGGTACAGTTGAATACGTCCTTTCCTTCAATCGCTCGTAAATGATACGTTCGTGTGCTGCGTGAAAGTCCACGATGACTATACCATCTACATCTTCGAACAATATGTACCTATTCCTTAAAATTGTGAATTTACCTATTCGCTGCAAGGTTGATATCTTCTGTCCAAACGTTCTATCAAGTTGTATGTCTCTTATACCTTCATCGAAACGGTTACTGAAATGAGAAGTGCTAAAATCTTGACTACGTGGTTGTCCAGTCACCGTTGTACCGGAGAATGATCCATCACGTTCATTTCTCCAATTGCCTGTTCGCTTGTCATCCTGCCAATCTGATTGAGCATTTCTTACACCGTTGACATCAAGATCTTCAGTATGTGGTTCAGATGAAAAAAGCGCACTATCTCCCTTATCTACATACAATTGATAGCCGATAAATTGACGGAGCGCTTCCCTGATTGCCCTTGCCAGCTCGTTGTAAACAACTTGAGGTTCTGAGAACTTCACCTGCAGTTTCTGTGGGTGGATGTTGACATCTATGGTATCCGGGACGACGTTCAAAAAGACAACTGCATAGGGATGAAGACCATGCATTAAAGATTCGCCGTATCCCCTCTCAAGTGCCAAGTGGAGTAAATTGTCCACGATGAATCGACCATTGACGAAAAAGAGTTGACCTGTACGATTCCTACGCGTGTGTTGAGGGGAAGAGACGATACCAGAAATCTTTACCTTCTCGCCATCGTAAGATAGTTGTTGAAACTCCTTGACATCTGGGAATATGACCGAGAATCTATCATTTATTGTCTGTGACCTCACGTTGTAAACGATGTCGTCTTCAACCTTGTAAGTAAACGAAAGATCCGGTTGTACAAGCAAAAATCTCTCCACCATCTCCGTAACCATGCGTGTCTCTACCTTCTCAGAAGAGAGAAACTTCCTCCTTGCAGGTAGGTTGAAGAACAAGTCGTATACCTCCACGGTTGTCCCCTTTTCCCTGTAGTTTTGCGAGGCCTTTACAATATTTCCACTCAATACCTCGAGCCTATATGCCTGAGAACCATCACAAGTAGTGATAACCGTTCTACTCACATCTACGATCGAAGCGAGAGCCTCACCACGGAAACCGTACGATGAAATTCTATAGATATCCTCTATCTCACTGATTTTACTCGTCGTGTACCTTTGGATTGAAGCAAGCAAGTCATCATTCGACATACCGATACCATTGTCGGCAACTTTGATGTAAGATTTCCCGCCATTCTTAACCTGAATATCTATATTGCTCGCCTGTGCATCGATTGCATTTTCGATCAATTCTTTCACAACAGATGCAGGATTTATAACAACCTCGCCCGCTGCGATCTTCGAGATGACCTCGTCCGGAAGCTTTTTGATCTTGCCACTATCAATTTGCTCTTGACCTATATGAACCACCTTCCCATCTTCTTCTGCCTTTCTTACATGACCTCCTAAATTATACCACTCAGAGACATAAAAAGAAAATCAGCCTCGATGTTGACTCTTGATTCGAGGCTGATTCCTTGTAGCTTATAATGACTTATCAAAATCAATGCATTCAGATAAATCGAGCAAATGGATGATGGAAATGATTAAATACCTCCGGACAATTTTAGGTACGCGCTTAACCCTGGCGTTGAAGAACCTAACGGGTTGAGACTATCCGTTGTCATAGCCACTTGGAGGTCTGCGTTCAACAACCCCAAATTGACCTCCACTCCAATCCCATTGGAGTAGAATCCAGGTATCATGCCGAATATGTAATAAGCTTTCAAAATATCCAAATTTAGTCCCGCGTATGCCTTTGCCGCCCAATCGCCGCTGAGTGAATACATCCCCGTAGCGCCCCACATGAAGAACCCATCACTCTTGTAATATGCGGTTACGTTGATGGGATTGGTGATGTTCATCGGTGTGAGTAAAGATGAAAATTCTGGATCCGAAATGGTATAAGTTGCATCGGCCGTTATATCCGTACCTTCGGCTGTGTAATTTGCCGAACCGTTTGCGTTCACGTTAACTGCATACCTTGCGCTAGCAGGTCTGATCGTGATGTCGTTGACTGCAAATCCAAATTTGTCGTTACCATAGCCCAAGGATAGACTTATACCTGCATCCTGGGAGAGAACATCCATGAGTTCTTGAGAAACGACTGCAGTGTCGGTCCACCTCGTGTCGATGCCTTGCAAGTTTAGTGCACTCACAAGTACTGCTTGTGCCTCGAATTCAACGTTCACATTTGATGGTGAGGCTGAAGATGTGTAAGATGCATGAGCATACGTCCGTTCTGCATCGGAATAGAGTACAGGTACGAAGAAATTACCTGTCACGAAGAAATCCTTGACCATCGCTCCTACACCTACGTTCAGTCTTAAGTTTGATTTTGCAAAACCGTTGACCGTATCTTCAACATTCGATTCGAGCAGCGTATTGTCAAACAATATCTGTGAAAACGTCCGTGGCAGGTTCACAGAAACACTTCCGCTAGCATTTAGATAGGGCACTAAATGAAGGCCAAAAAGGTTCAAATGTGCGTAAGCTCCAACTTCAAGTGGAAATGCAAGATGCATTCCGTTGTCTATCGCTGATTGCATGTTCGTTGCATCGATCGTGATTTCTTCTTCGTTCAAAAGTGCGTTCAAATTGTCCATGTTGAAAAGATTTTGAGACAATTGCAGATCGACGGTTGGAGAAATCTTGATCAAAGCCGTCCCGTCCGTTCTTGTTAGAGCAAGGTTACTAAACGTGCCGAATGGGTCTATGATGCTTGAAATGGAAAATGCACTGGCGGAAAATGTACAAATGAGTAAAGTAGTCACAAAAAGCACAACTCTAAATTTTTTCATACTGCATCGCCCCCTCAATTACCACTACTAACTCTAACTTCGGTTGCCACTTTCAATTCAACGGCTATGTAAGGTACAGCATTTATGACACCGCTGTAATTCAGACTCACAGCCTGACCTTCTGGAACCAATATCTTGTACTTCACGTTACCCGTTGCGATACTCCTCATCTGATCAGGTGTCAACAGGATGCTCGGATTTGCCTTTGCTATATCACTCGTCAATATGGTATTTGTACCATCTATAAGGGCAATCCTTGCAGCAAGACCCGTCGTGTTGTTCCAAGTCTTGAATTTGAGACTTGCCTTATCGATGATGCTTGCCAAATCGTTGAGAATCGATAGATCCCCTAGGTCACCTTGTGTCAGTACAACATCGGAATCAGATGCTGTAACATTGAATGGCACGTCCAAACTTAAATTGAACTTTATCACACTGCCCTTACTAAGTATGCCTTCCCCTGTTTCGACCTTTGCAGAAACCTCCATTGACTGCCCTTGCTTCAGCAAATCCTCTATAACGTCGCCTAGATCTTCTTCTTGACCGTTCGTAAGGGTGTATGAAGTATCGGAGATCGTAATCGTTAGAGTAGCTTGTATGTCTGCATTCGAAATATCAAAATTTATAGGTGCGCTTATATCGTAATCGAACTCCTTGAGAAATGCGGAATCATCGCTGAAGACTTGCGAGAAATCGATGCTCGCCAAAGAGCCCAAATCGTACTGTTGACCTTTTAGACTCACATTATCGATCTCAAACGTTGCTAACCTTGGCTGGAACTTTGCATATGCGCCGTCTTTCAAACTCACGTTGCTGAGAGTGATATCGCCACCAACAGAAGGCGTTGCCTCAAATGTGAATGCATCCATCGAGTCCAAAGGAATATGCTTGTTCTCAGCCTTTATGTCTTTAGTTTCGGTAGCACCATCTGTGTCCGAAAAACTGAGCGTTGCTGGATCAAAGATATTCGATGAGACTGCTAAGTTAATTTGACTGGTTATTCCTTTTATATTGTAATCTACGTTTATTACTGCAGTTGCGTCAAAGGAATCAACCAAGTTCTTCACATCGCTTGGTATTGGATAATTTATACTTATCGCATTACCTTGCAACAGGTCTTTCGATACCTTAGCTGTCTCTATGATTATGTCTTGGTCATCTGGCAAGACTGCCTGATAGCTTATCGTCGAATCTGTCACGTTTGCTTCAAGGGTTATATCAACAACAGAAGGAAGTGAGACACCGGCAAATGGTATTTCAACAACATTATCCGTACTTGTATTAGAGCCAAATGTCGTTGTTGCCTGTATCGTCTCAATGCCCGTGAAGTTAACGATCATGTGGCCACTACCCTCAGTAAAGCTTAGTTCACTGACATTGGTTGGAAGAGGAACGTTGAACGTTATTTTGTAATTTTTTATCGCTTTCAAAGTTACCTGAGGAGTAACGGTTACTGTGGGCTTGGCCGTTCTGAAATCCGCAGAAATCGTGCCAGAAAGCGTAAGTTTTCCACTAACTTGTATACCATCGCTAACCTTGAAATATACTTCATCCAGCGGAACTTCCAGCGTGTTTGAACTAGTATCACTACTACCAAGCGTAACACTTCCACTCTTTAACGTGATCTGTTGGTTCAAACTTCCAGAAAAACCATTGATGGCAATCTGTTGCTTTACACTGCCTCCAAGCTTTGCATACCAGTTTGCATCATTTACTAAAGATACATTTACAACTGTTTCGTATTCGAGTTTACCTTCCCCTGTAACGCTTGAAAGGTCCAAATTCTTGAAATAGTTGAGCTTAAGACCGGTGAGCTTGAGTGTAACCGTACCAACTGCTGGATCTGAACCTGTATTCTTTATAGTCACAGTTGAAGTCTTCTTTACGAACAATGTTATCGATGAGCCGATGGATTTTTGACTACCATCTATATAGATACTCAGCGGACCGCCTGACCCATTGAATGTCAGCTCAATGGTGGCCTCTTTGAAATTGCCTTCCTCGAACGGTAATACGCTGCTCAGTATGCCGCCAACCTCGATCGAACCACTGGCTGGAATTACAACAGACTGATTCTCAACTAAAACCAAATTTGGAATCTCCACTTCATCGACATCTATTTCGGTGCCTTGACTTTCCAAATTCAAAGATGGAAGCTCTATCTGACCGGATAACTGACCGAGAAATTGTGATGTGTCAAGATTAAAACTAAAACCCTGACCGAACTGAGCAAGTTGGTCTCTGATCTGTTGCTCAACTCCAGATAGTATTGTTTCCGGAGAATAAACAACTTCCGTTGCATACTTCAATTCAAGTGGGTCTCCCCTTACAATAGTAAGTGGTGCAAGGTTTGATTCACTTAGTAGACCGTCGATGAATGTGTTCATCTTGAAATCAAACGTTGTTACAGGAAATTCAAGATACTTAGTGTACTTGACTGAAACCTTTTCAGGTACTTTACTGGGCACTCTCAAACCGCACGAAACAAAGCTCAGAGCCACAACGACAATGAAAAAAATGTAAAAAGTTCTTTTCATACAGTACCACCTCCAATTTTTGAATCACCTTCCCTACGTACCCCTATAACTATTTAGACCACCATTTTGTGATTTAGTTTAATTTTATCACAAGAATATCCATCATTCGCAAAAAACTTTTCCAAAAAAGTACTGTAGGATTTACATATTGTATGGTAGAATATTAAATTGTAGTTCAAAGTACTGAACGAAATTTGGAGGCGAATGTTATGGATTCGATCTTCAACTCGAATTTTGATACACTAAAGACTGCTTTGGATGTGCAGCTCAAGAGGCAAGAATTGCACGCTGAGAACATAGCAAATGCTGAAACGCCTGGATACAAGAAAAAGTACGTTGCATTCGAAGAATATCTTCAACAATCCAAGATGAAGCTTAGAATGAATACAACGGATGAAAAACACTTGTCATCATCACCTAACAGTGTGCAAGCAAAGCAGATAACCCAAGACAACACATCGATTACAAATGATGAAAACAACGTTGATATCGAGATGGAGACAACAGAAATGGTGAAAGATGCATTGAGATATCAAGTACTTTCAAGGTTGATGAGTGCGAACATAGACAGATACAACACAGTAATTAGGAATGCAAGGTAGATTTAGAGAATATATATTTGAATATCGAAAAGCAAAGAAGAATATTTGGCAAGAGGTGAGGCATTGTGCAGAGCGAGTTCAATATAATGAACATATCGGCAACGGGATTATCTGCCCAAAGATTTAGAATAGAATTGATATCGACAAATATTGCAAATTCCGAAACGACGAGAACTGAAAACGGTGAGCCTTACAGAAGGAAAGTTCCGGTTTTTCAAGAGCTCTTGAGGAACGTTCAAGGTCGTCAAGAAAGCGGTGGTGTTGTAGTAAAGAGTATATACGAAGACAAGTCAGAATTCAGGACAGTTTACGATCCGACAAATCCAGATGCAGATGAGAATGGATATGTTAGATTACCAAATGTAAACATCGTTCGAGAGATGGTAGATATGATAAACGCGCAGAGGGCATACGAAGCAAATGCAACATCTATCAACACGACCAAGGCCATGATAACTTCTGCCTTACAGATTGGGAGGTGAGGCACATGATAGAAAAGATTAGTGGTGTCCAGAACCTGCAGAATACAGCTAACATGGCAAATACGCAAAATGTGAAATCAGATAGCGATTTTGGCAAAATACTATCTGATGCGATAAAATCAGTCAACGATGAACAAAAATCGGTTGAGCAACTCTCCGATGACTTTGCACAAGGGAAAGTGAGCAACATACACGAACTCGTAGTTGAAGCGGAAAAAGCCTCTATATCCTTGCGCCTCACAGTCGAAGTCAGAAATAAAATAGTCGATGCGTACAGAGAGATAATGAGAATGCAGTTCTAACGAATTTAATTGCTTTGTCTAATATTTTGTCTAATATAGGTGTGACTTTGCTAATAATCTATCCAAATAAAAAGCGGGGATTTTCCCCCGCTTTTTCTGTCCAATACTCTTCAATAATCAAATTCTTAATGAAACTACTATGGCAACATCGCTCCAACTATACCAGCGATAACACCAACAACTATGCCAGCGATTCCTATCATCTGAGCCTGTTGAACCTTTGCGTTTGCTTCGTTGAGAGATTTTTCAAGCTGATCTATCTTTGCACTGTTGTTGTCAACAGTCTGTTGCAGTTGAGCAACATCTTCCTGAGCTGCCTTAGTACTAGCAGTATCGTAGATCATGTTGGAATAATCTTCGAGTAACGATACTTTGTCTGATAATATACTGTAGTTTTCTTCAGTACTTGTTGCAAGTTCATCGATCTTTGCTGCATTTGCGTCGACACCCGTTGCAAGGTTCGCTATCTGTTTTCTAAGCAAATAATCCGTATCACCTATCTGTGCACCAAGTCCAGTGATGATCTCGCTCAATCCATCTATGCTATCTAAAAGATCCGTTACCGTGACTTCAAGGGCATCTACTTTCTCCGCATCTGCTTTTGTAGAAAGATTGTCGTAAAGATTGACTATGTCTTGATCATGCATGTCAACTTTTAGAGAAAGTGCTTGAAGATTTTCGGAAACTGGTAGAAGCTCACTAACCATATCGTTAAGGTTTGCAAGTTCATCGTTAAGGTTTCCAAGTGTCTCGTAGATCTTCAAAATATCGCCATCGTGGATATCCAGCGTTACCTTGATATCATCGAGAATTGGATTGACTTCAGCAAGTACTTCCTCTATTGCTGCTGCCTTGGTCTCATCGGAAGATACTCCAACATATGATGTAAGCCTTTCTTCGAGTGATGAGAGATTTGCTGAGAGGTCGTAAATCATATCTCTTAATACGGGAAGCCCATCGTTAATGGTACCTTGTAAATTTAGAACACTTGTCTCGAGCACTCCCAATCTTTCATCGAGATCCGCCATAGCTACGCTAAAATCATCTACCGAAAGTTTTGTACCAAGCGAATCGTAGATCATGTTTGAATATTCTTCTAGTAAGTCGACCCTGTTTTGAAGAACTTCAAGGTCCACCTCTTGTGCAAAAGCAACTAAACTGAACAAAACAACCGCAAGGATAATCCCCAGTTTCTTCATATCTTTCCCTCCTTTTGAAAATGTAATATAGAAATATGCATAAAGAACAGAAATACGCCGGTTTACGATATTTTTCCTCCGCCCACTTGCGAATAATTGATAGTGCAACAATGAACACAAGAATGTTCAGTTTACAGCAAAGCGACAAAAGATGAACAGAAAACAGTGCAAATTCAAAGATGTGGAATCAAAGCCTTTATATACATTTGTTATTATATCACTATATTACCCGAAAGTGCAAACAGATTTATAAAATTTTCTACGATGATTTTACTTTGCATAGCGAACATTTGAACGAAACCGTATGACATTGCATCATTTTCGAAAAAAATCACGTTGACATTACCGTTTTCATATGATCCGCTCATCTAACCATACTTCAACAATTTTAGCATTTCTTGACAACAACCAATATATATTGTATCATATCTTTACCCTTGCTCAGTTGTGGGATTTTCCCCTACTTAGCTTGTGGATAAAACACGTGGAGGTGTGAAACGATGGAAGAGTTCAACAAGGAAGATATCATCAAAGAGTTTCAGATTCACGACACAGATACTGGCAGTGCAGCTGTTCAAATTGCTCTCTTAACGGCTCGTATTAGGCACCTTACCGAGCATCTTAAGAATCATCCAAAAGATTTTCACTCCAGAAGAGGACTCATGAAGATGGTTGGAAGAAGGAGAAAGATGCTAAAGTATTTGATGAAGAAAGATCCAGAGTTGTACAGAGAACTCCTTGAGAAGCTATCACTGAGAAAATAAAGACATTTTACAATACTCAACGATCAGAATTTTCAAGTGCTTAATTCAACTCAGAGGGCGGTCTATCCGCCCTCTGCTCATGGAAGCCAATCTATTCAAATCATTTACGGGAGTTGTGATAATATGGAGAAACTCTATTCAAATTCTTGCCAAGGTATAGACCTTCACAAATTGAATTCCTACAATTACTATCTGCCACAAGAACTTATCGCCCAATCTCCGATGGAACCTCGTGATAGATCGAGACTGATGGTGATCAATAAGGCAACAGGTGAGATATCGCACAGGATATTTTCAGACATAAAAGAGTACCTCAAAGAAGGCGACTTGCTCGTATCCAACGTTAGCAAAGTGATACCTGCAAGGTTGCTCGGTAGGAAAATAACTGGCGCACACGTAGAGTTGCTGCTGCTGGAAAAAGTGGAACCTGGCGTGTGGAAGTGCCTTGTAAAGCCTGGCAAGGCACTAAGGGAAGGAGTAGAGGTACTATTCGAGAAAGATTTCAAAAAACTTGTCGCTAAATGTATCGGTAGAGCTGAAGAAGGTACGAGAATCTTTTCTTTCTCCTCAGTGGAAGATAGTGAGATATTCTTCTTCGGAACTGTTCCACTGCCACACTACATAAAATCACAGGACGTAAACATTGACCGCTACCAGACAGTCTATGCAAGGGAAGAAGGAAGCGTTGCTGCCCCAACTGCAGGACTCCATTTTACAACACAGTTGCTCGATGAAATATCGCAAAAGGGTGTACAGCTTGCAGAGGTCACATTACATGTAGGCATCGGCACATTCCGACCGGTAAAGGACGAGGACATTACGCAACACAAGATGCACGAAGAATACTACATCGTATCGGAAAAGAGTGCAAAGGCAATAGAAGAATGTCGCAAGAATGGTGGAAGAATAGTTGCAGTAGGTACAACAAGCGTTAGGACGTTGGAAAGTATAGCCAAACTTCCAAAGGCACCTTCCTACAGCGGAAGAACCAATTTGTTCATATATCCACCGTATGAATTTAAGTACGTTGATGCGTTAATAACCAATTTTCATCTTCCAAAATCTTCACTTTTAATGCTGGTGAGTGCATTCGCTGGGTATGATTTAGTAATGAGAGCATACAACAGTGCAGTTGAAGAAAAATACCGATTCTTCTCATTTGGCGATGCGTGTTTCTTTTTTTAGTTAACATACATCACCAATACAATTGTAACACCAAGGAGTAACTTTTCGATGTATAATATCGACTGAACCAAGTGTCAAAAGTGCCGAACCATTTTGCAAAATGATCATAGTTTCGTTTGGATAGAGGGATAAGATGAGGATTCTTGGTATAGACCCAGGTTATGGTATAGTAGGATACGGTATGTTGGAAAAGCAAGGTAATAGGCTAAGTTACATAATGCACGGTGCAATTACCACTGGTAAAGAAGAGCAATTTGAAGGCCGTCTGGATACGATATATCAAGAATTAATGAAGATCATTGCAGAATACAAACCAGACCTTATCGCAGTAGAAAGCTTGTATTTCTACAAGAACGTAAAAACTGCCATATTTGTTGGTGAGGCTCGAGGGGTTATCCTCTTAGCTATCAAGCACTCAAATATCCCTTTTGTTGAATTCACTCCACATCAGGTAAAGCTCACAATAACCGGGTATGGAAGAGCGGATAAGAATCAAGTTCAAAAAGTAATGAAGATGCTCTTAAAGCTCGATGAAATACCTAAACCAGACGATGCGGCTGATGCGCTTGCGATCGCTTGGTCTGCAGCTGTAACTTACAAAGAACATCAATTCAAATCAACAAAATGACATTACCAATGACATTACCAAAGAATTCAGGCAATAGCCGGTCCAAAGCAATCCAAGTATTTTGGCAGATAGTAATCGGGGTGATTCGATGATATATACATTCGACGTAAAAAAGCCTATAGAAGACATTACTAAGAAGCTTGGCATAGATGCGCAAGGTACTCTCAAAAAGGTAGTATACGATAAGATGAGGGAGTCTGTCACCTTTGTTGTGGAGAAATTCAAAGGAGATGTGGAACTACTTAAGCATCAACTAACCGAATTCCTGGGTGTCCATGCAGACGTGTTGATCGAAGAAAGGGCTGTAGACTTGGCGAATCCGGATAGCTTGAAAGACTACACCATGGACCTGCTCAATGGTTCTGGTAAGTATCTCGAAAAGTTGGAGATAGAGAATAATGTGCTGAAAGTATATGCGCTCGGTGAATTTGCAAAGGTACACCTGACAAAAAAGATAGAAAAGATAAAATCCAAATTGCCATTTGAAGGATACGTAGTAGAACTATCATCAAACATAGTGATTAGTGATAATGCTGTGCAATATATCGACGATGCAAGCTTTACAGAGTTCAATGAAGATAGTTCCTACAACGTTCACGATGATATGGACAGTTTCGGAAAGACAGATAGCATCGAGAGACAGATCGAGAGACAGATTGAGAAACAGAATGATAAGCGAGATTTCGCAGGGAATTACAATACAACATATTCACCTTCGGATGCACAAATAGATGTGCAAACTAACTTGAGCAATATCAACTCACCTTCGAATATGCCTCCTGCAAAGAAAAGGGCAAAGATCTTTGGCAAGGTCTTCAAGGTAGAAAAAGTATCAAACGACGTGCTGAACATCTATATAACGGATAAAAAAGATTCTGTCATCGTCAAAGCATTCAATTCCAAAGTACCACTTGCAGAAGAGAAGGCCACCTTAGGCGGTTGGTACATATTCACCGGTACATTGTCTTACGACAAAATGGGAAACACATTCTTCAAATTAGAAAATTTGACAGAGATACCATCGTTGGACCGCGTTGACAATTCAAACGAAAAGCGTATAGAACTTCACGCACACACGAAGATGAGTGATTTGGACAGTATAATGGGTATCGGCGAGTATGTTGCAACTGCCAAGAGATGGGGTTGGGAAGCCATTGCCATCACAGAACATGGTAATGTACAAAGCATACCGGAATTCTACGAATTGGCGAAATCAGTTGGAATTAAGCCCATATATGGTGTTGAAATGTACATAGCCAATGACCCAAAGAAGATAATGATAAACGAAATAGAAGGAGAAATATCGCAAGCAACTTACGTTGTGTTGGACTTGGAGACAACGGGGCTAAATCCACGGCAAGACGAAATAATGGAAATTGGAGCGGTAAAGACGAGAAACAGAGAGATCATAGATGAATTTCGCACGTTCGTAAAACCGAAAGCAGTCAAAAGAAAGAGTTTGGAAATCACGGGAATAACGGAAGAGATGTTGAAAGATGCACCTGACATATCTGAAGTACTACCAGAACTTGAGAAATTCATCGATGGCTGCATAATTGTGGCACACAATGCAGATTTTGATGTTGGATTTTTGCAGAACGCATTCAGAAGAGTTGGAAAAGAATTTACGCCGTCGTATATCGATACACTGCGATTATCGTATGCACTCTTGAGGAACAAAGTAAGATCATTTTCACTCGATAAGATAGTCGATTATTTCGGTTTAGGCACGTTCAACCACCACCGCGCACTTGACGATGCAAGCGTAACTGCAAAAGTCTTCTGGGAACTCGTGGACCTTGCAAAGAAAAAGTCTATCACGACGTTCGAAAAACTCAACAAATTGGTTGAGAGCATGAATCCACTGACAAAACATCCACTTCATCTTACCGTACTAGTTCAAAACAAATTGGGGCTCAAAAACCTATATCAACTCATATCCAAATCTCACACAGAGACATTCTTCGTTGTACCGCAGGTACTAAAATCAGATTTAGAAAGAAACAGAGAAGGCCTCTTGATTGGCACAGGCTGTTCAAATTCAGAGATATTCAACCTTGCATTGAAGAAAGACAAGAGCGCACTAAATGAGGCATTAAAATTCTACGATTACGTTGAAGTAATGCCACTTGATACGATAAGCTCAGAAGAATTTACAAAAGATGAGGTAAAGGAAGCGTACAGACTACTCTACCAAGTGAGTAAAGAATCGAACGTCCCAATCGTCATGGTATCGAATGCGCACTTCATAGACCCTGAAGATATAAAGGCTCGTAAGGTATTGCTCGCTCCTCAGAGTAACATAGCAGATGAAAATTCGAATTACTGCTTACGTACAACGGAAGAAATGATAGAGGCTGCAGTCGAGATATTTGGCGACGAACAAATAGCAAGAGAACTAGTCATATACAATCCAAAGAGCATAGCCGACAGAATAGAAGTGATGCAACCTGTGGAAAAAAAGCTCCATCCACCGAAGATAGAAGGTGCTGAAGAAAGCTTAAAGTCTATGACTTACAAGAAAGCATATGAGCTGTACGGACAATCATTGCCTGAAATCGTTGAGAAGAGAATAGAAAGAGAACTAAATAGCATAATAGGGCACGGATATGCCGTACTTTATATGATAGCCCATCTCATAGTTAAGAAAGCAGGTGAAGATGGGTACGTAGTTGGTTCTCGTGGCTCCGTGGGGTCATCCTTGGTGGCGCATCTTGCCGGTATAACAGAAGTAAACCCACTGCCTCCGCATTACATATGTACCGAATGCAAGTACTTTGAAATCCAAGAGGATGCAGGTTCAGGATACGATTTACCAGACAAGAGATGTCCAAAATGTGGTGCAAAATTGCAAAAAGCTGGTCAAGACATACCTTTCGAGGTCTTCATGGGGTTCGAAGGTGACAAAGTCCCAGATATAGACCTCAACTTCTCCGGTGAATATCAAGAACGTGCACACAAGTTCATAGAAGAACTATTTGGTAAATCACACGTCTTCAGAGCTGGTACCATCAGTACAATAGCTGAAAGAAGTGCAATAGGATACGTCAAATCATACATGGAAGACAAAGAAGGCAACATAGTAAATCCGCTAAATCCCGCAGAACAAGAAAGGCTTGGCATGTATGTAACCGGAGTAAAACGCACAACGGGACAACATCCTGGAGGGCTGATGATAGTACCAAACGACATGGAAGTGCACGACTTCACACCTTATCAATACCCAGCAAACGATAAAAAAGCAAAAGTCTACACAACACACTTCGCTTACGAATCGATTCACGACGATCTCATAAAACTCGATGCATTAGGTCATGATGATCCAACGATGATCCGTTTACTCTACGAATACAGTGGAATAGACCCAATGACGATACCCATGGATGACAAAGAAACTATGAGCATATTCTCATCCGTAAAGACACTAAAAGTTGATCCAGAAGAACTCGGTACCGATATGGGAACTATCGGCATCCCAGAGTTCGGTACAGACTTTGTCATGGGCATGCTCAAGGATACAAAACCGAAAACATTTGCAGAACTTGTTAGAATATCCGGACTATCGCATGGAACAGACGTCTGGCTTGGAAATGCGCAAAGTATAATCAAAAAGAAAATAGCAACACTCTCTGATGTGATAGCTTGTAGGGACGATATAATGATATACCTTATACACAAAGGATTGCCTCCATCAAATGCATTCAAGATCATGGAAAATGTCAGAAAAGGCAAAGGGCTGAAAGAAGAAGAAATAAATCTCATGAAAGGACACAACGTACCAGAATGGTTCATAGAATCTTGTCAGAAAATAAAGTACCTATTTCCCAAAGCACACGCGGTTGCATATGTGAGCATGGCATTTAGAATTGCATACTTCAAAATACATTATCCACTTGCATTCTATGCAGCATTCTTCTCAACAAAGGGTGATGAGTTCGATGCGGAATTTGTATTAAAGGGGAAAGATGCGATAAGATCAAGACTGTGGGAGTTATCAAACAACATGAAAAAAGACCCAAAAGAGAAAAACGAAGAAAAAGTACTACAAGCAGCTCTCGAAATGATACTTAGAGGTTTTGGATTCAAAAGACCTGATCTGAATAGAAGCAGCGCCACGAAATTCATAATAGATGGTAAAGAATTAGTGATACCCTTCAACAAAATTCACGGTATAGGCGACAACGTGGCAAAAGCTATAGAAGGAGCAAGAGAGGAAAAGACGTACACATCGATAGAAGACCTGATGAACAGAGCACACGTAACAAAAGCACAAGTAGAAGTACTCAGGAGGATCGGTGTACTTGAAGGGTTACCAGATACTGATCAAACAACACTCTTTAGTTTCTTCTAATTAGCTTCTTCTCATCTGTCGTAATGATATCAAAATATTATCTGAGAAAAGATGAAAAGACTTGCATAACATCAAGAAACTGTGATATAATACATACAGTTCTTGCACACGGTTTTTATTGTTCGTAATGCTTACATGTTTATTTTACGTGTCATGGAAAAATCGTGGAAAAATCAATTGGCATAAAATATCTTAGAAATATTCGGAGGTGTAAGAGATGTTAGTAACAATATTACTAATCATTCACACTATCATTGCGGTAGCTTTGATATGGATGGTACTCCAGGAAATGGAAAAATTTTCTCAACTCGGTGGCGCATTTGGCAGTGGTGCATCTTCTACGATGTTTGGAAGAAAAAAGGGATTAGATACATCTGGAAAGATTACCATAGGATTGGCAGTAGCGTTCTTCGTCATGTGCTTCTTAACATCTTGGGTGCTATCACTCTAATTCGTTCAAAAACTCGTTCAAAAATTTACTCAAAGATCTCCAAAGCGTTCAACAACCATGAATCTGCGTAACCGTCGTAAAATTTCAATCACTAAATGTAGCCTTAAGTGGGGTGCAAAAAGTTGACAGCAGATGTATCACCAGAAAAGCAATTAGAGATACTGAAGAAGAACAGTGTAGACTTAGTTTCTGAAGAAGAATTATTAGAGAGATTAAAAGAAGGAAGGCCTCTTAGGGTCAAACTTGGTGTTGACCCTTCGAGGCCTGATTTACATTTAGGCCACGCGGTTGTACTCAAGAAACTCAAACAATTTCAGCAACTCGGCCACCAAGTTGTGCTCATAATCGGTGATTTTACAGCAATGATCGGTGATCCATCTGGTAAGAGCACGACTCGTCCGATGCTCTCACGAGAAGAAGTTGTTGAGAACGCGAGATCCTATGCTGAGCAAGCTTTCTTAATACTTGACAGAGAAAAGACAGAGATCAGATACAACAACGAATGGCTCGGTTCCATGTCATTTTCAGATGTCGTCAAACTTGCTGGAAAATACACAGTTGCAAGAATGCTCGAAAGGGAAGATTTTGCCAAGAGATATGCAGAAGGCACACCAATCAGTGTTTCAGAATTCTTGTATCCATTAGCTCAAGCATACGATTCCGTTGCAATACAAGCAGACGTAGAACTCGGCGGTACAGACCAACTCTTCAATCTCATGGTTGGTAGGAAGATACAAGAAGAATATGGATTGAAGCCTCAAGTAGTCATGACGATGCCGATAATTGAGGGAACAGATGGAAGACTAAAGATGAGTAAGAGTTACAACAACTACGTAGGTCTTACCGATGAACCAAAAGATATGTACGGAAAGCTCATGTCTATTCCAGATGAACTCATCGTAAAATACGCCAGATTGCTAACTGATGTCAACGATGACCTACTCAAAAAGATGGAAGAAGAGATCGATAAAAAGATTGTCAATCCGCGAGACTACAAAATGTGGCTTGCAAGAGAGATGGTAACACAATTCTACGGGCAGGAAAAAGCAAGAGAGGCAGAAAGTTACTTCGTGACAGTCTTTCAAAAGAAAGAAATGCCAGATGAGATGATAGAAAAGGCTGTAAAACGTGGACAACACAACATCGTTGATCTACTTGATAACCTTGGCATTGGAACAAGGAGCGAGATCAAGCGGCTCATATCACAAGGTGGAGTTTATCTCGACAACAATCGTATCGACAACATCAAGTCAAGCGTAGAAATAAGCAATGAACACATACTGCGAGTGGGAAAACGTTTATTCATCAAAATCATAGCGCATTGATCAAGAATATCTTGGAAATTTCTTAAAAAATCTTTGCACTGTTGCACTTTATTGTGATATAATTATTCTGCGGTATGTTTATTATCATCCTTTATAGTTCTCATCATTTTAGAGATAGATTGTGAAAACACAATAACACCGAAAGGGGGTAACAAAGATGAAAAAGATACTAGTTGTTTTAACATTATTGTCGATATCGGTACTTTCTTTAGGAGCATTCAGGGATATCCCAAAGGGACATTGGGCAGAGGCGTACGTTCAGAAACTTGAAGAGATAGGTGTTGTCACAGGTTTTCCAGATGGGACATACCGTGGTGATGAGGCAATCACAAGATACCAGATTGCGCTTTACATCGTAAGAACGCTCGATTACGTTGAAGGGTTGCTCAACGAAAAACAAGCGCAGATAGACCAACTAAGTAACAGAACGGATCTGTTGGAAGAATACGCAAACCAGATATACGATACACTAGGTACAAAGGCTGATGCCGCTGCAGTTCAACAACTCTACGACGAACTTTACGCAGAGATCGAGAAATTGCAAAACGACGTGGCAATGCAATTTGAAGACGTCAACTTAACGTTGGATCTCCACGATCAAGACATAATCAAACTTTACGACCTCATAAACGGCATAAACGACAAATTCGTTTATACAGATGAAGAAGGTAACCAACAAGAGATCGATTTGGTTGCACTCAAGAATGACATCGATGAATTGAGCATGCTCATCGACGGTTTGGCAGGACAACTCGGCGATGTCGATTACGCACTCAGAAAACAAATAGGCGCACTGTCAACAAAAGATGGTGAACTTGCGGCAAAAGATGAAGAATTGGCAGCTAACATTGCTGATTT
Source organism: Fervidobacterium sp. UBA5837 (assembly GCA_002432805.1). Lineage (GTDB taxonomy): Bacteria > Thermotogota > Thermotogae > Thermotogales > Fervidobacteriaceae > Fervidobacterium. The sequence continues at coordinate 293,764 of DJGV01000016.1, read as the reverse complement.
GTCTTCTACCATCGATGCTATGAAAGAGCAGATCGCTTATTTAGACGATAGTTTAGTAAACACATACAGCGTTCTATCCGATGCGATAGTAAGTCAACAAGAAGAACTTACAACAACGAAAGACGAAATGGCTGCAAGTATTGCCAGCTTGCAAGAGAAGGACGCGTACTTAGAAGATAGCTTGGTGAACACATACAGTGTACTCTCCGATGCAATCTCCAGTCAGCAAGAAGAACTTACAACCAGGATCGGTGACTTAGAAACGAGAGTTCTAAACATAGAAGATACGATAGCAACGGGCTTGCCAGTCATGAGAGACATGATATACGGTCTTTCTGAAAACCTCGAAAACCTCGAAGAAAGGGTAACAACGTACACCGACATCAGAGTAGACGACCTATCACTGAGACTTGACAGCGTCGAGGCTTCTATAGTAAACTTTAAAGAAGAAACTAACGATAAGATCGGCACCCTCGAAGACAGAGTCACATTACTCGAGAACCAAGCAGTCACTTTGGACCAAATCGTGGCTGATACAAAGGTAGATAAGGCAGACGTAGAAGACCTGGCAGCAAAGGTCGACAACGTTGAAAAGACAGCAGGAACAAAGGCAGAATTGGAACAAGCAAGACAGCTTGCAACATGGGGAGTAGTAACCGGAGTTAGTGGTATAGTCATAGGAGCAATAGCTATAATAGGTTCTTTACAAGGATGGTTCTGATAATTTAGTACTTGATATGCTTTCTTAAATGGTACAATCTTAAATGGTACAATGTACACAAATTTAGTGCCAGAACGCATAGCATTACGATATCGAAATTCAAAAAATGCGCAGAAAAAGGGGGGAAGGAAATCAGCAGTACAATAGATTATTATCTGAATAATTTTTGGTACATCTAAGATTTCTTAAACCATTCATTGAAAACTCAAAGAAACTCACAGGAGGAGGGAGAAAGTTATGAAAAAGCTTTTAACGGTATTAGTAGCACTTTTTATGGTTGTCAGCATCTTCGCGGCAGAAAAGCCATTTACACTCGGTCCAAACGTATCTTACGCAGGAAGCGTTAGCTTTTCATTGATAGCAACAGAAAGTGGTGTTGATTTTTCGGGATCACTTGCAGTAGATAGTGCAAGTCTCGCATTTGGACCAACATCAGACACGCAAGCAGGGGCAACGTTCGGCATTTCTTATACTCCATTTGGCGGTGTTAGTCTGGCGCTCAGGTCGATCACGTTCGCAACACCTTACTTTGGGACATACTACAGCACCGGAAAACAGTTTGTAAACGACTACTTTACAGGTCAAGTCTACAACCCTGACGGATCAGTAGCAGGGTGGGATACTGAGTTCGGAACAGATTATGCAGATTCATTGAAAGTTACGCTCCCAGCAGTTCCAGGTCTTGAACTCTACATTACGGATAACACAACAGAAGCTACAGCAACAGATTCAACTGGTGACTACTGGTTCAGTGATATGCTCTTAGCAAAGTACCCAGTTTCTTCATTCACACTTGTCGGCGGTACGTATGCAGTAAAATCAACAACAGCAGCAGTTGCAGGAGGAGCAGGAGAAGGAACCGGCTATCGTGCACTAGGTCTTAACGCAAAAGGTTCAGTTGACCTTGGTTTCTTCAAACCATCCATTGACGTCTTTGCAGGTTATTTATTACCAGCAACTCCGGTTTATGGACTCACAGCTTCTGGCAGCATCTCGCCATTTGCTGGTTTGACGCTTACACCCGCATTCAAATACACAGAAAACCTTGGTAAACTTGTCTACAAGAGTAACACCATCAGCGATGGCAAATATGTCAGCCTTGGTGTAACTTATACAACAACATTTGCACCAGTAACGTTTACAGCAAAGACAACGCCAAAGTACGATATTGGGTTGAGTGCCTTTACACTTCCACTCAACGAACTTTCTGCAAAAGTGGCAATTGCACCAGTAACGTTTACAGCAAAGACGACGAATGCTGACCTTCTCACTAGTAATCCATTCACGCTCTACACGGAAGCAGCTTATGCAGATTCAATGATTTCCGCAAAGGCGGCAGCCAGTTGGGCAGATGTTACACAAATTGCAACGTATACATACGTCCAGCTTAGCGGTTCAGTCAAAGTATTACCACCTCTCACACTGGCAGCAGACTACAGAATGGTACCAGGAAATAGTGGTTACAACGCAAGACTTACGTACGTAATGACACCAAACGTAAAACTAACAGGCTTCTATGGAACGTTGGGAGCTGATGGTGCTGGTAATTACACAGTAATAATGCCGGCAACTTGGAATGTTAAACTCAGCTACTCTGCAAGCTTCTAATAGTTAGAAAAACGAACCCCGCCTTTTTCGGGCGGGGTTTTATTTTGTAGTTGTTTTTTATCTCTTTATACTGTAAAATGCCTTCAGTCCTTTGTATATCGCTGCATCACCGAGTTCTTCTTCTATTCTAAGCAATTGATTGTACTTGGCTATTCTCTCGCTTCTTGAGAGTGAGCCTGTCTTTATCATACCTGCGTTCGTTGCAACTGCAAGGTCAGCTATGAATGTATCTTCCGTTTCTCCGCTTCTGTGCGAGACAACGTTCGTCATTCCTGCAGTCTTTGCCATCTCTATTGCATCGAGTGTCTCTGTAACTGAACCTATCTGGTTGAGCTTTATGAGTATCGAGTTCGATGCAAAGAGTGATATGCCCTTTGCCAATCTGTTGACGTTTGTAACGTAGAGGTCATCTCCAACGATTTGAACCTTTCCACCAACTTTTTGCGTGAATTTGACGTATGTGTCCCAGTCTTCTTGCTCGAATGGATCCTCTATGGATATGATTACCGGCCAGTATTTATCGATGAGCATGGAATAGTATTCGATGAGTTCATCGCCTGTCTTCTCCGTACCATCGATGAGATATTTACCCTTTTCTTCATCGTAGAACTCACTCGCCGCACAGTCGAGAGCGATGAATATATCTTTTCCTGGTTCGTATCCCGCCTTTTTGATTGCCTCGATTAGGACTTGTATTGCTTCTTCATTCGATTTCAAATTTGGAGCAAATCCACCTTCATCGCCGACAGCCGTAACATGCCCTGCATCTTTGAGTATCTTCTTGAGTGTCTGAAATACTTCTGCACCGTATCTGAGTGCTTCTTTGAACGTTGGTGCACCTGCTGGAACGAGCATGAATTCTTGAATATCGAGGCTGTTGTCTGCGTGTGCTCCACCGTTTATAACGTTCATGAATGGAACTGGCAATACCTTTGCATTTGCACCACCAAGATATTTGTAAAGTGGGAGGTCCAGACAACTCGCTGCCGCCTTGGCAACTGCCATCGATGTACCGAGTATTGCATTTGCACCTAACTTCGATTTGTTTTCCGTTCCATCGAGTTCAAGTAATATCTTGTCGATAAACGCTTGATCAAATACGTTGAGCCCAACGATGCTTGGCGCTATCTCCTCATTTACATGTTTAACGGCCTTTTCTACACCTTTACCTTGAAATCTCTTCTTGTCACCATCTCTGAGTTCTAGTGCTTCAAACTTACCAGTCGATGCACCACTTGGAACGATAGCGCTGCCTTTGGAACCATCTTCAAGGAATACTTCAACTTCAACTGTAGGGTTTCCGCGGGAATCAAGCACTTCTCTTGCCTTCACATCAATAATTTCAATGTACATATCAACACCTCCATTCTAACGATTGTGGAAAATTTATCAAAGTCTATTTTAGAGTATTTTAAAGTATCTTAACTTGGTAAGGTTTCAATGCAATACCTTCAAAAGTCTCTCCATGGCCCGCTATGTTTACATACACTCGTATACCATTTTTGCCATCCGTTACAGTGTATGCTACGGTGAATGTATTGTGCGTAATATTCTCTACCCAAGCGTTTGTGAGCCATTCGTTCTCTTTTCTAAAAGCTGCCCAGTTCATCACTTCTTTGAGTAGACTATCACTTCTACTCATCTGCTCTTCAACGGATGCACCTGTGAATGCTCTATTGAATCGTACTGCCTTCCAGAAAGCCTGTCCATCGCCGGAAAGTGATGCATACCACGGGAATGGTTCTATGACATCTTCACTAAACGTTGAGTCGTATGCCCCTCTCATCCCAAGCTCGTCACCGTAGTATATGAAAGGTACGCCTGGTGTTGTCATTAAAAGGCCGAAGAATACCTTTCGCTCATCTTCTTTTGTTATGATACTTGCCAATCTATTCATATCGTGATTGCCCGTGAAATTGCTGGGTTTGTAAGATTTCTTACCCAACGTCCTTTGAAAGCAATCGACTATCTTGTAGACACCACCGTGTTGCATAGACTCACGTATTGCCTCTGTGAAATAGAAATTGAATGAGCAACCTATCGCTGTTGCGTATCTATCTACTATCTCAGGGTCATCCCAGACTTCTGTAACTGCGAAAACATCCTCCCCCTTTGTTCTTTTGACCTCCCTTGCCTTTTCCATCGCCAAATTCCAATAATTCACGTTCTTATCGTGGTCGTATCTGAATCTTCCTTCTTTTATGTCATAGTCATAGATGTGCTTTGCCGCATCGAAACGGAATCCGTCGACACCTAAATTTAGCCAAAACTCCAAAATATCAAGTGACTTTTGTACTACCTGTGGATTATCGTAGTTCAAATCTGGTGAAGACCCACCAAAAACCCCGTAGTACGTCTTCCCATTCCTTTCATGCCAAATGAATTCTTCATCCCAGTGTCTCTTTTCTTTCAAATTGAAGTGCGGCTGTGCCCACAGAAAATAATCTTCGTAAGGCTTCTCACCTCTCATTGCCGCTTTGAACCAAGGATGCCTGTCGGAGACGTGATTTAGCGGTAAATCAATGACCAGCTTTATACCATTTGCATGTAACGTATCTACCATGCTCTTAAAGTCGTTGACGGTACCAAACGAAGGATTTGTATCGAAATAGTCGATTATATCGTAACCATGGTAACTCGGTGATTTGAAGTGTGGTGTTAACCAAATTACATCTACACCGATTTTTTTGAAGTAATCGACACTATTTGCAATGCCTATGAAATCGCCTATGCCATCCTCGTTTGAATCGGCAAAGGAACGAACGAATATCTCGTATCCTATCATTTAACTACCTCCCCAGACTCTCCTTTTGAAAGTTCGTTTAAAAGTTCGTTTACAAGTTTTTTGAAATGGTCCCCTCGCTCTTCAAAGTTTTTGTACGCATCGTAACTCGACCCTGCGGGACCTAAGAGTACGTTGTCCCCTGGCTGTGCGATCTTCGCAATTTCAGATACTGCCTCTTCTAAGTCTCTATATCGTTTGTAATTGATTGCTTTCTCTTTCAAGTAAGGTGCTATTGCATCAGCAATTGGTCCAATAACGGCAACATGTCTGCACTTTTTCTTTATCGCATCGGCAAGTTGTGTATAATCCTCATTCTTACCCTTTCCAGCTATAATCAATATGAGGTTATTTTCAAAATTCTCAAGTGCCTTCAAAACGGCAGCTGCATTCGTTGCTTTAGAATCGTTGTAATAATTCACACTGTTTATCGTTCCACAGTACTCCATTCTATGCGGAAGGGGTACGAAATCGTTGAGCATATCCATGCTGAACGGCAATCCGAGTACTTTCAGAACAGTCTTCGTAGCTGCTATATTCTCCGTATTCTGCTTTGTGCGAATGTGGAATGGTACATCTTCGATTTTGAAATCCACTGTGAATGGTATCCTCTTTGCCCTAACCGAAGACAATCTTTTGAAGACCTCCATATCCTTTGGATTGTAAATGAAATGGTCCTCGTTATCTTGGAATTTTGTTATCTTGAACTTTGCATCTATGTAATGTTCCATGTTGGGATGCCAATCCAGGTGATTTGGATATATGTTTGTGATAACCGAAACGTTAGGTTTGAAAAATGGTGCCCAGTATAGCTGAAAACTACTTATTTCTATGACTACGTATTCTGGCTTTTTACCTTCAAGCAAAACTTGCGCAATTGGTATGCCGACATTCCCAGAAAGCTGAGAAGTTGCAGTCTTCGATATGAGATGATTTATCATCGAAACGGTGGTGCTCTTTCCTACGGAACCTGTGACCGCTATTACCTTCGGCCCCCAATCGAGATACTTCATAAAATACGTTATCTCGGTATCGATATGCTTCTTCATCTCCTGTGCCTTGAGCAGGATTGGATGATCGTAAGGCACACTGGGACTTGTGAGTATCACGTCACATCCGAGTATCTTCTCTGAATTTGTACCTTCTTCGTATTCTATTTTATTCTCATTCAAAAAGGCTTTATCTTCATCGGAGAGTTTACCACTCTCACTAACAAAAATTTCATCGCCCTTGTCTTTGAGAAACTTTGCAGCATACCTATTACTCAATCCAAATCCCAAAAGTCCATACCTCACTGGACTCACTCCCTCTCAACTTATGATCTTTATGATCTTTCCGGTGAACGTTCCCATGAAAAGAGTTGCGCACAACATTTATTTGATACCTATTCTATTTTATCACAACTGCACAATCTATTTGACTTTTATGGAAATGTTCAAGAAAATTTCATTTTGCAATTAACAATCAAACTCACAGATACTTGACTTCCCTGTACGAAATCATGTATACTATAGTATATGTATAAAGATGTATACTATAATGATTACAAATGATAATCTAAATTAAGGGGGGATTATTATGGGCGTGTACAAATTGGTCGCACTTTTGGATATGGACTCGTATTTTGCATCGATAGAATGTGCAAAAAACCCAACTTTGAGAAGTAGGCCAATTGCAGTAATTGGCATAGGTGAAAAGACGGTAATTACGAGTGCAAATTATCTGGCGAGGAGTTATGGAATAAAAACTGGGATGAACATCAAGGAAGCAAAGAGACTGTGTCCCAAAATCATATTTCTCAAGGCGGATTTTCCATATTACGAATTGACAACGCTCAAGATTGCTCAAATTATAGAAAAGTATTTTCCAGTCTATAAGGAGGCAAGTATAGATGAGTTCTACATTGCACTTGACAACGTTGATTTTCCCATAAAAAGGCTTGAACTACTTAAAGATGAGATATACGAGAAGTTATCGTTGAAATGTACAATAGGTGTTGGATGCAATCCACACATTGCAAAAACTGCTTGTGAGATATCTAAGCCAGATGGCTTTTTGGTAGTTGATGATGTCGATTTATTTTCAAAAAGCGTTGATGTATCAAAGGTTCTTGGTATTGGCAAGAGTTCTAAACATGTACTCGATGAGCTTGGCGTTCAAACTCTTTGGGAGTTTTTGCACTCGAAAGATTGTGGGATGCTTGATACATTGAAGATGTCTATTTTGAAAACGTACACAGAATCTGAGTTCTTCAGGACTGAATTACCAAAGAGCATGGGACACATATTGACACTTGATACATCGATAAACTCGTTCGATGAAATTATCGAAATAGGTAAATACCTCCTATTCGGTTTGTATGTCAAGCTTGTAAGGTACAAGATGGGAACTAAATCTATCTCTGTCTATTTGAAGTTGTCGAATGGTAGTTTCTTTTCTACTTCCAAAAGTATTGGCAATTTTTGTAATGATTATATTTTGATTTCAAAGGTAATGGAAGAGATGTATAGAAAACTTTATTTATCTGGTTCAGTTGTGAAGATAGGCATCTCACTGCAACAGTTGAAATACTTAGGTGGTTTCCAATCCAGCCTTTTTTGGGAAGATGAGCTGAGAAAATTTGAGAAGATAGCACAGTTCAACGACATTCATTTGGGGGGATTTTACACATTGCGAAACAAAAAGGTGGTCGGATGAACCGACCACCTTTGTATTTATCTTTTTCTTGTTTTAAATCGTTGCATTAATCACTTAATTTTGAATATCCAAATATCACTACCACCGATATTCTTTCCCAAATCTTGGTTCTTCGAGAATGAACTACCGATGATGACAAGTGAGCCATCTTCGTCTATGAGTATGTCGTATCCATATTCTGCAAGCGTTCCGCCATATGTCTTATCCCATCTGACGTTGCCTTCTTCGTCTATATCTACTACCCAAACGTCAACTGCACCCTTGAAACTGTCGATTGTGTTCTTCGAAAGTGTGTGTCCAACGATTGCGTATCCACCATCTGGGAATTCAACTGCAGAGTATGATACATCTTCCTCTTCTCCACCGTATGTTTTCTGCCATATGATGTTACCATCTGGATCAGCTTTAATCACCCAGAAGTCCCAATAACCATTGTTCTTCTGTACATCACCATCTACAGACGTTGTGTAACCTACTATCAAGAAATTGCCATCCGATGTCTTCATGACCTTGGATATTTCATCTTGGTCTGTACCACCAAACACCTTGTTGAATAGGAATGTGTTGAGGTCTTTGCTGAGCTTTACGAACCAAATATCTGATCCGCCATGGTTGTATGGTACCTGACCTTCGATGGAATTGGTGATACTTGCTATTACGTAACCATCTTCTACTTCAACTATATCCATACCCTTTTCTCTATCAAGGCCACCAATTACTTTATTGGCCAATATTTGACCTTCTGTACCAACTTCCAACAACCATGTATCCCACGTACCAATGTTTCCACCCGTATCGCCATTTACAGAATTCGTTGAGCCTACTATGAGATAGTTACCAGCACTTGTTACAAGAACCCTTGTAGATATGTCGTTCCCACTGCCGCCGTAGAGCTTTACCCACTGCTTATTTCCACTCTTATCGAGTTTGGCTAATAAGTAATCCCAACCACCTTTGTTAACTTGACTATCGACATCAGTTGACAGTGTGTAACCCAACACAACGTATCCATCGCTAGTCTCTCTTATGTCTGCTGCTTCATCCCATCCTTTTCCACCAACCAATTTGATCCATTGGACATTCAAATCTTTGTCGAGTTTTGCAACGATGATGTCTGAATCACCCATGAAGCCTTCAAGCTCGCTTGATTGAGTGTTACCGACGAGTATGTATCCACCATCGGATGTCTTTGTCAATTTTTTACCGGAATCTACTTTTTGTCCACCGATAACGTTTTGCTGCTGAACTGTTGGAAGCTTTGTCCTAAATGTGAATGGATCGCTTTCGATCTCGCCAAAAATGTTTCTTGCAAGGACTTTCCAATTGTAGGATGTACCAAAATGCAAGCGAGGTAGAGCGTATTGACTGTCTGTAAACGTACCAAGCATCTGTAATTTTGTTGTCCCAAAATAGAGATCATACTGGTCTGCCCTGTCGCTTGACCACTGAAGAGTTACATCAACAGGAACTTCAACATCTCCATCCTTTGGATAAATAGCCTCTGGCTTTTCTGGAATTTGACCTGTAGTAAATTTCCAAACTGGACTCTCGCTGGTACCAAACCTGTTCTTTGCAACTACTTTCCAGTAATATGTTGTACCAAACAACAAGTTGTACATTTCAACTGCGCTCTCTTGCAGGTCTGCTTCAACGACGTCAAGTTTGTCTTCGGAAAATCCCATGTAAAGGTCGTAACTATCGGCCTTTGCGCTTTCCCATCTCATTACAAGCGAATTGAATTGATCAACAGCACCATCTGCCGGTTCTGGATTGAACGGTACAGTCGGTACGTTTCCAACTGTGAATTTCCAAATCGGACTTTCTGTTTCTCCAAATCTATTCTTACCAATGACTTTCCAATAATACGTTGCACCAAGCTCAAGGTCTTCAACAGTCAGTGTGCTTGCTGCAAGGTTCTCTGCAATCAACTGTAAATCATCAGGTGACTTTCCCATGTAGACATCGAAATTATCTGCACACTCGAATTCCCATTGTAGTTCAGGTGATTTCCATACATCTTCCTCACCATCTAATGGATTCAAGACACCTTTTACCTCAGGTGCTTTACCGACTTGGAACATCTCTACATCGCTCTCAGTGGAACCAAACATGTTCTTAGCTACTACCTTCCAGAAATAGGTTATCCCCATCTCTAATGTGTAAGGAAGCTCATATTCACTATCGAGCGTTGTTGTCACAAGTTCCAGATTATCATGGTCTGTACCCAAGTAAAGTTCGTATTCCTCAGCATCTTCCGATTGCCATTTGAATGTAGGTTGTATCCAGACCTTTTCTCCCGTTGGTTCCATAAGAATTGGTTTTGTTGGTACATCACCAGTTGAGAATACCCAAACTGGTCCTTCCGTCTCACCATATGCATTCTTTGCCACAACTTTCCAATAATAGACTGTGCCCAGTTCAAGCGGCGGAAGTTCATAGATGGGTTCTTCAACAGTCACTATGAGCTGCAACTCATCAGGTGATTTGCCAAAGTACACATCGAAACTTGCAGCTCTCTCAGATTCCCACAGGAGTACTGGTTCTATCCATATCTTCGCTGCACCATCGTACGGCACTGGATTGTCTGGAATCGTTGGCGCATCACCTATTCTAAACGAAAATACGTTGCTTTCCGTCTCACCGAATGCATTTCTTGCAACTATCTTCCACTGGTAAGTTGTGCTTGGCTTGAGGCCTTCGATGTTGTAGCTTGTATCAAAGTATCCTTTCTCTTTTAATTCAAGGTTACCTTCTTCTCCAAAGTAGATATCATATTCTTTTGCACGCAAAGACTCCCACTGCAAGGTGACGTTAGGTAACACATCAACCTGACCATCAGCAGGCTCGATAGCCGCAATATCTCCCGGTATGAATTCGGAGTTTTGAAAGTCGAGCAATGCATTTACAAGTACTCCGCCCGTACCAATGAGTACGTTGAGTGGAATATCTGCCAACGAGATGCGGTCTCTTACAACTTCAACTCCATCTTTCCTTCCGTATGCTACTATCCTTTCATCTTTGTTGTCTACAACTCCAAGAACTTTAACTATGACGTTGTACTTGCCAGTCTTAAGCTTGGCAATTAGACCCGTAGCTTGACCAGTTTCTCTGTCGTAGTTAAGCTCATATGGACCTTCAACAACTTCCTGATTGAATATTTCCACCGTCGCACGTGTAATCCATATACCCATATCGAGTAAAGCCTTGTCGAGCGATGATAGTCCCAATGAATACTCTTCGTATTCCCCTGGAGGTAGTATAGGTTCTACAATTGGGGCATACTTTTGCAAAATCTCTTGAAGCGCCACCTGAAGATCGATATCCGGACTTTCAAGCAACCCTTTCAACTCGTAGTAAAGCTTTTCTAACGGTGTTGAATTAGGACTTTGTGCTGAGACTAAGGTCGCGAAAAGAAGCAATATACCTAAAAACACGTAAACCGTTTTTCGCATTTGTGTTCCCCCCTTCTTTGAATAATTTCACAAATGATAAATTTTAGACGCATTAAATGGACAGCAAAGATATTTGCAAAAGAATACACCAACTATATTATAGCACCAAAAATATTAATTTTTGCAATAGTTTTTTTCTTTTTGACAACATCTATAGAAATTTCCTCAAATATCCAAGCTTTTCAGTTTATAGCCGAAAGTAAACTGTAAGGCTTTTTTTCCAAAAATTTGCCATGAATGTGATGCTGTTAATGTAAACATTTACACTGCTATAATACGATTGCCCAATGGGCAAAAAGTCATTTACAGGAGGGGGTAGTATGAAAAAAGTTTTCATTTTTGCACTGGTATTGTTAATCTTTTCATCGATGTTTGCTGCGGATGTAGTTTACAAGCGTGATGAAACGTTGTACGCTGGTGGTGGAATGTGGGCGCCTCCGTCAAACTGGAGTCCTATCACCCCGTGGAATGCTGTTACTGGTACGGTTGGACTCCTTTACGAAACGTTGTTCAACTATGATCCACTTACAGATACTCTCATACCTTGGCTTGCAGAAAGTGGAAAGTGGACTTCTAATAAGACGTATGAAATCAAGTTGAGAAAGGGAATGACTTGGCACGATGGTCATCCTTTGACTTCGAAAGATGTAAAGTTCACGTATGAACTTGCAAAGCAGATTCCGGAGATTTATTACAGCCCTGTTTGGAATTGGCTTGCGAAGATAGATACTCCTGATGATTACACAGTTGTGTTCACTTTCTCTTCCCCACGTTATCACGAGTGGTCATACGACCTGTATCAAAATCCAATCTTACCAGAACACATATGGGCTAAGAAATCAAAAGATGATGTACTCACGGGAGCAAATGAAAAGGCTATAGGCTCTGGTGCTTATTTGTTCGAGACGTACGGTACTGATAGGATGATTTATCTAAGAAATGATAACTGGTGGGGAAACAAAGTTTTTGGACAACCCAAGCCAAAAAGAATCGTTTACTTGACAGTTTCAAGTAACAATGTTGCGCTTGGTATGATAATGAAGGGCGAACTCGATTGCTCTAACTTCTTCCTTCCAGGTATACCAACATTGAAGAAGACATATACAGATATCCACACGTGGTTTGATAAAGAACCGTACATGCTTTCAGATAACACGGCATACCTATTCTTCAATACTACGATAAAACCACTAAACGATCCAAATTTGAGAAGAGCGCTTGCATACGCTATAGATCCTACAATTATAGCAAAGAATGTTTACGAGGGACAAGTATTACCATCGAACAATGTTGGATTTTTACCGATAAAAGGTTGGATGAAGTTCTATCCAGAGAATGCAGTAAAACAATATGGATTCAAGTATGATCCCAAGACGGCAAGATCTTTACTTGACAAAGCGGGATACAAAGATGTAAACAAAGACGGATACAGAGAAGCACCCGATGGCAGTAAGTTCAAGATAGAAATAAGCGTACCGTACGGATGGACAGACTGGATGGAATCAGCAAAGATAATTGCAGCTCAATTTGTCCAAGTTGGTATCAATGCTGAAGCAAAGTTCCCAGATTATAGTAAGTACAACGATGACTTGATATCTGGTAAATTTAGTGCAGCCATAAGCAATTCTGGTAGCCAGATGACTATATCACCATGGACTTCCTTCAACTGGCTCTTCAACTCTCCGATCAGTGAGAACATGTACAACGGTAACTTTGGGAAGTACAACAACCAGAAATTGTTTGATCTTGTAACGCAACTCAATTCTACACCTATGGATGATACGGCAGCAAACAAGAAAGTCATTGAACAAATTGCAGAAATATTCCTTAAAGACATGCCCGCCATACCGCTTTGGTACAATGGTATGTGGTTCGAAGCAAGTACACAAGTATGGAAAGGCTGGCCTAGTGAAAAGACACCATATGCATACCCAACCACTTGGGGTGGAAGATGGCAGACTGGTGGAGTAATGATGCTCATAGGGCTAAAACAGTAACAATTTCGTTTGAAGGTAGCGAATCAGTGAAATAAGCAGTGGTAGACAGTGACACCAGGAATCATTGAATGTAACTAAAAAACCAGCGAAAATTAGAAGTTGGGGTGTAACAGATGAAAAAATACCTTGGAACGAAAATCCTTGTTTATATTCTTACGTTCGTATTTGCTGTCACGTTAGATTGGTTGATTCCCAGGTTCATGCCTGGGAATCCCATTCTCGTTCTTGTTTCTCGTTTCAGTGGGCTCCCAGAATCTGCTCGCGTTATGTACAGCTATTTAACTAAAGCATTTGGATTGGATCAACCACTTTGGAGTCAATACGTGAATTTTTGGATTGCGTTGTTCAAAGGAGACCTTGGGATAAGTATATATCTCTATCCAAGACCTGTCTTAGAAGTACTTAAAATGGCGATTCCGTACTCCCTGGGGTTGATGATTCCTTCGATATTGTTGAGTTGGATTGTAGGAAATAATCTTGGGGCAATTGCCGCAAGGAGAAAGAGATTAGATTCCATTATGTTACCTATCATGTACTTCATAACTGGTGCACCTTATCTTTGGCTCGGTATGCTACTTGCATATTTTCTGGGAGTTGTTTGGGACATATTCCCAATTGCCGGTGCGTACAGTTTCTCTTTGAGGCCACATTTGTCATGGCTTTTTGTTGGAGATTTCTTGAAACACTGGATATTGCCATTCCTATCACTGTTCATTGTACAAATAGGTGGTTGGGCAATAGGAATGAGGAACATGGTCATATACGAACTTGAAAACAATTACGTTAGATATCTTGAAACACTCGGTGTCAAGAGAAAGTTGATCAGAAAATATGCGTTTCGCAACGCAATACTTCCACAAGTTACTGGACTTGCGCTACAACTTGGTACAGTCATAGCTGGGCAGGTTACAACTGAAGTTGTCTTCTCTTATCCTGGTATTGGATATATCCTAACTCAAGGCATACTGAATCAAGATTATTTTCTTATCCAAGGTTGTTTCTTGTTCATAATCATAGGGGTATTGATTGCAAATTTCACGGTGGACCTCGTTTACATGGCACTAGATCCAAGAATCAGATTTTCATACGGTGGTGAAGTGTAATGAGCGAGATAATGTTCTTTGCATTCAGAAACGCTAAACTTAGAATGGGACTCATAATTGTTTTGTTTTTTCTGCTTCTTGGCATATTTGGACCTATGATTTCTAAATACCAAGATCCGTTAGATTACGTTGGTCAAGGGTATCAACCGCCGAGCAAAGAGCATTGGCTTGGAACAACGACGTTTGGCCAAGATGTATTCACACAATTAGTCTATGGGATTCGTTCTTCGTTTTTCGTCGGTCTAGTCGGTGGTGGTATTGCAACGATAATAGGGCTAGTCATTGGGTTCCTTGCAGGATATGAAGGAGGATGGCTAGATGAACTTCTCATGATGCTTACGAATATCTTACTCGTGATTCCAACTCTTGCACTCTTGATCATAGTGGCTGCCTATCTTCCTTACAGAGGGGTTTTCATCCAAAGCATCATCATAGGTCTTACAGCTTGGCCATGGACTGCACGTGCTGTTCGTTCTCAGACTCTTTCGCTCAGAACGCGTGAGTTTGTAAATCTTGCAAGAATCAGTGGAAGAAGCCACATGAAGATAATACTGTATGAAGTATTGCCTAATATGATGTCTTATGTTTTCATGGTCTTTATCCTGCAATTTGGTGGCGCTATTCTTGCAGCGGTTGGTCTTGATTTCATAGGTCTTGGGCCGAGTAGAGGTATCTCAATAGGATTGATGCTTCAAAATGCTGTGCTGTGGAATGCCATACAATTGGGTATGTGGTGGTGGGCCATACCACCCGGACTGGTGATAACACTCGTCGTCGGTGCTTTGTACTTCATGAATGTTGGGCTCGATGAAGTTTTCAATCCTCGCCTGAGAGAAATGTAGAATATGGTCTGTGAATTTGCTTGCAGGCGAAAAGGAGTCGTGATAAAGGATGCTTGAAGTGGAAGGTTTGAAACTGTACTACAAGACGTTGAAAGGTCACGTCAAAGCAGTTGATGATGTATCGTTTGATGTAAATGATGGTGAATTGCTGGGATTAGCTGGAGAATCTGGATGTGGCAAGTCTACACTTGGAAATGGCTTGATCTTGCTTAAACCACCGATGAATTATTTCGGAGGCATGGTGCAATTGGATCACACGCAGCTTCCGATAGATGATTTTGAGCGTATGAATGACTTTAGATTTTCGAAATTATCGATAATTCCTCAGTATGCCATGGATGCACTCAATCCAACGAGGAAGATAGGTGTATACATCAGAGAGGTACTTCAAAGCAGGGGAATAGATCCAGAGAGTATAATGGACAAGTTACTGGAAAGGTTGAAGTTTGTGAATTTGCCTGAAAGAGTGTTGAAAATGTATCCTATAGAACTCAGTGGTGGGATGAAACAGAGGATGGTAATGGTAATGAGTACGTTGCTTAATCCATCGCTGTTGATAGCAGACGAGGTTACTTCTGCACTCGATGTGTCTTCTCAAAAGGCCGTATGTCTTATGATAAAGGGATTTAAGGATGCTGGCATAGTCAAATCGCTTATCTTCATTACGCACGATATATCGGTACTTTACCAAATTGCCGATAGAATTATGATAATGTACGCAGGGAAAGTTGCAGAAATTGGTAAAACGCAGCAAATTGCATCTAATCCAGTGCATCCATACACAAAAATGCTCATGTTTTCTTTACCAGAAGTAGGGATCCGATATGCTCATGGTATACTTTCCGGTATACCCGGTCAACCACCACAACTTCTAAATCCACCAACGGGATGTCTGTTCAAAGAGAGATGTCCACTTAGGGGCAAAGAATGCGATGAAGAACCACCTGTCGTGAACGTAGAAGAAGGGCACATTGCCTATTGCTGGAAGGTGACACAAAATGCTTAAAGCGACCAATCTTTCAAAGGCTTATTCCGTTGGCTCACTTGGTAGAGAGAAGTTCTACGCAGTTGACAATGTGAATTTCGAGATACAAGAGAGGGAGATTGTGTCTCTCATAGGTGAGAGTGGAAGTGGGAAGACAACGATAGGGAAGTTGATTTTGAGGTTGACAAAGCCCACATCTGGGAAAATAGTCTTCAATGATCTGGATATTACTATGCTCAAGAGTTTGAAAGAGTATTACAAGCACGTTCAAGGAATCTTTCAGGATCCATTCAGTTCCTACAACCCGATCTTCAAGGTAGACAGGGTCTTCGATATGGTAAGAGAAGAGTTTTATCCAAGTGAATCAGTAAATAGTTGGAAGGAAAAAGTTACTGGGGTAATTGAGAGTATTGGGCTTAATCCCAAGGAAGTACTTGGAAAATTTCCACATCAATTGAGTGGCGGACAGTTGCAAAGGTTGCTCATCGCACGCGCACTGTTGATGGAAACGAAATTTCTTGTGGCTGATGAGATAATAAGTATGTTAGATGCTTCAACTCGTATAGACATACTGAATATATTGGTAAAGTTGAAAGAACGAGGGTTGTCTGTATTGTTCATAACACATGACCTATCTTTGGGATATTACATAAGTGACAAGACGGTCATACTGTATCGTGGCTCTATAATGGAATATGGTGACACAGAGAAAATATTCAACAATAGTGCACACCCGTACACAAAAATGCTGCTCAATTCGATACCTTCTTTGCATCAAAAGTGGAGTAATACAGATGCGTCGCTCAGTGGAAGGTCAGCCCCTGTGGGTTACTGCAAATTCTATGACAGATGCCCATTGGGAGATGAAAGATGCAAAAACATTGAACTAAGAAAAGTTGAGGAGAATCATTTTGCCGCCTGTAAAAATGTCTAATGTTCAGTAGTAAAATAAGAATTCTAGAAAATCTAGCAGTGATTTTAGGAGGGATTTTATATGTTTCCAGAAAATTTCATGTTTGGTGCCTCAATGTCAGGGTTCCAATTCGAGATGGGTAATCCTTCAGCAAGGGAAGAGATAGACCCAAACTCTGATTGGTTCGTCTGGGTGAGGGAAAGTGAGAATCTTGTGAATGGAATTGTAAGTGGAGATATGCCGGAAAATGGCGCCTGGTACTGGAACCAGTACGATAAAGTCCATTCCTTGGCAGTTGATTTCGGTATGGATGTGCTGAGAATAGGCATAGAGTGGTCGAGAATCTTCCCAACTTCCACCAAACATATTCCTATTGATTCTCCCAATTTGCTTGAAGAACTCGATAAGATAGCAAGCAAATCTGCAGTGGCACATTACAGAAAAATAATGGAAAACATGAAGACAAAGGGACTGAAAGTCTTCGTCAATCTCTATCATTTTTCATTACCACTTTGGCTTCATGATCCGATAGCTGTACACAGAGGAAAGCAAACGGATAAAATGGGGTGGATAAGTGACGACATACCCATAGAATTTGCAAAATTTGCAGAATACATGGCTTGGAAGTATTGTGATATAGTAGATATATGGGCCTCGATGAATGAACCACACGTTGTAAGTCAGTTGGGATATTTTGTCATAAACGCTGGATTTCCACCTGCATATTTTGATCCAGAATGGTACGTGAAGAGTTTGAAAAACGAGGCAACTGCCCACAACTTGGCATACGACGCTATTAAGAAATACACTACAAATCCTGTTGGAATCATATATGCATTCGCTTGGGTTGATACAGTTTCTCCAGCTCAGAGAGATATATTTGAAGATGCTATGGAGATGTCCAATTGGCGATTTATGGACATGATAAAAGACAAAATAGACTACATAGGTGTTAACTATTACAGCAGAATGATGATAGATAGGTTACCTACGGTGGTCAAATTCGGACCATTTGAAATGAGATGGAACTCACTAACAGGATATGGGCAATCTTGCGTTGAAGGCGGAATAGCACTCTCTGGTAGGCCCGCGAGTGATTCTGGATGGGAGATCTATCCAGAAGGACTCTATAAGTTGTTGAAGGCTGTATCACAGAGATACAGAGGTATACCGTTGTTGGTGACTGAGAATGGTATATCAGATGAGAAGGATAAGTACAGGCCGTTCTACATAATTTCTCATCTCTATGCGGTTGAAAAGGCAATTGAAGATGGTATTGATGTACGAGGTTATCTGCATTGGTCGATCATCGACAACTACGAATGGCCCAAGGGATATACGAAACGTTTTGGACTTGCATACACGGACTTTGAAAAAAAGGTGTATGTGCCGAGACCTTCGATGTACATCTTTAAGGAAATTTCGGAAAAAAGGACAACAAAACACTTGATAGGATATGACCCATACAATTTGATCAATTTTTGAAGTAGTGTGACAACTTGTCAGGAGGTAGCGTAGTTGGACAAATCCAAAATAAAGATAACTGACGTAGCAGAGGCTGCCGAAGTTTCCATAGCCACCGTTTCGAGGGTCATCAATGGTGCAGACAACGTTAGTGAGGAGACAAGGAAGAAGGTTATAAAGGCAATAAAGAATCTTGGATACAAGCCGATGCCTTCTTTGAGGAAGGCATCGGAATTGTTGTATACCATTGGTGTATTAGTTCCTGACTTGAAGGGATATCATTACAACGAAATAGTTATGGCAATCGAAGACTATGCAAATAAATCTGGTTTCGAGATGATGGTCTCAGTTCCAAAGATGATGCCTGAAGCAGAAAAGCATGTTCTCGATCAGTACTTCAAGCGTAAGATAGATGGTGTCATACTCTGCGAGTTGTATGGTGGAATAAGTTACATAGAACCATTTTTGAAAAGTGGTGTACCCGTCGTATCTCTTGATTATAACATAGAAGAGATACTCTGCGATTCTGTGAATATCGACAATATCTCGGGAGCGATGAGTGCGATGAAACATTTATATCAGATGGGACACAGAAAAATACTATTTCTACGCGGTCCACACACATCACCTGCTGCGATGGATAGAGAAAGAGGTATAAGAAGATTTCTAAATAGACACAGTGATGTTGAAGTTTATTATAGTGAGAACGAAGGATACAATCCAGAAGATGGTTACGAGGGTGTCAAACAGTACTTGAATAAGCATGGCAAGAATTTTACAGCAGTATTTGGTATAAACGACTGGTCATCGATTGGGGCGATGTCCGCTCTGAGTGAGTATGGTCTATCTATACCAGAGGATGTTTCAATGGTTGGATACGATAATGCACCTTACAGCTCATTTTTGGTACCGGCTTTGACGACAATTCATCAACCACGTTGGGAACTTGGTCAGATTTCTTGTCAGTTGCTCATAGAAAGGGTCACGGGGCATGGCCCGAAAATTCCTAGAAATGTTGTGCTTCCAACGAAGCTAATCGAAAGAAAATCTGTGAGAAACATCGAAAATGGTATTTGAGAAGATTGTGAGGGGATGAGAATAGCCATGAGAATCCATTTGTGGCTTTTGGTATTCTTGCTGGTTGCCGTAGTGGGAGGGATTATAGTGTTTGATAAACTCGGTGGTAGGCATGATGCCAATAATGGTAATGGTGATGAATTGAGCGCGTCAAGCATATTTGATTACAACAAGAAAATTGGTCGCGGAGTTAACATAGGTAACGCCCTTGAGGCACCCGTTGAAGGTTCTTGGGGGGTTTACATATCGGATGATTATTTTTCTCTCATCAAGGAACGTGGCTTTGATTCTGTGCGTATTCCCATTCGCTGGTCAGCTCACATCGAATATAATTATCCGTACAGAATAGACGAAGAGTTCTTAAACAGAGTAAAACACGTTGTTGATAAAGCACTGGAAAATAACTTAATTGTTATCATAAACACACACCACTTTGAAGAAATGTATCAATCACCCGAAGAGTACAAAGACAGATTGGTGGAGATTTGGAGGCAAATATCCGACACGTTTAAAGATTATCCCAACACTCTCTACTTTGAGATATTCAACGAGCCTGCACAGAATTTGACTCCAGATTTGTGGAATGAAATCTATCCTCAAGTGTTGAATATAGTGCGTGGGACGAATCCAAATAGAGTCGTCATCATCGATGTTCCAAACTGGTCAAACTATTCAGCAATCGATGAACTGAAGCTCGTAAAAGATGAACATACCATTGTTTCTTTTCATTACTACGAACCATTCACGTTTACACATCAAGGCGCAGAATGGGTTTCTCCACAACTACCTGTAGGAGTGAAATGGGAAGGCAATGACCTTGAAGTTGAGCAAATCAACGCACATTTCAAGTATGTGAGTGACTGGGCAGAGGAAAACAATGTACCAATCTTTCTCGGTGAATTCGGGGCTTATTCAAAGGCCGACATGGAATCTCGGATCTTATGGACAGAGGCAGTTAGAAAGATAGCCGAAAAATTCGGTTTTTCAACTGCATATTGGGAATTTTGTTCTGGGTTTGGTCTCTACGATACCTCATCGAACAAGTGGTTTGAACCTTTGACCACTTCAGCACTTGGAAGATAGTGCGATTTAATAGAAGTTAATAGAAGACCAATGGATGATAAATAATAAATGAATGGATCTCAAAATAGAGAGGGAGGGAGGTTGAACGTGATAGTTTACGGCACAGAGTTGAACAACATACCTTGGGAAGAGAGGCCAGCAAGTTGTAGTGATGTTTTGTGGAGGTATTCAAAGAACCCAATAATAAAGCGAAATCAAGCAAAGGATGCAAATAGTATATTCAACAGTGCAGTTGTACCATTCAACGGTAAGTTCGCGGGCGTATTCAGGGTCGATGATAGACAAAGAAGGATGAATGTGAGAAGAGGATTCAGTAAGGATGGTTTAAATTGGCAGATCGATGACTCACCGATCGAATTCATACAGCAAACGCGAGAGCCTATAGAGAGCGATTACAAATACGATCCACGTGTGACGTTCATCGAAGACAGATACTGGATCACATGGTGTAACGGTTACCATGGTCCCACGATCGGTGTCGGCTACACGTATGATTTTGAGCGGTTTTATCAGATGGAAAACGCATTCTTACCTTTCAATAGGAATGGGGTGCTTTTCCCCAAGAAAATAAATGGTAAGTACGCCATGCTTAACAGGCCATCGGATAACGGACACACGCCATTTGGTGATATCTTTTACAGTGAGAGCCCGGATATGGTTCACTGGGGCATGCACAGATTTGTAATGGCAGCTGGTTATACACCTTGGCAATCTTTGAAGATAGGAGCAGGTCCATCACCTATAGAAACGGATGAGGGATGGTTGTTATTCTATCATGGTGTATTGCTATCGTGCAATGGATACGTCTACAGTTTTGGTGCGGCATTGTTGGATTTGGATAAGCCTTGGAATGTGATAAGAAGATCCAAATCGTACTTGTTATCACCACAAGAGATTTATGAATGCGTTGGAGACGTGCAAAATGTGGTATTTCCGGTCGCTGCATTGGTAGATTCAGAAACGAATCGCCTTGCCATATACTACGGTGGTGCGGATACGGTTGTGGCACTGGCATTTGGTTACGTCAACGAAATTGTTGATTGGCTCAAATACGACAATTGAGTAACTAAGAAGCAAACGAAAGAATAAAGAAAGAATAAAGAATAAAAAAGCTGGAGTAAAAAACTCCAGCTTTTTTCTAATTGGTCGGGGTGACTGGACTTGAACCAGCGTCCTCTTGCGCCCCATGCAAGCGCGCTAGCCAACTGCGCTACACCCCGATAGCTTTTTGATGTTGACGTGAATTATTTTATCACATTAGCGAATATATTTCAAGTGAATTCGATGAATTGGATGCATTGGATGCAACTGAACTCACGCATGCTTTTGCTCAAATTGAATAGTATTCTTGTAATTGCAGTCTTGCAACGGGCATTCATCGCATTTTGGCTTGGATTTGCAGTATGCCTTTGCGTGTTCGACTATAAGTCCATGTAATTCTTGGTAAATCGCCACATCTCTTGGGTAAGATGATTCAAATATCTGCTGAACTCTATCGTAATCTGTAATTTCAGAACCTTCAAGTGCAAAAATCCTGCTGATCAGCCTTTTGGTGTATGCATCTACGACAAACACGGGCAGGTCCAATCCATAGCACAGTATAGAATCGGCTGTCTCTTTACCTATACCATTTATACTAAGTAGCTCATTTCTCAAATCTTTCAATCCATTCTCGTCTTGAGCCCTCCTTTTAACCGTTTCTATGTCGAAATTGTATTGCGATATCCAATTAAGTAAATTTCTCAATCTTCTCGCTTTTACATTGAAAAAGCCAGCAGGTCTTATCAATTCCCTGATTTCATCGTCCGAAAGAAAGTTCAGAGTGCGCAAAAGTCCACCATCGAAATTGCCAGAGCCATCTACAGTTAAGTTCTTTATTCTATAAAGTGCCTTCTCGACATTAACCCAGTTTGTATTTTGCGTAAGTATAGCCGAGATAAATACCTCTTCGGACTTTCCAGGCCACCATTTTCCACACGCGCCATGTATATTTCTCAGTTTCTCGTAAAGTTGACCTATGTTCATTTGTTGCTACTCGCCCACATAATAACTTTGATTTTCGAGCAGTTGTTCCGTTGGCACGTCTCTAAACTCCCGAGCGGGAACACCTGCAAAAACCTTTCTTGGGGGCACATCCTTCGTTACAACGGAACCTGCTGCTATCAATGCGTCTTCTCCAATTTCTATACCGGGTAGTATCGTTGCGTTAGCACCGATTCTTGCACCTTTTCTCAAAATCGGTCCTCTGAAATGTATCTTTCTTTCTTCTGTTCTGCCAAGGTAGTTATCATTTGTAAATGTGACTTCAGGTGCGATGAAGCAATAGTCTTCGATCGTCGATATGGCTGTTATGTATGCCTCAGTTTCGATTTTCACGTACCTTCCTACCTTTGTCTTGTTCTCTATGCTTACACCGCGTCCTACAATTGTTCTCTCTCCAATTTGCACATCTTCCCTCACACTGGCGAGGTCTCCTATGAACACATAATCGTCTATCTGTACACCACGGTATATCACACAGTTAGCGCCGATGGTTACGTGCTTTCCGATATTCAACGGTGGCAGAAGTTTATCATCTGTCGTTGCCGATGTTGAGGCCTTGAAAGGGGTTTTCCCAAGGACTGTATTGTCAGCTATGACGCTTCCCTCACCGATGTGTGTATCTTTCCTTATCACCACATTATGCCCAATGGTCACGTTTCTATCTATCGTTACATTCTCTTCTACAACAACGTTGTAGCCAAAGGACACATGCTCAGCAATCTTTGCACTTTGCGATATGTACACACTATCACCTCCAAATCCGGTATCTTGAATTATCTACTTAAGAATATACTAACATTATATTATGATTATACCATGAAAAAGGCCTCCATCTGGAGGCCTTTGAAGAAATCCAACTATTCGAAGCTGATAGAAATATTTGTATCATCCACCGAGGTATGCTTTTCTTACTCTTTCGTCTTCGAGCAACTGTTTACCAGTACCTTGCAAGACGATGGTACCAGTTTCCAAAACGTAGGCATAATCGCAAAGTTTCAAAGCCTCGTATGCATTTTGCTCGACAAGGAAGATGGTGACACCCTCACTGTGTATCCTCTTTATCATCTGGAAGACTTCCTTAACGATAACTGGTGCCAATCCCAACGATGGTTCATCGAAGAGTAAGAGTCTTGGTTTTGACATCAGTGCCCGACCTATCGCAAGCATCTGTTGTTCACCACCAGAGAGCGTACCCGCTCTTTGTGCTTCTCTTTCTTTCAAGACCGGAAAGAGTCCGTAAACGTAATCTATGTCCTTCTTAACTTCCTCTCTCTCTTTTCTAAGATAAGCACCAGCCATAAGATTTTCATAGACACTGAGGTTTGGGAATATCCTTCTGCCCTCAGGCACCATCGTTATGCCGCGCTTAACAATCTGGCTTGTATCAAGTTTTGTCAATTCCACACCTTCATACTTTATACTGCCCTTCGTTGCCTCTTTGAGGCCGCAGATAGTCCTCAACGTAGTTGATTTGCCTGCACCGTTGGCACCAATCAAAGAAATGATCTGACCTTCTTCAACCTTCATCGATATGCCTTTAATTGCGTGAATTCCACCGTAATGAACATGGAGGTCGGTAATCTCAAGCATCTTCATCACCTGCACCTAAGTAGGCCTTGATGACCAATGGATTTTGCTGAATCTCAATTGGTGTGCCTTGTGCGATTGTTACGCCGTGATCAAGCACTACAATTCTCTCGCAGATATTCATAATGACTTTCATATCATGTTCTATAACTATCACTGTCAATTTATACTTATCTCTGATTCTGAGTATCAATTGGTTCAGTTCCAAGGTCTCATCCGGATTCATACCTGCTGCTGGTTCGTCGAGTAGTAAGAGTTTTGGATTTGTTGCAAGTGCCCTTGCAATCTCCAGCTTTCTTTGAAGGCCATACGGTAATGAGCTGGATATATTGTCAGCAAGATGCTCTATGCCAACTTCTTTCATCAGTTCCAAAGTCTTTTGCTGGAAATATTCTTCTTCGTTCTTGTATTTTGGCAGAAATGCAACGGCAGTAAACAGATCAGATTTCAAATGTGCATGGAATGCCGTCAGTATGTTTTCTCTAACGGTCATGTTTGAAAAAAGCCTTATATTCTGAAAAGTACGAGCAATTCCCAATCGTATGATTCTGTCAGTTGTCAGATTTGTTATGTCTTTACCGTAAAACTCCATCTTTCCTTCGGTGATACGAATGACATGCGTTATCAAATTGAAGATGGTCGTCTTCCCAGCACCATTAGGCCCGATGAGGCCGATGAGTTCTCCTTCTTTCAGATCCAAGTTGAAATCTGATACGGCCACCAATCCACCAAATCTTTTTGTAACGTGTTCCATCTTGAGTACAGTTTGCTTTGCCACTGATTTACTGGTTTTAGTTGCCTCAGCTGATTGTGGAGTCATTCTTTCACCTTCTTTTTCTGGAACAATCTTGCGACGCCTTCCCAACTAAATTCTACCTTGCCAAATATACCTTGCCTGAAGAACAAAATTGTAACCATTAACAGTATGGAGAATATCAGCATACGCATGCCAAGTATTCCAGGAAATTCTATGCCGAATATGTTCATAGGCATTTCTACAAACCTTAGCCATTCCATGAGAAATGCGAATCCGATACCAACTACAACACTACCAGTTATATTTCCAAGTCCACCGAGTAGTATTATCATTATTATCTGATATGTGAATAGAATACTAAATGAATTTGGATCTATCGTCATCAACAAGCTACCAAGCAATCCGCCTGCTATACCTGCAAAGAATGACCCAACCACGAAGGCAAGAACTTTGTGTTTGAACAGATTTATACCAAGATTTTCCGCAGCTATTTCATCATCTCGAATTGCCTTAAGTGCTCGCCCATACGAACTATCGACGATCCTTTTGATGACTATGACCGTAATGATTGTCCAACTGACAGTCCACCAAAGATTTGTATAAGTAGGCAAACCTTTCAAACCAAGAGGCCCGTTTGTAATGTTCTGCAAATTATTGAAGAGTGACCTGATGATTTCAGAAAATCCGTACGTCACAATCGCGAGGTAATCTCCCCTAACTCTCAAACATGGCGCACCTACTATGAATCCAGCAACAGCCGCCATGAGTCCGCCTACGATGATGGCCCAGAAGAACGGAATTTGAATTCTATCCAATGGAGAGAT
Source organism: Fervidobacterium sp. UBA5837 (assembly GCA_002432805.1). Lineage (GTDB taxonomy): Bacteria > Thermotogota > Thermotogae > Thermotogales > Fervidobacteriaceae > Fervidobacterium. The sequence goes on along the minus strand of DJGV01000016.1, from coordinate 267,829 downwards.
CAGCGGAACCATGAAGAAGTTCGACATTTTCGTTTCTGGTGACATGTAAAGCAGTGCGGAAGCATAAGCACCTATTGCCATGAAACCCGCATGCCCAAGAGAAAACTGCCCAGTAAATCCATTTATCAAGTTCAAACTAACTCCAAGAATTGCATAGATGAGACCGGTATTTAGTATCCTCTTTATGAACGGGTCCATGTAAAGTTCAGAAAAGTAAACGAAAACATAAATTGCAATTATCAGGATTAAACTCAGCAAAATCTTGGTTCGCCGTTTCATGCCTTCTCACCTACCTCCTGGCCAAAGAGACCGTTGGGCTTGAAGACAAGTACTATGACGAGCAGAGCAAATATCAGTGCCTCACGGTATCCGGAATACTCTGGGAATGCCGCAGGAAGTAGAACGGTCAACATACCGAGTAAGAATCCGCCTACAAGTGCTCCCTTTATACTTCCGATACCACCGACAACTGCAGCAATAAATGCCCTACTACCTGGATACTGCCCCATGAATGGGAAAATCTGAGGATATCTTAGTGCGTAAAAGACGGCACTGACAGCAGCAAGTGCTGAACCAAGTGCAAATGTGAAAGATATCGTTCTATCAACATTTATTCCCATGAGCCTTGCAGTCTCAAAATCGGTGGACAGAATTCTCATTGCAAGGCCTATTCTTGTTTTCTGAAGTATAAACGTTAGTAGAAGAACCACAAGAATTGAAAATATTATCGTATAGATAGAAACTGACTGAATTCTTACCTCACCCAAAATTATGGTTTTCTTCATCATTTCTGGGACTGGAAAAGACCTTTGTATGCCGCCAAAAACCACAACTGCAAAGTTTTGGAGCAAAAACGACATGCCTATCGATGAGACCAAGGAGTTTATTCTTGGATACTTTCTGAGTGGTCTGTAAGCAACCTTCTCTATGCCAACGCCGAGAAGTGCGGTTAAAGCGATACCAAATATGACTGCGGCGAGCCAAGGAAATCCAAAGAGGACAGATGCATAGAACATCATGTATGCACCCATCATGAAGACATCACCGTGAGCAAAGTTAACGAGCTTAACGACACCGTACACAAGTGCATACCCAACTGCTACAAGTCCGAATACGAATCCTAGTGAGATAGCATTGACCAAATGTTGCATAAATAGACTCCAGCCCATTCCAACACCCCCAAATAGAAATTTCAAAAAATGCACAACTATGCTGCCTCTGCAACTTCTAAAATGCGGGAATGACGCATGGCCATTCCCGCAAAGAGCTAAAAAGATTAATAATCTATTATTTCTATCAGTCACCCTTTATGACGGTCACGAATTCGAACTTTCCATTTCTCACAGTCTTTATGACGGCATCCTTAATTGCATCTCTGTTCTGGTCAAATCTAATTCGTCCGGAGACACCCATGTAATCTGTTGTTATGAGTGCCCTTCTTATATCTTCTGGCTTATCAGAGTTTGCCCGCTTAATAGCATCGATGAGAACCATGTAAGCATCGTAGGCGAGTGCAGGGAGATATCCAGGATCTTCGTTGTATTTTGCTCTGTACTTTTCAACGAATGGTTTTGTCTTATCGGATAGATCAGCCTTGACATCGAACATCGTGCTGTAGTACACACCCTCAACTGCACTTCCGCCTATCTCTACGAGTTGTGGTAGGTCCCAAGTATCACCGCCGAGTATAGGTTGTTTTAGGCCAAGCTCTCTTGCTTGTTTTGCAATGAGTGCTCCATCACCGACTATACCAATTGGTGCAAATATGACATCAGGGTTTGCCCTCTTTACTGCTGTTAATTGTGCCGTAAAGTCTTGGTCTCCGCCTTGATATGCGATGTAAGTGACAACCGATTTCGGGTTACCTGTAAGTTTCACGAATGCGTCTCTGAAATAGTACGCAAGTCCGACTGAGTAGTCATTTGACACATCGTAAATGACAGCTGCTGTCTTGGCCTTCATATTTTGAACAGCGAATTTTGCCATCACGGTGCCTTGAAACGGGTCTATGAAACAGACTCTATAGACGAAAGGTTTGTCTTTTGTAACGAGTGGATTTGTATTAGATGGCGATATATATACGACCTTATTCTTATTTGCAATCTCTGCGCCAGGGATACCGAGTGCACTTGAATATGTACCGATGATTGCAACTGCCTTGTATTGTTCTATAAGCCTTGTAACAACGTTAGCAGATTCGATCTTATCGCTCTTGTTATCGAGTTTTACAAGTTTTATAGGTCTTCCAAGCACGGTGGGAACTTCTTCGTATGCCATATCTATTCCTCTCATGCCCAGCTGACCACCCATTGCATAGTTGCCCGTCAATGGTTGCGTGATTCCTATTACTATATCACTAGCGGCAAATATGGTTAACATTCCCATTAGCAACATTACGAAACAAAGAAGTTTTCTCATATTGTCCACCTCTCCAACGTGGGAAGATTTGAGGTCATGGTTTTACTATAGAAATGAAATGAAATGCACCTTTTTCTATCTTTTTCACTATTGCGTCTTTTATTGCGTCTCCGTTTTCATCGAATGTAATGCTGCCCGTAGCACCTTGGAAATTCTTTGTTGCTGCAAGTGCTTCTTTTATGTCTGCAGGTTTCCATGATTTTGCTCTGTTTATTGCATCAAGTATAACTAGGTAAGCATCGAAACCAAGAGCGGCAAATGCGCTTGGATCTTCGTTGTACTTTTTCTTGTAGGCATCGATGAATTTCTTTGTCATTTCGGTTGTCATTGCCTTTTCATCGAAGTGTGTACTGAAATATGCGCCTTCTGCTGCATCTCCTGCAACATCGATAATTTCAGGTACTTCCCACGTATCTCCACCGAGGAATGTGGCCTTGACTCCCATTTCTCTTGCCTGCTTCATGATCAGAGCAGCGTCACCATAAGAACCTGCAGGGATGAAGAGTACATCTGGGTTTTTCGATTTCGCAAGAGTAAGTTGAGCGGTAAAATCTTGGTCTCCACCTTGGTAAGATGCAACGCCTAAAACCGATTTTGAATCGCCGGTAAGGCTTATGAAGGCATTTCTGAAATAATGTGCAAGTCCAACCGAATAGTCAGAAGAGATATCTTGAACGATGTAGGCTGTCTTTGCTTTCAGGTTCTCAACGGCAAATTTTGCCATCACTGTTCCTTGGAATGGGTCTATGAAACAGACTCTGAACACATACTCTTTACCTTGTGTGACGAGTGGGTTTGTCGGTGAGCATCCCATCATCGGTACCTTCATCTTGTTTGCAACCTCACTGCCTGGAATGGCTAACGAGCTTCCATAACTACCGATGATCGCACTAACGTTGTATACCTGTATCAAACGGGTTACAGCGTTTGCAGCCTCCACCTTGTCTGTCTTGTTGTCAACGACGACGAGATCAATTTTCTGGTTCAAAGCCGTTGGGAACATTTCGTTTGCAAGTCTTATGCCTTTCAGTGTAAGTTGTCCACCAGCTGCAAATGCACCAGTAAGAGGTTCAAATACACCTATCCTAATGGCAGAAAACACAAACACACTTGAAACCAAAAGCAAGACTATCAAAACAGCTTTTCTCACAGCAACCCCTCCCTTAGAAGAATGAAGAACCTTCGAAATTCTGAAATTTGGACCCCGCTGGAACATTTTCCGAGTACTATTAACAACAACTATATCAAATGCTATTAAATGAAAAGTTACGTACGTATAGAATTTGCAGAATTCTATAACACATCTTTAATTTTTTCCAAATTCAGTATTGGATGCTTTTATCAATTATAGATGAAACTATAGGTAAATATGTGTACTATTAACATCTTTTTGCATGTTTCTATCGTAATACACCTATTACGAAGAATATGTGCCATAATTAATCTTGACAAACACACTCACTGACAATCATATTCCAACGCAGAATGTTTGGAAAATCATACATCTGGACGTGTGAGAGTCTGCAAAACAAAGAGGGCCCTGTTATTTGGACCCTCTTTGAATAGATGTCATCGGATAGATGTCATCGTTAAATTATAGTTAAGCAAGTTGTTTTCTTCAAAACATTAAAATGGATAAAATCCCAAGTCAAGATTATTCCTTTCCATGATTGCTTCCATCTGCTTTTCTATGAGCTTTCTATGCCCTTCTTCCCAAGTACTCAATAGGTTCAATACTTTCCTGACTTCTGGATTCTCCTCATGTTTTGCTGCCCTTGCATAGAATTCTACGAAATCTTTTTCGATCAGGTATGCCATTCTGAGCACCGAAAGGTCCATTAAGTCATCTTCGGGGGTTGTTGCGTCCAACTTTTGGTCTTCGTACCTCTGTGCGAACGGATTTTCCATCTCGCCTGGAAGTGTGCTTATTTCCCTGCCCATTTCCAAATCTTCCATCAATCGTCTTATAAATGCTGTGTGTTCCTTTTCCATAATGGCAAGGTGGTCAAAGATCTCTGCAACTGCTTTGTTTTTGATCTCTTTTTTTCTTTCGGTGTAGAATTTATACCCATCGATCTCAAATTTCTCAGCTAACTTCAATACATCGTACATGCGCGCATCACCTCCCCCATTTCATTTTTCAACATTGCCATTACTATCGAGGTATTCATCGATCCCTCTTGCAGCCCAGTAACCATCCGCAATACCATGGATGATATCTGGCCCGTTGACGATGTCACCGCCGGCAAAGAGCCATGGAATTTGTGTTTGCCTCAAGTTGTTTGTCAGGATACGTGGACCTACGAACTGGATCTTGGCTTTCCATTCTTCGGGTAAATAAGAATAATCGGGTGCTTGCCCGATTGCTTCGATAATCATGTCACCATCGAAGTAAGAAACCTGCGACTCATCGTACTTTGGATTGAATCTTTTGTTTTCATCGAAAACTTCAACACATTTCACACACTTAAGTCCTTTAATTTTATCTTCATCGGGGAAGAATATTACCTCTTTTGGACCCCATCCCGGATTGATCGTAATACCTTCTTCTATCGCTTCTTCTATCTCTTCAAGGTCTGCTGGCATCTCTTCATACGTTCTTTCAAGGCAAGTGAGTGTGACATTCACTTCCCCGTACTTCATCTTCTGCAACCTTGCCAAGCTCCTTGCTATATCCATTGCAACGTTTCCTCCACCGATCACAACTACACGCTTTGCGATCTTTGGTTCTGGTCCCTCGCCTCGTAAATAATCTCTTATCTCTCTAAGCAACGGAAGTGCTTGAACGACATCCGGATGGTCTGAACCAGGTACTCTTGTCGATCTACCCAACGTGAGACCGGTCGAAATGAATATTGCATCGTACCTGTTCTTGAGTTCATCAAATGATATATCCCTTCCAACTGCAACACCCGTTAGAATCTTTACACCCATTGCCTCTATGAATGCAATATCTTTGTCCAGTGCTTCATCGGGTAACCTATACTTTGGAATACCGTATCGCATTACGCCACCAGGCCTGTTCATCGATTCATACACGTTGACATCGTATCCCATCGATGCCAAAAAATAACCGGCAGAAAGCCCTGCAGGTCCGCTTCCCACGATTGCAACCTTCTTGTCAGTCTTTGATGTATCAAAACTGACTGCATCATTCCATTCTTCGATCGGTACATTGTCGACTATGTATCTCTTCAACCACCTGATGGCCACTGCCTCACCACGATGTGATATCGTGCAGACCTCCTCACATCGATGTGTACAAACCCTTCCACAGACACCTGATAGCGGATTTGCACCAAGGTTGGATTGTTCTTCGTCACCTTTCAGTAACCATTTCAACGCATCTTTCAAATCATCTTTCCATATTGACTTTATGTATTCTGGAATTCTCATATGCTGTGGGCATCGATCCACGCATATACCACATTCAACACACCTTGCAGCCTCTGCTACTGCCTGCTCTTTGCTGTATGCTTTGACAAATTCTACAAACGAGTCTATTCTTTCAGACGATTCCATTGCATCTGGTAAGATTCTATCGAGATCCAATAACTCACTACTCTCATCTCTCGTCCATCCAACCTTTATCTCTGAAGGTTCTTTGTCTAGAAGTCCCCTTTCAGTGGGTGCATAATAGAAGTCGTTTGCATCATGCGAAAAGAAGATGTACTCTCGGGTCATCTGCAAAGATCCCGTTGTGCATATATCAACACACATGCCACAGAAGCTGCATCTACCATAGTCTATCGTTGGACGTTGCGGTTTCATTCCGTATTCTTGCTTCATATCGGGCACTTCGACCATCGTTATTGCATCAGTTGGACAGATTCGAGAGCATGTACCACAACCGATGCACTTTTCCCAATCGTTTATGTGAAATCCCCTGTACCTTGGTGCTGCCTCTCGCTTTTCTTTTGGCACCCTTATCGTCACTGGCTTTTCGAAGAGTGCCTTCCATCCAAGGAGTGGTGCAAAGAAACTTTTTTGAAGTGTTTTTGTTTCGTTCTTTTCATTCCTTTCATTCCTTTCATTTTTCTCGCTCATCGACTGCACCCCCCTCACCTATCTATCTCCGGTGCACAGACACCCATCGTATCGAGCCATATGGGGACATCGTCTATCCTTGTACCCGGCATGAGATGCTCTACACCGTACAAACCCTGTGGATAAGAAGCACCTCTTACAGCAACTCTGTAAGGTTTCTCTTCACCGTCAGAAACAACTAAATAACCGTACTCACCACGTGTCGATTCTACCTTTGCATACGCCATGCCTTTCGGTACTCTTATGCGCAGACCGTTACCATCTGCTATCTTGGTATTTACCGGACCAGAAGGCATATACTCGAGTGCTTGACGGATGATTCTGATGCTCTGTCTGATTTCTTGTGGTTTCAAGCTGATCCTTGCAAGTGCGTCACCTTCCGTCGCGGTGGGCACATCGAATTCGACCCTATCGTAGAAGAGATAAGGTGCTATCTTTCTGATGTCGTAAGGTACGCCGGTTGCTCTCAAACCTATTCCCGTTACACCTATCTTCAAGCACGTTTCCGTATCTATCGTCGCTATACCACGAAGCCTTGTGTGCAAAATTCTGTTTTTCAAAACGAATGTCTCGTACTCTGGTAATCTTCCTTCTATGTAATCGAGCAATTTCACGAGTTTTTCTTCGAAATGGGGTGGAAAGTCTTTCCTCACACCACCCGGTATGATGTACATGTGGTATATCCTTGCGCCGGATAACTCCTCGAACAAATCGAGCACTTTATCACGATCTGAGACGGACCAATACATACTCGTGTACATGCCAGTTGGACCGCCAACACCACCGAATGCCCACATATGGTTGGCAATCCTCGCAAGTTCGAGTACTATCATTCTAATCCACTGCGCACGCTCCGGTACATCCACTTTCGCAATCTTCTCGATCGCCATCGCATAGCATGCCTCATTTATATCTGGTTCCTGAACACATATCCTTGGAATTAATGCAAGATTCTGATACCAAAGCCTTCTCTCCATGAGTTTTTCAAATCCTCTGTGCAAAAATCCTGGTACTGGCCTTGCCCTAATAACCGTATCACCTTCTACGTACATGTGGACACTGAAATTACCGTGTAACCCTGGGTGATTTGGTCCGAAGAACAGTTTCATCTCACCCATCTATCTCACCACCTTCTATATCTCCCTCTATATCTCCACGGATGATCCTTGCTTCATGGATTGGGTCTTTTTCATACGTTCTATCTGGGAAGTGCTCCTTGGAATATTGCAATGGATCGAAATCCTTCCTAAGCGGTGGTAAATCATCCCATAGTTCCAACATGAGGGGCTTTTTGCAATTCTCATTTCCCTCAAATTCTACCCCGAAAAATTCGTGGACATCTCGTTCGTAGTACTCTGCAGTTGGCCACATGTCTTTGACCGTGTAAAAAACAGGTCTGTCTCTATCTATGAACGTAGAAACCAAGAACGTAGCTCCATTCGACCAGTTGAAGAGTATGTAGACAAGTTCAAACTTCTTTTCGTCTATCCAGTCAACACATGTAATTATAGAAAGGTGCGAATATCCAATACTCTTGAGATAAGTTAGCATACCAAGCGTCTTGTCAGACGGAACGATGAGCTTGTACTGTCTGGCATCTATGTGAACTGCCTCACAACTGCCAAACATCGATTTCAATTCTTCAAATACTTTTTGAAGCTCCTGACTTACACTCGCATCATTCATGGAATTCATCATACACAACCACCTCTCCAAGGCTGCGCAGTTGGTTTTGCTTGTACCATTCGTAATTCTCGTTATAGCGTTTCCAACCGTCTGCCTCGCCTTTTCTGATCATATCCATCAATTTCGTGAACGCATTCAATATCGCCTCTGGACGTGGCATGCACCCTGCGATGTAGAGATCCACAGGAAGGTATTGGTCCAATCTATTGATCGTTGAGTATGAATCGTAGTAGATACCACCGTTTATCGTACAAGAACCAAAGCCAATGACATACTTTGGATCAGCCATCTTCTCGTAGGTGTATATCACCCTACGTAGTGTCTTTGTACTCAGATATCCGGTTACGAGGAACAAATCTGCTTGACGTGGTGTTGCCATCGGACCCATGCCGAGCCTTTCCATATCAAACCTCGACGTCATTGATGGAGGAAGTTCCACAGCACCGCATCCTGTACAATAGTGCAACATCCACATCGACCTACTCCTCAACTGATCCGCTATCTTCTCCCAAACTCCTCTTTCATCTATCTTCTCTATCTTATCCATCCATTTCACCTCCGTAAGTTCTTGCACTACTCATTTCTCAATTCCTCACTTTCTCAAAACACAAAGCCATTGACGGTCATAAAGACTTGGACAAATGCCAGGATGATAGGTACCGTCCAATAGAAATAAACCGCTTGTTCTATTCTGAACCTCGGTAGTACGGAAGAGATCAAAACGACTAAGACCCATACGACGAGATATTTCAGCAAGAAGACGAAGTACGTCCCTCCACCAAGGAAAAGATCAACGAAAAGACTAATTTCAGCGAACTCCATGAACGTGTTCATTAACATCAGAAGCCCCATGTACTTTGCGGACAGTTCAACCATAGGTCCAGAAGCGATCTCGGCAGGAGCGATAGGCGCTTCAAACGGTTCTTTGCCGAGCATACCTTGGAGTGATATAAGTGCAACGAGTGCACCTATCGGAAATTTAAACAAATTCCAATCTCCACCTTGTGCAGACATGATTGCAGATATGCTTGAAGTTCTGTAAAAGTAAAGCATCGAGCCGATTGAAATCATGTAAGGAACTTCGTAGCCAAGCATCAACGTCAACGCCCTTGCAACCCCTATGGATGCCCAAGGATTGCCCGTACCGACCATTCCCATCGCCATACCAAGCGAGCCTATCGTGAACAGATAGACTATGACGAAGAAGTTGTCCATACCGGGGAATGCAACTATGCCACCTACAGGTACAAAGCCAAGCGATGCGATAATTCCTCCGAGTGCCATGATTACACCAAAATCGAATATCCACCCATGCGTGTAACCGTGCTTCGATAACGTCTTGAAAAGGTCAATAAAATTCTGATACCATCGTGGCCCATATCTTCTCTGAACGCGCGCCGTTATCTTTCTACCTATCCCTTCAAATGTCAATCCAAAGAAGAATGCCGTCAGAAATATACCTGCAACCTTTAGCACCGTCATATTACCACCTCACCCACAGGAGTAATGCCAAAACGAGCGCCATCCAGAAAGTGTATGCAGACGCAGTCCTACGTACCAAATAATCCACGCCCTTTCCAATGGCCTTCAGTACGTTTACAATCGATGTGTACCAATCTTCGAACGAGGGATGACCTTCGTATTCTCTTTCCAAGAATGCATAGTATTTCGTTGCATAATGGTAAAGGTCAAAGTTATGCAAGAACTCGCCGGATGTGTATTGATCATCCAAAGGTATCTTCTTACCCTTTGGCATGAGTATGTATATAACCGCGGCGATGATGAAGCCTACCATGAACATCACAAAGACGGTCCAGCTATCCCAATGCCCCAAGTTTGAATAGAGCACCGTACCGTCAAATTTGAATGGTTCCATTCCAAATTGTCTTTGCACATCGGTCACCCAAACTAACACTTGTTGTGGGAAAACTCCCCACAATATCGTCAATGCAACTAAGATAATCATCGGTAAGAGCATGATCATAGGTGCCTCTTTGACATCTTTATCCTTCCTTTTCAGCTGTCCAAGAAAGACACCTGCAAGCGGTCTAAAGACGTACAAGAACGAACCTATACTACCAACGAATGTAAACATCGCTGTGACGAACATACCTTTGGAAATGAGTGACTGGAATATCATCCACTTCGAAACAAATCCACTCGTCGGTGGAATACCGGCTATTGATATGATACCAACGAGGTAAGTGACGAATGTGACCGGCATTTTGAATATCAATCCGCCCATCTCATCTATCTTCGTCGTACCGGTTCTGTACACAACTGCAGCAAATGACAAAAAGATCATCGTGGCTGCGAGTGCATGATTTATCACGTGGAATAGTCCACCTGCAAATCCCACTTGATCAAGCAACGCTAAACCTATGAGTATGTATCCACCGTTGGCCACTGTGGAATATGCCATGAGCATCTTCATATCATTTTGTTTTATCGCCATGAATGTACCAATCAATATCGATATGTTACCAAGCCAGATCAGTACGTACGAGAATATGTTGACGCCAGCGTAGAATTGACTAAACATGGTAGCTATTGGAAATGCGCCGAGGAACAAAGCGATGATGTACGAGCCCATCTTCACCAGTTGGCCGGACAGAACGGCACTGAACGTATCAGGCGCATTACCGTGCACATTTCTGAGCCATACGTGGAGTGGAAAGATACCACTCTTTGCAACACCTGCGCCAAGTAAAAGGAGTGACACGAGCCATTTGAAGCCTGTACCTTCGGAAGCGATGTCCCCAGATATCTCAAATAGATTAAACGTGCCAAATTTGGAATACAGTAGGAATGTACCGTACAAAAACATGTAACTACCTATCGAACTGATGACGATGTACCAAATCGTAGCCTTCTTAGATTCCTCTTTACCCATCGGTACGATAAAGAGCGATGCAACGACCGCAACCTCCCAGAATATGTAGAGTGCTATCAAATGCGGTGTAAGGAACACACCCAACGTACCAAAGAGTGTGAGTATCGAAAGTGCACTGAACGCATAAGGCCTCTTTGCCTTTGAAATCCAAACAATGTTGAAGAACGCATAACAAGAAAAGACGATCAACGTTATTATCGAGAAATATTTTGAAAGTGCCGTGAATTGCAATATATCTTCAAATCCAAATAGGTCTTCCACACTTCCTATCGGCATGTTCCACAGAGTGAATAAACCGTACAAAGAAAGTGCGAGCAGCACTATGGGACCTAAACGTTTGTTAATCATGGACAAAAAATAACCGACAAGTGCACCAATTGCAAGGTAGAGTAAGAGACTTTGCATGATCACATACCTCCCTTCAGTATGAGATCCAAATACGGTCTGAAGTCTAGCACGTGGTTTGCTATGCTCATCGTCTGGTCATGTATCAAACCAGGCATGAACCCAACGACTACTAACGTCAATGCAAGAAGCAACGTGACAACCTGTGCACCAAAAGGTACGAAGTCCTCCACTTCCTCTACTTCTTCTACTCCTTCAGCCTTTTCAGCTTCAACATCTTCTCTATCTTTTTCTCTATCTTCTTCTTTATACCAGAGCTCCACATTCCACTTGATCAAATAACCTGCCTCTATCACCGCTGCAATCAGTATTATGGCCGGCAATGCGTAAGAATTTACTTGGAATAGTGCCTTGAGCAAGTAGTACTTTGCCCAAAATCCTGCAAACATTGGAAATCCTACAACCGATAGCGATGCAAACGTGAACGCTATCCCCGCCGTCTTATTTGACTTGAATCCACGCTCACCAAGGTATGCAAAGAGTGTGAAGAGTATGAACTTTGAAACAACATCGTTGAAGAGATAGAAATAAGCAGCCGAAGTAATCTCAGATTCTCGCATGCTCAGTGCGGCAACAACCGTACTGACACCTGAAATTGTGGCAAAAGACAATGCTCTACCGAGACCTTTCTGCTTCAGTGCGCCGAGCTCGGAAAATATGATCGAAACCATGGCCAATATACCGACTAATTGTGGATTCGGTAGGTCGAATATGTTTAGGAATATCCTTGAGAATAGATAGACCAAACTCACAGTTACGATGCTTCCCAACGCAATAGGTGTAACAGACGAGCCGTTCGAATAGACATCTGGTGCCCAGAGACCGAGAGGTAACACTTTGAGTTCAACTAAGAATGTGATCAAGAAAAATATGCATATTGTTGGAACAACCATAGGATCCGTTATGAAAGATGCATATGCCATGTTGAGTGTACCTGATTTTACGTACACAGACACGGCCCCGAGTAGATACATCGTTCCACCGATACCACCGAAGATCAAGTATTTGAACGCACCGAGTGCGTTGTCTTTATGTGCTGCTACGATGTATGCTATAACCGAGATGATTTCCAAAAAGACGAAAGAATTGAAGAAATCTCCAGTTAGCATGATTCCATTGACTGCAGCAGTTAGAACGAGCAAGAGAGTTCCATATCTATTTTCCAAAGTTGCAGAAAGTGACATCATGAGTATCAGAAAATTCACAAAGATTAGAAAAGGATAACTCACGTTATCTAGTACGAGTGCTATACCATATGCAGCGGGCCACTTTCCAACTTCCAATATCTGTTCCGGATGCATGAAGAAGAACAAGCAAACTAAATTGAACATGGCAACGAATGGCAAGAAATACCTGCCCAGTCGTTCGTGCGGAATACTTGCAAATGCAAATACCAAAGGAACTGCTATGAGCAATGCGATCATTCTACCACTTCCCTTGTATCGCGTATCTCATCTGGGTCCAACGAGCCGTATTTCTCATTTATGTGCACTAGCAAAACAGAACCTAGTGCCAGAATACCTACACCGATTACGATAGCAGTCAATACGAGTGCTTGAGGTAATGGATCAACAAAATTCGCAACTGGCGTTATCGTAGAATATATCGGTGCCTCTCCCCATTCGACATATCCCAGTGCAACGATGAATATATTCACTGCAGTATCGATGATCGATAGAGAAATGAGTTGCTTGAATAAGTTCTTCTGAGATACGATACCATATATGCCAATTCCCAAGATTATGAACGATACATAATAGATAATGTTCGACATGACTCATCCCTCCCTCAGATCAGAAATAACGTTGGAGAGCTCTGCACCGACTTTGAAACCGATAAACGTGTAAACGATCGGTACAACACCAGCACTGAACAGATTTCCAACAACACCGGTTGGTAAGAAGTTCATTAAAAACACTCCACCTATTGCCATACCCATCAAACCAATCACAACATAACCTGCACCAGCACTCTGTTCAACATACTTTGCCACGTTGGTTACTTTGAATTCATTGTTCGATAGCATCAACAGCAGTACACCGAGTGCAATCGTTGTACCACCTGGAAATCCCCCACCGGGAGATAGATGACCATGGATGAATATGTACGCACCGAATAGTAAAATCAAAGGTAGAACTATTCCGGTGGATATCCTAAGTACCTTATGCTCTTCGAATTCTATCCTCTTTTTCGACTTCAGCATCGAAGCCAGAATACCAACGCCAATTGCCGCACAAAACAACACGGAGACCTCACCCAAGGTATCGAAAGACCTGTAGTTAACAACGATAGAGGTTACAACATTTGCACTTCCATCCTCAAGGTCTTTTGATTTTTTGAATTCCACTGCATTGTAATTCGTTGTTGTCGATTTGTTTATGATATCAAATGCCACACGTGCAAAGAGGTCCACATTACCGAAAGTTGGAATTATCGGCAGGAATTGTCCTACGAGAAAGTACAAAAAGACTCCGGCAACCAAAATTGCCCAAACTCTCCTCATCGTTTCTCACCTGCCTCGTCTGATTGTTTATTATTCTTCTTGATTTGCTGGTTATCTGAATCTGCTTTCCAGTCTACTCGCCACAGTGCAAAGAGCATTACAGCCGTTGCAAGACCAGAGCCCACGGCTGCTTCTGTGATTGCCACATCGGGGGCTTTGAGAACGACAAACAAAAGAACCGAAAGTAAACTGATAGCAGAAAGTGCTATTAGTGAATCAACTATCTTTTTAGATTCAACGGCAAAGAGCGCAAAGATGATCATGAGACCCCCAACCAAAACAGACATTGCACCTACCGGATCTCTCAACATTTCAATCAACGACTTGAAAAAGTCCGTCATTTTACATCACCACCGTTGCCATCGACCATCGTTCCACATTCGTCTATCACCGTCTCCTTACATACTGGGGCCTTATTCTTGTAAGCCGCTCTCAGCATGACAGAAGCTGCCACGGGATTTGTAAGTGCGACGAATGCGATCAACAAAATGGCCTTTCCCAAGAACGAGAAATCCAAAATACCAACACCCAAAGCAATAGAGAACGTGCCAAGCGTCGTTGCTTTGGTCGAAGCTTGTAGTTTCGTGTATATATCTGGCATTCTTAAGAGTCCAAGACCTGCCAAGAAATAGAAAAAAGCACCGATTCCGACGAGTGAATACCCAACCATCTCTCTCAGCATCTGCCAACTCACTTGACCTCACCACTCTTCGCTTGTGAATCCTCTGCTTGCCTTTTCGTGGTTGTCTTTGCCTTACCCTCCAAGTACCTTGCGAATACTATCGTCTCTATGAACGCCAAAAGCCCGTACATTATTGCAATGTCCATGTACATATTGTTCTTAGACATGAACGCAAGTAACGTTATGATACCGATAAACATAACATTCATCATATCGACCGCAGCTAACCTTTCAAAAGAAGAGGGGCCCTTAAGGAATCGAAGAAGTGATAAAAAGATGCCAAGACCTGAAAGGATGAAAACGATCAGATCGATTACCATCGAACCACTCATTCAAACACCCCCTTAAGTACACGTTCGAGCCTGCCGTAGAACAAATGTTTAGACTGTTCATCCGTTCCTGCCACATCGATCCAGTGAACGTAGAGCTCATCATCGGAGATATCGAACGTGATCGTACCTGGCGTTAGCGTGATCGAATTTGCCAACATCAATTTGCCAACGTCTGTCTTCATCTCCGTCCTCACCTTTACAAACCCTGGCTTCAATCTCATATCCGGTGCAATCACACGAGAGGCTACATCCAAATTTGCCTTTACCATCTCCCAGATGAAAACTGGGATGTAAATGAAAAGAAATTTGAAGAGCCTGACGAAGAACTTTCCGTCGAATCTTATGTTGTAGTACTTTCGAAAGACCATCGAAACCACGACCGATACGATGAGGCCCATGATCACCTCTTGAATATCGATCGACCATGTCAACAACAGCCAAGTGAAAAAACTCACAATAAAGACAGAAAAGTTCATGCAAATCCCCTCCTTTTGAGACCATTTTTAAACACATCTCGCAAATCTACTTGCTGTAGTGTGAACAAAATGGACAAAGTTTGTCCACAATATCACATTGTCCATATTCTATCAAAAAGGCATAATGCTTGTCAAAAATGTAAAATGGATAAAATTAGTCCAATTTCTGCAAATATCTGTAGAATGGTTTCAAAGCCTCGAGCATTCGTAAAAGTTGGCTGCGGATACTCATAACTTCAATCGTGGGAGGAACATGCCTTCTCTCAAATACGATGCATCCATTTCTTTGCAAAATTATATCAAAAAAGCGGTAATAAACAAAATCAGGGTCACCTTGAGGTGACCCTGATTTGAAGTTGTATGTTGTCTTTAATTTTCCGCGGTACTTATGCATTTGCTTTTGGCATTTCTTGGTGCATTTTGTACTCTTTGACCATATTTGCAAAATATTCGTGAACTCTGGCATCATCTGTCAGTTCTGGATGAAAAGATGTGACTAACACGTTCCCTTGCCTGCACATGACTGGGAATTTGTCCAAGAACGCTAACACTTCAACATCTGGCCCGTAGCTATCTATACGCGGCGCTCTTATGAAGACTGCCTTGAAGGGTTTGTCGAATCCCTTGATTTCGATCATCTCATCGAAGCTATCGACTTGTCTTCCATACGCATTTCTCATAACTTTGATGTCTATTACTCCCAACGATTCTTGTGTGTAATTTTCTATTTCCTTTGCCAAAACAATGAGCCCTGCGCAAGTACCGTACACTGGAAATCCAGTTTTGACCTTCTCTCTAAGCTTTTCAAACAAGCCCGTCATCTTCATTATGCGTATCATCGTGGTAGACTCGCCACCGGGGATGATGAGACCATCGACTTTGTCCAAATCTTCCGATGTTTTGACTACCATTGTTTCTATGCCAAGCCTTTCAATCATCCATTTGTGTTCTCTAAAATCTCCTTGCACTCCCGAAACACCTATGACCATTCGTTACCAACCTCTTTCCTGCAGCTTGACTTCCAACGTGTCTATTTCCAATCCTTCCATCGGTTCTCCTATGTCTTCTGAAATCTTCAAGAGCATTTCAGGATCGTTCCAATATGTTACTGACATAACGATCGATTTTGCCATCTTTGCGGGGTCTTTCGACTTGAATATGCCACTGCCTACGAATACACCGTCTGCACCGAGCATCATCATGAGTGCTGCATCTGCCGGTGTTGCAACACCACCTGCTGCGAAGTTAACAACTGGTAATCTTCCGAGGTCTTTTACTTGTTGTACCAATTCAACCGGTGCTCCTATCTCTTTTGCATAAGATACGATCTCTTCGTATGGCAAATTCTGGACTTTTCTGACTTCCGCCATGACGGTCCTCATGTGTTTTACAGCTTCCACGATGTTACCTGTGCCAGCCTCGCCCTTTGTCCTTATCATTGCTGCGCCTTCCGAGATTCTTCTGAGTGCCTCTCCAAGATTTCTCGCACCACAAACGAATGGTACAGTGAATTCGTGTTTGTTGATGTGAAATTTGTCATCTGCGGGTGTCAACACTTCGGACTCATCTATGTAATCAACACCAAGTGCCTCGAGGATCCTTGCCTCCGCGATGTGACCTATTCTGACTTTTGCCATAACTGGTATAGATACAGCTTGCATTATTTCTTTTATTTTCGATATGCTTGCCATTCTTGCCACTCCACCAGCTTTTCGTATATCTGCTGGCACCCTTTCAAGTGCCATAACAGCAACTGCACCTGCTTCTTCTGCTACCTTTGCCTGCTCTGCTGTTGTGACATCCATGATAACGCCACCTTTGAACATCTCTGCAAATCCCTTTTTGATTTCCCATGTACCTTTTTCCATATAAATCAACCTCCCTTTACTTTTTGATAATTACTTTTAAACGCTCATGTGCATTAACTTTGCATCATTTCAATGGTTTTCCAAATA
This sequence comes from Fervidobacterium sp. UBA5837, assembly GCA_002432805.1. Taxonomy (GTDB): domain Bacteria; phylum Thermotogota; class Thermotogae; order Thermotogales; family Fervidobacteriaceae; genus Fervidobacterium. The sequence continues at coordinate 250,432 of DJGV01000016.1, read as the reverse complement.
ACAGAGATCAAATGATCACAGTCTCCGTGTATTCGCCGAACACATCTCTCAATGCGTTACTAATCTCTCCAACCGTAGCGTACATCTTCACAGCTTCCAACACGTATGGGAAGAGATTTTCCTGACTTGAGGCTACTTCTTTTATCTTCTGCAGGGATTTCCTCACCTTTTCGTTATCTCTTCGTCCTTTCAGTTTCTTGAGCCTCTCCACTTGTTTCTTTTCCAGTTCCGGATCTACTTTCAGTATCTCACGTTTCTTCACGTCTTCCTCCACCTGGAATTTGTTTACTCCAACGATCACTTCTTCGCCTTTGTCGATGGCAAGTTGCTGCTTGTAGGCACTTTCGTGAATTTCTTTTTGCACATATCCTGTCTCGATTGCCTTTATCATCCCACCCATTTGGTCTATCTTCTCTATGTATTCCATTGCCTTCTTTTCTATTTCGTTTGTCATTGCCTCTATTGCGTAAGAACCTGCGAGCGGATCGATCGTATCGGCCACGCCAGATTCGTATGCTATGACTTGCTGCGTCTTGAGCGCTATCCTCACAGATTCTTCCGTTGGAAGCCCAAGTGCCTCGTCGTAACTGTTTGTATGGAGCGATTGCGTACCACCGAGTACTGCGGCCAACGCTTGTATCGTGACTCTTATTATGTTGTTCAATGGTTGTTGCGCGGTTAAAGTTGAACCACCAGTTTGAGTGTGGAATCTCAACTTCATGGCTTCAGCGTTCGTGATGTTGAATCTATTCTTCATGATTTTTGCCCATAGTCGTCTTGCAGCTCTGAATTTTGCGATCTCTTCCAAGAAATTGTTGTGTGCTGCAAAGAAGAACGAAAGTCTTTTACCGAAAATATTCGGATCTAATCCGGCCTTCATGGCGCTTTCAACGTATGCAATACCATCGGCTAACGTGAATGCCACTTCCTGTGCTGCACTTGACCCTGCTTCCCTTATATGATAACCACTGATGCTTATTGGATTCCATTTTGGCATGTTTTTTGAACAATAGTCGAATATATTTGTGATGAGTCTCATCGATGGTTCGGGAGGATATATGTACGTTCCACGTGCAATGTATTCTTTGAGTATGTCATTTTGTATCGTACCATCAAGCTTATCTTGCGCTACACCTTGTTTCTCCGCAACAGCGATGTACATAGAAAGTAATATCATCGCAGTGCTATTTATCGTCATTGATGTACTGACTCTATCGAGGGGTATACCGTCAAAAAGTATTTCCATATCTTCCAAAGAACTTATCGCGACGCCAACCCTTCCAACCTCGCCTTCCGACATTGGATCATCTGAATCATAGCCAATCTGTGTTGGCAAATCGAATGCAACAGAAAGCCCGGTTTGACCTTGTTCAAGTAGGTATTTATATCTCTTGTTCGATTCTTCCGCTGTACCAAAACCCGCGTACTGTCTCATCGTCCAGTGCCTTGCTCGGTACATCGTTGGTTGTACACCGCGTGTGTAAGGATAGTCACCAGGAAACCCGATGTCGTTTACATAGTCTATATTTTCAACATCTTCTGGTGTGTAAACTCTCTTTATCTCGTAATTAGACGTTGATGTGAATTTCTGCTTCCTTTCTGGAAATTTGGAAATGGCCTTTTCTACCGCTTGTTCGTACTTTTGCCTTGCTTGGTTGAATCTCTCATCCATTGTGTCATTCCCCCCTGCAACCATCGTGTATGTTCATGTGTAATTTCTTTTATTTTAACTCAAGCAATCTGCACGTATATTCCCTTATTCTTACCCAATATTCTTACCGAATATTCTTACCCAAGTCTGTTGATGATGTTGCCTTTATCTTCGTTTTGAATGTATGTATTCATGTACTTTTTTCCGTTTTCCATCTGCTCTGCGGATTCTTTGAATTCTTTCATCTTGAGTTCCAAGGCCTCTTTTCTTTGTTGGTCACGCTTTTGTATATCCTTGAGCATCTCAACCGACAACGTGGGAAGGAGCCTTTCCCTTGCATCCAACAATTCGTTGAGCTTCTGAAAGTCTTCAACCTCTATTGCCTGGTCTATTTCTTCCTCCAACTTTACGATGTCTGTTTCGTTTATGCGCCCTTCCATATTCTTCCCCCCACTTTTGAAAACCCTTTTGAACTCATTTATTGAAGACCTTGGCTCAACGATTTGAAGATATCGACCATAGTCCTTTGAGATAGAGGATGAACGAAATTTTTATTCAAATCACACATCGGCTGGACAAAGAACATCCTATTTTCAAAATCATAATGTGGCAAGATCAACCGCTCATTTTCTACGATCAAATTTCCATAGAAGAGTACGTCCAAGTCTATAACCCGCGGTCCCCAACGCTCCGTTCTTATCCTACCCATTTTAGTTTCCACATCGAGCAGTCTATCAAGAAGCTCTTCTGGAGCGAGCATCGTATCTATCTCGATGACGCAATTGAGAAAATCTGGTTGGTCCGTCTTTCCGTAAGGTCTTGTTTCGTAGATACTGGACACGTTCAATACTTGTGCAAAGCCTTCTATCATCTCAAGTGCTATTTTGATGTTCTCTTCCCTATTTCCCAAATTTGTACCGATGCCAACGTACACTTCTCCTCTTTCCCTTTCAACAACTGTTGTTGCCATCGCAAACTTGTCGTGGGAAAGTGCACAGTGAAGAAAATTGAACGGTTCAATCTTGTATCTTCCAATCTTGTGGATTTTGCAGTACAAACTACCATTACTTCTATTCAAAAATGAGAGGTCTTGGAAAGAATTTCCATCTATACCAGTTCCCACTGCCTTGAAATAACTTTCCTTTAGTGCAAACCTACCTGCAACGTACTGTGCATCTATCTTAATCCTATTCTCACGTTCAAAGGGCGTTAGCACTCTTTTTTCAAGTCTCAAATCTATTCGTGATATGTCAACTATATCATTACCTATTCCTACTATCAAACAGGATATCCTCCTTCAAATGTCTCCACCAAACTCCAGTCAACGTGGAGCTTTTCTTCGTATCTCCTCTTAAGATACTGCTTACCTACTTCGCCCAATATTGTGTATATCAAAAGGTCTTCATCAGTCTCTGCAAGCAGCCCTATTTCAGCCCTTCGTTTTGGTAGTTCAGGTTCTATGTAATCGGCAGGTCTGCCATCTATCGGTTTTTCATCGCCAAGTATCTTTTTGACAAGTTCTTCATTGATTGGAGCAGGTGGCCTGCCGTACAAACCCTTCACGTAGTCCCTTACTTCTTTTGTCACCTTTGCGTACCTCTCACCGGTGATCACGTTAAGCACAGCTTGGACGCCCACTATCTGGCTTGTTGGTGTGACGAGTGGGGGATACCCCAAGTCTTTTCTCACTTTTGGGATTTCTGCAAGCACCTCGCCCATCTTGTTTTGCATCTTCTGTTCTGACAACTGGCTCACAAGATTCGAATACATGCCGCCAGGCACTTGCGATGTGATGATTCTGTGGTCTATGCTGTACATCTTTACATCGTACTTTTCATACTTTTTCCTCACATCCCACAAATATTTTACTATCTCATCAACGGTCTTCCAATCTATGGGTGGAAGTTCTTTGTACTCACTTAACGCATAATAGAACGACTCAAATGCTGGCTGACTCGTTGTCATACCAAAAGGCGAAAATGCCGTATCGATTACATCAGCACCTGCCAAAAATGCCGTTAGATATGCCAACTCGCCAAGGCCTGCTGTTGCGTGAGAGTGCACCTCGATTGGTATGGAAAATCTCTTTTTCAGCTCACTCACAAGGTCGCCTGCGGCTTTAGGTGTCAACAGACCCGCCATGTCTTTGATGCACAGTGAGTGAATGCCTCTGTCCATAAGTTGCTGTGCATAGTCTACATAATATTCTATCGTATGTACTGGACTTGTAGTATATGATATTGCACCCTGGACTTGCGCACCGCAAGATAATGCTGCTTCAATACTCTTTTCGAGGTTCCTCACATCGTTCAACGCATCGAATATTCTTATGACCTTAACACCATTCTCCACAGCCTTTCTCACAAATAGTTCCACAACATCGTCAGCATAGTGCCTGTACGCAACGATATTTTGTCCTCTCAAAAGCATCTGAGCCTTACCATTCTTCAACTTCTTACTGATAAGCCTGATTCTTTCCCAAGGGTCTTCGTTCAAAAACCTCACACAGACATCGAAAGTAGCACCGCCCCAGACCTCAAATGCCTGGAATCCAAGCTCATCTACCTTTTCTATGATTCCCAATATATCTTCGGTGCTCATACGCGTTGCTATCAACGATTGGTGACCATCACGAAACGTCGTATCAGTAAACATAGAAAGCTTACCCATCTTCGATCCCTCACATGTCTTTTGTATTTTCCTGATCTTGCATATTTATCAATCATTATCAAATTTTATCGTCTTTAACGATATCTCAATACATCTATCACATGTTACCACTTCGATTATATCACTTTTAGAGAAAGTATAAAGTGCCGCAATCTGCAGAATATCTGAAGATAATTGAGAATTTGGAAGAATGGTCTATATTCGATAAAATTGAACGTGTTAACTCCCTGCAACTATCGTTGCAAGCATCAAAAATGCTCAAGATATAGAAGTTTCCTCAGTCCTTGCACAAAAGCGTATATGCTTCCGCTGATATTTCCAAAATTCAACTATTCTTCATTGTTGACTCAGAAAACAAATTGGAGTAGTATCATTTTAATTAGTGAATCGAAACGTTTCAATACACTCCGTATGGTGAAAATCTATTCGTTAGGATAATGCGTAAAACGTGTGTATGTGTGTATATTTGTATATAGTATATACGATGTGTATGGAAAGGTGGTATTGGGAAGATGGGTAGTACTTTTGGTTTTGAAGGCAAGTCTTTCGTTATGAACGGTAAACCAACCTTTGTATTTGGAGGTGAGTTTCATTATTTCCGATGCCCGCGCAACCGATGGCGAGAGCAATTGCAGAAGATTAAGGACGCAGGTTGCAACGTTGTTAGTACTTACATACCTTGGATATGGCATGAAAGTGATGAAGGAGTGATAGACCTCCATGGAAAGACAAGGGAGGAGAAAGACCTTGAGGGCTTTTTGGAACTGGTAGATGAAATCGGCTTGTATTGTATAGTAAGACCGGGACCATATGTTATGGCCGAAACAGTGAATTCCGGTATCCCATCTTGGCTTTTGGAGAATTACCCGCAAGTTATAGGCAGAGACAAAAACGGAAAGAATCACCCATCTGAGGTAATTACATATCTGCATCCCACATTTCTTGAAAAAGTGAGAACTTGGTACGATGCTGTAAATGATGTAATTGCACGGCATCAGATAACACGTGGAAAGAGCATCATCATGTATCAGCTATGCAATGAAGTCGGCATGTTCCACTGGGTTACAAACACACCAGATTACAGTGACAGTATGCTCAAGAGTTTTGCGGATTATCTGATCGAAAAATACGGCTCGCTGGAAGCTATCGAAGAATACTATGGAACGCAATACGATAAAATCGAAGAATTTCTAAGAGACTTTGTACAAGAAAAGAGCCAAAATGGCGCACTTAGATTCCATTACGACTGGGGAATGTTCTTTAGAGAGTACATCAAGAAATATATCTTAACGCTGAAAATGTACGCTCAAGAATCCGGTATCGATGTACCATTCATCACAAACGTTCATGGATTCAAAAACTTTTGGTTGAGCAGTAGAGGAATGGAATACCCAATAGGACTCTCACAACTTTACAATGCGGCACAGATAGAAGATATGATTGTCTCTGGAGATTTCTACCCCGGGCATGTGACTTACGATTCCTACCATGACCTCTTCCTCAGTTGTGCATTTACAGCTGCAATTTCCAATGCGAAGCAACCGATCTTCTCTGTAGAGTTTCAATCTGGCAGGTCCACTGACAAGCCACGTATAAGTCCAAATGACGTGGATTTAAGTACGAGAACGTGCATAGCGAATGGGATGAATGCGATAAACTACTACATGTTTACAAGTGGTGAAAATTACGAAGGTATAGGCCTTTTCGGAAGAAGGCACGATTGGCAAGCGCCAGTAGACTTTGATGGAAATTTGCGACCACACTATTTCAAGATAATGCACTTGGGAAAGATGCTGAAGTTGTTCAATGATCAGTTATTGCGTGCAAAAAAAGAGATAAAGACACACATCGCCTTTTACCCGGACTATTACATGACGGATGTGCAGAGGGGGAATACGAGAGAAACTCTTGGAGAGATGATATCTGAGCGAGACAATTTCTCCTACGACGGTATATTGAGACTCCTAACTGTAGCGAATATCCCGTATGATGCGATAGACATACTCAAAGAAGAGACTATAGACGTAACAAAGGTACCAACACTATGGACATTTTCTACAAGATGGATGGATGAGAGAGTCCAGAAGAAATTGCTCAAGTATGTTGAAGATGGTGGAACGTTGGTACTCTTCCCAACTATACCGCAGATGACGTTGAGTGGAGAGCAGTGTAGAATCTTGGCCGATGCGTTTGGGATAGAAGAGTTTGATGAAAAACATGGTTGGCAAAATGTTGATATCCTCGATATCGACGATGTTTTTGTCAATAAGAGAGTCATTATTCACAAGAAAATTGGTGAACCCATTGCATGGAAAGATTCAAACGGACAAAGGGAGTACGCAGGATTCATCATCGAACGTGGTCTGGGCAAGTTCATGTTTTTGGGTATAGGCATGGTACACGAGTTCAACTACGAACTTGAAGTTATAAAGGCACTTGCAAGGAAAATAGGTATAGAACCAATTGTCTCACTCGACGATGATAATCTGTCTGTTGCTATCAGAAGTGACAAAGCGACCAAGTTCATCTTTATAAACAACTACGATGAGATCGATAGAACAAGTACCATTCTATACAATGGGGAACAGCTGTTCGATGGTCAGAAGCTCACAATCCCAGCAAGAACGGGTGTCATGCTTCCTGTGAATTGCAAGTTGAACGATGATATTCATATCGTTTATAGCACTACGGAAATTTACGACGTTCAAGAAGATGGAAGGTCAATGAGCTTATTCCTCAAGATGATGACTGGAGAAGAAGCAACGGTTGTGCTCCACACCAAGACTTATGTACCAGTGAATAATGATAGTGTACAAATTACATTGTATGATGATACTTACTTCATCAAAGTAACGCATAAAGTGGGAGAGAGTGTTACTCTCGAATTTCAAAAGAAGTTATGAGATTTGAAAATTCATCTATAGTATTCATATATAGTGGCATAATGATGAGAATTTAGGGGTGATGGAAAGTGATGGTTGATATTCATGACAAGAGTGATGAAGAAGTACTTGAATTGGAAAGCAAGGCATGCTTCGATTTCTTTTGGCAAGAGGCAAATGCGAGAGAAGGAAGCGATGGATATGGGTTGATAAGAGATAGGGCACCCAACAATCCAAATGTGGCAAGCATTGCTTCTGTAGGTTTTGGCCTCAGTGCAATCGTAATCGGTGCAGAGAGGGGATGGGTTAGCAGACAAGAAGCCTACAACAGAGCACTTGGAACTGTCGATACTTTACTCACCCGCGCTCAGAATATAAATGGCTTCTTCTTTCATTTTTTGGACATGGCAACGGCAAAGAGAGTTAGAAATTGCGAGGTATCGATCATCGACACAGCGATTGCACTGAATGGTGTCATATGCGCAGGTGAGTATTTTGGCGGTGAGTTAAAAGAAAAGGCAGAGGAAATATATGGAAGGGTAAATTGGCAATGGTATCTAAATAAAGAAACAAGACAGTTCTACATGGGATATACACCAGAAAAGGGCTTTTTCGGTGCTTGGAGTATGTATGCAGAGCAATTCATGATGTACTTTCTCGCGGCAGCATCACCAACTTTTCCAGTGGACCCCGAAGTGTTTTACAGTTTCAAAAGATTAGTTGGCACTTACGGTAATTACCCACCTTTCATATACACATGGACAGGCTCTCTCTTTACATACCAGTATTCTCACGCATGGTTTGACCTAAGAAACAAGGTAGATAGGGAAGGGGTTAACTGGTGGCAGAATTCTGTTATTGCAACGAAGACAAACAGGCAATTTTGCATCGATAATAGTGACAAGTTCAAGACGTTTGGTCCAAACTCTTGGGGCCTCACTGCATGCGATGGACCACACGGATACAAAGGATCTTACGGTGCACCACCATCTGGATACAACAACGACCAACATTACGTGGATGGTACGGTACCACCTGCAGGTGCTGCCGGCTCTATTGTCTTTACTCCGGAAGAATCGATAGCCGCTTTGAAAAACTACTATAGAAACAAGAACCTGTGGGGAAAGTATGGATTTGCCGATGCATTCAATTTGGATGTATCCCCTGCATGGTACGACAGAGATGTCATAGGGATAGACAAGGGAATCACACTGCTCATGATACAAAATTACGTAGATGGTATCATTTGGGAGACCTTCATGCAGAATAAGTACGCGAGAGATGGGATGAAAAAAGTAAGTCTCCAAAGTGGAATATGATTGCTTGCAACTATTGTTGATGTTGTAAGTATCGTTAATATCATGAATTTGCCAAAGGGAGATGATTTATAAAATGGTTGAGCTTAAGGACAGATGCATACTCATAGATGGTAAGCCTCAAATAATAATGTCCGGTGAGATACACTATTTTCGTCTACAAAGGAATGAGTGGCAAGATAGAATCAATAAACTCAAAGAAGCAGGGTGCAACGCTGTCTCATCGTATATACCATGGCTCTGTCACGAACCTGCTGATGGCATGATAGATTTTGATGGAAGGATGTTGCCACAACTCGACATTGGTGGTTTCATAGACTTGTGCAGGGAGAACAATCTATATTTCATCGCAAGGCCTGGTCCATTTGTCATGGCCGAGTTGAAAAACGAGGGTATACCGTTCTGGGTATATCAAAAACATCCTGAAATCATACCAACCAGCTGGGATAACAAAGTCGCGCCGACAAAGACCGTTGATTACCTTGCACCTGCCTTTCTCGATGAAGTCAAGAAGTGGTATGGTGCCGTCATGGGACAAGTTATCTCACCGCGCCTACAGAGCAATGGTGGAAACATCATAGCAGTACAACTCGACAATGAGATAGGGATGCTCTCTTGGGTAAGTAATTCTCCTGACCTTACAGACAACGTGATAATTGACTTCTCAAGGTGGCTGAGGAAGACTTATGAAAGTAAAGTTCTTAGTTCTCGCTATCCATTCAGTATAGATAATGTTGCAGAGTGTGCAAAACGTTTTAGAACCCCTGATGAATCGTACGGACCGCAACTTTTGCACGATCTGGGATACTATATGCGGGATAGATTTGCACGCTATGTATCGGAATTGAGGTCGTATGCTGAAGAATATGGCATTTCCGGCGTACCGTTTGTCGTAAACATACATGGCACCGGTGGTGGAAGAGGATTCGGTTTCCCAATTGGCATAAGCCAACTATACAGATCTTACACGCAGTCTCCAAATTACATGCCCGGTTCAGACATATATATGGGAGACCTCACCATGAACAACTTCCAAGACCTCTACATCATCAATTCTTACATGACTGCAGTCAATACCGCAGATCAACCGATTACCTCTATGGAATTTGAAGCAGGTGATGGAAACTACGGTGATACTTATGGGGGACGATATGACCCATCATCAATAGATTTGAAGACTCGTATGTGCATTGCGCAGGGTAACAGATTGCTCAACTACTACCTCTTCGCTGGAGGTATAAACTACGTATTGGAACCTAAACCAGGCGATGGAAACAACAGAATTGCCATAACTGGTGAAAGACACGGCTTTGCTGCACCCATATCACCGGAAGGAAAGTTGAACTACACATATCCACGTACGGCGCGTATCATCAAAGCGGTGATGGCATTGTCTGAGAAACTTTCCACTATGAAAGAAGACCACGATAACTTGACACTTGCATTCATCCCAGATTATTTCATGACCGAATACTGTCATCCAACAAACCGAAGGATGAGAGAAATAGTAGAAAATCTGACGCACCACAGAGCATACGAATCGTGGGAAATACTTGTCAGAGCGCTTCTACTCTTAAATTATCGATTTGGCGCGATAGACATCCAAGGCAGTGATGTAGACCCATCTACTACACACGCATTGATTGTTCCATCTGCACTGTACATGGATAAGCAGATCCAAGAGAAGTTGGTAAATTACGCCAAGAAGGGTGGAAATCTTCTAATCTACGGACAAGTTCCACAATTTGATATGGAAGCAAACAGATGCACAATCCTTTCAGAAGCACTCTCGATAGAATCTGCATCCATGCGTGAGAGCACTAATAACTTTTATCTATCTGCTTACACAGATGGATGGGCGAAGATGGATCGTTCGGAAGTGAGAAGTCAAAGCGCACAACATTTCAAATTGAAAGGCGGCAATCCCATACTCAGAATCTGCACAACCGACGAGATATGTGGGTTCAGCACAAAAATCGGTAGTGGTCAGGCAGTCGTCATCGCTACACCTTATGTGACCCGCCTTGAATTTTTTGAAAAAATACTTGAAAAACTCGGAATTCAACACTCCTTAAAGCATGACTACACCCACCACGGCATCTTCATGACAACCACTTCAAATGAGAATGGGGAACGCTTCCTGCACCTAATAAATCTTGATGACATCGATAAGACTTTTCATATCTACGAAAATAGTCAACCACTATTTGAAGGAAACGAGATAACTCTTCACAGTAGAGATGGACTGATACTACCTCTAAACGTTTCACTTGGAGATACGAAAATTCTATACTCCACAGCAGAAATAACCGGATTTTCTAAAAATTCCATATCATTTAGAATCAACAATCCTGGAGACATTATTGCCCTTAAAACAAACCGCAAGATATTGCCAAACAATGATTATGTTATCGAAAGAAAAGGGGAGAAAATGCAAGTTATAAGGAGTAAAATGCAATTTTTAACTGGTGAGATGAAGATTGAATTAGAATAAATCGAAAAGCAGAGATTACCGCATTTAACCCTGAATTTCACTGAAATTCCCTTTTACAGGCTATGAAATGCCAGAATCACCACTCCGTCTATCATCTTATCAAATGTCAACAATTTTCACTATATGTTACAAATTGATATTTAAAATTGTACGTGGTATTATGTGATTGTTTATCGAAACGTTTCACTTAAAGTTAATATTAAGTTGTTCTAATAACTGTTTACGCATGTTCTTTATTTGCATCTTTCCAATATCATATTGATGAAGAGAGGTCTGTAAATGGCAACGATCAAGGATGTGGCAAGTTTAGCCGGTGTAGCTGTTTCAACCGCATCGTATGCTCTGAATGGCAGTAATAAAGTCAGTGAGGAAACAAGAAAAAGAGTTGTAGATGCTGCAAGAAAGCTCAACTACAGGCCAAACGGTATCGCAAGGGATTTAAAACTCAATAGAACAAACACGATAGGGCTAATGCTATCTGACCTCTCTGGCCCGTTTTATTCTGAACTGATAAAAGGTGTACAGGATGTGACAGTGACACATGGTTACGATTTGATAGCCGTCAGTTCGATTGGAGGAAGAGGGAGTACCGCAGCAAAGTTTCTCAGGGAGAAGCGTGTAGATGGTGTCATCATATTGGCTCACAACATAGAGAACAGTATCATCTTGAGTGCGGCAAGGAAGGATATGCCTGTAGTTGTTCTGGATCGAAGTTTGGCAGCTGATCACGTGATCAATATTCTGGTTGACAACGAAGGCGGCGCCTACAAGGCAGTAAGTTATCTGCTCTCACTTGGCTATAAAAAAATATTCTACATATCTGGTCCAAAGGTTTCTTCAGATAATATGAAACGTTTTCATGGATACAAAAAGGCACTTGAGGAACAAGGAATAGAGTTTTTGCCCAACTGGCTCTATCAAGGTGATTTTACACGAACGGGTGGGTATTATGCAGCAAAGTCGATGATTATGCAAAGTAATCTTCCAGATGCCATCTTTTCTGCAAACGACGAAATGGCAATTGGCGTCATCGATGCTTTCAAGGAAGCAGGTATAAGGGTAGGAGAAGATATTGGATTGGTAGGTTTCGATGACATACAACTTGCAGAATACGTCTCGCCACCATTGACAACGGTAAGACAGCCGATGAGGGAAATGGGAACATTGGCTGCTCAACAGATATTTCATTCGATAAATGGAATTTTCCCAAAAGAGTGCATATTTTTGGATACTCAGTTAATCATCAGGGAATCTTGTGGTTGGAGGAAGAGGAAACTTTCTCAGATTAAATAGGTGATTAAGCGATCAAGTAATTGAAAAATCTAGAAAATGTCATGGGAGATGAGAAAGATGAATGGTAGTAAATTCGAAAGTCCTTATGGGTATTTCACAGGTGATGGCAGAGAATATGTTGTAAAGACCTACAATACACCACGGCCTTGGGTGAATGTAATAAGTAACGGTGACTATTCATTCATAGTATCTCAAACAGGCAGTGGCTTTTCTTGGAGAAGTAATGCTGCAGAGAATCGTATTACAAGATATTCCCAAGACATCATAAAGGATGATTGGGGAAAGTACATCTATGTAAGGGATGAATCGTCGAAAGATGTTTGGTCGTTGGGTTGGAAACCCGTTATGAAAGAGCCTGAATTCTACGAAGTCAGACATGGCATAGGCTACACGATAATAAGTCAATTGAACAATGGTATAAAGAGCGACCTTAAGATGTACGTTGTGCCAAATAAACCACTGGAAATATGGCATGTAACGTTGGAGAACAAATCCAGTGAGTCAAGGACATTGAATTTATTTACGTACTTAGAGTGGAATTTGGGATTTGGTCACGATGAACACAGGGAGTTTCACAAAATCTTCATAGATACACGGTACGTTAAAGAGATAAATGGATTTTTGGTGAATAAATACCTATGGAATTTGCCAAATAAAAAGGGTCAGCACAACAACAGAAATTGGGAATTTGTTGCATTCCACACGTCGAGTGAGAAACCTATATCTTACGATTCGGATAAAGAATCCTTCTTAGGTATGTATCGAACTTTGGAAAATCCCGTTGCGATGGAGGAAAAGCTACTGAAACGAAACGTTGGGCGATTCGGTGATGGAATTGCTTCTTTACAAGTGGAGGTCAAACTCGATCCTGGAGAAATCAAGAAGCTCATCTTTACTTTAGGCTGTGCAGATGATGAAAAGTCTGCTTTGGAACTTTCCAAAATCTACAACAGTGTTGATAAGGCAAATGAGGCATTTGAGGAAGTTCAGGAATTCTGGGCACAGTTCATCGAACCGGAAAAGATAGAGACACCAGACGATGCAATGAACATAATGACAAATGTATGGCTGAAGTATCAAGCAATATCTGGCAGAATCTGGGCAAAGGCAGGATATTACCAAATAAGTGGTGGATACGGTTTTAGGGATCAGTTGCAAGATTCTCTAGTTTTCTTGGAGAGCCAACCGCAGTATACGCGAAAGCAGATCCTTCTCCATGCTTCAAAGCAGAAACGCGAGGGAAATGTGCTGCACTGGTGGCTCACCATATCTGGTAATGGACCAGAAACGAGGTGTTCTGATGACCTTCTATGGCTACCATTCATAACGATATACTATCTGAAGGAGACAAACGATTTTGACATACTGAACGAAATGGTTCCATTTTTGGATGGTGGCGAGGATACGCTCTATGAACACTGTAAGAGGTCTATCGAGAAGGCATTCACACGCTTCAGCCCGAGAGGAGTCCCTCTAATTGGTGAGAACGATTGGAACGATGGACTGAGTGCAGTTGGTTGGGATTGGAAGGGAGAGAGTTTCTGGCTTGGAGAGTTTCTCTATTTCATCTTAGATGATTTCAAGAAGATCTCCGAGAAACTGGGTGACACAAAGTTTGCTGGAAAATGTGATGATGTTAAAGAAGTACTTAAGGAGTCTGTTAACAAGTATGGTTGGGATGGAGAATGGTATCTGCAGGCAACGACTGATGGATGGGATAAATTAGGAAGTCGAGAAAATGACGAAGGTTACATCTATCTCAATCCACAGACTTGGGCGGTCATAAGTGGTATTGCAGATAACGAACGTGCGAAGATTTGCATGGAAGCCGTTTCAAAACACCTTTTGAAAGATTATGGTCCACTTCTTCTGTATCCTGCCTATACGAAAGTAAGGGAAGACATAGGCTATATCACAAGATATGCACCGGGTTTGCGAGAAAATGGTGGTGTGTATTCCCACGCCGCTACATGGGCGGTTATTGCATATTCGATGCTTGGAGATGGGGAGAAGGCATACGAAGTTTACAGGAAAACATGTCCACCAAATCGCTCAAACGACATAGTTCGTTACAAAGCCGAACCATATGTAATGCCTGGTAACAGCGATGGGCCACAATCACCAAATTACGGACGAGGTAGTTGGACTTGGTACACAGGTTCTGCACAATGGATGCACAGAGTAGCAACGAACTGGATTTTAGGTATAAGGTCAGACTACGATGGATTGATAGTTGACCCAGTTATTCCTGCAAAGTGGGATGGTTTCTCTTATACACGAAGATTCAGAAATGCGACATACAAAATAACAGTGGAGAATCAAGAACATGTGAGTAAGGGTGTAAGACAGATATACGTAGATGGTAAAACGGTAGACGGATGTAAAGTGCCAGACTTAAACGACGGGAAGACACACGAAGTAAGAGTTGTAATGGGAAAGGTATGACGATGGTATAAGCTCTAAGGATTTACGTGGTGGAAAATCGGAAATATTCATCAACAGGTTATAGGTGGCAACTATAACCTGCAAACACAAAACGGAGGGAGGCCTTCTTTATGAAACGTATGGGAAAGATGTTGGTTATATTCTTCATTTTAACAGGGGTACTGGCTCTCGCAGCGGATGTTGTAACTATCAGGTACGCAAACTGGAATTTGGGTACTCCAGAGGAAAACAACGTTGAAAGACAAATGATACAAGCCTTCATGGACACGCACCCAAACATCAAAGTTGTGATCGATGACTCAATAAAAGGTAACTGGAACCAATCCCTTGCAGCAGCTGCAGCAGCAGGCACGATGCCAGATGTCTTCATGCTCACTACGGTGCCAGATGCACTTGCAAATGGTTGGCTCTATGATCTGACAAGGACTGTGTCTACAGACGCAGATTGGTCAAAGATACCATCCAACATTACCAGTACAATCAAGTACAACGGAAAAGTTAGTGCGATACCTTTTGCAATGCACTTCATGGGTTACTTCATGAACAAAGACATATTCACAAGTGAGAACATAGCACCACTTAAATTCAATTACACCACGACACAGTTCAGAAATGCGGCCTTAAGGCTTACAAAACACAGCAAAGGCATAGTTGGGCTGAGTGAGGAAGTTCAAGTATTTGAGTGGTATCCAGCTTCAGTATCTTTCAAATTTGGATTCTATACATTCGATGGCACGAAGTTCAACCTTGACTCACAAGAATTCATAGATGGTTTCAACCTTGCAAAGAGTTTTGTAAAAGCAGGTGCAGTCTACAGTGCACTAACTGACGAGCAGAAGACGGCAATTGCAGGAAGTCCAAGTGCAGATGGATGGGCAACCGGACACATAGCACTGAACTACAACGGAACTTGGATGGTACCAGATTACAAAAAGAATCTCTCATTTGATTGGGATTTCGTTGGTATACCTGGCGGAAGGACTATCTTGGTATTGGATTATCTTGGAATTTCAAAGTCCACAAAGTACGTTAAAGAGGCTTACGAATTTGCAAAGTGGATGTCTTTCTCCAAGCAAGGATATTTGAAGAGATTGGAACTTGCAAAGAAGTCGAATACTATATTAACAACACCACCTCTTATGAATGATGCGGAACTAGTTGATAAATACCAAACTAACGTAGATGTACCAGGACTAAAAGAAGCATATAGGAACATAGGCAGGGCTATCGTTGAGGGATTCAAATTCGTACCAGGGTATGCACAAGCAAGATGGAATGCACCAACAGGCATAAAAATTGGTGATAAGACAAATGCATCTATCGGAGACGTACTCTGGAATGGAACAAAGATGGATCTGAAGATCGAAGATATTGCTAAGCAATTGAACGATTTGGCAAATCAGAAGTACCAAGAAGCATTGAAGGCAATTAAGTAAGCAATCAAGTAAGCAGTCATATCAACATAACCGAAGAGTAAATTGAGTACAGTTATCAATTTTTGTTGAGGAGGTCTGGCATGCGCACTAAGTTTCGAATGTCTACGTTGATACTTCTTTTTACATCTTTGATGATACTGACAAGCTTCTCCATTTCATATGCTGACTCGCAGCCTTTGTACGAAGGGACAGAATGGCCAACTGAGGTCCCGCAAAGTGAGATTGGGGAACTTTTGGAAAAGAAATACTACGAGGTTTATCAAAGTTGGAAAGAACAGGGCATTAACGACGTTCAAGCACTTAGTGTGCGCATGCTGGCCACCTCTTTTTCTTACGAAAACGGTGCGTATTTGGAAGATGTTGATCAAGAAAATGGCGGTACTGAATATGACAAGGTCTTGTATTTCAAAAAGGATTCTACGTTTTCGTTCACATTCAATGCACCAAAGAATGGTTTGTACGTAATTGCGGTAGAATACTATCCTAAGAACAGTACCAGTGAGTATCTTGAATTATCCGTAAAGGTCAATGGGCAGTTTGAATTTTACGAATCAAGAAGATTGACTTTTCCATTCGACTGGCAATACGAAAAGAAAGAGTTTGACACGGATAGGTATGGAAACCAGATAGTACCAAAGCAGCGAAAAGAGTACAAGTGGTACAGACAATATGCACAAGATCCCCTACATTTGCAAGAAGAAGCTTTGAGATTCTATTTCAAAGAAGGAGAAAACAGAGTAACAATTGAGAATATCTCTGAAGATGTTTTAATTGGCAGCATTGAAATTAGTGCGCCGGATACTACGCTTACTTATGCTACCTATCTAAAATCGCATGTTGGGGAAGTTCTCTCAAATACTTTACTTACTTACAGTGCCGAAGAGGTTTGGAGTAAGAACAATTTAATGACTCGTATGAATGCATCTAAAGATGTTAATTTAACACCTTACGATTACAGGTACGACTTAATAAACGTCATAGATGGAAAATCTTGGAAAAGTGCAGGTCAGAGTATAACTTGGAGAGTTGATATTCCGAAGAGCGGGTTCTACTACATCGCACTAAAGGCAAAACAAGATCAAAAAGTTAATAGGCCTGTATTTAGAAATCTGCACATAGATGGTCAATTACCTTTCAGTGAGGCAAGGCACATTAGGTTCGTGTACACACCTTCGTGGGCAAATCATACGATTGCAAATGATGATGGTACCCCTTACAAGATTTTTCTTACAAAAGGTGTACATGAGATTTCTCTTGAAGTAGATGCATCACCTTTCAGAAGGGTAATTGAGAAATCTAGGGAGATAATAGACGACGTCAACGCTTTATCATTGGACATAAAGAAATTGACTGGCAATACTGTAGACCTAAACAGAGACTTTTCAGTAATAGATTACATACCGGACATAGTAGATAGACTTACAAGATGGGAAACTCAACTGCAAGAAGAGCTAAATTACTTAAACAAATTGTGTGGTGAGAAAAAATCATCCAGTGAGGCAACGTTCATAAAGATGGCTATAACCCATATAAGGACGCTAAAAGAAGAGCCGAATGAAATCCCAAAAAGATTGTCCATTCTTTCGGAAGGTTCCTCGTCGATACTGATGTATCTCAGCTCTTTGGTATCCAGTTTGGAGGAAAATCCGCTGTATGTCAACAAACTGTATTTGTATGGTGATGATACGAAGTTACCCGCACCGACTGCTGGAATTTGGAGAAAGATGGCAGATGGTTTCAAGAAATTTCTGCTTTCTTTTACGAACAATCCTTATCAGATCAAATCAAATACGACAGAAGAGATAGAAATTTGGGTAAATAGGCCAAGAACGTACGTTGAATTGATGCAGAAGATAACGGACAGAGAATTCACCACGAAGACAGGTTACAAAGTGAACTTCTCTGTGATGCCTGACGAAGGCAAGCTTATACTTGCAAATGCAGCTGGACAACAACCTGATGCAGCGTTAGGTATAAGTAACTGGCTTCCGTTTGAATTGGCAATCAGAGGTGCCGTTTACGATTTGAGACAATTCAAAGATTTTGGAGATTTCATAAAGGTCTTCTCACCGGGTGCCTTCCTTCCTTACATAATAGATGAAGGTGTCTATGGGATACCAGAAACGCAAGACTTTTGGGTACTGTTCTACAGAAAAGATATCTTCGACAAATTGAATTTGCCCGTACCAAATAACTGGGACGACGTATTGGCAATATTGCCCGAGCTTCAGAGGTATGGGATGAACTTTTATGTACCTTTGGCTGGTTCGGGTGGTTTCAAACCATTTTCTGTCACCGTGCCTTTCATATACCAGTTCAATGGCAAACTATACAGCGACGATGGTATGTCCACTGCAATAAACAGCGAAGAGGGTATTAAAGGGATGGAATTCATGGCAAAGCTCTTCACAATGTACAGTGTGCCTATGCAAGTTCCGAACTTCTACAATCATTTTCGTTACGGTATGCTGCCAGTTGGAATATCGAACTTTAGTACATATGTACAACTTTTGATAGCAGCACCTGAGATCAAAGGTCTATGGGATATTGCACTCTATCCAGGTATCGTAAATGCAAATGGTGAGGTAGAAAGGTGGGCTCCGGGTTCTGCACAGTCGTGTGTCATATTCAAGAGTAGTAACAAGAAAGAAGAAACGTGGGAATTTCTAAAGTGGTGGATGTCGACTGAGACGCAAGTATCGTTTGCACAAGATTTGAGAATGACCTACGGAGATGAATACATTTGGAATAGTGCAAATATAGAAGCGTTCAAGCAACTACCTTGGGATCCGCATCACAAAGAAGTCATATTGCAGCAATGGGAGCACTTGAAAGAAGTACCAAAAACACCTGGAAGCTATATGCTGGAAAGAGAAATCAGCAACATATGGAACAGAATAGTCTTCCAGGGAGAAAACCCAAGAAATGCCATAGACGACGGTACGATCGTCGTGAATAGAGAGATAAGAAAGAAAATGGAAGAATTTGGTTACATACAGGATGGTAAAGTTGTAAGACCATACAAGATTGCTACTGTTGAAATGGTAAAAGGATGGATGAGAGATGCTGGAAAATAGTGTAGAAAAGAAAACAAGGAGAAGAAACCCAGATAGGCCTTATACCTTCTTATTACCGTATCTATTGCTTTTTACCATCTTTATAGTCATTCCAGTCATTACGGCAATGGTACTATCGCTTACGAATTTCAATGGTTTGCAGATGCCGAAATTCATCGGATTGAAGAACTATGTGAATTTAATAACGAACGATGATGTCTTCATGCAACACGTCTTGCCAAATACAATCCTATTTTCACTTATAGTCGGACCTGGTGGCTACATACTATCGTTTCTCTTGGCATGGATGTTGGCGCAGATACCAAAACTTCCAAGGACCGTGCTGGCATTGCTGATTTATTCTCCTTCAATGACAACCGGAATAGCGATGACTGTAGTTTGGACGGTGATATTCAGTGGAGACCAGACTGGTTATCTAAACAACATATTGATGCAGCTTGGTTTGATCTTTTCTCCAATACAGTGGCTTCAATCACCGCAATATTTAATGCCAATCATGATAGTTGTCTCTTTGTGGAGCAGTATGGGATTAGGCTTCTTGGCGATGCTGGCAGGCGTGCTCAACATAGACCCGACACTATACGAGGCAGCGTATGTAGATGGGATAAGGAACAAATTTCAAGAGATAATATACATCACGATACCGTCTATGCGGCCTCAAATGGTTTTTGGCGCTGTTATGGCCGTTGTAAATACATTCCAAAATGCAGCCATCGGTGTGTTGCTCTCTGGGTCTAACCCAACACCTAACTATGCTGGTCAGTTACTGGTGAACCACATCGAAGATTATGGAATTATCAGGTACGAGATGGGATATGCGTCAGCTGTATCCGTTGTTACACTCTTACTAGTCTACGGGATATCGAGATTAGCTTGGCGAATATTTGGAGAAAATGATTGAGACAATAGATGAAAACAATAAACAATGCAAAAGGGGGCATCGATAATGGCACTAGGAGGTACAAGAATCAATCCGTCACGTTTCGATAGGCGTCAAATCCCATTCTACATAATATTGATACCACTGGCAATCTTCATGATTCTGCCAATTATATTCATTTTCTCACACTCACTCAAGCCATTAGATGAGCTCTTTGCATTTCCACCTACGTTCTTCCCACAAAAACCGACATTTGAGAATTTTAGGAATCTTTTCACTACAACGACAAAAAATGGTATACCTATCTCTAGGTACATCTTCAATAGTGTCGTTGTAACTGTTGCTGTCATGTTTTTCAATATATTGATCAGTACGATGGCAGCATTTGCATTGTCGAAGATGAAATTCAAGATGAAAAACATCATATTTGAAATAAATACGATAGCCCTAATGTTCGTAAGCACCACAGTCACGATACCGAGGTACTTATTGATTTCAGAATTGCAAATTGTAAATACCTACTTTGCACACATCTTGCCACTGATATCTATGCCAGTAGGTGTGTTCTTGATAAAACAATTTCTAGATCAAGTTCCGGATTCTTTGATTGAAGCAGCAAAAGTCGACGGCGCCTCAAGCTTCTACATATATAGGAAAATAGTACTTCCACTCATCAGACCTGCTATTGCAACTGTCGCAATCTTGTCGTTCCAGATCGTTTGGAACAACATCGAAACATCGAGCTTGTATGTAAACGATGAAACATTGCGGACGTTTGCCTTCTACATGAGCACGCTCACTTCCAACATAGGTAACAACGTCGCAGGTCAAGGAATGGCAGCAGCAGCCACGCTCATCATGTTCTTACCAAATTTGATAATGTTCATAGTTCTACAGAGCAACGTTATGAATACGATGGCTTATTCTGGAATCAAATAAGTGGAGGAATGTCATGGATAAAAAGCCGACAGTCGACAACGTGTCATACACTATGGCAGAGAATAGAAAACCAATAATTTTAGTATTGCTAGTTCTGCTGGCAATTTCTTCAATTGCAGTTGCCGACACACCTTATTCTGCTTGGACGATCAATTCGGATGGAAAGAGAGTGCTTACTCAAATTCCTTATTATCCTGCTGGTATGATTACAGGCGATTTTGCCGGTCCACAAGATATCTTTATAGACGCACTCGGTAACATATACATTGCAGATGCGTGGAACAGTCGAATTGTTATCATGGATAAGAATGGCGCAAATGTGAGATACATTGGTCAAGATGTATTGATAGAGCCTACCGGTGTATTCGTTGATGAATTCGGCAGAATTTATGTTGCAGATTACGGCAGCGAGCAGGTGTATGTGTTTGAAAAAGATGGAAACGTTCTGAAAACATTTGAAAGGCCTACATCACCACTTTTTGGCAGGAATTCGAAGTTCAAACCACAAAAACTCGTCGTTGATAAAAGAGGCAACGTCTATGTAATCAGCGAGGGTTCAGTCGATGGAGTAATTCAATTGAACAATGATGGCGAGTTTCTGGGATATTTTGGTGTGAATACAACAAATCTCGGCATACTTCAAGTATTGCAGAGGATGTTCTACACAGAATCGCAGATATCTCAACTTTTCAAAATCACACCCCCATCACCAGATAACATAGCCATAGATAGGAATTCCATAATCTATACCTACACGAGAAACGCTGCAGACCAGAACGTGAAGAAACTCAACGTTGCAGGACTTGATACGTTGGAAAAGG
Source organism: Fervidobacterium sp. UBA5837 (assembly GCA_002432805.1). Lineage (GTDB taxonomy): Bacteria > Thermotogota > Thermotogae > Thermotogales > Fervidobacteriaceae > Fervidobacterium. The sequence continues at coordinate 228,528 of DJGV01000016.1, read as the reverse complement.
GTAAGAGATTCTTTCCCAACGGTGCGGATATAACCGTAGATAAGAATGGAAACATATTCGTCGTAGACGATATGGGTTACATATACGAATACGACAACTTTGGAGACCTTCTATTCGTTTTCGGTAGAAAAGCAGACGATACACTTCGACTCGGTCAACTCAGAAGTCCTTCAGGAATAGCAGTAGATGACGAAGGTACGCTCTACGTGCTCGATAAAGAACTCAACAGCATAACGGTCTTCAAACCTACTGTTTACGCTAACCAAGTTCATGAAGGATTGATCCTCTACAATCAAGGATTGTACGTTGAGAGTCAGAAGAATTGGGAAAATGTGTTGAGGATGAATAGTAATTTCTTATTGGCACACAAGGCGATAGGAAAGGCGTACTATAAGCAGCAAGAATATGACAAGGCACTTGAGGAATTCAGAATCTCGAAAGATAAGAAAGAGTACTCAAACGCATTTTGGGAAATAAGGCAAGCATATTTAATGGAAAATGCAGGTAATTTCATAATACTCTTCATCGTTTTGTGGTTGATATATCGTATTTTGAGATTCTTTGATAGAAAATACAATACGTTCCATACAATAAAGGCTGGATTCAAGAGATTTTTCAGCATTAGACTTGTCAACGATCTGAACAAAGTGTTCTCATTCATAGCGCATCCAATAGACTCTTTCTACGATTTGAAATGGGAGAACAGACCGGGCCCCATTGCTGCTACCATACTTTACATCCTATTGTTCTTGGTTCAAGTGTTCAAAATTTACTATACAGGCTTTATATTCAACAACGTAGACTTGGCGAATGTGTCTCTCTTATCCGAGAGCTTGAAATTATACATTCCAATAATATTGTGGGTCGTTATGAACTATTTGGTAGGCAACATAAGCGATGGAGAAGGAAGGCTAAAGGATTTATACGTTGGAACTGCCTATGCGTTCTCGCCGTACATCGTCTTCACAATACCACTCGTCTTACTCTCAAACGTTCTCACATTAAACGAGGCATTCATTTATCAGCTTGGCTCAGTCGGTATCATTTTTTGGTGCGTAGTCCTCATCTACACAATGATCATGCAAGTGCACGATTATTCGTTCTTTGGCACGTTGAAGAACATATTGGTAACATTGTTTGCAATGCTAATTGTCGGCTTGGTTGCATTTATCCTTTACGTTGTCTGGAATCAGGTATATGCATTCATTTACGATATCGTACAAGAGGTGATCACACGTGTTTAAAAAAATATTTGCCGCACTGTTCATCATATATTTGTGTTTTGTTGGCTCTACGAGTATTTATGCACAAGAAGGCGACTCCAATGTTACGAGTCTCAGAACCCTTAGTTCAAATAATTACACGAGGGTGGAAAATCTATCTGGAACGACAATTAACAACGCAAATAGCGTTATAGGTCCAAATTACCAAAAAATGGCTGAAACTAAACAACTTGCCCTTTATGTGGATAAGAATAATTTTTCCATAAAGATTCAGAATAAATCGACACAGTATATTTGGTATTCGAACTTGGAAAGTACAGAAGGCGAGAGGCTAAACACTCAGTGGGCGGATTTTGCCAAGTCTTCGATTGTTGTCTATTACTACGATAAAGACTTCAACAAAAAGCAGATGACATTGTACGATAATAATGTAACCATGAAGATAGAAAAGATTGACAACGGTGTCAAGAATTCTGTCTCGTTCGGTGATATAGGGGTTAGCTTCGATGTAAAGATCACTTTATACGATGATTACTTTGAAGCAGAAGTTCCGAGCAGCTCTATAACAGATAAGAATGGCCTACTTGTTTCGATAGAACTCTTCCCATTTTTCGGTGCTGTAAAAGATGGTCAAATCAATGGGTACACATTCATACCTGATGGCAGTGGTGCACTCGTCAGGTTTACAACTGACAAAATTGCAGACGAAGCGTACATCCAAAGAGTGTATGGTAGCGATGAGGCATTCATTGAGCGTCTAAGAACATCGGGACAATCGAGTACAAGCGGTATAGGGAACGATGATCTCATCAGCAATATCAGACCCAAAAAGGTATCTATGCCAGTCTATGGTATGGTACACGGTGTAAAGCAGAATGGTTACGTTACGATGATACAAAGCGGTGCAGAGTATGCAAATATAGTCTTCTATCCGGCAGGTGTCTCGACAGATTTCAATTGGATCACAACGGAATTTGTGTATAGGGAGAGATATTTCCAACCTATAAGTAAGAGTATGGATGGTTTTTTAACGTATCAAAGTGATAAGAACGATTTCGATGCACGTTTGAAGATAGTGATACTTAGCAAAGACGATGCCGATTACGTTGGAATGGCAAGAAGATATCAAAGAGAACTGCTGGACAGAGGTGTGTTGAGAGACAACATTTTGGATAAAGACGAGGTCAACATCCCCGTGAGGGTAGAATTCTTTGGAGGAGAAACGAAAAAGGTACTATTTTGGAATACCGTAGTGCCTATGACAACAGTAGATGAAGCGGCCAGCATCCTGGCAGATTTGAGAAGATCTGGAATCAAGAATTTGATGATCATCTACAAAGGCATCACAGAAGATGGCTTTTCAGGAACATTTCCTCAGCTCTTTCCGCTTGAAAAGTCTTTGGGAAGTGACTCTGCATTCAAAGATTTCTTCAAGGTAAACAACGATAATAACTCAAAAGCTGCACTGTACGTGGATCTAACAACAGCTTACGATCGTGCAAAAGGATTCAACCACCGATACGATATTGCATACAAGATCAACAAACGCCCCATCCAGTTCAGCGCAAATTATGTTGGTGATTATTTCTACCTCACATCTTCAGCATCACTGAGAATATTCAATGAGAATCTCAAGAATTTTGTTGATTACAACATATCGTCCATAGCAGTTGATGTAACACCTTCTTTACTAACCTCAACATTCTTGAGTGGTGCAAAGATAACAAGGTCAGAGAGCATAGAGAACTACGAAAGCCTATTCAAGAGAATGAGCGAGAGTTTTAAGAGTGTTTCCTTGTATCAGCCCAACGAATATCTCTTTCAGTATGCAAATAATTACTTAGATGCGCCACTGTATTCTTCTCAATACATCTTTGAAACTGATACCGTTCCATTCTTGGAGATCGTTCTGAGAGGATATGTGGACATGTACTCGCCTCTTTTGAATTATTCACCGGACATAGAAGAGGAATCACTAAGAATGATCGAGTACGGTGTATATCCATCGTTCCTATTGACAGCACAAGCGCCATACTTGTTGATCGATACGCCTTCTAAGAACATCATTTCATCCAAATACGATGACCTGAAAGAATCGATGATTGAACAGTACAAAAAGGTAAATAATGCATTAAAGTACGTCAAAAAGCAGAGAATAGTTTCAAGGGAAGTGCTCAGCGACAAGGTAGTAAGGGTAGGTTATTCCAATGGTGTTTCTATAATAGTCAACTACACAGAAAGCCCATTTCCATACAAAGGAAAGGTCGTAAATGCAAGAGATTATTTAGTGATGACAGCAGGTGATGAGAAATGAAGAAGTTTAAAAATAGCACGCTGAAGCAAATCTACGGGTATTTGTTTATCTCACCTTGGTTATTCGGGTTCATATTTCTTACAGCGTACCCTATGTTGTATTCACTTTATCTGAGTTTCAATAAAGTAAAGATTACTGCTGATTCCGGTATCGTAACAGAATTCATAAAATTCGATAATTACAAGTATGCATTTTTCACGGATGTATCGTTCGTGCAATCACTGGTAAACTTTCTCATACAACTCTTGCTATCGGTACCTGTAATCATAGTCTTTGCATTGGTTATAGCCTTGCTCTTGAATTCTAAGGTAAAAATGAAGAACTTTTTCAGAACCATCTTCTTTCTACCGGTCATAATCACAAGTAGTTCTGTTATAAACGAGCTTACACAACAAGGTGCAACTCAGTTGCCGGGGTTGTCAGATATACTCAACATCTCTGCTATAACGGATACTTGGCCGGTTTATATAGCACAACCTGTGAATTACATCTTCAACAACCTGATAACGATCCTATGGTTTTCCGGTATCCAGATATTGGTATTTTTAGCAGGACTTCAGAAGATCAATGTAAGCATGTACGAAGCAGCAAAGATCGATGGTGCGACTAGTTGGGAAATCTTTTGGAAGATCACGTTGCCTGCAATTCAACCGCTGATAATAGTCAACGTAGTTTACACGGTTGTTCTGCTTTCGGCATTTCCTATGAACCCCGTTTCACCGATAATAAGGGATAATATGTTCAATATATCCACAGGATTTGGCTATGCTTCGGCTCTTTCTTGGGTATATCTGATATTCCTTCTAGGCTTTGTAGGAATATATGCGCTCTTTACTGTCCGAAGAGGCAGAGATTGATTGAGGTGGTGTGGCAGAATGGAAAGGACTGAAAGCAAAGTAAAGTCACCAGAGAGAATGGCAAAAGTCAAAAGAATTCTCCTCGGTGGTAGAGGTAGTTACGGCGTGCTGGGAAATATATTCATTTATATGCTATTGATAGGAATAGGTTTTGTTTACCTATATCCACTACTTTACATCTTGATGAATAGCATGAAAGACCTTGAAGACCTGCTCAACCCAATGGTGAAATGGATTCCCACGCACATATATTTTTCAAATTACGAAAAGGCGTTCAAAGTGTTGAATTATATGCCCACACTAACTCAGACGCTTTACGTTGTCTTGCTTTCAACTATAGCACAAGTTATTTCATCATCACTGATCGGGTATGGATTTGCAAGATACAACTTCAAAGGTAAGAACTTCTTTTTTGTACTCATGATAGTAACGTTTCTCATACCGCAGCAAACTCTTATGATTCCAAGATTTCTCATGTTCCAGAAATTGGGATTGTTGAACAGCGTTCTTTCGTTCTTTGTACCTGCCACATTTGGTCAAGGTCTGAACCAAGCGCTCTTCATACTGATATTCTATCAGCTGTTCAGAATGATGCCGAAGTCTTTGGAAGAAGCTGCCAGAATAGATGGGGCAAATGACTTCACGGTCTTTGCTAGGATTTCTCTACCACTTGCAACTCCAGCATTCGTGATATCTTTTGTATTGTCCATGGTTTGGTACTGGAACGAAACATATCTAAGCGCGCTCTATTTCGGAAATACCATAAAGACATTGCCAATGCAATTGCAAAGTTTCGTAGACTCATATAGATTACTCTTCCCATCCGGTGCTGTCGTCACCGATCGGTTGAATGAGTCAGTGAGGATGGCCGGTACATTGTTAACCATAGCACCATTATTGATAATATACTTCATCGTTGAAAGATGGCTTAGAGAGAGCATAGACAGTGTCGGTATCACTGGTGAATAAGTGAATAAGATCGTATAGCGAAGGATATGCGAATATGTCCAGAATAGAGGTGGGGTCAATGTGTCGAAAATTGTTCAATAACACTATCTTTGTCTTGTTGATAACTCTGTTGCTCATACCTACATTTACAATAGGTGCAACGAGTACAAGTTCTACAAATGATAGCACTATCAACAAGAAAGAATCAGAGATATTGGAACTCGAGAGTAGGAAGAGCTTTGATTTCTTCTGGCAAGAGGCAAATACAAACAAAGATAGTAAAGGATATGGGCTCATAAGGGATAGGGCACCAGGCAATCCGCAAGTTAGTAGTATTGCATCGGTTGGTTTCGGGTTAACTGCCATCGCTATAGGTGCAGAAAGAGGATGGGTAACGTATGAACAAGCATATGAAAGGGCATTGGGTACTCTCAACACGTTATTAAACAACGTACCTCAGGAAAATGGTTTTTTCTACCATTTCCTAGATATGGAGACAGCTAAGAGAATTTGGAATTCAGAAGTTTCGATAATAGATACTGCCATCGCTTTGTGTGGTGCGTTGACGGCAGGCGAGTATTTCGGTGGCGAGGTAAAGCAAAAAGCAGAACAATTGTACAAGAGAGTTAACTGGCCATGGTTTGTTGACAACAAAGTAAAGCAGTTTTACATGGCATATTCACCTGAAAAAGGATTTCAAGGGCACTGGGATTTCTATGCAGAACAGTTCATGATGTACTTTCTTGCAGCAGGTTCACCGACATTTCCGGCTGATCCAAATTTATTCTATTCATTCCAGAGACATTATGGTTCATACGGTGGAGGGAAACGTTTCATACACAGCTGGTTTGGTTCAATTTTCACGTATCAATTCTCATTTGCGTGGTTTGATTTGAGAAACATGGTCGATAGATCCGGTGTCGATTGGTGGGAGAATTCAGTTGTTGCGATAACGAGCAATAGAAAGTATTGCATAGACAACAAGGACAGATTCAAGACATTCGGTGAAAATTCATGGGGCCTCACAGCCTGCGATGGTCCGAAAGGATACGAAGGTAGATATGGTGTGCTGCCATCCGGATACAACAACGATCAACATTACGTAGATGGCACCGTACCACCTGCAGGTGCTGCCGGGTCTATTGTATTCTTACCAGACGAATCGATAGCCGCTTTGGAATATTACTACAAAAACCATCCACAACTTTGGGGAAAGTACGGTTTCAAAGATGCCTACAACATCGATGTTAAGCCAGCGTGGTATGCTCAAGACGTGATTGGAATAGACAAAGGCATTACACTGCTGATGATCGAAAATTACAGAAGTGAGTTTGTCTGGAAGTACTTCATGAAGAACACCTATGTGCAAAGTGGAATCGAAAAGGTTGGTCTGAAGAAGAAAAACTGAAATGGTCCACTAATAAAAAGTGATTGTCAAAGCACGGGAAATACAACACATTTGATAGATGGAATGCCTTTTAATATGCATTGCCCAACCGCTCGTAGGTTGGGTTTTTTTACTATTTTTAGAACAGAATCTGATGCAAATTCGATATTTATAGTATAATTAATCTGAAGAGAGATTACAAACAACTGAGAATGGAAAGGTAGAGGAGGGAATGGCTTTGAATAGGTCTTTCCAGCAACATTATGAGAAGTATGAGAGATATGAAAAGGGTGAGCGTGATGAGAAACGAATGCGTCACAAGGAGAGTAAAGGAGAATACTATTTCCTGATTTTAGTGGGGTTCATAACGTTTGTCTTTGGCTTCATCTCACTTGCGGTATATCTGGCGATACTGTATTTGGCGCCCGTGGTGTCGAACTTGACAGGTTTAACCTTCATCAATTCAAGGTATTTTCTCTTCATACTGATAATGCTTACAACTAGTGGTTTTTTCATGAGCGCGTATCCATTTTCCAAAGCAATCAATGGAAATTCCTCATTCCATATAATTCTTGCATTCGTATCTTCAGGTGTTGCACTTGGAGTCCAAGTATTCAAATTGGCGTTTACAGGCCCTACTTGGGTTGGAATTGATTTGTTGCAAGAAAATGGAAACACGGTTGAGATGATGTATTTAACGGCGATCTATTTTGTTTATTCACTTGTACTCTTTGTCCTTGAATTCACGATTTTGAGAAAAGAATTTTCAGACTGAAGGTTGAGTGACTTGCATGATTTACATAGAAGATATTGATAGTATGGCAGATATCAAAGATACTGCAGAGACTATCAAAGCAAAGAAAGAAAATGGCATGAAGGTATTGGGCATCGTTGTAGAATACAATCCTTTCCACTTCGGTCACTTGAATCATTTACATCAATCGATCGAATTGGTAAAACCAGAGTACGTGGTTGCAGTGATGAGCGGCAATTTTTGTCAACGTGGTGAACCTGCGATGATAAACAAGTTTGCAAGGGCGGAAATTGCACTAAGGTATGGGGTAGATGTCGTCTTCGAACTTCCCACTCTTTATGCAATACAAGATGCAGGTGGTTTCGCATTAGGCTCAATTGGCATACTCGAGAGAACCGGAGTGGTAAGCGATATCGTCTTTGGAAGTGAGAGTGGGGATTTAGAATTCATCTCGAGAGTAGCAAATCTCTTAACTTATCAATCGCCCGAATTCGAACAATCTTTCAAACGACAATTGAAAAGAGGATATTCGTATCCAAATGCCAGAAAATATGCACTTATGGAAGTATTAGATGACAAGATGGAAATGCTTTCTAAATCTAACGATATCTTGGGTATAGAATATGTCAAGGCATTGTTGAAATACAACAGCAAGATAAGGCCACACGTTATTCAGAGAATAGGTGCAGATTACAACGATGAGGATTACAAAGGACGTTTCTCATCGGCAAGTGCCATAAGAAAGGCAATAGCAAATGGAGATTTTTCGAAGATGGGTGATGCGATACCAGATTGGACGTTTAAAGTAATGAAGGATGAGTTTGAAAAAGGACGTGGACCTGTGTTTTGGAAGGACTTGTCTTTTGTCTTGGCGATGTTCAGAAAGATGAATAGAGAAGATTTCGAAAAATATTATAGTTTCAACGAAGGCTTAGATTTAAGATTCGTAGAATCGTCACGGGATGCAGGAGACATTCAAGATTTCATAGATAAAGTGAAGACAAAGCGGTTCACTTATTCAAGGATTAGAAGAGCTATGTTGCACGTGTTATTTGATATGGACAAAGAAAAGGTTGAATTAAGCAATGAAATGGGGCCACAATATCTAAGATTGCTTGGTTTTACTGAAAAGGGTAGAGAGTTGTTGAAGATCATGAAGAAAAAATGCACGATACCAATCATATCAACGGCCTCGTTGTACAAAAACATATTGGACGAGACTCAAAAAAAGATGTCTGAAGGTAAAGGACATTTCAAAATACAACCAGAATTGTACACATGGCAGTTCGAAAAGGACATACTTGCAAGTGATTTGTACACACTCATGTATCCAAATAAAAAAGAGGCAGTTGCAGGTATGGATTTCCGTCAACCAGTCCGCGTTTAGAAAGAAGTTTCGAATCATGGTATCTTAGACTTACAGACCTGTGAGTAGTTTATGAGGAAGGTGAAATATCGGTGTCAAATGTTGACAAAATGCATACTGGGGATGAAATGACGAACGAAATCGTCATAGTGCCCAGCGAGAAAGAGACAAATATAGAAGGTTACTACTACATACCAGATTACGATGTACTACCAAATGAGAATTTAAGGCCATCTTGGTACGTCAGAGCTCGCAGGATATATGCACTCTATCTGGCATCGCAGAATAAATTAAAGGCAGTTGCAACTCTTAGATCTCTACTTCATTATGTGATGCCTCCAAGGATGCTGAGAAAATATACGATTGAGATTAAACTGGGAGATATACTCGGAAATGTAGAAGAACTTTTTTCAAACCTTGGTTACGAAAGAGTCTTCAATGTCCGAGAAGGTGGAACATTTTCGATAAGAGGCGAGATTGTAGATTACGTTGGTCCAGATAACGTACCTGTGAGATTGGAACTATACGGTAACCTTGTAGAAGAGATCAGAAGGTTCGATACGAAGACGCAAAGAACCGTTGAAAAGCTCGATAGTGCACTCATTTTACCTGCCAGGGAGTTTGTGTATGAAGGTAATGTTGATGTTACCTTAGAACCCGGTGAGGAACAATTCACAGGAAAATATGTGACGGGGACATTTGCTGATTACAACGTCAGATTGCACGTTGCTGATAAGAAATCTGTTGTGGAACATTTTACACTCTTTGAACGGGAGATCAGACAGTCTTTTCAATCAGAAGAAAAGAAATGGGAATACAAGGCTTATGGAATTCTGGACCAAGATGTGCTCTTGAGTAATGCAGTAGAGATAGAATTACCCGGAGAACGAAAGACTTTGCATAAACACGAAGAAGCGTACGCACCATCGACACCGATCATTTCGGAAGACGAACTACAACCGGGTGACATCGTTGTACACAGAAAGTATGGTATTGCAAAATTCAACGAACTGAAAAAAGTTGAAGTCAATGGTAAAGAACGTGAATTCATAGTCCTTGGATTCTCTGATTCCATCCTCTACGTACCAATAGAACGGATTGACCTAATAGATAAGTACGTTGGTGATAATGCAAATTTACGACTAGATTCTTTGAAAAAGGCAACATGGTCGAAGAAGGTTTCAAAGGTCAAGAGAAGTATCCAAGAACTTGTGAGGGAAATGTTAGTGATCCAGCAAGTTCGAAGTACGGTACAAGGTATCTCACTTCCCGGTGATGTTGATCTTGAAGAGCAATTCTCAAAGACGTTTTCATACGTAGAAACACCTGATCAGATGCAGGTGATCGAAGAAGTATTCGAAGACCTTGCTAGTGATAAACCGATGGACAGATTGTTAGTTGGTGATGCCGGATATGGAAAGACCGAAGTTGCAATTAGGGCGATCTTTAGAACAGTTGTGTCTGGTAAACAAGCTGTGCTGCTTGCACCAACAACGGTTTTGGCAAAGCAGCACTATGACAACATCGTAGAGAGATTCACACCGTTTGGTATACGCGTGGCGTTACTGAACAGATTTACAACGAAAAAAGAACGTGAGACTATACAGAAAGAATTGAGAACAGGTAAGATAGATGTACTGATAGGCACGCACAGCGTGTTGCAACACATTTCTTTTGCAGACCTTGGATTAGTGGTGATAGATGAAGAGCAGAAATTCGGTGTTGAACAGAAGGAATTGTTCAAAAAGTTCAGAGTCAATGTAAATGTACTATCCATGAGTGCTACACCGATACCACGTACATTGCACATGGCCGTATCGAGCTTGAAAGACCTCTCTGAGATAAAGACCCCACCGTTTGGCAGAAAAGAGATTCAAGTCCACATAGGACCGGTTGATGAAAGAATCATCAGACTTGCGATCCTTAGGGAAGTAAATAGAGGTGGGCAAGTGATATACGTGCACAACAGAGTTAATTCGATACACGATGTTTACAACAAACTCAAAGATTTAGTACCGGATATCTCTGTCGTGATAGGACACGGTCAGCAGAATAAAACCGAATTAAAGAGATCCATCGATAATTTCTTCCATGGCAAGGCAGACGTCTTACTATGCACAACGATCGTAGAAAATGGTGTGGACGTTCCAAATGCAAACACAATAATTGTAGATGATTCACATCGCTATGGTCTCTCCCAGCTTTATCAACTTCGTGGTCGCGTCGGTAGGAGTGATAGAGTTTCATTCGCGTACTTTTTCTATCCAAAACACGTAAATGGGAAAGTTGTGGAAAGGTTGTACGCAATAAAGTCGTACGTAGGACCGGGAAGTGGCATGAAGATAGCGATGCGTGATATGGAAATTCGTGGAGTTGGCACAATCTTCGGGCTCGAGCAACACGGATTCATCAACGATGTTGGGCTCAATTATTACCTTGAAATGCTCAACGATACGGTGATGGAAAGTAAAGGATTTATGCTCAACAAAGTGGACACTGAAGTGGAAGGCATCGTTGGAAGTATCGTCATACCAGAATTCTACATATACGACCCATTTGAGCGTATGAGATTCTACAGAAGGATCGCATCTGCAACAACCATCGAGGAGTTAGAAGACATCGGCAGTGAGATGGAAGACCGGTTTGGAAAGTTGCCAGAGAGTGTGACTAATCTACTCGACAATGCGATGCTGAGAATATTCTTGTGGAACCATGGTGTGAAAAAAGCAACGATAAGTGATTTAGGACTCGTCGTTGAATTCAAGAATGGATACTTGGAAAAGTTTTCGGAAAAGTACATATACAACGAAAAGGAAAATAGCTACATGTTCTTCCTGAATATCGACGATTTGGTAGAAGGGCTTAAGAAGGTGCAAGTATGAGAGTTTTTGGATTAGTGCTTGAATCTTACGGAAAGTACGTGAAAGTAAAGACAAGAGATGGCGAGGTCATCATAAAGAGTGATAAGAAGGCGCCTAAAGAGGGAACGAAGATAGAAATAAAAGACTTTGGACAGGGTGACTATAAGGCCAAGGTATTGGCAAAAAGACCCGGTAAATTCGATGAATTACCAAATGTGAGGTCCATTGAAATCTCCGAACGACTCGTTGATGAAATGTCTCATAGCCCTGCTGACAAATTGGAAAGGGACGACCTCGTTGTAAATATCGCCTTGTTCATCGAAGAATTGTCAAAAAGAATAGACGTAAATAGTGCATTTTTACAAAAATTGCAGAAGTATATGAATGGAGAATTGAACGGTAACACAGAATTAGTAGATTTTGAAAATTACATAAATCTACTTTCTGGGAGATATGGCCTTAAGAAGTCGAAAAATGGCATCGCCTTTTTGGATAGAGCGCGCGGGACTTTTCAAGTGTTTGTAGGTGATGATTCAATACTTGGCAAAATCGACGGTGATTCGATCACACTTTACTTCTCAAAGATGCCAGAGAATGTTGAAGAACTTGAACGGAATTTGAGAAGGTCATTCTCCTTTGTATCGTTCAAACTGGAGGGATTTGTCGATGGAACCTACGTATGATGTGTCATCAGCACAAGACTGCACGAAGAAGGTTGCAATTGCACTAAGGTACAATCCTGAGAGAGACTTTGTGCCCTTTGTTGTTGCAAAAGGAAAGTGTGAACTGGCAAATAGGATAATTGAGAAGGCAAAAGACAGTAATGTACCGATCGTCAAATCTCCGGAATTGGCAAACGAATTGTTTAAGTTAGACCTACTTGAGATGATTCCAAACAAGCTTTACGTTGCCGTTGCCGAGGTTTTGGCATTTATTCAACTTGGATTGAATAAATAAGTGAGAAAATCAAATAAGTGAAAAATCAAATTGTAAGATCGTTAAATCGAGGAGGTGTATTGTATGAAGGTCAATGGACGAACAATAGTGCTGATTATCTTGTCTATCTTAACCATCGGTACCTTGGCATTTTCGGAAGTGAGCTTTCAGATAATAATAAACATTGGAAATGCAGCACCAAATGACCTACCAGAGTATTCCGTTCTTCTCTACGTTGGTGAGTCACATGTACCAGTTTTCATAGACGGTCAATATGCGGGTGAGACAAATGTTTTTGGCCAACTAGCTGTTACATTCACAGGTGGAGGTCAACATATTGCTTGGGCGAAGAGCAGTGATTGGTATAGAAGCTACGAACAAGTCATCTTCTTCGTTGAAAAAGAACCAAAAATAGTCTACCTAACACCGACGCTCCGCGGGAAATTGACTATCTTTTCAAATAAGTACCCAGTTTACGTCTATCTAAAAGACAGCGTCTTGCTTGGAACGGTTGAAAAGGATAGTGAGCCCCTCATCGTGCCACAAGGAAACTATGACTTAATATTCTGGGTGCCGGGGTACGAAAATATCAAAAAGAATGTTAACATACAATCGAAGCAGGAAAATCCCATATGGTTAGAGTTCGTTGAATCACCGTTCTATGTGGAATTGAGGATCGTACCTGAAACTTTCTCACCAAATGGTGATTGGACGGATGATACTACGATTATCAAAATATATTCCTCAAAAGAAGCGACTGGAAATATTCAAATTAAGGATTTTTCTGGTAAAATAGTGTATAACGAAGCAATTCATGTAAAACCAGGCTTAACAGAGATCACATGGAATGGAAATGGTGCAAGTGACGGTACGTATACCGCCAGTCTTTTGTTATCTGATGGAATTGAGACAATAACTAAAGAGGCAGGAGTTACGATAGATACGAGTAAATATACTTACGAAAAGGAAATCATCTTAGGTATCACTGGAACGTTCTTGGCGTTATTGGGATACCTGATATACCAAAATGTGACGAGTAATTAAGTCGATGACCGATTTTCCCGGTGCTAATTGATGAAAAAATGGCAGAAATGATAAAATACTTGCATGGTTAATAGACTTGAGAAATGGAGTTAAAAGGAGAGGTGCAGGAAATGATCACATATGAGCAAAAGCAACAAATAGAAGAGCTCAAGAAGAAGTATGAAGATATCATCGAGGTCTTTCATCCAGAAGATAAAGGCGAGAGACTCAGAGAATTGGAAGAAGAGAGTTTAAAACCAGACTTTTGGACTGATCAAAAGAAAGCTCAGCAAGTTAACAAGGAAATTCAGATGATCAAAAAGATAGTGGAAGATATGCGTAAAATAAAATCACTATTTGAAGACCTGGAGGTAGGAATTGAATTAGCGGAAGAAGATCCATCGATGGAAGAACACATCGAAAGTATAATTGGCGAGATTTCAAGAAGACTTAGAGATTTTGAATTGGAACTGATATTGAATGGTAAATTCGATGATTCTAACGCATATCTTACAATTCATCCAGGTGCTGGTGGAACCGAATCCCAAGATTGGGCATCGATGTTATTGCGCATGTACACACGATGGGCTGAGAGAAGGGGCTACAGTGCAGAGCTCGTTGATTATCAAGAGGGTGAAGAGGCGGGGATAAAGAGTGCAACGTTGTACATAAAGGGGGATTTCGTCTACGGGTATCTAAAATACGAACGTGGTGTCCATAGATTAGTGAGAATATCACCTTTCGACGCAAACAAGCGAAGACATACTTCTTTTGCATCGGTAAACGTGTTACCAGAGATAGAAGACGACATAGACATAGAGATCAGGCCGGAAGATTTGAGAGTTGATACGTATAGGGCGAGTGGTGCAGGTGGCCAGTATGTAAACAAAACCGAATCTGCAATCAGAATAACGCACATACCAACTGGCATAGTAGTCTCTTGCCAAATCGAACGCTCCCAGCTTCAAAACAGGGAAACTGCAATGAAGATGCTCAAGGCCAGGTTGTACCAACTTGAAGTAGAAAAGAGAAGGAAGCAAATCGAACAGATACAAGGCGAATTGAGAGACATCAGTTGGGGTAACCAGATAAGATCTTACGTCTTCCAGCCGTACACGATGGTAAAGGACCATCGAACGGATGTGGAGACTGGAAACATAGAGGCAGTAATGGACGGAGAAATAGATGAATTCATAGAAGCCGAGCTCGTCTACTATGCCAAACTCGGATTAAATGAGTAAGATAATTTAAGAAAAATACTGATGAGTGAGAACTTGAGGGAGTGGGGAATTCATGGCTGATAAACCAAAAGTTTTTGTCGTAACCTCGGGAAAAGGTGGAGTGGGAAAAACCACGTTTACTTCCAATCTTGGTTGCACATTAGCCAAGATGGGAGAAAGAGTTTGCTTACTAGATGCGGACATCGGACTAAAGAACTTGGATGTTGTACTCGGACTTGAAAATAGGATAATATACACATCTTTCGATGTTGTGAACGGTACAGTTTCTGCAAAAGAAGCACTTGTAAAGCATAAGCAATTGAAGAATCTGTATTTGCTTGCAGCGTCTCAAGTTGCTACCAAAGAGATGATGGCACCAGAAGATATGAAGAGAATGGTACAGGAGATATACGATGATTTCGATTACATACTCATAGACTCACCTGCAGGTATAGAGAGAGGTTTTAGAAATTCGGTAGCTCCTGCTGAAGCCGCGTTCATAGTAACCACTCCGGAGATACCTGCGATATCTGATGCAGACAGGGTTATAGGCCTTCTTGAGAACTACGGATTTACGGAAGATAGGATGTTCATCGTCCTAAACAAATTCAAAGCGAACATGGCAAAACGTGGTGATATGCTCGACAAAAACGATGTGGAAAAAGCACTTGCAATGAGGTTGATAGGTGTTATACCTGATTCTGAAGAAGTGATCATCGCAACAAATAAAGGGATTCCTGCGGTACTTGAAGACGGTGTAGTGATAGGGAAAAGTTTTGAAAACATTGTGAGACGAATAAAGGGGGAAGACGTTCCAATCGACGATGATTTAAAAGGAGTCTCAAAAGGTTTTATTTCTTCTCTGCTTTCAATGTTTAAGAAGAGGTGAGCGTGATGTGGATTGTTGACATATTCAAGAGAAAGAATAGACAGCACAAGCAGACGAAGTCACCGAAGGAAGAAGCTGCTGAAAGATTGGAGACGATGCTCTCGAGAAGGCGTGAAATAGTCAAAATGATACCGGTGGAAGAATTTGAAGCAAACTCTGAGGAGATAAAGTATGCAGTCATCGAAACACTCTCAAGAAAATTCAACATTCCGCCTGAAAAGGTACGTGTGGACTATCACGAGCAGAACGGATACATTGTCATAGTAACGAATGTCAACTTCAAATGAAGAGAATGATTGTCTGATTTATTGATTTGAAGGAGGGAATAACCATCAAAAACGCCAGCAAAGTGACCGGCAAATTGAGAAGAATAATCTTGTTTTCGATAACTATAGCTACCATCTTCATGTTATCTGGTTGTGCATATTTACTGAGCCAGGTAGTTTCGGGTGGGAATCAGGTACAGTACGAATTGAATTTTTACGTGAACGGATTACCTAACGAATTCGTTACTTGGTCGGATGGATACAACTTTTCAGATATCACGATAAACAATGTCGATGTACAGATAGATTTTAGTATCAGCGACGTTTCTGAAAATATTGTGAAAAGTTACGTGGATTATTCTTTTAACGGCGTAGAAAATAGGACGGTGTTAGTAACATCCCAGGGTGCCAATTTGACGACATCGGCAACTTACGTAATCAATGCAGCAACGAGCACAAGCCTTGATGCAACTAATATTTCGATATCATTTCCTCAAGAAAGTAAAAGTATTGATCCGAACGTCCAACGCTACTACGTCGTACTGGATGTACCGTCTCAAGAAGGTGGACAAAATACGGTGACGATAATGAATTACAACGATGTACGCAGACTCATCATAAAGACTGATGTGGAAAAATTCGTAACGGTTAGCGATGAAACAAACAAATCTTATAGGCTATTTACGAAAAAGCTTAACCCATCGGACAAACCGCAATGCGTCTTTGTAGGTGAGAGAGGGAAGCGGTACACTATAATAGATGAAAGCGGGATTCTAAAGAATGCTGATAAGACTGGTGAACCAGAAGAAATAGTAGATTTGACGACCCAGCCATAATTTATACGGTTTTATTTTTACGATGTGATTGGAAGTGTATAAATGAAAGTAAAAAAAACTGAAAAGAAGAAAAAATCATTTGATTTGTTGATTGTCTTTTACATAGTGATCTTCATTTTCTTTGTAGGTTATTTTTTAACCAGCTACTTAAGATACCGGTCAGTCTACAAGGAATACGATGAACTTAGAAAGGCTTACGAAGCAGAGAAGATGGACTTGAAGGAAAAAGAGGAGACTGTAAGACAACTCGAAGCGATCATCAACGAGCTGAAAAAATCGCAGCAGGAGGCAACTAATACAACAAATGAACCGTAATGATGCGGAGAGAATAAAGAAAGTATTTCAGTCTGATTCGAAAGTACTCATAACAACTTCGTACAATTTCACACCGAAGGCAGTAGAGCTTGCTAAGCATCTGTCAGAAGAATACGGTATACCTTATTACAACAGAAGACATCTGAATGAAAAAATAAGAGAAGGTAGTGTAGATTTTTACTATGTCATTGATAATAACCTTGATCTATCGATAAGACTCGGGGATACCAGACTCTTCTTTCACCCGGGAATTTCCAAAATCAGGATGGAGAATTTTAAACGCGAGGGAAGAGACTTCCTTTTCGACGCAATTCGACCATCAAGCGGGGATATTGTCTACGATGGTACATTTGGGTTAGGTATGGATGCAATATTCATGGCCCATTTTGTAGAAAAGGTGATTGGTACCGAAGTATCTACACACATATATAGGATAGTATCTTACGGACTAAAGAGCTACAAGTCAAAAGAGAACTGGATTAACAGCGCTATAGCAAAAATAGAACTCTACAACGAAGACATGAAGGAATTCATATCGCACCAGCAAGAGAGATCATTCGATATCGTTTATTGTGACCCTATGTTTGAAAATCCAATTTACGAGAGTTCGTCCCTCAATCCGTTGCGACCATTTGCAAAGTACGATACCATCAACGACGATGTTGTTAGAGAATTGATGAGGATTGCAAAAAAGAGAGTAGTCATAAAGTCACTTGAAAGAGATAACTTGCTCGATACACTATCGATAAAGTTTGACAGGGTATTGCTGAGCAGAAAGAATGGATTGGTCTTTGCCTGTATAGACCTTGACAAGTGAGAAGACATGTTGGAGTCAAATTCGAGGAGGTAGTAAGATGGGATTTTTTGATAAACTTAAGGATGGACTAAAAAAGAGTAGAGATTCATTTTTTAATACGATCGGACGAATTTTGAAAACGAAGAAATTTGATAAAGATACTCGTGATGAGATAGAAGAACTCTTAATTTCCGCAGACGTTGGTGTAGAGGCAACGGAATATATATTATCACGTTTGGAGGAAGAGAACCCTGAAGATGCATTCGGCACGCTAAAAAAGATATTGGTAGAGATACTCTCCAGCAACAATAAGTTGAATGTACCTGATGAAAAGCCATTTGTAATCAGCATGGTTGGAGTTAATGGTTCTGGAAAGACGACAACGTGCGGAAAATTAGCACAGATGTTCAGAAGTGAAGGGAAACAAGTCGTTATAGGTGCATGCGATACATTCAGAGCAGCGGCAATAGATCAACTAAAAATCTGGGCTGAGAGGGCAAACTCAACGTTCATTGCTCACATGGAGGGTGCAGATGCCGCAGCAGTTGCGTACGATGCAGTTAATCATGCACTGTCAAAGGGTAAAGACGTTGTCATTTTGGATACTGCAGGAAGATTACACAACAAGAAACACCTCATGGATGAATTACAGAAAATCGGCAGAGTTATACAGAAAGTGATACCAGCTGCACCGCACGAAGTGTTATTGGTAATCGACGCAGTTACGGGACAGAATGGTCTACAACAAGCAAAAGTGTTCAAAGAAGCAGTCAATGTCACCGGCATAGTCCTGACGAAATTGGATGGAACTGCCAAAGGTGGGATAGCAATTGCGATAGCGAAAGAACTTGGTATACCTATAAAATTCATAGGTGTTGGGGAAAGCGTTGAAGACTTGAAACCATTCGTTCCGAGTGATTTTGTAGATGCCCTCATGTTAGGAGATGAAGTGGAAGATGCCTGATTTGTGGGAAAAGAAATACAAATGTCCTATCTGTGGTTCGACCGTGATTTCCAAGAGAGTATTCTCAGAAAAGGTAAGAATCAAACGTTATGAAAGTGATCTGAAACCTATCTACGAAGGAATAAATCCGATTCTTTACTCCGTTGTTGTATGTGACTCGTGCCATTACAGCGCACTGGAGAGTGATTTTGAAATGTCGGTATCTCCAATACTTTTGCAAGATGTGAGGAAAGTACAAGGTGAGATAAGAAACACAGAAATCCTAAATTTCGCGAAAGAAAGGGATCACAAGACAGCCATATTTGCATATGCGTTAGCCATACTTTTCTATGAAGCAAAGAAACAACCATGCAAAGTTGCCGAGATGTACCTGCGAATGGGATGGTTGTACAGAGAACTTGACGACGAAGAAAACGAGAATAAAGCGTTGGCCAAAGCACTTTCAAGTTTTGAAACCTGCTATCTAAATACATATATAGAATCTGATAAAGAGCCCATGATCCTCTTTTATCTTGCAGAACTTTCAAGAAGATTCCAAAAACGTGATGATGCAACAAAGTGGTTCTCCACATTGGTCAGTAAATACAAGAATTCTACATCATTCTATTTAAAAGCGGGGAAAGAAAGATGGCAAGAATTAAGAGAAAAATAGGAACGTTAAAAAAGGTACTTCTCGGAAGTGTGTTTTTACTCATAGCTCTTGGACTTTCTTCTTGTATGCCGCTTGGAAATGTATTACAACTTTCCATGGAAGTTGAAGATCTGAAAGATAGGGTAGACTACATTGAAGAGAGAACGGAGATAATCAGACCTGCAACTGTGACAGAAGTGGTGAAAGTCGATTCTAAGGCCTTAGAAGAAATGAATAAGAAGGTCTCTAATTTAAGCGACAAGCTATCTCAGTTAGATAGCAAATCGGTCGAATTAGATAACGAACTATCGCAATTGAGTTCTGACTTATCTCAGGTAAAGATCAATGTATCCAAATCCACTGATAAGTTGTCACAATACGATAGTCGATTTCTACAACTGGACAATAAATTATCTCAGTACGATAGTAAAGTAGCCCAGTTGACTACGAATTTCTCACAACTCGATAGTAAACTATCTCAGACCATGGGCAATGTAAGTAATTTGCAAAAAGATAACGACGAAAACAAGTCAAAACTTAATACATTGAGTACCAGTTTAACTGACGTTTTAAATAGGGTGGGCAGTCTTGAGAAAAGCAACAACAATTTACTCAATAGACTAAATACAATCGATTCACAAGTCAAGCAGATCGATGTGATAAGAAAAGACTTGGACATCTTGAGCTCGCAGATCAGAGAAGTACAAGGAAGTATTCCAACGACAATTTCTCAGAGTGATGTAGACTTTCTCAAACAATTGCAACAACAGATAATTGAGCTAAAGAATGCCATCCAGTCCGTAGACCCAGTTACTCTGTTGAGATTAGATCAAGGTTACATCTACTACGTTGTCAAATCAGGCGATACCTTGTCTACCATAGCAAATGTGTACAAGACAACGTTGAGTAAGATAACCGAAGTAAATGGGATAAAAGATCCTTCCAAGATATCCGTTGGGCAGATGATAAAGATACCCGTCGATGATCCAAAGGCTTTCTCAAGAGTGCCTGTGAAAATAGACCCTGCTGACATTGCTGCCTACCATGGTCAAGAAAAAAACGGTGGCAAAGCTATAGGAATGGATATATATGCAAGGGAGAAGGATATATACCCGATTTTGCCCGGAAAAGTAATCAGTGTCGAGAATAATAGGATAACGATAGATCATGGCAATATGATTATGGCAGTGTACGATGGTATAAACACCGCATTAAAAGCTGGCAACTTTGTATCTACCGACAACCCGATAGGACAATGTTTAGATATTTTTCATTTTGAACTCTACATCGAGGGAGAGCCGAGAGATCCTATAAGGCTGTTCACAGAATACAAAGGTATATTCAACGTGACATTCTACACAGAGTGGGATGATGGAAAAGTACCAGAACATCCAACATTCAGAATAGCTCGGAACGGTAGGGTACCGGAACAATTTAAGACAATAGCTGTTGATCCAACGGTTATTCCAGTTGGCTCTCTTGTATACATGCCAACGCTTTACAACACGATATTCATAGCAGAAGATACAGGTAGCGCGATAAAGGGAAATAGAATAGATGTCTATGTAAGTGACGTAGTTCTTGCACTCAGCAAAGGTATAACACCTCATCCAGTTTATATAATCAATCCGAATAAAGGATGATTAAAATACAATGGGAATGAAAAGCGAAAAACGTGAAAGGATGGAAGTACAATGGCAATAACGATGAAGAGTGAATATGCAATAAGGTTGATGATGCTCTTAGGCATGAACGATAGAAGAGTTAGCGCCCATGATCTAGTTGAAATGTGTAAAGAAAGATTACCTTTGGGGTTCGCTCAAAAAATATTGGCTGAATTAGCCAAGAATGGCATCTTGAAAGTCTTTAAAGGCTGCAATGGTGGATATGAATTGGCAAGGCCATTAGAGAGTATAACCGTATACGATATCGTCTCTACAGTTGATAATCCTTCCGATATGATAAGGTGCTTTATAGATGTGGGAAATGCAGATACATCTGCCGAAGCATGTACGGTAAATGCGATATGGGGAACAATAACCAAGAAAATGGAAGAGACTTTGAAGTCTATAACGTTAAAGAACCTGATAGAAGATTACAAAGCGAGGTGCAATGTTTGAACTTTGAAAATATACAAATAAACGATGGGAAAAATGGAAAGAAAGTTGGAGTACTGTTGAGCGGTGGTGTAGATAGTGCAGTTGCGCTTTATCTTCTGCTCAAGGAAGGTTACGATGTAACTGCATATCACATGAAAACTGTTAGAGATGAATTGTACATCAACAAAGAGATCAAGCACAAGGTATGTTGTAGTCCATCAGACACGTACGATGCACAGCTCATTGCAAAGAAATTCGGAGTACCATTCAAAATAGTCCATGTGGAAGACGTTTTCAAAAACAGGATAATCGACTATTTCATAGATGAAAATATGCTGGGACGCACACCCAATCCATGCTTTTTTTGCAACGATTACATAAAATTTGGCGTCGTCATGGAAAAAGCACTCGAAGATGGCATGGACTACGTAGCATCAGGACATTATGCACGGATAATTGATGGAAGGTTACACAAAGCAATAGACGAATCGAAAGACCAGTCGTACTTTTTAGCGTCGATAAAAAAAGAGAAACTTCAAAAAATCATATTACCGAACGGCCTTTTCACGAAAGAGCAAATAAGACAAATTGCTGCAGACATAGGTATTCACGTTGCTCAGAAGATAGATTCGCAGGATTTGTGCTTCCTACCGGATAACGACTTCAGGGCGTTTTTTGAAGAGCATGGTGCGGAGGTTCAACCAGGAAACATCATCACAACAGAAGGAAAGATAATTGGCCGTCACGAGGGATTACCATTCTACACTATAGGACAGCGAAAGTTGGGAATTGCGACGGGTAACAAGCTCTACGTAAAATCAAAAAGCGCAGCGGGTAATTTCTTAGTTGTTGCCCCGTTGAATGAGACCTATCAAGAATATATGGCAGTTAGTCATTTGAACCTCTACGAAGAACTGCCAGGGAGGTTTTCAAGTACTGTAAAAATCAGAAAGAAATCTAAAGAATTGAAATGTGAGGCAACACACAAAGAGGACTCACTGGCAGTAACGTTCAAAGAACCTGCATTTGCAGTAACACCAGGCCAAGTAGCCGTTTTCTACGATGGTGACAAAGTTGTCTGTTCTGGTGTTATCGAACAATAACGTCAGAAATTTGAGCATTGTGATAGTTAGGAGGGATTATTTTGGTAGATGTGTTGATATCGAACGAAAGATTAAAAGAAAGAATAAGGGAGCTTGGCAGAGAGCTCACCGAATATTACAAAGACAAGACCGATACACTACATGCGGTATGTGTCTTGAAGGGATCAATTCATTTCTTCAGTGAGTTAGTCCAGAACATCGACATGAATGTTGAGTACTCATTCATCCAAGTTTCGAGTTACTCTGGCGTATCTTCAACTGGAAGAGTTAGGGTTAAGAGCTGGATCGATGAACCAATAGAAGGGCGGCACGTCATCGTAGTAGAGGATATACTAGACACCGGCCTCACGCTCTCTTACGTGATTGACTACCTAAAACGATACAGACCAGCTGACCTCAAAATTGTTACGATGCTGAAGAAACTTGGAAGGACATCACTAATTGCACCAGATTTCACTGGATTTGAAATTGAAGATAAGTTTGTTATCGGTTATGGATTGGACTACAATGAAAAATACAGAAACTTACCTTACGTGGGCTGGGTAAGAGGAGAGTTAAAATAGAATATGAAGAATGTGCTATACACATTCATAATCATAGTGGGCATTTCAGCTGCATTAGCTGTATCTGTCTTGTGGGTTGATTTCTTTCTCAGAATCTTCATAGTACCAACGGAAGATCCCGTAAACGTTCTTGTCCTCGGCCTTGATAAAGACCAGAGTGGGACAAGAAGGACGGATGTTATCTTAATTGCAAGCTTAGATTTGAAGACTAAGAAGATGATGATGTCCAGTATTCCGAGGGATTTGATGATCGACGGCAAGAAGATAAATTCGTTTTATCAGGTGGAAGGTATCGAAGGGCTCAAGAAGAGAATAGAAAACTTGACCGGGCTTAACATCAAAAGATACGTGATAGTTGATTACGACATCTTCAAATTCTTGGGAGACGAACTGGGACCGATTGATATCTTTGTAGATAGGCCAATGCACTACGTTGATACGGCACAAGGACTTGAGATAGATTTCTCACCCGGATATTACAAGATGAAAGGTAAAGAATTGCTTGCCTATTTGCGATTTAGAAAGACCGCAGAAGGTGATATTGGAAGACTCGATAAACAGAAGGTAATAATAGAAAAGTTGGCCCAAAAGGCTCTTAAAAAAGACGTATTTTCGTTAACCGAGTTGTACAGAGAGATACGCAAGAGAACGGATTTCAACATAGAGATAGGAGAACTTGTCTACATGTTTTCGAAGATAAAGACAGATTTCTCGATAGAAAGTATTTCCTTCCCGTTTAACATTGGTCAAGATGGAAATTTGTACGTTAATGAAACAAAGATGCCTGCTTATAAAGAAAGCTTTTCGACAGGTTCCAAGAAAATTGAGGAGAAATATCGATACTACGTTATAAACAATACCACTGATAAGACACAGAAAACTGGTCAGAAGATAAGTGCGGTCTTTCAAAAGAACGGATATTCACCGAATAAAGTCTTTTACGACGGTGTCGACATCGATTTTAAGAAAAATACAGTTTTAATGTTGCGAGATAACGACGATTTGAAAAAATTCGTAAGTGAGATGACCAGCAAGGTCAGCACAGATACCGCATGGGATATTTTCTTTGTTGAAGATAGGTTAGATTATATAACGAAGTATCTTTCTATCATCGGTGAGCTGACGAAGACTGGCCGGCAAGTCGTTTTTCCGATCGATTTCATCGTAGTGATTGTCGATAACAAATTCAATTAGTTTCAATTAGTACAATAGTCCGAGAGGTGAATTATTTGAAAAGACGTGTCATATTTGTGCTATCAATGCTGCTTATCGTAATTTTTCTTAGTTCAAGTGCGGTTGCCCAAACATCTACTGCTGATAAGAGTAGTTCTAGTGCATCGAGCACTGTAGATTCATCAAATTCATCAACTGGAATCAGTGTATTTGGAGTCATAGAAAAAATAGCAGGTCAGAGAGATTTCTTTATCTCCACGAAGTTAACATTTGACATGATTGATGGTACCGAGAGGAAAGTATTCACCGTGTCATTTGATATGCAGATAGATAATCTGGAAGATTTTGTATTCTACTTGAAAGGGCCAGAGATTCTTAAGGGTATCATCATAGAATACAGCATGGTTACAGGAAAAGTAGATTACACATATAACAATTCAAAAGCATCGCAAAGCCTCGTTTCTGATGTTAATCAGATTTCAGGTATAATTCAATCTATCACCGATTTCCTATCTACGCCGATGTTTGATACAAAAGAGGTAAAGGGAGGAGTCGAATTCAGACCGAAGAATGCACAAATACTCACTCGATTTGGTGTCCAGCCAATAGTTGTTTTATTGCATGTGTCTAACAATGTACCAACGAAAATAGAGATTGGAAACGATAAGACTGACGAGAAAGTTACCTTAGAATTCTCAAAATTCGTCATAGGAGGGTGATACTTTGATTGGGAACGTCAAGAAAAATTTATTACTCACCTTAGCTGTTTTGCTTATCCCACTTGCTGCGTTCGGTTATTTCAATTTTGGTGCGGGATATAATTACGGTGATGCAAACAATTGGATGTTCAGATTGGGATACGAAGAAGATACATTCTCCTTCAATGCAGATTATCTCTTAAATGCGGGTTGGTATTTCAGGGGAGATGTGACATTTGATACACAACTCGGTTTTGGAGTTGGACCACTTATCTATGCTAAATACAGTTTAGCAACTAATCAATTAACCACAAAGTTCGGCGGTATATTTAATATCGATTATCAGAATTTCAATGTGAAACTTGGCATCATAACAGATTTGAGTGCATTCAATTTGTCAAACTCCGTTTACGCCAAGGTTCGATTCTATGCACCTGATCCTCAAGGTATGAAGATGAAGGACAAATTATACATCGAAATTGGATACTATAATCCGAATTTTTCCATAATCGTGGGCTTGCTGGAACCATTTTAATGTATTGGAACTCAAAACGAAGAATTACACATCAAAAATTGAATATCAGCAACGACCTTGAAAAACGAGATGGTTATGATATAATATCCTTGCTGTAGTCAAGGTAGATTACAAATTGCCGAGGTGGCGGAAATGGCAGACGCGCATGACTCAGGATCATGTGGACTTAAATCCGTGCGGGTTCAAATCCCGCCCTCGGCACCAAGTATTAAAGTAGTTAAAGTGAATGTACCTTATGCAACAAAAGGCAGGGTCGGCTGGTACCGACCCGGTTTTTTTAAGTTGATTTCATTGGCAGATAGATGAATATATTCGGCATGGTGGTGGAGCGTTTGAACGAAGTTGATTTTTACAACTATAAAGTGCTTTGTGGCGAAGCAAACGAAATTAGAGATCATCTTGTGACTTGCATCGAGAACAGTAAGAAATTGTTCATTGTTACGCTCAATAGTCAGATATTCTTGAAAGCACTGGAATTACCAGAGTACAACGATGCCATCGAGCATGCAACTTTCCATCTTCCAGATGGCGCTGGTGTAGTTTGGGCAATAAAGAAGCATTGTAAGATAATTACAGACAGGGTACCTGGCATAGATACGATGCAGTATCTATGTGAGGAAAGCAAAACCCGTAGATGGAAAGTCTATTTGCTTGGTGCAAAACCAGACGTTGTAAAATTAGCTGCTGAAAAATTGATTGAACATAGCGTAGATGTCGTTGGCTACCATCACGGATATTTCACAGACGAGACACCATCACGAGAAATTGAAAAACTAAAGCCAGATTTATTATTCGTTGGGATGGGTGCACCTCGCCAAGAACTTTGGATCCATGATCACATAGACCTTCCATTTAAACTTGCCATGGGCGTTGGTGGAAGTTTTGATGTTATTGCAGGTGTGAAAAAGAGAGCACCGAAGTTCTTTCAAAGGATGAGACTCGAGTGGTTTTACAGATGGATCAGTGAGCCTATCTCACGTTCCAGTGTACCTGTCGATGTTTTGAAATTCTACTTCAAGGTGATATTCGATGGAAAAGATGGAAATTGTAAGAAAATACATTGAGAAAATAATGAATGCACCACTGAATCTTGTTGGATACAAAGACTTCGAAGAGGCATTTGCTTACCTCTACAGCGATTCTGTACTACCGATAAGAAGTGATGACTTGGGTGAGAAGTTTATTGATGTTGGTTCTGGTGGTGGCGTGCCTGGCGTACTTCTTTCCGTCGAATTTGGGAGAAGAGTGCTACTAATCGATAGTATATGCAAAAAAATAGACTTTGTAAAACAGACGTGCAGTGAACTTGGCATAGATACCGTGGAAACTATGTGCGTGAGGGCAGAAGAATTGAAGAATGTGGGAGATTACTTTGAAAAGTTTGATGCAGCGACTGCCCGTGCAGTTTCAAAGCTTCCAACCGTGTTGGAGCTAACCACCCCGTACGTAAGGGTTGGTGGAAAAATTCTTTTATATAAAGGACCAGGTTACAACGAAGAATTAGGTCATTCCATAAATGCGATGAAGGAACTCGGTATCAGATTATTGGAAACAAGAAACTATTCTATCCGAGGGAAGAATCGGTACTTACTCGTCTTTGAAAAGACACATTCAACCCCAAGAAAGTATCCAAGAAAGACTGGCATGCCGGAGAAAAACCCCATAAAGTGATTTAGTTATCATTGAAAATCGTCCCAGAAAATCTTCCCAATATCCTATCCCATTCTTATCCGAGTTGCAACAATCATTGAATGCATACTTTTTACTTTCTGTTCATATTCTATGGTGTATATCCCTCGATTATGATATAATACTATTAGGTTTCCTTCATTCATTGAATGAACAAGTGCCTAGAACTCTGATTATTTATAGTTCTTTAAATCTATGGAAGGGAGTGCTGTATGTGAAGAAATTGAAGACGGGAATTATTGGTTGTGGTCGTATAGGTTCCACAAAGCACGTAGAGGCTATTGTGAAGAACGCTGATATTATAGAGGCAGTCGCTACATGTGACATAGTGCTTGATAAAGCAAAGTCATGCAGTGAGAAAATAGAAGGGCTGACTGGTCAAAAGCCGAAGTACTACACAGATTTCATCGAAATGATCGAAAATGAGGAAATTGACTTTGTTTCAATAGCTACTGAAAGTGGGTACCATTATGAGATTGCAATCGAAGCTCTGAGAAGAGGCAAGAACGTCTTAGTAGAAAAGCCGATGGCCTTGTCAACTGCACACATGGATCACATGTGCGCCTTGGCAAAGGAGAAGGATCTAAAATTGGGTGTTTGTTTTCAAAATAGATTTAATCCGCCAATTGTAGAATTGCGAAAGAAGATAGATTCGGGTGCATTTGGACACGTGAATTATGCCGTTGCCAACGTTAGGTGGAATAGAGACAGAGAATATTACAACCAAGCACCGTGGCGTGGTACTTGGCAACTGGACGGTGGTTCGTTGATGAATCAATGCACGCATAACACAGACTTGCTGCAATGGATGCTTGGTGGAGACGTCGATGAAGTATACGGTGTTGTGAGAAACTTTCAACATAAGTACATAGAGGCGGAAGATTTTGGTAGTGCATTGATAAAATTCAAAAATGGCAGCGTAGGTATTTTAGAAGGAACTTCAACTATCTATCCAAAGAATTTGGAGGAAACACTTTCAGTATTTGGTGAGTTTGGCACAGTTGTAATTGGCGGCCTTGCAGTAAACAAGATCAAAACTTGGAAGTTTCCCGACGAAGATTCTCATCCGTTCATGGAATTACCTGATCCTGATACGGTCTATGGTTCAGGTCACGTGCCACTGTACAAAGATTTTTACGAAGCTGTAATCAACAATAGAAAGCCGAAAATTTCAGGTGAAGATGGTAGAAAAGCAGTAGAAATTGTTTTGGCAATCTACAAATCTGCACTCGAAGGTAAGCCAGTCAAGTTCCCCTTTGACTTTTCTACAGATAAGATGAAAGATTGGAATGATCACTATGTTGTGCGTGATTAAAGAATTTACATTTGACGCTGCACACAACTTGGTCTCCTATCATGGAAAGTGCGAAAAACTTCATGGACACACTTACAAACTTCAAATTGTGGTCTGCGGTGAGAAAGATGAAGAAGGCATGGTAATTGATTTTACGCAACTCAAAGAACTGGTGAATGAGCATGTATTGAAGTATTTGGACCATGCTTACATAAATGATATCATCCAGCAACCAAGCGCAGAAAACATAGCGGAGTGGATATGGAATAAAATAGAAGTTCCACTGAGTTCGGAGCGTTACAGTCTGAAAGAAGTACGCCTTTGGGAGACGCCAAGTTCGTACGTGATCTATAATAAATACAACGAATAATAGAAACACAAAAACTAAACACAAAAACCAAACGCAAAAACCAAAAGAGGGCGCAATTATTGCGCCCCCTGTTTTTCCAGCTAATTACATAATTAAAAGCTCAAAATAAAGTCAAAATAAAGCTTACGCCAACTTTTCTTTCTTTTCCTGTGCAAGTCGTGGTGTTTCCTCGTACTGAATTCCCAAGAAGACATCAAAACCCGTACCTGCAGGTATTATCTGTCCTACGATCACATTTTCTTTGAGTCCATTGAGCGTATCTACCGTACCTTTTATAGCTGCATCCGTAAGTACTTGTTGAGTTTGTTGGAAGCTTGCTGCACTCAGCCATCCTTCGTACTCAAGAGAAGCCTGAGTAATTCTCAAAAGTTTCCTTCTGTACTTTGCAATTTCTTTTGGCAATATTTGATAAGTTTCCCTTTCCTTATCTTGCGTTAGAACAGAAACTTCTTTTATACCGAGGTCTATCAATTTCTGCAAGAGTTCTTCGGTAATCTCTTCTCCTTGTGCTGCAACTTCTATGACCTCTCCACTTTCATCCTTAGAAATGATGTGCTTTTCCAATGTCTTCCCTATGATCCTCTTTCTATTTATTTCTATCCTCGCATTACCTTCCATAATTTCCCTATTGATCTTGTTAAGGAAATTAATCGGTACGAGATCACCAGGTAAGAAACCAGTATCTCCAGAATCAACGACTTCTGCTTTGTTAAGCATCTGCCTGATTATAAGTTCAAAATGCTTATCGTGAATATCGACACCTTGCTGAACATAAACTTTCTTAATTTCTTTTAGTAGATAAGAAGCAGTTTCTTCAGCTCCAAGTTCTTCGAGTATTTTTCTTATCTTGAGTGAACCACTTGTCAAAGACTGGCCCGGTAACACCTTTTGACCTACTCTTACACTGACCCTCACACGCGATGGTGCTTCATACTCTTGAGGAATACCAAGTTCATCTTGAATGACTATCTTCTTTGGATCATCTTGAGAAACACTGATAACCGTACCTTTCACTTTAGAGAAGATCCCTTCTGGATCTTTTGTCTTTTTCCTTGCTTCAAAAAGTTCTTCAACTCTAGGTAATCCTTGTGTAATATCTGCAGTTGTTGCAATACCTCCAGTATGGAATGTCCTCATCGTAAGTTGCGTACCAGGCTCACCAATTGATTGTGCTGCCACTATACCAACCGATTCTCCTACACTGACGATCCTATGATTTGATAGGTCAAGGCCGTAACACTTTGCGCAGATGCCTCTTTCAGACTCACATGTGAGAGCCGATCTTACATATATCTCTGGCCTTACTACAACACTTTCGACATTGTTCTCTTCGAGTATTTTAGCTAAATTAATATCGATTTGTTCTTCTTCAACTGCTATTTGCACTTTTCCATTCTTATCCAAAACAGAACTTTCAGCGATTACAGTTCCAACTACCGGATAGAGTTTTATTTTGACAGTGTAAATATGTGAGTCCCTTAGCTTTCTTATAACATCCCAATCCAATTCTGTCTCCGCGTGTAACATTTCATTACCAAGATCAACATCTTCTGCAAGTTCCGCGTACACTTCTGGTATGTTTCCACTATTTACATCGAATGTAACCTCTTCAACGACGTTCACTCTTTTCTTATAACTTGAGAGGAACTTAGCATCTTCATCCAATATAAGTGCATCTCGAATATATGTGTTATTGTTCTTTGGATTGACCAAGACATTTCCAGTGCCCGGTTCATATATCTCTTTTGAAAGTAGCCTTCCAAATATAAAATCTTCCAATTTTTCGATAGGTTCATCGGAATCTGCGTTCTTAAAGACCTTTGCTCTTACTCCTTCATGCGTACCGCAATCCGGTTCGCTTATCACGACACTCTGTACAACATCAACTAATCTTCTAGTCAGGTAACCTGCAGAACTCGTTCTCAATGCAGTATCTGCTGATCCCTTCCTAGCACCGTGTGTACTAATGAAGAATTCGAGCACAGAGAGGCCCTCACGGAAATTCGATGTTATTGGGATTTCTATAGTCTTACCTGATGGATCCGCCATAAGACCTCTCATTCCTGAAAGTTGTTTCAGTTGGTCGCTATTTCCCCTTGCTCCTGAGTCGATCATTATAAATACGGGGTTGAAAGGATTTTCTCCGATGTAGCGATATGTCTCGTCTTGTACCCTCTTTGTAGCGTTGTTCCAAACCTTTATTGTTTCATTGTATTTTTCATCATCGCTTAGTAACCCTTCATCATATAACCGTTCGATCTGATCAATCTTTTTCATTGCAGCATCTATTATTTCCTGTTTCTTTGGAGAAATCATGAAATCTTTCAAACTTATCGTGAGACCGGAGACCGTTGCGTAATGGAAACCGAGGGTCTTTATATCATCTAACAGATCCGCAGTTCGATCAATTCCGTGCAATTTAAATGTCTTATAAACTACTTCTCCTATGGCTTTCTTTCCAAAGGCTCTCGCATAATCCTTCAGTTCATCGGGAAGTATGTGGTTAAATATCAGTCGTCCAAATGTTGTCTTTGTTATCTTTCCATTTATGGGTATAAGAATTGGCTCCTGAAGTGTTATGTATCCAAAATCATATGCCAATTCAGCTTCTTCAGCAGTTGCAAATCGCCATTTTATTTGCTCTGGTTGAATTGAATCGAAGTCCTTTCCAACCATCGTCAAATAATACACACCGGCAACGATATCCTTATTAGGCATCGATATTGGCTTTCCATGTGCAGGTGATATGATGTTGTATCTTGAAAGCATCAAGAGCCTTGCCTCTGCTTGAGCAGCCGGTGATAGAGGTAGATGAACTGCCATCTGGTCACCATCGAAGTCCGCATTGAATGGTGGACACACGAGCGGATGTAACTGTATGGCATTACCCTCTATCAATTTTGGTTCGAATGCCTGGATTGACATCCTATGAAGAGTTGGTGCTCTGTTTAATAGTACAACCCTTCCTTGAATAACTTTTTCCAGCTTTTCCCAAGCCTTCGGGTCTTCCCTTTGCAATTCTTTCCTATATTTCTTGACTTTTGGTTGCGTTGCTTCGACGTTTTCTTCCTTAGAAAGCTCAGCAATAACAAAAGGTTCAAAAAGTTCAAGAGCCATCTTCTTTGGCAAGCCGCATTCGTGTATTTTGAGGTGAGGACCGACGACGATAACTGCACGACCAGAATAGTCAACACGCTTACCGAGTAAATTTCTTCTAAATCGTCCTTTCTTGCCTCTTATCAGATCCGTCAAAGATTTTAATGTCCTTCCATTTCTATCGACATACGCTTTACCAACCTTGCCGTTGAATATGAGATTATCGACAGCTTCTTGCAGCATACGTTTTTCATTCTTTATGATGACTTCCGGGGCATTCATCTCCAATAGTTTTCTGAGCCTGTTATTTCTCATCAATACTCTTCTATAAAGATCATTCAAATCAGTTGTAGCAAATCTTCCACCATCGATCTGGATCATAGGACGTATTTCTGGTGGAACAACCGGTAATGCTTCTAATACCATCCACTCAGGTTTTGTACCACTTCCTATCATATCCTTTACGATGGTGAGTTTTTTTAGAAGCTTCTTGGCTCTCATACTGCTTTTCGGTATTTTCTTCAATTCTGCTTCCAATTCTGCCATTGTTACTTCCAAGTTTAGATGTTCCAATAACTTCTTAATGGCCGCTGCGCCTGTTTCTGCTTCGATCTTTCCGGGATATATCAAGCTGTATGCTTCATAATCTTGCTGGGTAACTATTTGTCCAATCGATAATCCGGTTTCTTGAGTGACTTCTGGATCTATACTCGTTACAACCATTATGGGTTTATCGTGCTCTTCTTGATCTTCGTGGTCAAACATATCGTGGTAGTGCTGGCTGAACAATTTGTATTCTTCAGATGTCAACTTCTCGCCTTCAAAGAGGAACTTATCTGCCAACTCATCGCCAGCTTTTACAACATCGCCATCTTGTACGTATATTGTTGCACCTTCAAAAACAGGATAGTTCTTGACTTGCTGTACATTCTCGATGTATAGAGTACCAGTTGTAATAACTTCATACATTCCATTTTCTAATGGTCTCAAGTTCAATTGTTTACTGTATTTGATTGTACCAGATACGGGTGCTGTAATACTTGACAACACTGTTTCAGTCGTCAGTTGTTGGCCTTTCTTTACTTTATCCCCGTTCTTTACAAGCACTCTCACACCGTATGGAAGAGAAAACGTGATCGGTGTGTTCTTACTTGTTGGCAAAGGATTGATCGTTATCGTCTCTGAGAATTGATCAACTTCTATATTTCCATCGAATGGCGCATAAATTGCCTCGACACGTCTCTCAGGTACTATCTCGTCGCCTTGATTTACGTTCTCACCATCTTTGAATCTAATTTCCATACCGCTTAAGACTCTCAATTCTGCTCTTACAATGTTCCTAATACTAATCCAATATATATCTCTATCTGTATGGGACCTTTCATGTTTGATTTGCACTTCTCCATCTATTTCAGAGATCAGCGGTGATTTCGGATCCTTTATAATGTGAGCTGGAGAAACTTCAAAATCCCATTTTTTTGCGTAGATCTCATATTCCGTTTGATCCAATATAGAGCCTTTTGGAAATGGAGTATTCTTTGGATCAGTTATAATCAGAACCTTTTCATTTATTCTTCTGCTACCGAAGTACACTATGTTTTCAACGTCTTTTACCGTCATATCAAGTAAAGTCGCTATCACACTTGGCATATTCTTTAGATACCAGACGTGTGTTACAGGTGCAGCGAGTTCTACGTGTCCAAATCTTCTTCTTCGTGCGTCTTTTGATTCAACACGAACGCCACATTTCTCACACACAGTGCCTTCGTACTTCTTTCCGCTGTATTTTCCACAAGCACATTCGTAATCTTTTACTGGCCCAAATATCTTTTCACAAAAGAGCCCTTCTTTTTCTGGCTTGAATGTACGATAATTGATAGTTTCTGCCTTTTTTACCTCTCCGCTTGACCACTCTCTTATCACTTCTGGAGAAGCAATATTAACTTTTACGTTGGCAATCTTCCTCTTGAATGAAGAACTCATTCATTTTCCCTCCTCTTAACGTCGGGCGTCATCCCGTACCAAGTTTTATGCGGTACGTGCAATTACACAGACCAAAGGTGAAAATAAGCTGAAAATTTGGAAAAACAATCGACTATCACAGTTTTTCAATATCTATCACATTGCCACTTTCATCGTAGACTCTGACATCAAGTGCGAGTCCTTTAAGCTCTCTGATGAGTACTTTGAAACTTTCCGGTAGTCCGGGTTCTGGCAAGTTCTTCCCTTTCATTATTGCCTTATACACTTCTGTACGCCCTTTGATATCGTCACTTTTTACTGTAAGCATCTCATTAAGTGTGTACGATGCACCGTAAGCTTCCAATGCCCAGACTTCCATTTCTCCAAACCTTTGACCACCAAATTGCGCCTTACCACCGAGTGGTTGTTGGTGAATCAGAGAGTATGGCCCAGTTGCACGTGCGTGAATCTTATCTCGAGCTATGTGCACTAATTTCATGATGTACATGTAACCTACCAATATCGGAGAATCAAATTCTTTTCCTGTCCTGCCGTCTCTCAAAGTTACCTTTCCAGATGGATTCTCAGGGTCATCACCGTAGTGTAAGTTCAGAGATTTCCTAATATTGAACAATTCTGGCAGTATATCATCTTCCTTTGCACCATCGAAGACTGGTGTTGCAAAATGTCTATTTGTGAGTTTTGCCAGCCATCCAAGTGATGTTTCAAGCACTTGACCGATATTCATACGCGATGGAACGCCAAGTGGACTCAATACAACTTGAACAGGTGTTCCATCAGGTAGAAATGGCATATCTTCTTTCGGAAGAATCATAGAAACGACACCTTTATTTCCATGCCTACCTGCCAACTTGTCACCAACATCGAGTGGTTTTCTCGTGGCAACGTAGACTCTTACCAGTGTATTTACACCGGGACCGAGGTCTCCAACTTCTTCTTTGTAGAATACATTAACCCCAATCACCCTTCCTTCTACCCCGTGTGGTACCCTCAACGATGAATCTTTTACATCCTTACCCTTTTCACCAAACACTGACCTCATTATCTTTTCTTCAGGACTTGCGTCACTCTCACCCTTTGGAGTTACTTTACCAACTAATATATCTTGGGATGTGAAGTATTTCTGTTTACCAACGTATGCACCAACGCGTATTATTCCATTTTCATCAAGATTTCTGAGATTTTCTTTCGATACGTTCGGGATTTCGGATGTAATTTCTTCAGGACCAACCCTTGTTTCTCTTGCAGTTGTCTCGTATACTTCAACGTGTACGGAAGTGAATGCATCTTCTTCCAACAATTCCTCACTGACCAATATTGCATCTTCGAAGTTGTAACCTTCCCAAGGAACGAAAGCCACTAACACATTTTTACCAAGTGCAAGTTCTCCGTTATCTGTGGCAGGACCATCTGCTATCGGCGTACCCTTTTTCACAACATCTCCAGATGATACTATCGGCCTTTGTGTAATTGCTGTATCTTGGTTTGACCTAATGTATTTCAGCAATCCATATTCATCCAAAACGGGATTACCTTTCTTGTCATACAATGGTTCTCCTGCTTCGTTCGTCCTATGAATTACTATCCTTCTACCATCAGATTTCTTGACAATACCATTGTACCTTGCAAGTACCATGTTACCTGAATAAAGTGCTGCGTGATATTCCATACCCGTACCAACGAGAGGTGCTTCAGGCTTTACAAGAGGCACACCTTGGCGTTGCATGTTTGAGCCCATGAGTGCACGGTTTGCGTCATCGTGTTCAAGAAATGGGATAAGTGCTGTT
Source organism: Fervidobacterium sp. UBA5837 (assembly GCA_002432805.1). Lineage (GTDB taxonomy): Bacteria > Thermotogota > Thermotogae > Thermotogales > Fervidobacteriaceae > Fervidobacterium. Next base: position 192,552 of record DJGV01000016.1, on the reverse strand, counting down.
GTAACACTAACGATCTGCCTTGGAGAAACATCGATGTACTCTACCTCTTCTTTAGCAACATACAGTATCTTCTCCATGTGTCTAACTGGCACTCTCTCCTGGGCAATATAACCATCATCATCTATTTCTATCGTCACCGAAGCTATCTTATAATGCTCTTCCTCATCGGCAGCCAAATAAGCTACCTCATCAGTTAATCTGCCATCCACTACCTTTCTGTAAGGCGTTACGAGAAATCCAAACTTATCTATCGTTGCATAAACGGATAGAGAAGTGATGAGACCGATATTACCGCCTTCAGGTGTCTCTATAGGACACATCCTACCATAATGAGAGTGGTGAACGTCACGGACCTCGAATCTTGCACGTTCCCTCTTTAGACCACCTGGTCCAACTGCTGTAAGCCTCCTCTTGTGGGTAAGCTCTGCAATCGGATTAACTTGGTCCATGAATTGCGACAAAGGATTAGTTGCAAAAAAGCTGTTCAACGATGCAATCACATTTCTCAAATTTATCAAACTGGAAATTGGGATCTTGTCTAAACTCGTGTATGTTGAAAGTTTCTCTTCTATCTGATGCACAGACTTTGAAAATGCTCTTTCAAATTCAGAACCTATCAATTCACCGACAGTCTTAACTCGCTTGTTTGAAAGATGATCTTTTGTATCCAAAGTTTCGGGGTGTTTCTCTGTCTCAAGTAACATCCTAGTGACAAGTACTATATCCATTGGGGTCAACGCATTGAACTTCTCCGTGTATTCTATATTCTCAACACTTCTCTTTGATCTACCCTCAATTTCGATGAGGTAATTTCTATAAGCACTAGTCAACTTCTTGTTCATCTTGTAACGCCCAACTTCAGAGAGCTCAAATTTTTCTTCGCTGAAGTAAAGGTTATTCCAATAAGACTTTGCAGCTGCATATCTGAAGACTTCACCAGGTCTAAGCTCTTTATTTATTTCCATGTATGCGCGCAACTCACTTATTTCTTCATCATGTGATAGTTTCAGCTTTTCCTTAAGTTTTGCATATGTTCTGAAAACATACTTGTTCACAACTTTTATCTTTTCAATTCCATGTTCGCGGAAAATATCAAGTAAAGTTGACGTAAGAACAGAACCTTTTTCAGCAAGCACACTACCATTCTTAGTGACTACGTCTTCAAGTAATATTATACCTTCGAATTGTTTTGAATAATCGTCTTCAACATCTAAAATCGCTGGAAAGAGTGATAGGACCTCTAAATCACTATTGAATCCCAATGTCTTCAAAACCAAGAAGAAATTCAGCCTCTTTCTCCTATCTATTCTTGCATACAGCACCTCATCGTTGAGATTAAGCATTATTTCAAGCCAAACACCACGGACGGGCAGAAAATGTGCAAGGTAAATAGGTTTTGAACCGATAGTTTTCGTAGGCTCTTCGACAAAATATACGCCAGGACTCCTAACCAGTTGACTGACAACAACTCTTTCGACCCCATTGATTACGAACGTTTGATTCTCTGTCATCACAGGATAATTTCCGAGTGTTACTTCTTCTTCACGCATTTCATCTGTAGAGACATCAGTTACTCTCACCGTTGCATAAAATGGTGCAACGTATGTGAGCAGTCTCTGTTTGCATTCTTCCACAGAATGGAGTGGTTCGCCCACTCTAAAATTGACGAAGTCAAGTCTGAATCCCTTTTCTTTTCTTCCTTCGGCCTTAGCTGAAGTAACTGGGCTAAATTTTTTTAAGATCTTTAGTATCCCACTATCGAGCAACTCTTTAAAAGATGCATGCTGGATACTAACTAGGTCGGGGACATCTACGATCTCGTCAACCTTGCCAAAGGAATACCTCGTCCTCTTACCAATCTGATAGGTTTTCATTCGATCACCTCTTTCTCAGTCGATACACAAATGGTTGGATATTGAACTTTCGGGGGAATAAAACTGAAAAGACCAGACAGAATAACATTGGGAAACTGTAGTTGGATCTGAAAACTTAGACAAGGGTTAATATTAAGCCAATTATATATTAAATCACAAAAACCCCGCTATGTAAATACCATGCGGGGTTTGATACGCAATATTTTTTCTTTTGAAATAAGTGTTACTTTATTTCAACTTCTCCGCCTACTTCTGTAATCTTCTTCTTTATGTCTTCTGCTTCTTCCTTCTTTACGCCCTGTTTAATAAATGCATCTGCTGCGCCTGCTTTTTCAACAAGGTCCTTTGCTTCCTTAAGACCGAGACCGGTGATTTCCCTTACAACCTTTATAACCTCAATCTTCTTTGCTCCGAAGCTTTTGAGTAAAACGTCAAATGCGTCCTTTTCTTCAACTGCTGCTGCTGGAGCTGCTGCTGCTGGAGCTGGCATTGCTGCCATCATTGGAGCTGCTGCACTAACACCAAATCTGTCCTCCAACATCTTAACAAGTTCTGCAAGTTCTGCAACCGTTAACGATTCGATACCCTTTACAAGTTCTTCCAATGTCATGGTAAGCACCTCCTGTTTTTTTAACAAAACTAAAATGATTTAAAACCTTAAATACTTAAAATACTTACTGTCCTGCCTGTTCGTTCTTTTCTTTGATAGCATTGAGCGCATAAAGTGTTTTTCTGAGCACGCCAGAAAGAGAATTGACGAGACCACGAATTGGACTCTGAATACCACCAACTACCATTGCGATGAGTTGATCCTTCGAAGGCAACTTGGAGAGTTCTTCCACCTTGTCTCCAGTGAAGAACTTTCTCTCAAGATACAAGCCCTTACATACCGGTGTGCCTTTGTTCTCTTTTACGAAATCGTAGTAAACTTTTATTGCCTCAACTGGATCTCCTTCGTTGACGTACAGTATCGCGGTGGGACCAAAAAACGCGTTTTCATCAACGTCCATATCGTAGCCAGCATCTTTCAACGCCATTTCGACTAACGTGTTCTTTACCACTGCAAACTTTGCACCATCACCGAACTTTTCTCTTAGGGCTCTTCTCAACTTTGTCATTTGAGCAACCGTCAGCCCTCTAAAATCTGAAAAAAGCACTAAAGATGAATTTTGCAACTCTCCAATTAGCTCTTGTACGAGCTGTTCCTTTTCAGGTCTTCTAAGCACGTCTTCACCTCCCAGAATAAAATGAAAAAAGCCTCTTATCGAGGCAGCCCAAAGGAGAACATCCAAACCATATGCAAGATATGATTAGATACGATTCTCCCCAGCCTCGTGCAGGCGACCTTCTGGTCTTTATTTGAACCTGCAGTCTTTGGCAGCGTCTTAATTCTATCAGAGTTTCGGATTCTTTTGGTTAATGTCATGTAAAGATAGAGTAAATTATGACAGTGGATGGAGAAACATCTTTCAATTTGATTTAGTAATTTTAGGGGTAGAGGAGAGTTTGATATTTACGATTGTACCTTCTGGAGTTTCTTCTACATCGAAATTATCAACATACATACCGGAACCGTATATGTGGAATGTCATATTTGATTTTTGAATAAAATCATTTAACTGTTTGATGTTCCACCCTGTAATATCAGGGAGCTTTGAATAATCCAGTGCATCACTCTGAGATTCACTCTCAAATTCTTTCATTGTGAGAATTACCTGCTTAAAAAACGGTGCGGCAACCACACTACTCAACTTTTCACTTTGAGGTGAGTCTATCCAAACCAAGATCGAGTAGTCCTTATCCAAGGCTACTTGACCAACAAAAAGTGCCGTGACATCCTTCTTATTGTTCTTTTGAGCAGTGCCAGTTTTGCCCAATATTTTTATCCCATCAAGTTTTGCATTTATACCTGTACCCAGTTCAACCACATCGAGAAGCATATCTTTCAAAGCGTCAGAGCTCTTTTGTGAGATCAATGTTTTCGGTACTGTTTCTCTCGATTCATCAATCGTTGGGGCTACGTATTTACCATCGTTTACGATAGCATTAAATGCTGCCAACATTTGTAGTGGGGTAACACCTATAGATTGTCCTATTGCGATGTATGCCCAATCTACTTTGTTCCATTTATCCGGAGTTTTCAGAACACCGGCTATCTCACCAGAAAGTTCTATTCCGGTAGGCTTTCCGAAACCAAATGAAGACATGATTTCGTAGAGCTTTTCAGTACCATATCTCTCTACGATCATTTTCGTTGTTTCGACGGACACAACGTTGCAAGAATGGACAAGCCCGCCGTATAGAGTTATATCCTTATGTATTTCAAGGTCGCTTATTCTAAGGTTGCTGTCATCCAGTGGTTTCACATATCCTGGGCAGTAAAAGTGCGTATCGGTAGCAGCAATACCGAGTTCAAGTGCTGCGGAAAAAATAATTGGCTTGATTGTAGAGCCCGGCTCAAAATATCCCATATAGTAACTCGGCCAGCTCTGCGTAGTTAAGGCCGCTCTAACTTTACCGGTCTCACTTTCCATAATGATAAGTCCAACTTCAGTTGCTTGCTTTTCCTCTTTTACTTGCTCCGCTATAGAATAAAGTTTATTTTGGAGTGAACTATCTATAGTAAGATACACATTCTTTCCATTTTCAGGTTCAATTTTTATTGAATTCACTTTTCTTCCGACAAGGCCTGAATAACTTACCGATATTACACCATCTCGAACGGGCCTTAGGATCTTATCAAAGAACTCTTCAGCACCGTTTATTCCGTACCTTTGATCAGTTTTGCCTACTATGAATCCAAGACCAGCATCCGATAAACTCACTCGCTTTTCTTCAGATTCTATACTAACAAACCTGAGATATTGCGTAGGTATCTTCTTTGTAATTTCTTCTCTCTTGGGGAATGAACCTAGCCGGATTATCTTCTTTTCACCAATTGTATCTAATGCTTCTGAGAGTCCAAAATTCGATAACATCCTTATAAAATTCACGTCTCTTTCGTACGCATTCCCAACAACGGATTTCAGATATTCAACATCAAGATAACCAACGTAGACCAATTCGCTTGTTGCCAAAAGCCTACCAGAAGAATCATATATATTTCCCCTCAGTGCGGGTAATTTACTCTTCAAAGCATACTGATCAGTGTATATGTTATCCCATATCCTTACAACAAAGAGCAAGCACAAGAAAACTACACACAGGTATATTAATTGAAAACGCTGTATTCTTGATTTACGAGACGATTTTGCCAAGTCGTAGTACATCCCCTTCGATGTTTACTTGAAATGGTCCCATGAATTAGGTGTAAAGTCAGTTTTCAATTAATTGATTACATCGAGCCCAACTGTCATCTTTCCTATCTGCATATTCAGCGATTCATCCTGTTGTTCAATCAGCGCAAGGTTCTCTCTGAACATCGATATTTGATTTTCCAAATTTGCCGCCTTTGCGTTAATGGAATATGTCCCAAAAACCAATGCAAAGACAATCGCACATGGTACTAGATACTTCACCAATCCTAAAGACCTCGAACGGTCCTTTTCGATAGCAACTTCTCTTCGCTTTTCCTTAACAAGCGTCATAATGTTATCCCCCTTCGCTCCGCTAATCTTAAGATGTAAGTGGAAAATAAACGATAGAAACGAATATGCAATTGCTAAGAAAATAAGAAACTTGAAAAATCAAAAAGGTACAAATATACGAACTATATACGCTCCGCTATGCGTAATTTAGCACTTCTTGATCTTGGATTTTCCGAAATTTCCTCCAAAGATGGAACAATAAAGTCCCCCAATTGACGTAATCTTTCATCATTTCTAAAAGTGTGTTTAACAAGCCTATCTTCCAAAGAATGGAAAGATATCACAGCAATTCGTCCACCGGGAGATAGATATTCCGGTGCAAGTGAGAGAAAATTGGTAATATTCTCTAACTCTTTATTTACTTCTATTCTTATCGCTTGAAATGTTTTGGTTGCAAAATGACGCTTACGGTTATGAACCTCTTTGTAAGGAATAGCCTTTTTGATAACTTCTACGAGTTCCTTCGTTGTCTGTATCGGCCTGTTCTCTACGATAGACCTTGCAATTCTCCGTGAAAATGGTTCTTCACCGTAATTGTATATGATGTCGGCTAATTGTCTTTCAGGATAGGTATTAATAACTTGGTAGGCAGTGATATCGCTCTCGATGTTCATACGCATGTCGAGAGGTTCATCTTGATTAAATGAAAAACCTCTACCTTCTGCTTTAAGCTGATAGGTAGATACTCCTAAATCTACGAGAAGTCCATCAACTTTATGGACTTGTAGTAAACTCAATAAGACGGGCAATTCCACATAGGAGAATTTGAAGAGCTGAACGTTAGGGTAGGCTTTCAGGTTTCGCTCCGCTATCTCTAAAACCTCACTGTCAACGTCGATACCAATGACTCTACCACCACTGTTGCCTATCCGCTCCGCTATCGCTTGGGTGTGGCCACCCTCTCCTACTGTGCAATCTACGTACACCCCGTCCTCTTTCCATATAAGCCATTCGACGACCTCGTTCAACAAAACCGGGATGTGCCGTTCAGAATACACTCTGTTCATATTCAATTATTCAACTCCGCTCCGCTAGTTTAGAAAGATACTATTTACATTGTAGAACATAACTACGAATTTTTGCAATTTATTCCGTTTTTTAAAAAAGTTAAATAGTTCTTTATCCATGCGAGTCTACACAACATTGATTTAATTATACTGAAGTATAGTAAAAATTAACATAAAAGTGGGGCTCTTGCCCCACTTAAATTTATTATTATATTCTTCGCTTTTTGTATTATATCACTTTGGGATATGAAATGTCAAATATTGCCGTTTTTCATTTATTTGTCAGGCACTCGAACACATTCATGGTACGATTCTCGTCCCTGTCTCACCTCTGAGTGCCTTGTCCAGCACTGACATATCAGTGATTATGCATTCTTTGCCTGTCGAAGAAACAAAATCAATGGCAGCTTCTATCTTTGGCCCCATACTACCAGATGGGAATTGTCCTTGTGTCAAAAAGCTCTTGGCTTCTTCAACTGTTAACTTGTCAACTTCGTATTGGCCGGGCTTTTTGAAATTTATTGAAACTTTTTCCACACCAGTTAATATTACAAGTAGATCAGCGTTAATCTCTTTTGCTAGCAGTGCGCTTGCTCTATCTTTGTCTATGACTGCCTCAATACCTTTCAAAGTCCCATTTGCTTGAGTAACAGGTATTCCACCACCACCTGCGGCTATAACTATTGCATCATTTTCTACAAGCATAGTTATTACATCTTTCTCAACTATATCTAATGGTATCGGTGATGGCACAACCCTTCTCCAACCTCTTCCCGCATCTTCTCTCATAACCCAACCTTTTTCTTGACTAAGTTTGTCTGCTTCTTCCTTCGAGTAGAATGGTCCAACAGGTTTTGTTGGTTTCTGGAATCCTGGATCATTTTTATCGACGAGAATCTGTGTAACGACAGCAGCAACTTGCCTTTTTATGTTTCTCTTCCTTAACTCGTTTCCCAACGTAAGGGCAATCATGTAACCAAGACTTCCTTGAGTCTGTGCATCATTTACGTCGATTGGAAACGGTGGAATCACATGTTTAGAAAGGTCTTGTTGAACCAGGATATTACCAACTTGTGGACCATTTCCATGAGTTATGACGATATCAAACTCATCCAACATCGTGGCAAGATAATGAGCAGTTTCAGAAAGGTTCCTCATCATGTTCTCTGCCGTGGCTTCTTCCCCGGGTCTGTTAACAGCATTTCCACCTATTGCAACAACAGCCAACTTTTCTTTCATATCCGCACCTCCATATTTTCAACTCACGATAGAGCCATTGCTAAAGCAATCGAAACAAATTTCGAATCACTTGTATCCGCCCTCGAGATCACAATTACTGGTGCCTTTGCACCAGCTATTATACCTGCAATTCGACCGTTGGCAAAGTACACTGCAGACTTACCCAGAAAATTACCGCTGTGTATATCGGGAACTACAAGTATATCAGCATGACCGGCTACCTCTCCCTTTATACCCTTGACTTCCGCAGCATAAACGCTCAGTGCATTGTCTATCCCAAGAGGACCATCTATCTTACATCCTTTTATCTGTCCTCTTTCATTCATCTTCGCAATCAGTGCCGCTTCCAATGTCTCGGGCATATCAGGATTTACCGTCTCAACTGCAGCAAGGATACCAACTTTTGGAATCTCGTAACCCAATTTCTTTGCAACATCCACTGCATTTTCTATGATCTGCACTTTCTGCTCCAATGTTGGTCTTATCACCATTCCACCATCTGTTAAGAAAATCAATCTGTTGATACCGGGTACTTCCAGAAGTGTGATATGTGATAACAATCGTTCAGTCCTCAAACCATATTCCTTATCCAAAACCGCCTTCAAAAGTGTTGATGTTTTCACAAGTCCTTTCATGACAATGTGTGCTTTGCCATCAGCTACATATCTTACAGCCCATTTGGATGACTCTTCATCGGTTCTGCAATCCACTATTGGATATTCTACACCGATTTCCGAAAGATTCTTCTCGATTATCTCCTTCTTGCCAAACAAAATAGCTGAGACACCCAACTCCTGTGCCTCACTGACTGCTTTGATCGCCTCTTTATCTTCAGCACCCGCTATAGCCACTACCTTTTTCTTTCCTCTTATCATTTCAACAAGTTCGTTCAAATTCCTAAGCATCGCAACACCTCCATGTGGAGAAATGTTCTACAAGTTGAATTATATTGCAACAATACTCTTTACAGCAATACTTTTGCGCCTGCACAGATATAGGTCATCGCTAACAGTGCTTCAAATATGACTTTGTAGTCATCATGAACGATGCGCACTTTCCTCCCATCCATCCTCTCCACCAATGGCATGGATGAGACTAGATCAGCTCTAATTGTATCAGAAAACTCAACGATCATCTCGACATGTTTCTCAAATCCGAAAACATCAAACACCTCTTTAGAACTCTTAGAAAGCTTTGTTGACAAATCTCTCAACTCTTTTAGCACAATGGGCATAGGTTTCATCACTGCACTATGCCTTGCTATAGACTGTTTCGTCGAGAGATAAAATGCATTTGGAATGTACAACTTAGTCTGCTGGACAACTTTATCGTCACCAACCATGCAAGCAATAGGAACATTGTAAAGACCAGCAAATGCTGCATTTATAAGTGCTTCATTCATTGGCATTCCATTGATCCATATGTTGTGAATGGAAGAACTCGAATACGTATGGTCCATATTTGCTTCCAAACTTCCAACACCTGCATGGTAACCAAAAAAGACAACAAAATCGAAAGAGTCATCTATGCCATACATCATGTAGTACTTTCTTATACCACCGCTTATAAGTTGTACGTTCTCAAATTCGTTTGTAATTTCCCAGGGAATGTTGTCACCAGAGGCATGAGAATCAACCAAAAGCACATCACAATCTCTCAAACCTTCCAAAAACGCGTAAAGTTGTACTAACATTGTCTGTCTCTTGTAATCACTTGACTCTTTACTAACATCGTTCCAACTTGTAATACCAGCGAGTCCTTCGAAATCGAACGATATGAATACCTTCCTGCCCATAATACCCACACTTCCCTCCATGAGTCGTCCTTCTCAACAGAATACAATTATAATTTACGAAATTCAAGAAATAAAGTACCAAAAACGTATGCATTTCAACGTATACAAAAGCATAGATATATGCTAAATGAATACAAACAAGCAGAAGAAGTTACATGACCTTGTTAATACATTTTTCAAGTTGCGCTCATTATCGATGTAGTATATCCATTGAGTGAGGTGGTATCATTAATCGGAATATTAACACTTCTTAATAAATCATTATTCATCACAAACACATCATTAATGTGTTAACATAAACTTCCACTTGATTTTTAACGTACACATGTGAGATAATACTCAATGCATTCCTTTGATCTTGTAGAGGTGTCAGTATGAACAATCCCAAAGATACAATCCTCACATTAATAAGAGATAAGATAAGCAGGCAACAGTGGGAACATTGGTTTATAGACTTCACAGTAAAGAGGATAGAAGGGACTCACGTCGTATTCGAAGTGGGTAATTTGTTCATTAAAGGATACATCGAGAAAAAGTTTGACAAGGTATTGAAGAAAGTTGTAAATGAATCACTTGGCAGCGAGGCCTCTTATGAAATTGTATACGCACAAATAAACGCGGAACACAACTTTGAGATGAATAAACAAGAAGACGGTGCGCTGATTAGAAAAAGGCCAGTACTAATCACTCCTTTAAACCCAAGGTACACTTTTGACAACTTCATTGTTGACGAATTCAATCAATTCGTCTTTAACCTCCTACTTGAAGCAGCTCGTAAACCTGCAACGTATAATCCGATATTCATATACAGTGAGGCCGGAATGGGGAAGACCCATTTAGTGCAAGCGTACGGCAATTATTTACTTGCAAACAACCCGGACCTTAGATTTGCGTATCTCACGAGTGAGCAGTTTATGAATGAATTAGTAATGAAATTGAAGAGCGAGAATATGGAAGAGTTCAGAGAAAAGTACAGAAAGAAGGTAGATGTACTCGTCATCGATGATGTGCAGTTTCTTGCTGGGAAAAAGGGTGTCCAAGTTGAACTCTTCCACACGTTCAACACGCTTTACGAAGCTGGAAAGCAGATAATAGTATGCTCCGACAGGTCTCCTAAAGAACTAAGCGATTTTCAAGAGAGGGTCATCTCAAGATTTCAGATGGGGGTTGTTGCACAGATAAAAAGTCCATCGACAGAAGCACTTTACAAAATAGCTTGTAAAATCGTTGAAGAAGAAAAGGCAGACATATCCGATGAAATCGTTAAGTATGTCTCATCACATATAAAAGGCAGCATAAGAATATTAAAAGGCGCAATTGTAAAACTCATCGCATATAAGAGTATGTACGACAGTATTGACTTATCAACTGTAAATGTACTACTTAAAGATGTGCTGCAAATGCAAGCAGAAGAAGACGAAAACGATATTTTGAATTTGGTAGCGAGATACTTTGGTTGTTCCAAAGAAGAAATATTATCTGCCAAAAAGAATAAAAATCTATCTTTGGCCAGGCAAGTTGGTATGTACCTATTGAATAAAAAATATAGACTGTCAACTCGAAAAATTGGCAATATCTTCGGCAAAAGCCACCCAGCAGTTATATCGGCGATCAAAAATGTAGAAGAATTAATGGGAAAAGACATCAAATTTAAGACTACCATAGACAACATCGAAAAAGAAATGGAAAAGAAGACGGGGAAAGCGTATTCCTAATGATTGCCTGATATGATTGTTCGATATGATTGCCCGATGATTAGCTATACGTAATATCATTTGCAAAGTTAGAAACGTATGATATAATGAGGTTAACTTGTAATCATGTGAAGGAGGTGCTAAGGGATGAAAGTTAGAGTTGACGAACCAACTTGCATTGGCTGCGGAGTTTGTGAGAACCTCTGCCCTGATGTCTTCAAACTCGGTGATGATATGAAGGCAAAAGTTCTTCAGCCGGAAACGGATTTGGAATGTGCAAAAGATTCTGCTGACAGTTGTCCTACAGCTTCCATAACAATCGAAGAGTAAAAAAGAATTTGTTTTTTAATGGAAATTTAACGTTTTAAGGGGCGTAAGCCCCGTTTATTTTTGAAAAAGTCAGATATTCCTCCTAATTTATGCATATTGCTCACATTCTTCTTTTTTCATTCTTTAGAGGCAATATGATTCATTTATATCGCAATACTCGACACTTGTGAAAGCTAAGCATTGTGTAATATAATTTATGAGCCTAGTTTTTTATTATCCTCATCACACATCTAATAGCCTTTTTAATAACCTTACTTCGTTTCTCATTTACAAAAAGTAGAAATGTTTTTTTGATGTATGATAATTATCTGATATAGCAAACTGATATAGCAAAAATTGCATTAAGCGTGGTAAAATATGGTAGAATATATTGAATAACATTTGAATTACATCGCAAATGGGAAATTTAATAAATCATAGCAAAGGAAGGTGCAGAGTGTGACAAGGCAAAGGGTTATACCTCTTATACTTATATTGCTACTTTCTTCAACATTCATATTTGCCTTAGATCTGGCAAAGTCAAAGGAGATTTATCTCAACTATTTTGAACCTTCTAATCCATTCCACAAGAGTGTTGAAAAGGCTATACAAGATGAATTACCCTTGTATAGGTTTTTCAAAATTTACATGGTTGGCTCAAGTGAGAGAAGCGAGGTTGCAAAGAAGACAGGAAACTTCCTTGAGGCATTGAAACCTTTTGAAGGTGTCGATAGCGAGGAAGAAAGGCTTGCAAGGGCAATGTATTTAGCCTATTGGGAAGCCAAGTTGAACAACAAAGATTTTAGCGAAGAACTCATAATGAACTCACAATTGTTCAACGATTTTTTCGGAGAATACCAAATTAGAATTGCTGATGCATTCGGAAACTATGCGCAAGATTTGGCAGCGTACCTTTTTGGTATCGATATCCAGATTGAAGATACACCAAACGAGCTTGAATCTTTGAGGAAGAGCATAATATCAAACTATGAATATATGCCCGTTTACAACGGCGAAGAATTAGAAACAATAAAATTGATTATGGACAATCCGGAAATTGTAGAGACTATTTCAAGCATAATAAAAGATGCTGAAACATCCGCTTCCGACTATGACCCAGAAACTTTGATAATGAGGACGAGAAGTTCCATATTCAGAAGTACATTCTCACTCATAGCCGGCCTAAAGAGCGTAATTTCGGAAGAATTTGTGAACGTTACTCCAAAACAAGTTAACTTAGGTTGGATCAGATGGGTAGTTTATGTAGTCGTTTTCTTAGTCTGGTATATGTTATTTAAGAATTTCAAATTGCCATTGACATTGATCATTGCATCGGAAACAGTTTACATAGGTGCTTTCTTCAACATACAATCAACGATTGATGGTATAATATATGGAATTGTTTTTGCAATCTCCATACTCTTCTCTCTATCCTACTTCTTGTTGAAGAAAAAATATATACCTGCACTTTTTTCGCTCTTTGCAATTGTTTCCTTGTTCCTTCCAGCTTTTGCAACGGAAGCGCTGGTGATGAAAAACGAATTTAGTAATTCTTTATTCTATCCGGTACTGTTAGAAGAAACGCTGAACGACTCACTGGGCAAGGTTCAAAATAGTTTGAAAGAATACGATTCACTGATAAACGAATCCATTCAGAGCTTCTCAACGGTCGTGAATGATGTATTTCAAGACGAGTTTTACGAAATTTCTGAGGAATACTTTGTGCCTGAGAATTTCTCCAAGAGGATTGAATACGTAAATGGCTTAAAGTCAACGCATAAAGACTTTGCCAAAGAATTAGACAATTTCGTTTACTACGAGAACTCGAGGGCAAAGAAGGCCGAAAAACAGATACAGTCCATTGAGAAGTTGTTTACAAAATTTGCTTCAATTGGATCAGATGATTTTAATGAAGAAATGGTCGCCTTCGTTAATTCAAGATTCAGTGGAAAGACGTTGGAAAGACTGCTGTCTACACTCAACAGTGCAAAGAGAAGTAGTGTGGTCTGGGTCCCCGGATACAAAGTCAGTACATTTCTATCTGCCATAATATTGCTTGGACTTGCATTGTTCTTAAGTGCATTGAATATGTACGAAGCATTCATTCCTATGCTCGGTAGTTTTGCAGTCTCAGTACTCACGTTACTTAGGAATCAGACATTGTTTGTACAAGTCGGTGTTCCATCCTTAACGATATACGTAAATTGGTACATTCCATATGCGTTCATATTATCCATCGGTTTTGGATTATACTGGTTATATCACAACCACATCCTTAAAAGGAGGTCGAGAGTATGAAAAGGTTTTTAGTTATTGCACTTCTTGCGGTATTATTCACGTTCGGCTTTTCTTTCAAAGCTATTATGGTCACTGATACTGGAGGATTAGGTGACAAGTCGTTCAACGATGGTACTTGGGCCGGTATCAAGAAAGCAGGGGAAGAACTGAAGATAGAAACAAAGGTCGTCATGTCACTGGAACAATCTGACTACGTACCAAACTTGACAAAAGCAGCAGAAGAAGTTCTTAAGGAAAAAGACGGTGGCGTTGTGTTTGCGGTTGGTTTCATGATGCAAGATGCTCTTGAAAAAGTTGCAAAACAATACCCAACAGTATACTTTGCATGTATAGACTTCACGCCATCCAGCACACTTCCAAACGTTATTGGATTCCTCTTCAAAGAACAAGAAGCAGCATTTTCAGTTGGATACATTGCAGCAGCAATGACAAAGACAGGTAAGGTTGGATTTGTCGGCGGTATAGCGATTCCACCAGTCGAAAGATACAGATATGGCTATGAAGCAGGTGTAAAGGCTTACCAAGACCTCAAAGGAAAGAAAGTAACGGTAGTTAGAGGGTACACGAACGAATTCAGCGATCCAAAGAAAGGTAAAGACCTTGCAATTTCTCAATTCTCTCAAGGTGTAGATATCATATTTGCAGCAGCAGGTGCATGTGGTAACGGCGTTATCGAAGCAGCAAAAGAGAAGAGCGAAAAGTTAGCAGGTAAAGGGCTTGAAAACATAAAGAAGTATGCACTTTCCGGTAAAGCATTGTACTACGCAATAGGCGTTGATGTTGATCAAGACTATGTTGCCCCAGGCGTCGTTCTCACAAGTGCAACGAAAGGTGTTGACATGGCAGGGTACTACGGAGTTAAGTGGGCATACACTGGCCAATTCAAAGGTGGCACACAGACTTTGGGTTTGAAAGAACAAGGTGTTAGGATATCTCAACTTACGTACACGAAAGAGATAATAGATAAAGTTGCTCCAACAGTTTTGAAGGAAATTGATTATCTCCAAGGACTCATCCTTAAGGGAACAATAACGATACCAGATTCAGAAGATGCACTAAAGGCATTCACAGTAAAGGGAGTAAAATTACCTAAATAACATTTTTAACTTTCTTAACATTTTATCATAGGGGGGCGCCCACGCCCCCATTTTGATAGATCATATTTCATCCAACGTGATAATATGAAATCTGATGTATCAAAATGTCGATGCTCTTATACTATCCAAACTGAATAAAGACTACCGGAGGTGCATTTTTGGTGAATGAGACAGCAAGCCAAGTCAGACACGAATATGCCGTAGAGATGCTGGAGATAACAAAAAAGTTTCCAGGTGTATTGGCCAACGACAGAGTCACCATACGTATTAAGAACGGTGAGATACACGCAATCGTTGGAGAAAACGGTGCAGGCAAGAGTACATTGATGAATCAACTGTATGGGTTGTACCATCCAGACAGTGGAGAAATTAAAATATTCGGTGAGAAAAAGACTTTTGTTGGACCAAGAGACGCCATCAAGGCAGGAATTGGTATGGTTCACCAACACTTTATGCTCGTCAATACATTAACGGCCACAGAAAATGTAGTATTGGGGAACGAACCTGTAAAAGGTTTGAATTTTGATCTGAAACATTCAAGGCAGGTAGTTAAGGAATTATCAGAAAGATATGGGCTGTACATCGATATCGATGCAAAAATAGAAGATATGCCAGTTGGTATGCAACAGAGAGTTGAAATCATCAAGACACTTTATAGAGGTGCGCAGATAATCATTTTGGATGAACCTACAGCAGTATTGACACCTCAAGAAGTTGAAGAACTATTTGTAATCATGCGAAATCTTCAAAAAGATGGCAAGACCATACTATTCATATCGCACAAACTCAACGAGGTTATGGAGATAAGTGAGAAAATCACCGTCATGCGCGGTGGGAAGGTTACAGCAGAGCTCATTACTAAAGATACAAATGAGAGAGAAATTGCCAGAGCGATGGTTGGAAGAGATGTTGTCCTGAAACTTGATAAAGCACCACACAAGCCAAAAGATGTTGTCTTCGAGGTAAAAGATTTGCAAGTGAGAGATAACAGACGTCTTGAAGTGGTAAATGGCGTATCGTTGACAGTAAGAAGAGGCGAGGTTGTAGGGATTGCCGGTGTTGCAGGCAATGGGCAGACCGAGTTCATTGAAGCAATAACTGGCCTTAGGAAAGTTGAAAGAGGACACATCATATTCCAAGGTAAAGACGTTACCAGCGCGCATCCCAGGTTACTCAGAGAAATGGGGATGACTCATATAGCAGAAGACAGATTTAAATATGCTCTAATTAAACCGTTCCCAGCATACTACAATGTGCTACTTGGGAGGCATTACAAACCACCATTTGCCAAAGGTGCCTTCTTAGATCACAAAGAGATAAAAAGATACACAGCTGAATTGATGGAAGAATTTGACGTAAGGCCGAGGATCATAGAGCATTTGGGCGGTAACTTCTCTGGTGGCAACCAGCAGAAATTGGTTGTCGGTAGGGAGATAAAGGCGAATCCAAAGTTCATGGTAGTTGCTCAACCGACTCGAGGATTGGACGTTGGAGCGATAGAATTCATCCACAGACAAGTTTTAAGGATGAGGGAACAAGACGTTGGCATACTACTCATTTCGATGGAATTGGAAGAGATTTTCTCACTGAGTGATAGAATACTTGTGATGTACGAAGGTAAGATCATGGGTGAGGTGAGACCAGAAGAGACAACGATAGAAGAAGTTGGGCTCATGATGGCTGGAAAGAAATTAGAAGAAATCAGAGGTGGTAAGCTATGAAGAAAATGTTTCAGAGTATAGCTGTTCCTGTAATTGCAGTTGTGATAGCACTCGTCATATCCGCTTTGGTTATTCTAGCCATTGGGAAAAATCCCATAGAAGCTTATGGTTCACTGATTCATGGTGCATTTGGAAATCAACAGGCGATAATAGACACTCTTATCAAGAGTACACCGCTTATACTTACCGGTCTTGCAGTTGGCTTTGGTTTCAGAGCTGGAGTCTTCAACATAGGTGCTGAGGGGCAAATGGGAATAGGCGCATTGGCAGCAGCCACATTTGCAAGTAACTTTGGTGGACTGCCACCAGCTATCGCTATACCATTAACAATGCTCATTGGCATGGTAGCTGGTGCAGGATGGGCAGCGATTGCAGGTTTTCTAAAGGCAAAAACAGGCGCGCACGAAGTTGTTACAACGATAATGCTCAACTCGATAACAACGTACATAGCATCTTTCATGGTTACCGGGCCGCTCGCAACCGGATATGGTTCACCGAAAAGCCCTGAGATATCGACATCTGCTCAATTACCTATTTTGATGAGGGTTGGAGCTATGGAGCTTAGTTCGGGAATAGTGATAGCAATATTGGCTGCTGTTTTCATGTACGTATTCTTGAATAAGACAACAAGCGGTTACGAAATAAAGGCAGTTGGGTTCAATCCTTACGCAGCAGAGTACGGCGGAATAAGTGTTTCCAAAAACGTTATACTTGCAATGGCAATTAGTGGTGCACTGGCCGGACTTGCAGGCGTAACCGAACTCATGGGCGTTCACCACAGATTCTTGGGAGAGCTTGCCGGCGGTAAAGGATTTGATGGCATCAGTATAGCACTCATAGGTCAAAATAATCCTATCGGTATAATTTTCGCCGCCATATTGATAGGTGCACTGAGAACTGGAAGTAACGAAATGCAATTCATGGGCGTTTCAAAATACATAGTTATGATCACGCAGGCAATCGTCATATTCCTCGTTGCAGCAGATAGAATAGTCAGAGCAATATATGCAAGGAAGAAGGTGGAAGCATGATAGTCCTATTAGCGATATTATCCGTCTTCATAAACCCAGAATTTTACAAAATTGCATTGACAGTCGCCACACCACTGATGTTTGCATCACTTGGTGGAGTTTTTAGTGAGACAACGGGTGTCGTTAACATTGCACTTGAAGGAATCATACTCATGGGTTCATTTACCTCCGTGGTCTTTACGTACCTGACTGGAAACGTGTGGTTTGGAGTCTTGATGGCAGTTGTAAGTGGCATAATACTTGCCTTATTGCATGCTTGGGGAAGTATAAAATGGTCAGGTAACCAGATTGTCCTTGGAACCGCTATAACGCTACTTGCTCAGGGCTTAACTGGATTCTTGATGGAACCAATATTCGGTCAACCCGGTCAAACCGATTTTGTCGGAAAGATAGATGAAATAACCATCCCCGGTCTTGTCGAAATACCATTCATTGGACAAGTGCTAGGAGAGATAAGCCCATTCGTGTACATAGCCTTTGGTTGCGTAGCCTTTGGTTGGTGGTTGATATACAAGACAAAGTTGGGACTGAGAATGAGGGCGGTTGGAGAAAACCCTGAAGCAGCCGACACACTGGGAATCAATGTGTACGCAATAAGATATTTCGGTGTCATAATGAGCGGTGTTTTCGCATCACTTGCTGGAGCTTATCTAAGTGTTGGTGAGATAGGACAGTTCAAAGAACTCATGTCTGGTGGGAGAGGATTCATAGGTCTTGCAGCAATGATAGTAGGTAATTGGAATCCAGTTGGTGCGATGCTTGCAAGCTTGTTCTTTGGATTTTTCGGAGCTTTCTCGAATCAATTGCAGAGTCTGCAGGAGATACAAGTTGCAGCAAACGTAAAATCACTCTTCGACACTATTCCTTTCATACTCACGATAGTTGTCGTTGCCGGAGTAGTTGGCAGGTCGCGCGGGCCAGCCGCTGATGGAGTACCATACGAAAAGCACGATTGAAAAACATACCCAAGAGTAAATAATTAAATATAGGGAGCGCTGGGAAATGCTCAAAACGGTTGAAATCACCACTAAGAAAAGGATAGAGTTCATCGATGTTACAAGCATTGTGAGGCAAGCAGTAACAGAGAGTAGTGTAAGAGACGGGATCTGCGTAGTTTATGTGCCGCACACAACGTGTGGTATCACGATAAACGAACATGCTGACCCAGATGTTGTAAGGGACATCATCTACCAACTTGAAAAGATAGTGCCAGAGAGCGGAAGCTACAACCATATCGAAGGAAATTCCGATGCACATATAAAGGCTTCCATGATAGGTTCAAGCGAGAGTATCATCATCTCAGATTCTAAACTCATGTTGGGTGTATGGCAAGGTATATTCCTATGTGAGTTTGATGGACCGCGGAAACGGTACTTGTACATAAAAACTTTGGAGGGATAACACTGAATTTGTACATAACCGGACTACCAGGAAGTGGTAAGAGTCTTGTGGCAAAAATGCTCAAAGAAGACTTTGGGTACAACGTGATAGAAATCGATAGGATACTCGAAATAGAGACGGGTAAAGACTTTTATACGCTTCTGACAACCTATGGTATAAAAGAAGTCGGAAAAATTGAAAAGAAAATTGTTGACAGATTTGCAAAGAACTGTGATAAAATAATAATCGGATGCGGTGCAACAGTTGGATATTCAAACGATAATTTTATGATCGCATATTTAAAGGTCCCGAAAGAACGATTCTATGAAAAAATCAGGAAGTATATGAGGCCAGAGATAGCAGAGAAGCATTACAATGAATTTCATAGGTACTACAGTGATCATGCTCAGTTAGTTATATCATCAGAACACAAAATGAAATTCGAAATTTCTCGTATAATTGCTGATTTTATCAAGAAAAATTTTGATCATACTCAAAACACTTGATTTTTTCATATCTTTTGTGATATAATTGCTTAGAAACATTTATTTATCGGATTATTTGAATTTGCATGCTCAAAGATTCTATAGTATCATCGTGTATCAGTTGTATTTTGTTTTTTCCATATGGCTATTAAAACCGATATTACCGCATGAAGGAGGGGGATTTTATGAACAAAAAGTCACTTGTTAACGCAGTAGCGGAAAAGACACAGCTCAAGAAAAAGGATGTAAAAGCGGTTATAGACACATTATTTGAGACGATATCAGAATCACTTGAAAAGGGCGAGAAAGTTCAGCTTGTTGATTTTGGTACATTCGAAGTCAAGAAGATGGAAGGCAGAACCGGTGTAAATCCAAGAACAAAGGCAAAGATCAAGATACCAGCAAGAAAGGTTCCAAAATTCAGACCAGGGAAAGTGCTCAAAACGAAAGTCAACAAATAATCTTATTATCAAAAAACCGGGGAATTTCCCCGGCTTTTATTTAAATTACCTTCAAGAAATTATCAAAGTACCATCACATAACCCGCGGAACTTTAGACGCAAGACATACTCAGCTTCTGCTTACTATCCTACCTGCCTTCGAAAAAACGTTGAAAAGTGAGATTATCTCGCACCGCAGCAAATATCAACATATCAACTAACCTGTCAAGAAAAACTGTAGAAAATTGTTCATGTTACGAACTACTGTAAATATATCTTTCACATTGCTTAATTGTTAATTAAAGTTATTAAAAAATGAAAAATATCTAAATTAACTAGTTGACTTTTTCATTTACATTTGATATAATAAGCAACGATAATCGATGCAATGATGGATGATTTTTTCGTAAATTCATCGATTCCATCGGCTTTCTCAATGACTTTTTGATTACACATTTATGCAAAACAGCATGTGCGTCACATGCCTTTTCTTTTCTAAAAACTATCCTATTAATTTTTGTGATATAATTGGTAAGATAATTTTGACTGTGTTTCTTTGAAAATTCACCCATATTTGCACATTGAAAAGTGATTTTTTAATTCATTGAACGATTTTCGCACTTGTACTCTCTAATATATTTGAGGTTAGGTAATTACCAGTAATTATAAACTGGGGGTACTATTAAATGTACGGAGCTGTAGTGCATCTGTTTGATATCTTTCTTATATCTGTTATGAACATCTTCTTGCTGAGATTTCCAATATGGATCTCGATAGTTGCATCGTTGATAATTTATCTTGGCCTTTACTCGTTCAGAGTTTACGACAAAGACACGATGAAAAGCTACACAGAATCATTCATACGGACACTCTTTGGAACGATAATGGGATTTGTTGGTGTATTGATTATCTACTTCTTCCTAGAGGATTTCTTCAACAGACACTTCTTTAGTGCAAACCTGATATTTACAATTTTCTTCTTGCCAATACTGCATAAAGTGGAATATAATATATACGAAAAATACTTGCCTGTAAGAAACTACATTGTCATAGGTCGAAAAGAAGATATTGGCCACATCATGGACGAAATCTCGCAAAAAACCATGAACAAGATGAGATTCGTGCAATACATAAACCCAAGCCCTGTGACGCTTGAAAAACTCGTTTTCGAAGGCAAAAGTGCAAAAGAACATACTGCCAAAATCCATGGTATCATTATTGTAGACCCAAAACTTGAAAAAGAAGTCAAACCCCAGATAGAACGATACAAATCAGAAGGGCTGGAGATACAATACCTTCCAACAATTGCAGAGAAATACTTGAAGAGAATACCGATAGAAGTAGCCCAAAAATTCAAAGAGTATTACGAAGTCGTATTTAATAATGTAAAAGAATATCCAGCAAAACGTTTTATCGATATTTTAATATCATCCATAGCATTAGCAATACTATCTCCCGTTATTCTAATTCTTTCAATTATAATACGCATAGAAGACGGAAAACCCGTAGTATACAAACAAGAAAGAGTTGGCTTAAACGAAGAAAAATTCACAATGCATAAATTTAGAAGCATGAAAAATATACCTCAAGAAAACGATGCAAAATTTGCAACGGACGAACAAGACAGAATCCTCAAAATAGGTAAGATAATGAGACCAATAAGACTTGATGAAATACTACAATTCTATGATATATTAATAGGGAACATGTCCTTTGTAGGCCCAAGACCTGAACAAATAAAATTTGTTGAAGAATACAACGAGTTTATCCCTTTCTATTGGGCAAGACATAAACTAAAACCAGGACTAACAGGATGGGCACAGATAATGTACAAATATTCAGCATCACTAGAAGAAGCAAAAACAAAACTAAGTTATGACCTTTACTATGTAAAAAATAGAGACATATTCCTTGATTTAAACATAATAATCAAAACCATAGAAGCAGTACTTTGGAAAAGAGGAGCGGTGTAGGTGGGGAAAGAGATAAAAGTATTTACACAAATGTTCTATCCTGATTTAGCATCTACAGCTAAAGTTCTTTCAGATTTATGTTTCAATTTAGGTGATTCCTATAAAATCAAAGTTATCTGCCAAAATCGTTCTTATGTTCATCCAGATGTTAAGTATGAAGAAGAATCAAAAATTAACAATGTTATTATTAACAGAATAAAAGTAAGAAAAACAAATAAAAACAGTTTGAGCGGTAGAATTATTAATTTTATTATTTTATATAGAAATTTTAAAAAGGAAGCGAAAAAAGCAAGCGAAGAAATCTTTTTTTGTGTTTCAAATCCACCTTTTTTACCGTATATCACTATTAAAGAAGCAAACAGAAAAAATAAAAAATCAGTGTTTTTATTACATGATTTGTATCCTGACATTTTAGTTAAATTAGGGAAGATAAGGGAAAAGTCTTTTTTTTATAAAATAATGTATAAAATGAATAAATATGCTTTTAAGAATTCAAGTAAGATAATTGTTTTGGGAAGAGACACAAAAGAGTATTTAATAAACAATTACAACATCAAAGATGAAAAAATTGAAATAATAACAAATTGGGGCAATAATACAACAAATATTGAGAATACTGATTTTAGAAGAAAACACAATTTACAAAATAAATTTGTTATTATGTATACAGGTAATCTTGGAGAAACTGCTGAATTTGATACTTTATTAAATACCGCTAAAATGTTAAAAAAAGACAATATTCAGTTTGTAATAATTGGTGATGGAAGAAAAAAGAAATTTATTAGCGACAAAATTAACGAAATGCAACTAAACAATATACTTCTTTTAGATTACCTACCAGAAGATGAATATTACGGTGTAATAAATACTGCAGATATGTTTTATGTATCTTTGAAAAAAGGACTTGAAGGAATTTCCGTGCCAAGTAAAACATATACCTATCTTTCTGTTGGAAAACCTATTATTGCTGTAGTGCCAGCAAAATCAGAAATCGGTCTTTCTATAAAGGAAGATAACTATGGAATATATAACAACTATGATCCAATAAAACTACGAGAGGATATTTTAGAAATATTTCACAATAAACATAAGTATAACATTTTAAAAGAAAACGCTCAGAAAACCTTTGCTTCTAAATATAATAGACCAATAGTTTTAGAAAAATACTATAATTTATTCAAAGAATTGGAGGCTGATAAATGAAAACCGCCCTCATAACAGGAGTAACAGGACAAGATGGAAGTTATTTGGCTGAATATTTACTATCAAAAGGATATATGGTTCATGGGATAGTAAGAAGATCTTCTTCATTTAACACAAGGAGAATAGATCACATATATCAAGATCCTCATGAAGAAGATAGAAGGTTCATTTTACATTATGGAGATTCGACAGACTCAACAAACCTAATAAGAATAATGAAAGAAGTAGAACCAGATGAAGTATATAACCTTGCAGCACAAAGCCATGTAAAAGTATCCTTTGAAACTCCTGAATACACAGCAGAAACAGTTGGCTTAGGAACACTAAAAATTCTTGAAGCGATTAAATTATTAGGATTAGAAAAAAAGGCAAAGTTTTATCAAGCAAGCACTTCTGAATTATATGGAAAAGTACAAGAAATACCCCAAACAGAAAAAACACCCTTTTACCCAAGAAGCCCATATGCAGCAGCTAAGCTATATGCTTATTGGATAACGATTAATTACAGAGAAGCATACGGCTTACATGCTTCAAACGGGATACTATTCAATCATGAATCACCGAGAAGAGGAGAAACATTCGTCACAAGGAAAATAACAAGGGCAGCAACAAGAATACTCATAGGGAAACAAAAGAAATTGTACTTAGGAAACTTATCGGCAAAAAGAGATTGGGGGTACGCTCCAGATTACATAGAAGCCATGTGGCTAATATTGCAACAAGAAAAACCTGATGACTATGTGATAGCAACAGGAGAGACGCACAGTGTAAGAGAATTCTGTGAAGAATCATTCAAAAACTTGGGAATAACTTTAAAATGGCAAGGCGAAGGAGAAAACGAAAAAGGGATAATAGACAGTATAGACAGAGAAAAGGTTGAAGAGTTACTTCAAGATTGTAAAACACCACTAAAAATAGGAGATACTGTAATAGAAGTTGATCCAGTTTACTTCAGGCCAACAGAAGTAGAACTATTAGTTGGAGATCCAACAAAGGCAAAGGAAAAACTAAACTGGCAACCAAAAGTCAAATTCAAAGAATTAGTAAGAATAATGATAGAAAACGATTTAGCCCTAGCATTAAAAGAAAATCAAAGAAATGAATGGATAAAGGAGTAATTGTATTTGAAAGGAGCGTTTCTAATGAACAAACACAGTAAAATATATGTGGCAGGACACAGGGGATTAGTAGGATCAGCGATAATGAGAAAGTTGCAACAAGAAGGCTATACAAACATAATAACAAGAACACACAAAGAATTAGACTTAACAAACCAAGCTCAAACCCAGGAATTCTTTGAAAAAGAAAAACCAGAATATGTATTCTTAGCAGCAGCAAAGGTTGGAGGAATACACGCGAACGACACATACCCAGCAGATTTTGCGTACATAAATATAATGATAGAATCCAATGTAATAAAAGCATCATATGATTATGGAGTAAAAAAATTACTCTTTCTTGGGAGTTCATGCATATATCCAAAGTTATGCCCTCAACCAATAAAAGAAGAGTATTTATTAACAGGACCATTAGAAAAAACAAACGAAGCTTATGCAATTGCAAAGATAGCAGGATTAAAAATGTGTCAATACTTCAACAGTCAATATGGAACAAACTATATAACTGTAATGCCAACAAACCTTTATGGACCGAACGATAACTTTGATTTAGAAACATCACACGTTCTAGCTGCTCTTTTAAGAAAATTTCATGAAGCAAAGATAGATAAAAAACAATATGTTGAAGTATGGGGAACTGGGACACCAAGAAGAGAATTTTTACATGTAGACGATTTAGCAGATGCAGTGGTTTATCTAATGAACAACTACAATGAAAATGAACCATTAAATATAGGAACAGGAAAAGATATAACGATAAAAGAACTAGCTGAATTGATAAAAGAAATAGTAGGATACGAAGGAGAAATAAAGTTTGACACAACAAAACCAGACGGAACTCCAAGGAAATTGTTAGATGTATCAAGATTACATGCTACAGGATGGAAACACAAAATAGAATTAAGAGAAGGGATTCAAAGTACGTATGAGTGGTTTAAGGAGAATTGGAAATGAAAGTATTACAAATCAACACAGTTTGTGGACGTGGGAGTACTGGTCGAATTGCAACTGATATTCATAAATTGCTTTTAGAACAAGGACATGAGAGTGTTATAGCATATGGAAGAGGAGAAGCAATGAACTGTGATAATACTATAAAAATTGGTAATAATATAGATTTTTATAAACACGCATTAAAAACAAGATTGCTTGATAAACATGCTTTTGGTTCAAAAAAAGCTACTGAAGATTTCATTGATGAAATAATAAATTACAATCCAGATATAATACACCGTTTCATAATATACATGGATATTATTTAAATATAGAAATTCTATTTAATTTTTTAAAAGAATTCAGTAAATCAGTTGTTTGGACGTTGCATGACTGTTGGGCATTTACAAGACATTGTGCATATTTTGATCTTAATCACCCTCAAGGAGATTGGAGAAAAATGAAAAAAATAAGGATATATAATCTTTCAGACTGTATCATTTTTTCATTAATACTGTTATCTTTAATGCCTTCTGTAACCTTTTCGATAGTCCCAGCTGAAGTTTTTTTCTTGGGCACTTATATTTGCAATATTATATACAAAAAGATATAATATTTCCTTTATTTATTTTTTGGTTTTTCTTGTAATTAATACTTTTATTGGCATTTTGGCAACGAATGGTGTTTATATAGGAGAAGCTGTAAGATCTTTGGCTGCCTTTTTAAATCCACTTTTTATATTTTTATTTATTTCACAGGCACCAAATAAATATGTTAATTACATATACAAAATAGCGAAATTTTACTTTTTATTTTTAATTATATTAGGCATATTGCAATATTTTAATTTGATAGCTTTTTAAATCCTATTTTCAAATTCATGATTCCTAGAGGTATTACAATCAGTTCTGGAGAAATTAGAGGAGTCAGACTTTTAAGTTCAGAACCTGCTAGAGCAACTTACGAGATGTTTTATTTATATCTTATATTTAGAAATGATTTAAATAAAAAATGGGGTTTTTTTCTGATATTTTATTCACATTATATATTATTTTAATACTAAAATCAGGAACAGGTATAATATTGTTAGGTCTATTTTATTTATTGTTTTCAGAAACATATAACTACAATTTAGACAAAGAACTCAGGCAGTATTTTAGATCAACAAAAGCTCATAACACTATCTATTTAGGTTTAGACCAAAGTACACAGGTAGAACGTTTTAGATGGATCGATCAGCCTAAAACATACTTAAAAAAATTAGAAGATACGATAGGTTTTGAAGGAACTATAAAATACAAAAACAAATCGATGCATAAAAGAAGAGTAATTGTGGAAAATAATTTAATAACCGTTGAAGATGAAGTAAATTCACAAAAGAACTATATAGAACTTAACTTTCAGTTTTCTCCAGAAAGACAAATACAATTAATTACTAAAGATAAAATAGAAATCGATGGAGAAATAAAACTTCAAATAACTTCTGATAAAGTATTTGATACTAAAATAGAAGAGAGCTATTATTCTCCATCATATAACAAAATTCAAAAAAGGAAGAATTTGAAAATCATTTCATATAACGAGAATCAGAAATTCTTAACAAAAATACAGTTTTAAGGAGCCTATCAAATGAATCCAGCGATGATATTTGGAACAAGACCAGAAGCGATAAAAATGGCACCATTATGCATAAAAATGAAAGAAAAGGGAATAGATGTAAAAGTAATAGCTACTGCTCAACACAGAGAAATGCTTGATCAAGTTTTAGAATTATTTGAAATAACTCCAGACTATGACTTAAACATAATGAAAAAAGGACAAACATTATCTGAACTAACCTCAAGACTAATAACAGAAATAGATAAAATACTAAAAAAAGAAAAATTTGATTATGTATTAGTTCAAGGAGATACCACATCAACTTTTGTAGGAAGTTTAGCTGCCTTTTACAACAAAATCCCCGTAGGACATGTAGAAGCAGGATTAAGAACAAACAATATTTACGATCCTTTTCCAAAAGAAATGAACAGGAGACTAACAGGAACAATAGCTCAACATCATTTTGCTTCAACACAAAAAGCAAAAGAAAATCTTTTAAAAGAAAATGTTGAAGAGAAAAACATAATAGTAACAGGAAACACCGTAATAGATGCTTTGCTTTGGGTAAAACAAAACAAACAGAAAGATATAGAAGAAATAAAAGAAAAATATAATATAAAAGATAAAAAATATATACTTGTTACCATGCATAGAAGAGAAAACTGGGGAGAACCAATAGAAAACGTAATGAGGGCGATAAAAAGGTATCTCAATGAAAATAAAGAAATGCATATGGTCTTCCCTGTTCATTTAAACCCCATAGTAAGAGAAAGTGTATATAAAATATTAGGAAACGAAGAAAAAGCGATATTAATTGACCCTGTAGAATACTTAGAGTTTATAGCTTTAATGGATTCAAGCCATTACATAATGACAGACTCAGGAGGGATACAAGAAGAAGCACCGACATTAGGAAAACCAACGTTAGTTCTAAGAAAAACAACAGAAAGACCTGAAGCAATAGAAGCAGGAACGGCTCAATTAATTGGGACGAAAGAAGAAGCTGTATATCAAGCGATGAAAGAACTTGAAACAGAGCAATACACAAAAATGAGTAAATCAAGCAACCCTTTTGGAAATGGGAAAGCATCAGAGAGGATCATTGAGTTTTTGGAAAAAGGATTTAATAGCCAAAAATTAGGCAATAAAAGCCTTTAAAATCAGGAGGATAAAATGTTAGAAAAAACAAGAACAGAACTGCAAAAATAACGATAGTAGGAATGGGCTACATTGGAGTGCCGACTTCGGTAACTTTTGCTGAAGCAGGATATGAAGTATACGGTTACGATGTAAATGAAGAAGTTATTAAAACGTTAAAAAATGGAAAGATACATATAAAAGAACCTAATTTACAACAATCATTTGAAAAAGTCTTAAATTTAGGAAAATTAAAACCAACTAGCAAACTGGAGAAATCAGATGTTTATATAATATGTGTACCTACACCATTCGTAAAAAAAGAGGACAAAAAATTATCAGATATTACCTATGTGAAAGAAGCAGCAAAAGAGATTTCTCCTTTTGTAGAAAAAGGTGCATTAGTAATCTTAGAATCAACAGTACCTCCTATGACAAGAGATGAGGTAGTCGGAAAAATAATTGAAGATCAAACAAGTCTAAAATTAAACGAAACTTTCTTTCTTATTGCCCAGAAAGGGTATTGCCTGGAAGAATACTGTATGAATTAAAAAACAACGATAGGATAATAGGATCTTCAAGTGAAAAGGCAAGAGAAATAACTAAATCATTGTACGAATCCATACTAACAAGTGGAAAAGCATATACTACTGATACTCATACAGCAGAAATGTGTAAATTGGTAGAAAACTCTTATAGGGATGTAAATATAGCATTTGCCAACGAGCTTTCTATAATTTCAGACAAAATAGGGATTAATGTATTCGAATTGATAGAATTAGCTAACAAACACCCAAGAGTAAACATACTTAGAGCAGGAGTAGGGGGACATTGTCTGGCAGTAGACCCTTGGTTCATAGTTGAAAAGTTCCCAGAGGAAGCAAATATAATAAGAACAGCAAGAGAAACAAACGATAACAAGCCACATTGGGTTGTGGAAAAAGTAGAAAAGGAAATAAAAGAAAAATATCCAAGTAAAGAAAAAGAAATTACAATAGGTATTCTTGGTTTATCGTATAAGGCTAACATAGATGATTTAAGAGAAAGTCCTTCTATTGAAATTGCCATTTCTTTAAAAGAAAAAGGTTATAACGTAGTTGGCTGTGAACCAAATGTTCTCAAAGAAGAAATAAAAGGAATAAAAAATCTTTCATTAAAAGACACATTAGAAAGATCAGATTATTTAGTACTTACATTAGCTCATGATGAATTTAAGGAACATATTGATTCAATAATGAATAAAAATGTTTTGAATGTTGTGGGGTTATTTTAAGATAAAAAATACAATTACATTGGCCTATGTCTATAGTAATAAAAATGCAGGAGATATGGCAATTAACTTAAGAGCAATTAGTTTGGTAAATGAATTGGAGGGGAATTGCAATCTAAACATGATTAGTAGATATGATGGTAAATCATCTTAGTTTTATAAAACAGAGGAATATTTGGAGAAGATTTCAAAAAATAGAAATTGGCAATTTTACCCTTCACCTTTTGTTTTAGATAGAGAAGTCTCAAAAATGAAACATTTTAAAAATTACGTGATAAGCTTTTTTAGATACTTTAGAGATGAAAAATATATTAAAAATATCTTTGAAGAAACGGATTTGTTTATTCTAAATGGAGGAAACTTGATAAGAAGCGAAAATATAAATGATTTTTAAAGATTAATTGCATTATCGTATCCTATTAAATTATCTCTTAAATATGAAAAGGATTTTATCATTTTTCCTAGTTCTACAACTAAAATTAATAAAATAGGATCCTATGTTTTTAAAAAATATTTCTCCAAAAGTAAGCTTTTTTTACTCGAGAAGAAGATAATTGTATATATTTAAAAGATTATAAAGATTATTTTGAGAAGGATAAGATTTTTATAAATAGAATAAAGAATAGTATAGATTTAGCTTATTTTATAGATGAAAAGTTTTTTTCTTTTCAAGGTAATCAGCACTTACAATCTTTCAAAAATCATGTAGCTTTTACTTTTAGAGTTTTTGAAATCAGAGATGCAAAAGAATTTACGCAAAAGAAAAAGAAAAATATATTAAATAATATTTTAGATACAATTAATTATATATTATCTTTAGGAGAAAGAGTTGTTTTAGTGTGCCAAACTGAAAAAGATATCAATTTTACAAAACAAGTATATGAAAAATATGAAAATAATAGAAACGTTTCTTTTATTTTAGCGAAGGACCCATTAGAGTTAAGAAAAATTTACTCAGAAGTTGATTTATTAATTGGAATGAGATTGTACAGTATTATTTCAGCTACCTCAGTAGGAACCCCCGAAATAGGTATTTTTGATAGTGGCTGGGGAAAGAAAAATCCTGGCACTATGAAAAAATTTGAGTTACCCTTTATACTTAATTTGGAAGGAGAATGGCATATTCAAGATTATATTGAAGATATTGTAAAAAACAGGCAATCATATTCAAAGAGAATAAAAGAAATTATTGGATATGAAAAAGCGAACTTAGTCAACCAAATTAAAGCTCATTCAAATTTATGTTAACGCAATTGTTATATTATAATTTAAGAAACCAAAAGCCTTAGCCCATGAGGATGGAAATTAAAGTTGTAAGGTTAGAAAACATTTTTAATACTATCAAAAATAATTTCAATGAGCGTTCCTCCTAATATTATAACGGTTTAATTTAATGAAGGAGATAGCATAGAGATTGTTTTTTTCTAAAAGATAATTTAAAAAATGTAAAAAATTCTCTTTGAATTCTGAAAAGACGTTAGAATCGTTATATTAATTAGACTACTTATATTATTGATTCTTGAATAAAAAGGAGTAATACTAAAATCATTAGAAATAATATAATTGAGTCTTCTTTTCATGATTTTTCCAATTTAAATGCTGTATAATGTCTCTTTTAATTTTCTTTATACTCTAAGAGGAACATAATAATTTTTAATAAATTGAAAATTCATTAAATAAGCATAAAAATTCTATATTATTGCTAATTTCCTTTGCAAGGGAGGAGAATAAAATTACATGAAATTATTATTTATAGGAGGTTGTTTTTCGAAAAAAATAGAAGGAGAAATTTTTTTAAATTCTAAGAAACCTATTGATTATGCAGCCAATAAATTACAATGGAACTTAATTAAAGGAATATTTACCACCACTAATAGCAAAATTACAATTATTTCTGCTCCTTTTGTTGGGCATTATCCAAAAGGTTATAAGAAGTTTTACTTTAAAAAATACTCCTCGGAAGAAACTGGAGACTATAAATTAATTTATGTTCCTTTTTGCAATCTTTGGGGTTACAAAAATATATCAAGGAAAAAAGCTTTAATTAAAGAAGTAAAACAGTTTTCGTTTGATATTCAGGATGTTGTGTTTCTATATTCAGCACATACCCCTAATTTGCTCACTGCAAAACGGATAAAAAAATATTATCCTCGAATTCATATTTGTTTGATATTACCCGATTTACCTCAATTTATGAACAGAATTCAAAGGAAAAGCATGCTTTATAAAATATTTAAAAAAATAGATATTCTGCTTTTTGAAAGAAATCTTGCCTTTATTGATTCTTTTGTTTTATGTACTGAGCAAATGAGCAACTATCTGAATATAAAAGATAAACCTTTTGTTGTGATAGAAGGGATGATCAATCCAGAAGAAATCGTAATTAAAGGCGATAAAAGTAACGATTATTCTCAAAAAAAAGATGTTGTATATACAGGAAGTTTAGTTGCTGCAGATGGTATTTTAAACCTATTAGAAGCATTTCATCAAATTGAAGATCAAAATTTGAATTTAGTTATATGTGGAAAAGGCGAAACTGAAAATAAAATAAAAGAATACGCGGAAATTGATAAGAGGATACATTTTTTAGGCCAACTAAAAAATCAAGAAGTTCTTGAAATTCAGAGAAAAGCGTTAGTTTTAGTGAATCCAAGACAAAATATTGGAGAATACACAAAGTATTCATTTCCTTCAAAAAATATGGAGTATCTTCTTTCAGGTAATCCAGTAATAGCTTATAAATTAGATGGTATACCTGATGAGTACGATGAATACTTTTTTTATCCTGAGGATAATTCGATAGAGGCTTTACGAAACAAAATAATTGAAGTAAGTAAACTAAGTCCTGAAGAAAGGCAGAAAATAGGAGAAAAATGTAGAAACTTTGTCTTACAAAACAAAAATCCATATGTTTCTGCTCAAAAAATAATGAATATGATACGAAATGAAAGGAGTGAAGATTAACCATGTTCAAAGACAAAATCTTGTTAGTTACAGGCGGAACCGGTACTTTTGGTAATGCGGTAGTTAGAAGATTTCTAAATACAGATATAAAAGAAATTCGAATATTCTCCCGTGATGAAAAAAAACAAGATGACATGAGAAGGTATTATAAAAATGACAAGCTAAAATTTTTTATCGGAGACGTTCGAGATATACAAAGTGTTAGAAATGCAATGAATGGGGTAGACTATGTGTTTCAGGCAGCAGCTTTAAAACAAGTCCCGTCTTGCGAATTTTTCCCTTTGGAAGCTGTTAAAACAAACATATTAGGCACAGAAAATGTTTTGACAGCTGCGATAGAGTATGGAGTAAAAAAGGTTGTTTGTTTATCTACTGATAAAGCAGTATATCCAATAAACGCTATGGGGATGTCAAAAGCCCTTATGGAAAAGGTTTTTGTTGCTAAATCTAGAACGGTAGATCCAGATAAAACTCTCATTTGTGGTACTCGATATGGCAACGTCATGGCATCAAGAGGTTCTGTTATTCCACTTTTTGTTTCACAAATAAAAAGCGGAAAGCCTCTTACCGTAACCAACCCAGATATGACAAGATTCTTAATGAGTATAGAAGAAGCAGTTGATCTTGTATTATATGCATTTGAAAATGGAAATCAAGGAGATAGATTTGTAAGAAAATCTCCTGCAACTACAATAGGCATACTAGCTCAAGCTTTAAAAGAGATCTTTGAAGTTGATAATGAAATAAAAATAATAGGAACAAGACATGGAGAAAAAATGCATGAAACTCTTCTAACAAAAGAAGAACACCTTGTTGCCCAAGATTTAGGAGATTTTTACAGAATACCTCCCGACTCAAGAGACTTAAATTACGAAAAATACTTTAACCAAGGAACATTAGATTTATCAAAATATGAAGATTACAGATCAGATAACACAACTATTTTGAACTTAGAACAAACAAAAGAAAAACTGCTCTCACTTGATTATATACAGATAGAACTTGAAGAT
Source organism: Fervidobacterium sp. UBA5837 (assembly GCA_002432805.1). Classification (GTDB taxonomy): domain Bacteria; phylum Thermotogota; class Thermotogae; order Thermotogales; family Fervidobacteriaceae; genus Fervidobacterium. Next base: position 159,388 of record DJGV01000016.1, on the reverse strand, counting down.
TTCAAAAATGGCGGAACAGCACCTGTTGCAAGTGAAGGATTTTAAAACAAAGAAAGGTTGATGTTATGAATATATTAGTAACGGGATCAAAAGGATTTGTCGGGAGAAATTTAATCGCAGAATTAAAAAATTGTGGGTATAATATCTATGAATTTGATGTAGACTCTCCAAAAGAAACATTGGATGAATATACAAAAAATTGCAATTTTGTATTTCATTTAGCTGGAGTGAATAGACCAGAAGATCCCAATGAATTTATGAAAGGAAATTATGGCTTTACGCTTGAATTGTTAGAAAAACTAAAAGCACACAACAATAAAAGCCCGATACTCTTAACTTCATCAATACAAGCTGAATTAGGCAATCCATATGGAAAAAGTAAAAAGGCGGGAGAAGATTTATTATTCCAATATTCAAAAGAAAATAACGTTGAGGTTTATGTATATAGATTACCTAATCTTTTTGGGAAATGGAGTAAGCCAAACTATAATAGTGTTGTAGCTACTTTCTGTTACAATATAGCAAGGGATTTAGAAATAAAAATAAACAATCCAGAATCAGAACTAACCCTGTGTTATATAGACGATGTCTTAGATGAATTTAAAAGAGCGCTAACGAACAAACCAACAAAAAAAGGCGATTACTGTTATGTACCTGTAGCGTATAATACGACAGTTGGAGAACTAGCACAAATAATAAAAAGCTTCAAAGAAACAAGAAAAAATTTAGATATTCCTAATATGTCAAATTCCTTTATTAAAAAATTGTACAGTACTTATTTAAGTTACTTACCAGAAGATAAATTGAGCTATGAATTAAAAATGAATGTTGATAACAGAGGTTCTTTTACAGAGTTTATCAAGACTTTAGATAGAGGTCAAGTGTCAATAAACATTATAAAGCCTGGAATTACAAAGGGAAACCATTGGCATCATACAAAAAATGAAAAGTTTTTGGTAGCATATGGAGAAGGAGTTATTAGATTTAGAAAAATAGATTCTCAAGAAATTATAGAATACAAAGTAAGTGGAGACAAGTTGAAAGTAGTAGATATTCCTCCAGGATACACTCACAATATAGAAAATGTAGGAAAAACAGATATGGTTACTGTTATGTGGGCAAATGAACCTTTTGATCCAGAAAATCCTGATACTTATTATTTGGAGGTTTAAAGTGAACAAACTTAAGGTTATGACCGTTGTAGGAACAAGGCCTGAAATAATAAGACTTTCTCAAGTGATTAGAAAACTAAATGAATCAGAAGCAATAGAACATTATTTAGTTCATACAGGGCAGAATTACGACTATGAATTGAACGAGATTTTTTTTAGAGATTTAGAATTAAAAAAACCAGACTATTTTTTAAATGCAGCAACTGGAAATGCCGTTGAAACTATCGGCAATATACTTATGAAAATAGATCCTATCTTAGAAGAAATAAAGCCAGATGCATTTCTGGTTTTGGGAGACACCAACAGCTGTTTATCCGCCTATGCAGCAAAAAGAAGACATATCCCTGTTTTTCATATGGAAGCGGGAAATAGATGCTTTGACCAAAGGGTTCCTGAAGAATTAAATAGAAGGATAGTCGATCAAATATCTGATATAAACCTTGTATATAGTGATTTAGCTCGGGAACATCTTATCAGAGAAGGATTCCCATCAGATAGGGTAATAAAAACAGGAAGTCCAATGTACGAAGTGTTACAAAATAAGAAGGAAGAGATAGAAAAATCAGAAATTTTAAGTAAATTAAACTTAAAAGAAAACCAATATTTTGTAGTCTCAGCACACAGAGAAGAGAACATAAATTCTGAAAATAATTTTAACAATTTAATAGATAGTTTAAACGCAATAGCAGAAATATATCAACTACCGATAATTTTTAGTACACATCCTAGAACAAGAAAAATGATAGAATTAAAAGATATAAAACTTCATCCACTAATTAGAACAGAAAAACCTTTTGGCTTCATCGATTATATCAAGTTGCAAATGAAAGCAAAGGCTGTTTTAAGTGATAGTGGAACAATAAGCGAAGAAACTTCTATATTAAAATTAAAAGCTTTAAATATTAGAGAAGCTCATGAAAGGCCAGAAGCGATGGAAGAAGCAACAGTGATGATGGTAGGGTTAAATAAAAAAAGGATACTTCAAGGATTAAAGATATTAGAAGCACAAAATAAAGAAACAATAAGACCTGTTAATGATTACATAGTTCCAAATGTGTCTGACAAAATATTAAGAATAATTGTATCTTATACTGATTATGTCAATAGAGTTGTGTGGGGGAAATGTTAATATGAAAACTCTCTTTATTATAATACAAAAATCTAGGAAGGAAAGTAATGATAAATATAAAATGATAATATATCCACTTCAGAAATAGCGAAAAATAGTAGTTAAGCTGAAGCAATAAGATAAAGGCTAGAAAGGTTACATTCAACTTCAACCGCATTTTTACATCTCAAAGAAGTAGAATTAGTCATATCAGCCAACTTAGAAAAGATAGACTCAATAAGGGTACGCTTTTTTTAAACCTTTTTGAAAGAAAAAGAATCTCTGTTGAGAAAACTACGGAAGTCATCTTTAGAAAAGTTTCTATAGGTATAACAATTGTGCTTATTCAAAGAACAAGTAGAAGGGTCATCACAAACGTATTTATTTTCTGGAGAACCAACGCTAAACACAGGAACATTTAAAAAATAAAGAGTATGAACCTTGTAACCAAGATAAGAGATAGAGTTTTTCTGGTTACCGTGTTTATCGTAAACAGGTTTAGAATTAAAAACAGGTTTAACTCCAGCTTGATTACCACACTATTCGTGAGAGAACCAAAAATTTCAGTTCCTTAGATAAAAATTTTTTTGAAATAGAATTTCAGCTAAATATGTAGAAGATGGAATAGAAATTCGGAAAAAATATGAACTACAAACAAATTAAACAGATATTAATAAATAGGTTACATTAAATTTATTTCTAGAAAAAGAATATGATGTTGTTCTCAAATTAGATATTATCAATATTTTTGATAAAATGATTGTTTCTTCAAGGATTGGGGTAAAATTGTAATTCGAATTAGAAAGTATTTATCGAATCACATTACTTGGAGGCAGAGTTACATTTTGATTGGTAAATGGATTTGAATACATATAAAAATCATTAAAAGTATAAAGAATCAGTCTAAGTGTTCGCCATTTTCATTGTTTTTCGACAAACGATCAACTAAACTAGGAACCCAAACGATGTTTTCCAAAGTGCTTTTGCGGACAACGTTTCTAGAAAGGAGAAATACGAATGATATTATATACTATCACACTCATGTATTGGGGAATCATATGGTTTCTTACTAATAATATTCGCCTTACAAAGCAGGGAAGAAATTTACTTTTTATATTTATCAGTTCTGCTTCATTGATTCTAATCATGGGGTTGAGAGATATTTCAGTAGGAACCGACATAAAAACATATTTTTTTGTATTCGAAAATTCACATTTGTTTTGGCATAACAAGAGCTCTGGATATGAACGCGGATATATTTTATTTAACCTATTTTTTAAGAACATAGGTATAAATTTTCAATGGTTTCTGGCATTTTTATCAACTTTTTTTGTGTTTTCAATATCTATGATGTACTATGCTTATTCAAAAAACGTATTCTTAAGTTTTTATTTAAACTTTACTATGGGGCTGTTTCAAATGTCAATGAGCGGGTTGAGACAAACAATGGCGATTGGTATAACTATTATTGCAGTATTTCTGCTTTTGAAAAATAAATGGATTTTGTTTGTCATGCTTACATTAATAGCCTTTTCTTTTCATAGTTCTTCAATCGTCGTTTTTATATTTCTTTTAATATACAAGTTTAAGCTAAATCGTAAACAAGCACTATTTATTTTCTTTTTGAGCATAGGCGTACCTCTTCTAATATCTAGAAGTTCAGTACTTTTTGATTTTATTTTATCGTTGATACGAAACACAAAATATGCCTTCTACATTGAGATTTTTGAACCTACGCAGACCAAATTAAACGTAATTTTAGCAAGTTCTTTGATTCCACTTTTCAGCATATTTTACTTTCCAAAGCACACTAAAACCACTAATATGAATGACACATTTTCGTTATTTTTCCTAGCGTCTTGTTTTGTTCTTTCAATAAATATTCTAGCCCTAAGTATTCCATTGATCGAAAGAACGGGATTCTATTTTCTTTTCTATAATTCATTACTTATACCAAATACTTTAGAATCCATAAATGATAGGAAAACAAAGAATATATTCTATATAGCATTTATTGCAGCTGGATTTATCCAAATGATATTAACGTTTCCAGACAGTTTTGCACAGATAGTGCCATATAAACTCATGAGCTCAATACAATAACTTGTTCTTATGTAAACTTAAAAAGGTCATAGCAATGAAATGAGGAAACTTTTTAAGCCTAATTAAGACGTAGAAAAGAAATTATAAGTAATTTTATTTTAGATAGTGGCCAAAGAGTAGGAAAAAGTGTAATAATTAATTTTGATGCCTCGAGATTTAGAATGTCCATTTCAGAATTACGGGATATTTAACCGGTTCTCTCACGAATCATATGGGTAATTAAGGTGGAGTTAAAGTAAGTTTAACCATAGCAAAAAAATAAATATTTTCTAAATCTTTTTTTCTGAATCCAAAAGCTATTTTGAAAGCCTCTAGGTTTAGAGTTCATGTTTTCTATTTTGCAGTTATTTATAATAGTCGTTCTCCATAGAGATTGGAGAAAAATGATGAATTTATTTTAATACAGGTGTCTTGTAGCCTTAATATGATAAAGTAACAGCTTTAGAAGTAGTTCAAGAAAAGATAGATATGATTAATAATAACAAATCTCCAATATCGGATAAAGAAATTGTTAAATATTCAACAAAAATTAAAATCTAAACAAAATAAGTTAGTATCAGATAGGGAATTTATTACTATTATTTTTTCTAAGATTTCCGATATAATAGAATACCTAAAATTTAATTATCTTGAATATAAAAATATAAAATGATAATATACCCACTTCAGAAATAGCAAANNCCCGTGGAATAGCAATCACGCCTGATGGAAAGTATGTTTATGTGGCAAATGAGGGTGGTGATAATGTATCGGTGATAGGGAAATAAAATTTATTCAAATGATACCCACTTCAGAAATAGCAAAAAATAGTAGTTAACTTGAAGCAATAAGATAAAGGTTAGAAAGGTTACATTCAACTTCAACCGCATTTTTACATCTCAAAGAAGTAGAATTAGTCATATCAGCCAACTTAGAAAAGATAGACTCAATAAGGGTACACTTTTTGTAAACTTTTTTGAAAGAAGAATCTCTGTTGAGAAAACGACGGAAATCATCTTTAGAAAAGTTTCTATAAGCATAACAATTGTATTTGTTTAAAGGACAATTAGAAGGATCATCACAAATGTATTTATCTCTAAGGATATTCCTTTTAGTTTCACGATAGTGAGAATGAAGAGAAAGAGGTTTACCACAATCACCCACTAAAGGTTTCTTAGAAGAAGTTCTAAGAGGAATAAAAGCGGTAGACTTACTTTCCAGATGAACAAAATCGTAAAGATCAGAAGAATCGTAAGCAGCATCAGCCAAGAAATTGAACCCAGTAAGATTCAAAAGTTCTTTAGCTTTATTTAGTAAAGGGAAAGCATAATTCTTATCGTGGTGACTATCAGAAGAAACAACGCTAAACACAGGAACATTTAAAAAAAGAAAGAGTATGAACCTTTTAACCAAGATAAGAGATAGAGTTTTTCTGGTTACCGTGTTTATTGTAAACAGGTTTAGAATTAAAAACAGGTTTAACGCCGAAATCAGCATCAAGTGGAGAGTTATAATACTCATTACAATATTAAACTTGCCGTGGCTCTTCTTATTGTTGAAAAAGGAACGAAAAGTGTTCATTTAACCTTTTGAACGAACATAGCTTTAAGTAAAGAGTGACGAGAATAACCAGTTCTACCGACATGGGGATTGTTAAATTCAGGAACAGATGACCAATCGAGTAAATATTTAAACTCAGAATGTTTATTAAAATAATCGGAATAAACGAAATCGAAATACAGTTGATTGGATTCAGAATGGAGTGGCATCTAGTTGACGTCCTTACGGGATAATAAATTTGTGGTACCAAATACATTATAGCGTAGGAAGGTAACCACTTCAAACACAAGATATTAAAAGTTAGTTAAAGTCTGTGTTTTGGAATTTCTGAAGACAGTAAAATGATAATAATTAGGGAGGTTTACTACATTGAGCAAAATCTTATATATCCATCATTATTGGGGTATTGGTGGAGCGGGTATTACTCTATTAAATTATTCAAAAATAATAGGAAAAAAACATGATCTATTAATTTATTGTCCTGAAAACCCTAGTGATATGTTTTATTTTTTGACTGAACATGGATTTAAAGTAAAAAAATACAGTAAGAACCCAGGATCAATATCGTACTATAGTGGTTCAAGATTTGGAAAATCTTTTTTTATAGGGCTATTAAATATATTTAAAAATAAAAAATATTGGGAAGATATTATTAAAGAGGAAGATCCTGAAATAGTCATTGTAAATTCAATAGTATTGTCGCCGATGGGGAAAATAATTAAAAAATATAATAAAAAATCCATTTGTGTGGTTCAGGAAACTTTCAAAGATCGTAAAATAAGTATGTTTAACAGAAAATTGAAGCATCTTTTGAATGAATATTTTGATGGGGTTTTGTTTATATCCAAATATGATTTAAATAAAGCCAAATTAAATAAACCAATTCAAAAAGTGATAAATAATTTTATAGAACTAGATACAAGTAATAAAGAAGCAAATTTTCCACCAAACATTCCTAAAAATAGAAATGGAAAATTTAATATATTATTTGTTGGTGGTTACAATAAATTAAAAGGAACTCATATAATAATAAAAGCTTTAAATTTATTAAAAGATAAATATAATGTAAAATTAAATATTTATGGTTATAAAAAGAAATCCTTATCCAAAATTAAGAGGTACCTCTTTTTTTTGAATGATTTTTATGTTCATAAAATAGATAGATTTATAAAAAAACATAAGTTAGAAAGCTATATTGAATATCATGGTGTTACTAAAGATCTATCCAAAGCCTTTGAAGAGAACGACGTTTTAGTGTTTCCTTCAACTAAACCACATCAATCAAGGCCGTCATTTGAAGTAGGGTTGTACAAAAAACCAGTTATTATCTCTGATTTCGATCAAACAAAAGAGTTTGTGATCGATGGTTATAATGGTTTATGCTTTGAGCCTAATGATTATGTTGATTTAAGCAAAAAAATTGAGCAATTAATACTTGACACAAATTTATTAAAGCAATTGGGAGAAAACAATTATTCTCAAACTATGAAGTATCACACAAACTATGCTATGGAAAATTTATTATTAGAATTTATTGAAGAAGTACTTGAAAAATGAATCGAATTATAATTTTTTTGAAATAACAAAGGTCCAGTTTTTATAAAAGAGGAATCAAATAAATATGTATTTTAGTATCTTTAAATTAAGTGTTAATCAATTAATAGTATACGGGGGGTGATTTTATGATGAGGAGAGCAATAAAAAGAATAAGCATTATTACTCTTCAGGGATACTACAACTATGGCAATAGACTTCAAAACTACGCTTTGCAGGAGGTAATAAAAAATTTCAGCGAAGAAGTGGAAACTTTGATATTACCGAAAGCTTCTGTACAATCATCTGAAACATTTAATAAGATTAAAAAGGTTTTTTCATACACTTTATCCCAGACACTGAATTCAATTAACAATAAAATTAATTCCTACATCAACAAAAGTATAATTGATCAAAGAGAAAATAAATTTAAACAATTTGCCCAAAAATATATTAACGAAAAGCATATAAACAGCTTTGATGAATTAAGAAAAATTGCTAAAGATACAGATTATTTTGTTGTTGGAAGTGACCAAGTATGGCATCCTTATAATATGGACCAATATTATTCTTTACAATTCGTTGAAGAAGAAAAAAGAATAGCTTATGCTCCAAGCTTTGGAATATCGGAAATTCCAGAAGACGTAAAACCACAGTATAAAGAATGGTTGTCTTCAATCCCTTATATTTCTGTACGAGAAAAGGAAGGAGCTAAAATAATAAAACAATTAACAGGAAGAGATGCCCCAGTTTTGGTAGATCCTACTTTATTATTAACAAAAGATGAATGGTTAAAAATATCTAAAGTGCATGCATATAAACCTTCATCAAAATATCTAATAAGTTATTTTTGGGGTAAAATACCAACTGAAAGAAAAACTTTGATTAAACAAATTGCAAAAAAATATAATTTAGAAATTGTAAGTATTGCAGATTTAAAAGATAAAAAAACCTATATTGCTGATCCTTCTGAATTCATTGATTATATTGACTCAGCTTCTTTAGTTTTAACAGATTCCTATCATGGCACAATATTTTCTATTCTAATGGAAACTCCTTTTTTCGTTTTTGAAAGAACTGGAGGAAAATCTATGTACTCAAGAATAGAAACGCTTCTTGAATTAACAGAATTATCCGGGAGAGAAGAAAAGGATATAGATTTGAACAAAGATATATTAAACATAGACTTTTCGCATGTAAAAGGCATTTTGGAAAAAGAAAGAGAAAAATCTTTTGATTTTTTGAGTAACGCTATGAAAATCGAAAAAAATAAATAAAAATCTGGTTCATTCCAAAGAGGTGTTAAAATGAACTCTCAAAACGAATTATTAAAAGTTATTGAAAACGATTTTTGTATAGGATGCGGCGTTTGTGCTTCATTTCCCAATTCTAAAATAAATATTGAATTAAACGAATATGGTATGTATAAACCAAATTTAAAAAAAGCTGACAATGAAGAATTAACTAAATTAAGTAATGTTTGTCCTTTTGCTAATACAAAAGATAATGAATCTACTATTGGGCAAGAATTGTTTAAAAATGATTGTAATTATGATGAAAAAATTGGTTATTATTTAAAAACATTTGCCGGATATGTTAAAGAAGGTGACTTTAGAAGAAAAGGAAGTTCAGGAGGAGTAGCAACGTGGCTGCTTACAGAACTTTTAAACTTGGGTTATATAGATGGCGTTGTACATGTTAAAACTAATAAAAAAGATAAAGATGTTCTATTCAAATATGCCATTTCTAAAACATCAGAAGAAATAAGAGAAGGAACAAAATCAAGATATTATCCAATAGAAATGTCGCAAACAATAAAGGAAGTGAGAAATCTACAAGGGAAATATGCTTTTGTTGGAATACCTTGTTTTATTAAAGCAATTAGATTATTATCCAAAGAAGATAATTTGTTTTCCAAAAAAGTAGGCTTTACTATCTCTTTATTTTGTGGGCATTTGAAAAGTAAAAATTACCTCGATTATCTAATTAGAAAAATGGGAATAGAACCTAAAAATGTTGTCTATGCCGATTTTAGAAAAAAGGTTGAAAGGAAGCCTGCTAGTGATTATGCTTTAGAAGTGGTTGAAGAAAAGGGTGGAGAACAAATTATTCATACTAAAATGATGAAAGAATTGGTTTCTGATCCATGGGGAACGGGATTATTCAAATATAATGCTTGTGATTATTGTGATGATGTTGCAGGTGAAACTGCTGATGTAACTCTTGGTGATGCGTGGCTTCCAGAATATGTAAAGGATTCTGGCGGGACAAATATTATTATAATTCGAAATAAAAAAATATTAGAAGTATTTCAAAAAGCGCATGAAGAAAATAGAATATATTTACAAAATTTAACTCCAAAAGATATTATATCCTCACAGATAGGAAACTTTAGGCATCGTCAACAGGAACTGGGTTATAGGTTATTTTTACTTGAACAAAAAGGCAAATGGTACCCCGAAAAACGTATTAAACCGTCAAGTAAGAATATTTCAAAAAAAAGATGTTTGATACAGGAATACAGACTAAAATTGGCTAAGACTAGTCATGATGCTTATCTAAAAGCTATAAATCAAAATAATATTCAGGCATTTGAAGACATTATAAATCCGCTTATTAAAAAATACAGGAAATTATACAAAAAAAATTTTGTGATTAGAGCCATTTCAAGAATTAAAAGAGAATTATCTTCAAAAGGTGAGGATAATTGAATCAGTATAAATCGTTAATTAAAAATTCTTTCTTATTTGCAATAGGAAATATAGGTTCTAAAGCTATTTCTTTTTTCATGCTTCCATTATACACAAGAATGCTAACTACAAGTGAGTATGGGCAACTTGATATCCTACAAACTACTATTTCGTTGTTAATTCCTTTGATTACATTTCAAGCAGTTGAAGCAGTTTTTAGATATTCTGTAGATATAAGAGAAAACAAATCTGCATCAAGCGTTTTGATGAATGGCATTCTTCTTTGTTTATTTGGTATGCTAATCTCTTTACTTCTTTTTCCTGTTTTTGCAAGGATTGAACCTTTTTCTACATATCTTTTATTTTTTTATTTAATATTATTTTTTTCTATGATGAATGGTGTTTTGAAACAGTTTGTTAGAGGACTTGGAAAAATAAAAATTTTTGTTGTTTCTGATTTGGCTTATACAGCCTCTTTTGTTACTTTTAATATAATTTTTCTAGTTTATTTAAAAATGGGTTTAAATGGTTACTTTCTTTCTATGGTTTTAGCCCATTTTATTAGTACTTTTATTTTATTAGTATTTGGGAGTGTTTTTAAATATTTGAACTTTAAATCTTTCGACAAATCGTTTATGAAAACAATGCTCATTTATTCAATACCTTTAATTCCAAATGGGTTGATGTGGTGGGTTATGAACGTTTCAGATAGATATATTTTAACTTATTTTTTAGGATTTGATGCAACAGGTATTTATTCAGTTTCATATAAATTTCCTTCTTTAATAACTCTTGTAAACGGCATATTTTTTATGGCATGGCAGTTATCAGCAATGCAAGAGTATGGAAAAGATGGGTACGATAATTTCTATAAAAATATTTTTGGTGTATTATCCTCATTTCTTCTGTTAATTACTGCTGTTGTTTTACTAATTCTAAAACCATTAATGAGTGTTTTTGTAGCTGATGCTTTCTACGAATCATGGAAGTACGTTCCATTACTTTTAGTGGGGACTGTATTTCAAGCGTTTTCAAGTTTTTTTGGAACGAACTACACAGCATCAAAGAAAACTAAAGGAGCATTTACAACCTCCGTGTATGGAGCTATAGTAAACATTGTAATAAATTTGTTGTTAATTCCTATATGGGGAATTCAAGCGGCTGCTTTCTCTACAATGTTAGCTTATTTGACAATGTGGTTTCTAAGAATATTTGATACAAAGAAATTTGTAAAAATAAAAATAGATTGGAAAAACCTTATTCTCTCAATTATTCTAATTGGAATACAAATATTAGGATTATATACCATAACCAATATGATAACATTTTTCATTGTTGAGACTATTTTGATTTTGGCAATGTTGTTCATTCAGAGAAAGTATATAAAGCAGGTATACAATTTTGGTATGAATTTGTTAGCTGAGTTGAGGGCAAAATAAACTTTATAGTTTAAATGCTTTTATCCAACCATTGATTTTGATACTTAAAGCTTTTAAAAAGCGTTATGCAAAATTAATCGGTTTTGATAATAAGATTTATACAAAATTACGCCATTCAAAGATTGTGGTTTTTATTTATTTTTTGGGTTTTTCGTATTCTCCTATTATTACTAACAAAGTATATCAAACATTTTTCTTCTCTAAACATTGGGCGACAGACAATATTAATTGAAAAATGCACCGAACTTTTACTCTATCCTTGTGTGATACTTTTTTAATACGCTTTTCGATTAGCAAGTGCATCTCTTTTGACAGTGTTGTTGGTTTCAATTCCCCTTTTTTGAAGAGATTGATTTATTGCAAGGTTGTTTAAGGGTTTAATGGGCTTTAATTGCCTATTGATAGGTAACTACTTAGAAAGATAGAGTTGTTTTTTATTCATTTGGTGTTGTTATATGAGGTATACGAAAAGGACAAGTATTATAATTGGTTTTTTGGGGGTAATTTGTGATTTCGAAAACCTACTATAAACTACGTTGATTGATAGTTGTAGAGACGCTCTATACGAGCGTCTTTTTTTGAATTTAAAATGAATTGATTGTTGAAAACGGATTTAAAACCAGGAGACGCGCGTGTAGCTCGTGAAAACCGTAATTGTTAAAGTCTAGCTTTGAAGTGTTTGCCAAGTTTTTCTTCTCGCTTTTTTATTCGGTAGTCTTCTTCTCCTAAATGGATTATTCTTTGTTTTGGCATGATTTCTGTTAGTCTTGAATAGGAGCTCATAGATGTTCATGGTATTACTTCATAGTTTTTTGTGTAAGATATTTTCTTTCCCTATGATTAATATACACAAAGTATTTGTCTGTTTTTGCTAATTTAAACTTTTTTGAAAATAATATATATTTTTGTATCATGTATTATATAATGTCATATTTTTTCACACAGTTTTGTCTGAAAATTTCATACAGTTCTGCCTTAATTTTTCATATAGTGTTTCTTTTGATTTTTTTAAAATTCTCTGGTATTATTAAAAGAGCTTTTAGAAATTGAATTGACTTTTAAAATAACTTGAATTAGGTTATAATAGTTATATCGAAGTTATTTGAGAGGAAAATAGTATGGAGCTGATTATTTAGTGAAAATACTTGTTATTACTAATTTATTTCCGTATCCAGAAAATGAATGCCAAACAACAAAGAGTTATACAACGATGTTTTAGAAAGCGCAGGCAAAGTCATATTTGTAAGTAATGCACTATGATATTGCCAAGTAGAAATGAAGGGTTTGGAGCAGTAATTATAGAGGCTCAAGCTTGCGGAGTTCCTGTAGTTGGAAGTAGTAACGGAGGAATATCTGAAGCTATTGGAGATGGAGGAATGGTTGTAGAAGAAGGAGAAGATTTGGATAAAGTTGTTGATGAGTGTGATATAGCTTTTGGTAGTTTAGGATTTCATAGGACAGGTTTAACTGGTGGATCTCCTTTAAAAGCAAGAGAATACTGTGCAAGAGGAATCCCTTTTGTTATTGCATATGAAGATTGGGACTTTCCCGAAACTTTCCCTTTTGTCCATAGAATATCAAAAGACGACACCCCTGTTGATGTTAGTCAAGTCATCAAATGGTATGAAAACTTAATCAAGGAACACCCAAACTATTCAATAGAAATGCGAAAGTATGCAGAAGAAAATTTGAGTTGGGATGCTAAAATGAAACCTGTTATTGAAAAAATAAAAGAATTAGGAAAATTAAAAGAAAGGAAACCAAATACATGAAACTAATCAGTCTAATAGGTGCTCGACCTCAAATAATTAAAGAAGCAATTTTGAATCAAGAATTTGAGAAAGAAGGAATAGAAGAAATCCTGGTTCATTCTGGTCAGCACTATGATTTTAATATGTCTGATGTATTTTTCAAAGTGTTAAATATAAAAAAAGCTGATTACAATTTAGGAATAGGTTCTGGCACACATGCAGAAATGACTGGCAAAACAATGATTGAATTTGAAAAGGTAGTATTAAGAGAACGCCCTGATATTATACTCGTGTACGGAGACACAAACACTACCTTAGCCGGGGCATTAGTTGGCTCAAAGTTAAAAATCCCAGTTGCACATGTAGAAGCAGGTATAAGGCAAGAACCAAAGGATATGCCAGAAGAGATAAATAGAGTACTAACAGACCATGTATCAAGATACCTATTCTGTCCATCTAAATTAGCTATGAATAACCTAAAAGAAGAAAACATCACCAAAGGAGTATATTTTACAGGAGATATAATGTATGATCTTTTCTTAAAGGTGAAACCATACTTTGATGAAACGATTATCAACAAATTCAGCTTAGAAGAAAATAAATATGTAGTAACCACAATACACAGAGACTTCAATACAGATAACAAATCAAATTTAAAAGCTATATTGAAAGAGTTGGACAAAATATCAAAAGAGATAAAAGTTGTATTTCCCATACATCCAAGAACAAAGAAACGAATAGAAGAATTTGATTTAGAACAGTACACAAAAAACATTTTAATGATAGAACCTCTTGATTATTTAAGTATGATGGGGCTAATTCAAAAAAGCCTTTTTGTTATAACAGATAGTGGAGGATTACAGAAAGAAGCGTACTTTGCAGGGAAAAGGGCGATAGTTGTTATGCCAGATACAGGTTGGAGAGAATTAACAGATGCAGGATGGAATATACTAAGTAAAGCCGATGAAATTGAAAATAAGATGAATTATATAATCAACAACGAAATAGATCCAAAAACAGAAAATATATACGGTGATGGAAATGCAGGGGAAAAGATTGCTGGGTTGATAAAGTGTTAAGCAGTATAGACATATTCAAAATGAAAGAATCTTTCAAAACGTTTTGCTGAAAATATATAATTTTAGTAAAAAGTTTATAATTAACAAAAAATATATTTATGTGATAAAATATATTCAATCGTTCAAAAATTGAACATACAAAAAGGTGTTGAAAAAGATGCAGGATGTTGAAGTACTCATTTTAGAAGAATTGGAAAAGAATTCTGATATAACTCAAAGAGAGCTTTCAGAAAAGACAGGACTGTCTTTGGGAATGGTGAACCTACTTCTGAAAAAGTTTATCAAAAAAGGTTTTGTCAAATTAGAAAGGTTGAACAGTAAGAGCTTTAGATACATATTAACCCCAGAAGGGTTCAAAGAAAAAAGCGAAAAAACGATAGAGTACATAAAAAGATATTACAATAAAACATTGATTATCAAAGAAAACATAGAAAGAATAATGCGAGTTTATGGAAGAAATAGAACATATATTCTATTTGGACAAGACAGAGAAATGAAAGAAATAATCGAAGGTATATTAAAAGAGTTAAACGTTGATTATATAACTGAAACCGATATAAACAAGATAGATAAAACTAAAATAATTCTGTACTGGGACATAGAAGATAAAGACAAGCTGAAAGATTTCAATAGCAAGTTTTTGTTGGGGAAGGTAGAAGAGATATGAATGCAGAAGATGTAAAAAATTATGTAGAAAATTAAAATGTTAAATCTTCTATGAGAAAACAATTTATATAATAATAAATTTTGTTCAAAAAAGATTCGAGTTATATGAAAATTGGCAAATGGGAGTGAATTTATAATAAAAGAGCAATAAAAAATAATTACTACTATTTTAATAATATAAAAGTTCTTAATTGTAATTAAAATTGTATTCTTGAAAAGTATTATTCTATGAAACCTGATTTAATATTAATTCATTTTTTCCACCGAGATCTATTTGAAAATTTCATAAAAAAATTAATGAACCAATTTTGATTTGGGTACATGGTGCAAAAGGTTTATCATGGAAAAGAAGACTTTTTAATTTTTCTGTTATCCCATAAAGTTTATAAAATATGTTAGAGGGAGTTCTCTACAATTAAGACAATCTATATGATAAAACAATAGAAAAAGCGCAGATTGAAAATCCAGAAGACATATACGGAAAAGGTAGTGCAGGAGAGCTGATCGTTAATAAAATTATTGATTATTTAGGGGAATAGGATGAAATATAAAGTATTATATCTCACGAGTAATGAAAGTATTTATTCAAAAAAATATGAGGATCAAATTAATATTAATTCTAGTAAATTAGAACTAATACGATTTTCGGGTAGCGGGTTAAAAAATAAGTATTTTAATAAAATAGATACAATTTTTAAATTTAAAAAAATGATTAAAAATGTTGATTTAGTTCATATAAACTTTTTAAGCCCGAGCTATTTTTTGTTTAATCATTTTTTAAAGAACACTAAATTAATAGTAACTTTTTGGGGGTCTGATTTGTATAGAACTCCAAATAATTCAAAAAAAAGTAAATTTTTACAAAAACAAATTATAAAAAACGCAAACATTATTACTGTTGTAAACAAAAAAATGATACCAGTTTTTCATGAAACTTTTGGTTTTGAAGAAATACCAATTTATGAAACTAGGTTTGGGTTACCTATAGATTTTGATCAAATAGATGAAATAGGTCAAAAGGAGATCAATGAATTTAAAAAAGAATATAATATATCCAATGAACAAATCATAATAACTCTAGGCTATTCAGCTGACCCTAAAAAAAATCATGAATATATGATTGAAGAAATAATCCGATTATCGAAAAGAATAAAAAATATATTTATTATTATTCCTTTAACATATGGTAGCAAAGTGCATAGAGAAAAAATAAAAACATTGTGCAATAATAGATTTAAAGAGAATGAAATAAATTATAAAATTTTGGAAGAATTTATGTCAGATAATGATGTAGCTAAATTAAGAAAGGCTACTGATATAATGATAAATATTCAAGATACTGATGCAATGTCAGCTTCTATGCAGGAAAGTCTTTATGCTGGCAATATAGTTATTAATGGTTCTTGGCTTCCGTACGATGAATTAAGAGAAGCAGGTGCGTACTATGAAACCATTGATGAATTAAAAGAAGGAATTTTATCAAATAAAATTGAATATATTATTAGAAATTTTGATAAATTAAAAGAAAAAACGAAAGTTAACAAAAAGATTATATATGAAAGATCAAGCTGGGATAATAACATAGGAAGCTGGATAGAAGTGTATAATAAATTACTGGAGGGTTGAATCAATGAAAATACTGGTAACAGGTTCAGAGGGCTTTATCGGCTCACATTTAACAGAACTCTTAGTTGAAAAAGGTTTTGAGGTTAAAGCCTTTGTGAGGTATAATTTTAAAAATGATTGGGGCTGGCTTGAGGAATCAAAATATAAAAACGATATAGAGATATACACAGGCGATGTGAGAGACTTTGATTCTGTTTATGATGCAATGAAAGATGTAGACGTAGTATTTCATTTAGCAGCATTGATAGGAATACCTTATTCGTATATATCACCTCTTGCCTACATAAAAACAAATACAGAAGGAACATATAATATATTAGAATCTGGAAGAAAATTAAACTTAAAGCGAATAATAATAACTTCAACAAGTGAAATATATGGAACTGCTCAATATGTTCCGATAGATGAAAAACATCCTTACAATCCGCAGTCCCCATACGCAGCAAGTAAAGCATCAGCAGACCATTTAGCCTTATCATACTATAGATCTTTTGGAACCCCAGTTACTATTATAAGGCCTTTTAATACTTATGGGCCACGTCAATCAGCAAGAGCAGTTATACCAACAATAATAAGTCAAATCTTAGCAGGCAAGAAACAAATAAAACTAGGAAATCTATCTCCAACACGGGATTTAAACTATGTAAAAGACATTGCCAATGGATTCATAACCGTAGGCTTACACGAAAATACAATAGGCGACGTTTACAATCTTGGCTCTGGGCAAGAGATATCTATTAGAGATTTAGCTGAAAAGATAATTGAATTAACTGGAAAAGAAGTAGAAATAATCGGAGACACTCAACGAATTAGACCTGAAAAATCAGAAGTAGAAAGATTACTATCAAATGCAGAAAAAGCAAAAAAAGTAACTGGTTGGGAACCAAAATACACGTTAAAGGAAGGTTTAAAAGAAACAATTGATTGGATAAAAGATAATTTACAGTATTACAAAACTGATATATATAATCTATAATCGAGGTGTTGTCTATGAAAGAAATATTACTTGATGCGCCTAATGTTGGCGAATTAGAAAAAAAATATTTAATCGAATGTATCGATTCAACCTTTGTTTCTTCAGTTGGAGAAAACATAGATATATTCGAAAACAAATTTGCCCAATATCTAAAAGCTAAAAGAGCAGTATCAACTCAAAGTGGCACAGCAGCCATACATCTTGCATTATATGAACTAGGAATAGGGCCTGGTGACGAAGTAATAGTTCCTGTTATAACTTTTGTAGCAACTGTGAATCCAATCAAGTATGTAGGAGCTACTCCTGTTTTTGTTGATGTTGATCCTGAAACATGGAACATAGACCCAAAAGAAATAGAAAATCACATAACAGAAAGAACAAAAGCAATAATACCTGTTCATTTGTATGGCAACCCTTGTGATATGGAGAAAATTATTGAAATATCTAAAAAATACAATATCCCAATTATTGAAGATGCCACAGAAAGTTTGGGAGCAACGTACAATGGCCAATTCACAGGTACTTTTGGAGAATTAAATGCATTTAGTTTCAATGGCAATAAGATTATGACCACTGGTGGAGGTGGCATGATAGTTACAAATGACAATAAAAAAGCAGATCATCTTAAATTTTTAGTAAACCAAGCCAGAGATTCAAGCAAAGGATATTACCATCCTGAAATAGGATTCAATTACAGGATGACCAATTTAGTAGCTAGTTTGGGATTAGCCCAATTTGAAAGACTCCCTGAATTTCTAAATAAAAAAAGAAAGTTCGCAGAAATATACAAAGAAGGATTTAAAAATAACGATAAAATTATCTTTCAAAAATCATATGCAGGAGCAGAAAGTTCTTATTGGCTACCCTCAATAAAAATTGAATCAAATAAATCTATACCTGAAATTCAGGAGGAATTAAAAGAAAAAGGTATCCCAACAAGGAGAATATTTATACCTATTGTAGAATTTCCACCATACAAAGAGTACAAAAAAGAAGAATACAAAAATGCATATGAAATCTATGAAAAAGGTTTAAATTTACCTGGTTCAACTATGAATAATTATGAACAAATTGAATATGTTGTAGAGGCGATAAATAATGTCTAATTCAATTATACTTGTTGGGGGAGGAGGTCATTGTAAAGTAATAATAGATATTTTAAAAGAAAATAATGATTATGATGAAATTCTAATAAGTGATTTAAAAGAAAATATTGGAAAAGAAATATTAGGAATCAAAATAGAATATACAGATGATCAACTAGAAGATTTGTACAAAAAAGGTTATAAAAACGCTTTTGTTTCCATAGGAAAAGTAGAAATAAACGAACAAAGGGGAAAATTATTTAATAAAATTAAAAATATTGGGTTTAATACACCAGTTATAGTTTCTAAATCACCTAATGTTTCACAATATTCTAAAATAGGTGGGGGAACTCTAATTGGAAAAAATGTTGTAATTAATCCAGGAACCCAGATTGGCGAAAATTGTATCATTAACACTGGATCTATTATTGAACATGATTGTATTATAGAAGACAATGTTCACATAGGACCAGGTGCAATATTAAGTGGTGGAACATATGTAGGTAAGAATTCCTTTATCGGAACTGGCGCTATAATAATTCAAAACATAAATATATCGCAAGAGACCTTAATTGGAGCTGGCGCTGTAGTTGTGAAGGATATCAACGAACCAGGAGTATATGTAGGAAATCCCGCAAGAAGAATAAAATAAGGTGGCAAAGGATAGAAAACAAATGGCTAAAATCTTAATTTTACCATCTCTTTCGTTTTTCTTCAATCCCATGAGGGGTGATTAAGGCAGTTTAGAAACAAAAAGAGACTGCATACATTTAAATAAGGTTGTTGGTTATATATATAAAGCCTGTATTAAATTAAAAAAAGAGAAAATCCAAAAAGCTATAAATGTTGCAGAAGGAAAATCTTTTACACTAAAAGAAATTATTAAATGTTTAGAACATAAGTACAATAAAAAATTAAATCAAAAAATTATTAATAACGATGCATATAGAAGTAAAGATTTAATTGTAGAGAATAAATTGCTTGTAGAAGAATTAGGATATGAATTTAATTATAATAAAGTGGAGGAATGATTTATATGAAATCAGATATAAAAATGCCTTACGATTCAAAAGTTATAGATGTTATTAAAAGAATGGATAAAATTAATAGGAAATTAATAATCTTAGAAAAAGATAATAAGTTTTATTCATTAATAAGTATGGGAGATATTCAAAGAGCAATAATTAAAAATATTGATTTGAATACTCCTGCATACAAAATTACTAGAAAAGAAATAAAAATAGCTAGCAAATCAGATAGTTTTGAAGAAATTAAAGAATTGATGTTTAAATATAGAATGGAATTTTTACCTGTTGTAGAAAAAGGTAATATTTACAAAATATATTTCTGGGAAGATGTATTTGGTCATTCAACATATTTAAATAATGAGAAAATCGATATTCCTGCAATTATTATGGCAGGTGGAAAAGGTACTAGATTAAAACCTATAACAAATGTTATCCCAAAACCATTAATTCCAATTGGAGAGAAAACTATTTTAGAAATAATATTTGAAAAATTTCTTAGATATGGAATACATAATTTTTATTTATCAGTAAATTATAAACATGAATTAATAGAATACTATTTATCTAATAAGAACTTGAAAAACCTTAATATTAAATATATTAAAGAAGATAAACCACTGGGTACAGCAGGTAGTATTCGCTTAATAAAAGATTATATAGAAGAAAATTGTTTTATAACAAATTGTGATATCTTAATCAATCAAGATTATATTGAGTTATTAGATTATCATGTTAAAAATGGCAATATTCTTACAATAGTAGGAGTATTGAAAAATGATCAAATCCCTTATGGAGTAATAGAAAAAGATAGTAAAGGTAATGTAAAGAGAATAAATGAAAAACCCAACAAGAGTTATTTGATAAACTCAGGGATGTATATTATTAATAAAAAAGCTATCGAATATATACCAGAAAATACTTATTACAATATGACAGACTTAGTTGAAATTCTAATAAAAAATAATGAGAAAGTATCATATTTTCCTGTAAGTGAAAAATCTTGGTTCGACATAGGAGAATGGAACAAATATCAGAATACGTTAGATGAATATAATAAATTTAAGGAATTTAATTTTTGAATTTATTCTATAAAGAAAAAAGAGGGGACTAATTTTGAATAATGATTTAATTTCTATAATTACAGTTTGCTATAATAGTGAAAAAACAATATCAAAAACTTTTGAATCAGTTATAAATCAAGATTTTCCAAATTATGGATACATAGTAATAGATGGCGTATTAGATCATGATAGATTGTCATTGAAAGAGTGAACCGGTTGAATTATATTAATGTCATTGAACTTAGAATTGTTTTTTCTTAATTGAATATTGTCGTAATCACCCCTCATGGGATGTATACTCCGCCAGCTGGTTTAGTGGCAAAGCTTTTATCAGAGAAGTTGAATATTCCGTATGTTGTTACTTGCCATGGGAGCGATATAAATTTAGGAATGCCAAACAACAAAGAGTTATACAACGATGTTTTAGAAAACGCAGGCAAAGTCATATTTGTAAGTAATGCACTTTTAAATAAAGCAAAATCTTTAGGTTATTCGGGCAATAATTCAATAGTAATTCCTAACGGAATGGAACCTGATTTACTCAAACCCTTAAATAAAGAAAAGATGGCAAGAGAGTTGGGACTAAACAAAAAAGTGGTGGGTTTTGTTGGGGGGGTTAAAACCCATCAAAAGAGCCGATAAATTCCCTGAGATATTTAAAAATATCTCTTCAAAGCAAGACGTTGAATGTTTGGTAGTTGGAGATGGAGAGTTAAGAGAAGTAGTTGAATTGCTTAAAAATCCTATTGAAAGGGAATATTTGAGAGAAAGAGCTTTGGGATTTTCATGGGCAAATGTTGTGAAACAAGAAGTGGCAGTGTATGAAGAGGTATTGAAAAGATAAAGGTTAAGGGAAGTGATCGAATGCCTGGGTTTTTAGGTGAGATAAGTAAAAACAAAGCATATAAAAATTTTGGTATTTCGGATAGGGATGATTTGATTAATGAAGTAATAGAAAGCAATAACTTTTATTTAGAAAGAAGAACAATTAAGAAATTTGAAAAAGATAAGGTATTTACTGAAGATGACGAGTATATAATAATAACAGAAGGGGTTATCTTAAATTCTTTAAAGCTCATCGAAAAGTATAAGGCTTCGAATTTTAAGAATGCAATAATAAGTATGTACAGAAAAAATGGGGAGACTTTCTTTGAAGAATTTAGAGGAAGTTTCTCTGGGCTTTTTTATGATAAGAATAAGAATAAATGGATTATATATACAAACCATGTCGGAGATAAACAAATATTTTATTATAGAATGAGGGATAAGGTAATATTTGGTTCTGAAATAAATTACTTGGTAAGTTATATGAAAAACAACAAAATAAGCTATACTTTTGATGAAATAGGTGCATATTTCTTGCTGACATATGGCTATATGTTGGAAGACTATACATTAATAAGGGAAATTAGAAAATTAAATGCCGGAAAGTACATTAAAATTGAAGACGGGGATTTTCAGGTTTTGACATACTACGAAATTGACAATACTCCTGATTATTCGCAAAGTGAGGAGGAAATAATACAGAATATTGACAGGTTATTCAGAAATGCAGTCAAATTAGAGTTTGAAAAGGATAGGGAATATGGTTATAAACATATTGCGTCACTTAGTGGCGGATTGGACTCGAGGATGACAGTATGGGTAGCACATGAACTCGGATATACAGAGCAGTTGAATGTTACATTTTCGCAGACAGACTATTGGGATGAAACGATCGCAAAGGAAATTGCACGAGATTTGGAGCATGAATGGCTATTCTATGCACTGGACAATGGTATCTATTTAAAGAATATTCGAGAAATGATTGAAATAAACTTTGGTGACTGTCTTTATGCAGGTGCTGCTCACGCAAATGGATGTTTAAGCAAAATTGACTTCGACAAATATGGAATATATCATACTGGTCAGATTGGGGACGTTATACTTGGGACTTTCTACAGTTCAGAGAATCCACAAACCTCATATAAGCCAAGAGATGGTGCATACTCAACGAGATTAGTACAGAACGACGAAAAAAAGTATCTAAAGTACAAGTATAATAACGAAGAGGTCTTTAAATTTTACAATAGAGCTTTTACTGGAGCTCTTCAAGGGAACCTCGTTAGTCAAAAGTATACTGAAGTTGCTTCACCATTTTTGGATATAGAATTTTTTGAGTATTGTCTGAAGATACCTCTAAAATACAGATACGATCATAGGATATACAAGAAGTGGATATTGAGGAAGTATCCAGATGCTGCAAAGTACAAATGGGAGAAAATTCAGGGGAAGATAACAGAAAGGACTTACAGTATATTTGGTAGAACTACGACTTTAAAGGCTTTGCCAAGAAAAGCTTTTAATAAGCTCTTTCATGCAAGCTCGCTCAATACTAAGCATCATATGAATCCAATTGATTACTGGTACAACACCAATGATGATCTAAGAGAATTCTTTTTGGATACGTTCAACAAAGGCATCGATTTACTCAAGAATGAGAAACTGCGAAATGATTGCCAAAAACTATTCACGACGGGAAATACCATAGAGAAAACACAAGTTCTGACTTTACTTGAGGCTTGGAGGTATTATTTTGTAGATGAAAGTAGAGGTTAGGAATAATAGAGATTTATCGTTTCTGATAAAGAATGGTTTCTTTCACATTTTTTCTGCCAATGTGATAAATAAAATTATTCAATTTGGTATATCCGTTATTATAGTAAGAGTTATTACAAAAGAAGCCTTTGGAATGTGGTCATATGCTAATAATATTCTGAGCTTTTTTTTGCTGATTGAAGGATTAGGGGTAGTTCCTGGACTATTGCAATTTGCTAGTTCATCGAAAACAAAGGAAGAAAAATTATCTTATTTAAAATACGCTTTATTGGTAGGAATTTTGTTTAATCTCGGTTTAGCGATTGCTATTTTATTATTTACTACCTTTTTTCAACTTCCTGTTAGAGGAAGTACTGAGGTTTTAGGATATTTATTTCTAATTCCTTTAGTACATGTTTTTTTTAATATTCTTCAAATGTTTTTAAGAAGTGATTTGAGAAACAAACAATTTTCTTTAGTAACAGTTATTAATACCCTTACTTTTTTCTTCGGAGTGTTAATTGGAGGATATCTTTTTGATATTCTGGGTATAGTATGGGGCCGTTATCTATCATATATTATTTCTTCTTTGATAGCTCTCTGGTTTGTTAAGGATTATTATAAAATCTTTGTGAACGTAAAAATCCCTAATAAAGAGCAAAGACAAGACTTTTTGAAATTTTCCATTGTAAGTATGCTTACAAACACGATGTCACAGATTCTATATTTACTAGATACTTTTCTAATAGGAATAATTATACAATCGGGAACTGTTGTTGCATCTTATAAAACAGCTACATTAATTCCATTTGCTTTGAACTTTATTCCAGCTTCCGTTATGACTTTTGCTTACCCATATTTTGCTAAACACAAGGATGATAAAAATTTAGTGAGAAATTATTTTTTGAAGTTACAAAAATATTTGCTTTTATTTAATTTGGCTATAAGCATTTTATTAATAGTTTTTGCTCCCTTTGTGATTAGAGTAATTTTTGGACCTGAGTACTTGGATTCAGTTTTACCTTTTAGAATATTATCCTTTGGATATCTAATTGTGGGTACTTTTAGAATACCATCCGGAAATATTATTGCTAGTCTAAAAAAAGTAAAAGTGAATTTCTATAATTCTATAATAAGTGGGGGAGCTAATATAGTTCTTGATATTATTTTAATTAAAAACTATGGCTCTGTTGGTGCTGCTGTAGCGACAGTAGTTGTTTTTGTAATCTCTTCTCTTGTATCTAATATCTATCTAAGAAAATATTTAAAATAACTTGAAAGTTTTTTGATTAATCGGGAATTATGTATGCTGCTACACTTCTTAATATAGATTATGGTTCTAATTTCTCTTCAAGGAACGGGAATTTAAACTTTAATTACTCATCTGAGAAGTCGAAAATGGTATACTTATGTCATCTTCGATAGACTTTTTTGGTAAAATGGGTATAAAAATTGAGGGAAAAACTGAAATGTGAAGCGTTTATATTTTACTGTGTATCGTTGTTTGATAGCGTTTATGTTTGATGTTTTAGTCAAAAATATGGGGTTTTTGGGGTGTGTATTATTGGGTATACCTTCAAAGCTTAGGGAAAAAATGCTATAACTCCATTATTTTCAAAAATTCTTCTTCTTTTTCTTGGCTCCATACAAATTGGTTCTGATATTTTTCTATGTTTTTTAAAATGTTCTCGTAATTTTCGTAGGCTTTTAAAATTTGTTCTATGCTTTGTTCTAAGTTCGATGGGTTTATAACTACACCTATGCCTAACTCTTCAACTTGTTTTGCCATTGAAATAAATGACTCTTTAACAATAACAGGCGTACCAGCAGCTATAGAATCGTAATATTTGTGGGGAAGTGCGAAAATATAGTTTTTGTTATTCCTATCTTTCACAGTATTGTACGAAATTAGAGAAAAAGAGGCTTTTGATAACTCTTCCATCATTTTTTCATATGCTAAAAAAGATGTTGAAGTGTGTGGAATATCTTCAAATTCTTGTGAATCCATTCCTATAACTTTAAAAGAAAACCCTTCTTTAATAAGGTTATTTAATAGTTTTTTCTCGTCTTCTATCTTTCTTGTAACCTTTCCAACCAAAACAATTTCTTTTAGTTTCTTTTGAATATCAGGCTTTAAAATGAAATTTGCGTAATTAGGCATAATAAAAGTCTTATCTTTTGTAATGCCTACCTTATCAATTACATCGTCTCTTGTTTCGCCAGAAACAAAGATAGCTAAGTCTGATAATTTCAACTGCTTCTTAAATAGATGCCAAACAACATTTGTTTTTAACCCACCTATAATCCCAGACAATTCAGCTAAAAAGTTCTCAGGATGATATTCGTGTATGTCATAAACTATTTTCTTATTCCGTTTTTTGGCTATTTTAAATGGTTCAAGTGGTCTACTTGCTAAAAAATGATGCATGTATAATATGTCATAATCTTCGTTAGCAATTAATTTGCAGAGCTGTTTATCAAAAGGTTTTCTGTTTGAAAGTTTTTTTAGAGATGAATCTTCTGCATTTTCAACATACTTTATCGGGATGTACTTGATATTTTCTTCTTGGTAAATTTTTTCATCTTTATCAGTCCAATATTGATAAATGACTTTATGCTTTTTGGATAAAGTGGTCACTGTTCTAAAGACTCTTTTATCAAACTTTGGGTGCATGTATCCGATAATAAGTATTTTCATAGAGGATCACCTTCATATTGTTTGATAGGATGTTTTGGTTAGTAACGTAATAATTATATCATTCTCAGGTGGTAAGTCAAAGTAAGAATAAAATTATAGAAAAATTTGTTATAATTCGTACAAGGTTGATGCCTAAAATTCTTAAGTAACTCCTAGTTTATGCTCTGGAGGAATAAATATGTATTTATCAGAAATCATTGGAACATTCTATCTCTTTCATACATTCTGAAAAATACTTGCCTGATTTAAGTCAAAACATTTCTTGCATTGTGTGTAATGAAGAATTGTTGACATTTTTCAGATAAAGACATAGGAATAGTCGTAAGCATTATTGGTTTTCTTATGTTACCCCTTGAAAGATTTTCTCCACTATTTCCATACTTAGATGATTAGGATTAATTTTAAGGGATTCCCACCTTTTTTTCAAATAATTCTCAATGAAAATATTTTTTTTTGTATCTTTGTTGTATCAATGTATGAATAGTCATTTACTATAAAAGCGTATCTGTCAACGTCATTTATTTTATAAATTTCCGTTGAATAATTTAAATAGATTGTGGTACATATAATTTGCTAAAAGCAAATTTAAAGAAGACTACCCTGTCTGCAGCACAAAGCGCTGCAAATTTGGCTTTCAAAATAAAAACCTTCACTTCTCTGATATAATTTAATTAGAAGACCGACAGGTCTTTCACTTATTAGAAAAGGGGTAAGTGGAGATTGGAGAAAGGTTTTTTGATATAATTATTTTGAGAGACAAGCTTAAGAGGAAGTGATGAGAAAGTGCAAGCACTGAATTTGATAGAGACTTCAGACAAAACATTAAGTATTTTAAATAATGCTAAGCCTTTTTTAAAATGGGCAGGCGGAAAACACAGTTATTAGATGAGTTATGTAAGAGATTGCCACCCTCTTTAATTCAAAGTGGTGAAATAGAGAGATATGTTGAGCCTTTTGTAGGCGGTGGTGCGTTTTTTTCTTTTTAAAAAGAAATTTCAAGGTTAAAGAATCGTTTTTAATCGATATAAATAAGGAATTAATAATAGGTTATAAAGTAATTCAAAATAATGTGAATGAATTAATTGATGAGTTAAGTGGCATGGAAGAGAAATATATAAAATTATCAGAGGAACAAAGGAAAGATTTTTACTATAACATTAGAGATGAGTATAATAGACAAAAGGACAATTTTGATTATGTAAATTACAATTTGGACTGGGTGAAAAGAGCGGCGTACTTGATTTTTTTAAATAAGACATGTTTTAATGGATTATACCGTTTAAATAAGAAAGGTGAATTCAATGTACCGTTTGGGAAATATAAAAACCCTACTATTTGTGATGCTGACAATTTAATCGAAGTAAGTAAAGCGTTAGAGAATACAAAGGTTATGTGCGCAGATTTTGAAGAAAGCAAAAAGTATATACATAAAAATACTTTGGTTTATCTCGATCCTCCTTATCGCCCTTTAAACAATACTTCGAATTTTACAAGTTATAATGAGGACAGATTTGATGATGACCAGAGGCAATTAGCTCAGTTTTTTAAAGAGATGGATAAAAGAGATGCATATCTTATACTTAGCAATTCTGACCCCAAGAATGAAGATGCAGATGACGATTTTTTTGATGAATTGTATGCGGAGTTTATTATTGAAAGAGTAAAAGCAAAAAGATATATTAACAGTAATGGGGATAAACGAGGAGATATAAGTGAATTGATAATAAGGAATTATGAGTAGGGGACTTAAAATGAAGGAATTATATATTGAATTTTTAAATGTAGAAAATGAGGAAAGCGTAATAGAAAAATTTCATGATACACTTGTGGATACAAATAGAAGTTATGACTTTTTTGTTGATTGGGACAAAGTAAGAAAACACGTTGAAGAACATAAAATAGAATTTAATATTTTAAATAGCGTTTCCTGAAAGGGGAAAATGGAAGACGCATAAGGGAGATTACAGAGGCAATTTTGCACCTCAAATTCCAAGGAATGTTATATTAAGATATTCCCAGGAAGGAGATTTTGTACTGGACCCTATGGTTGGGAGTGGTACAACGCTAATAGAAACTAAAATATTAAATAGGCGGGGTATAGGTTTTGATATCAATCCAGATAGTGTAGAACTGACTAAAAGAAGTTTAGACTTTGATGGAGATTATAAGTATGAGCAGATTGTAAGGGGAGGGGATGTGAGAAATTTAAAAGAAATTAGCGACAGCAGCATTGATTTAATAATAACGCATCCACCGTATTTAAATATTATAAAGTATTCAAATGGGAGAATAGAAGGGACTTATCAAATATATCTGATGTTAAAGAATTTTGCGATGAGTTAAAAAAAGGAGTTATCGAACTTTATAGAGTTTTGAAAGAAGCCAGATATTGTGCTATTTTAATAGGAGATACAAGAAAAAGCGGGCATTATATACCTCTTTCATATTATGTAATGAGACTTTTCCTTAAGAATGGCTTTGTATTAAAGGAGGACAGTATAAAAGTTCAACATAATTGTAAACCTACACCTTATTGGGAAGGGCAGGTAGAGAAATATAATTTTTATATGATTATGCATGAACATTTATTTATATTTAAAAAGCCTAAAAAAGATGAGAAGTTAGACAAAATAAAATATAGCACGGAATTATACTAAAACGGCTGGGATTTCCTGCCATTTAACGTATTTTTATTTTATTTGTAAATGGTAAAATAAAAATGTAGGAAAAGTTGCAAATAAAGATGTAGAAAAATGTACATAAAAATAGTATCCTTCTCTTAGAGTTTGAATATGGACATATTCTAATTTCAGTAAATATGTGAAAAGAAAGAGATTGAAATCAGAAATAAGTTCAAAATAACATTAGGATGTTTGAAAGATTTACCAAAAATGAAAGTGCAAGCTTAAGGGAATGTGATGTTGAAAGGGGAACGTGTAATACGATTTTTAGTTCTTAGAGTAAACAAAGGTGTTTTTAGATGCTTGTTATTATACTCTTTATCTAAGTATTTCCAAAAGCGAAGTTAAAAATAGTATACGTCCATTGTCTTAGGCAATGCTTTTTAAGGGTTTTGTTTTGGTAATGGATAGAAAACAAAAGAGTAAAATGATTCTGTTTAATTGATAGTCGTTGTTTTTAAGAATATGAATTTAATTTTTGGTTATAATTATGAGGTTTTTGATAAGTGTATAACTAGCATACCTTTTTAGAAGCATTGATTTCTTGCAAGGTCGTTTGAGGTTTAAAACCTTCAAGGGCTGGGCTTGAGTTTGCTTTTTGGAAGAAAGATTGCTAAGAATATCAGAGTTGGTTTTAATTATTGAAGTAATATAGAAATCGAACAATTTCTTAATTATCTCAATTTAAACTAAAATATATTTGTCTAATCAGTTGTTATTGGTTTTGAAAATAAAAGGCAAAAATAATTAAATTCAGTTAATGGGAGAAAAAAATATAAAAGATATCAAAAAAGACAAAAATGTAAAAAGTTTTTAATTAAGTTTTTCTAATCATTTTCTATATTTTGATATATGAAAAAATCCGCGAGGGACTCATTTGGATACTTGTTTTTTATTATGTCAATTAATTTCCAATTAGATAAATTGTTATCAATCCATATTGAAAATTGTCTGTGTTTAATGTGATTGGTTTGTTTAGAATTGAAATTACTTGAGTAAATGATTACATATCTTTCAGCAGATTCAAACAAGTGATTCATATATAGTTCAAAAATATTGTCTTCTACAAGATGATATAAAACATCAAGAGATATGGCCAAATCGGCTTTAAATATGGCTTGATTATCTTTATAACAAATGGAATCATAAAGAAAAAAACTTTTTGATTTATCATATTTAAAACGTTCTATGCATAATTTTATTGCAGTTTTAGATACATCTAATCCTATATACGTGGGAAAATCGAACATAGAAAGTTGATTACCATCTCCACAACCAAATTCTATTACTGAATTAATTTGATAGTTTTTCACAAAAGAATTTGTCACTTCAGATTTGAATTCTGCGAGTTTATCATATGATCCTGCTCCTGATGTTCCACCCATAGAATATCTTTGTTCCCAATATTCTCTGGAACCATTAAATTTTAAAAAGAAATTTGATTTATTTTCCATTGCTATTGCGACCTCCCTATTATAAATTAAATAATTGTTGTTTTACAACATGTAAATTATTGTTTTCTACATATAGCTATGAAATTATTTGCTCTATCATCAAAATCTTTTTCAATGTTACATCCAATATCCGAATAATAATAAATATCTTTAAAGTATTTTCCCAAGATAGAACTTAATTCTTCAAAATTATATTCTTTTATATGAAAAGGGTTATGAATATTTTTTCGAGTTTCTTTATTCGGAGTAGATAGAATAAAAAAGCCATCTTTTTTTAAAACTCTAATCGCTTCTCTAAGATATTTATCAAGGATATTTAATGGTAAATGTTCAAAAGTTTCAAATGAAACATAGACATCAAATTTTTCATTCTTAAAAGGAAGGCTAGTAACATCACCTTCCACCCATTCAATATTTTCAAAAGAATAGGTATTTCTCCCAAATTCAATATTTTCTTTCGCTATATCAAGAGCATACACTTTTTTGCATAATTTAGAAAAATATGCTGACCTATAACCAAACCCACATGCAGCATCTAAAATCAGATCATTTTTTTCTATAAAATTAGCAGCAAAATTATATCTAAACATTGCTTTTAAGTATCCAAGAGCAGGCATAAATGGGGTAGCAGGGATCCCTCTTTCCCATTTATAGGCTAGTTGGTTTTCTTTTATATCGTTTAAAATCGTCTCGTCTAGAATAAAACTGGCAATATTATTATTAAACTTCAAGTTATAACTAAGAACATTATAGATAAAGGCTTCTATTTTAGTTTTATTTTTGCTCTTTAAAATATAATCCGGTAAAATTAATTTTCCGTTGCTTTTGTCAAACCAAATATTTTGTAAAGCCAATTGTTTACCATCGTTATTTTTTACTATAAATTCTATCAGACTAAAATCTTTGGTAATTTTCTCTACTTTTCCTATAGTTATTTCTGAATTTTCAAAATCAAAGAAATTAATATAATTATCTGTGTAAGGTATATATTCCATAAATTTAGAGATCGTATCATTAACAGATAAATTACTATAACTTTCATGTTCATTTTTAACTATTTTCCTTTCATGACTTTCTGTTATTTTGAAAATTCTGTTTATCGATTCTATCTGCTCTTCCAAGGAATAGTTATCTTCAATGAATCTTCTGTAGCTTTCTGAATCGTAAGATTCTTCTGTTATTTTTTCTACTGCTTCATCGATTGTGTTATAGATCAACTCATCTGGATAATATCCTCTTGCAGCATAAAAATTATGTATAATAGGTTTAATTCCTTTAGCCATAGCTTCCATAATGGCTACTCCATATCCTTCGTGTATACTTGTAGACAAAAAATAATTTTTACCTTCTAACCATGAATCAATATTGGAAGTCCAACCCTCAAAAACAAAGTTATCTTCAATTTTCAGATCCTTTAAAATATAATTCATATATTTATCTATCCTTATATCCTGATGTTTACCAACCCAGTATACTTTATATTCAGAATCAATCTTCAATAACTTGCTTAATATTTGAATCATAAGCATGGGATTTTTCTTATAGTTTATATAGCCACTGAAACATATCTTCTTACCTTTTGTTCTTCTATTATAAGTAATTTTATCTAAATCTATTCCATTGTAAACCATAGTATATGGTATGTTTTTAATTTTGGAACATGTTTCAAATGCATCCTCTCTAACATGGTCAGCAACAAAGATCATTCTATCAATAAAGTCCCAATTAATTTTATTCAAAACATTTTCATTAAAAGCTTCATATCCATGCAACCTACACACAACCTTTTTGTTTTGTATTTCAGGGACTTGGTTTGTTGCAAATATTGCTAAATCATTTGCCCATTCGAGCCATACTATATCCGCCCATTCGATAGCTTCAGATATTTGATTCCCATCAGTTGTAACTACTAACTTGACATCATATCCAAGTGAGAAGGTTTCTACTATGTCTTTTAGAAAGTCATCTAATCCGGGTAAGCAGAGAAAAGCAATTTTGGTGTCTTGTTTTACATTGTTTCTCATTTCTATGAATTTCTTTTTCATTTCTTGGGGAGAATCAGGTAATTCTGCAGCTTTTTTGTAGAATCTTAACGAAGCTAATTTGCTTCTGTTTTTGTATTCTATGTCTCCTAAGAGATCGTATGTTGCCCAGTCTTTGTTGTGGATTCTCATTAAGTATCTCCATGCTTCTTTCTCTTGATTTATGTTTTTTAATAGGTATCCATAATTGAATAACAGGTCAGAGTCAACAGGGTTTATTTTTAATCCTTTTTCGAATTCTTCTTTTGCTTTATCGAATTCCTTTTTCTGATAGTATATTAATCCACTAATGTTGTATTTTTTAGGGTTATCATCACTTATTTTTTCTATTTCTTCTTGAGCTTTGTTTAGTTCTCCATTTTGTATTAATTTGAAGATTTCTTCGTACATGAGGGAGCCTCCTTTTATTTGAAAAATGCTATCTCGCCCTGGACCGCTATAAATTCAAAACATTTAATATTAATCTTGTCTTTTAATAATTCTGTTAAATTAGTTGTTACTCCTATTTTTATCGTCTAAAGTTTGGGAAGTTTTAAGTAAAAATTATAATCAGCAATAGAGGTGCGTATAGAAAGCAAATAGAAGCACATCCAGATATATTATCGCTTGTTGTGGAATTAGTTCTGTTAGTCTTGAAGCTGTTCTTAATTCTAGTAAATTTCTTAATTCTTTTGGGTTTATGTTTGTTGAGATTATCAGGCTTTTTTGGTTTCTGTTTGCTTCGTCTGTTATTAATCTTATTTTATCGTTTATCCAGTTGAATGTTTTTGCTCCAAGGGTATCAATTAAAATTACTTGTGATTTCAATGCTCCTTTAGTGATTCGTTTGCTTGATAAATTAAGAAAAAATATAACTTTGTGGAAGAAAAAAGTTTTCTTGTTTTATCTTCTTCTTATCTCCATTACCTTCAGCATTTCCTTCTGAAATCTGTTTAGGTTCGTCTTCAGCCAATATTCTTTACCTTTGGCTTTCTTCCAAAAACCCGCATGAATCTACAATTTGATTTCTGGGTACCTTGTTTTCTGTCAAAGTTAGAAAAAATCAATACCTTGCGTAGATATATTGATATGGCGGATAAAAAATTTAATACCGGGTTGTTGCCACCCGGTTTTTTTGTGCTACAATAAGTATACATGAGTATACTAAATACGGGATTTTGGCACAATTCTACTATAAGCCGTTGGGAGGTCTTAGTATGGAACCTTGCATAAGCTCGGGAATAGAACTCAAGCGGGAGAAAGGAAGGGAGATAAGTATTGAAGAGTGGCACAAGTTGGTTCTTTCTTATGGTCACCTTGTAGATAGGTGGACGAAGTATTTATGGGGGATAAATAAGTCGTTTCTGTATTCGTACGAGGACTTGCATCAGACGATATGGTACATTCTGATGGTTGGGCTGATGGATTTCAATGGCAAGGGTGACGAAGAGAAGTATCTCAATTGGTACATACGGAATAAGACGCTTTCAGTGATCATGTACAACAGAAGGCCTCCGAAGTGTAAAGATGCACCATTCACACCAATGAAGTTGGAGTACGTTTCTCCAGATGATTCAACAGATTTGGATGAACTGTTCTATTCCGACGAGGGGAAATAAGGTATAGTATCACAAAAGAGCGTGCAGCGACGATTTAGAAAACAATCACTCACGCTCTTTTTATTTTGATAACTACTCCGAACTTGCAGCTTCTCAGAGTTGACGATTGATAACAAGCAATTGCTCAGCTCCAAAGACTTATCCAAGCTATGCAGTGCATCGATCATGCCAATTTAGTATGACAATTTTGGAAAAGCAGTTCTGAATTTCTTGGATAGTGTGCAATTATACTGGACAGCCTCGACACATGTTAGATGCTCGCATATTTGTATTTTCCAGATAATTGGTAGGTCTCATTTCTTTGTATGAGGATTTTCTTTTCGATGAGTTGGTTGAATAGTGAGTATGCTGTTGTACGCTTTATACCACTTTTTTGTAGTTGTTCGATGAATTTGTCTCTTGTACCAGCGAGGCCTCTAAATAGATCAACCGCTCTGCGTTGGTTTTCAGTTAGTGGAATTGATTTGTATTCAGTGACTATTCCGCGTATTGTTTTTAGTATATGCTCTCTTTCGAGTCTTGATGCATCTGTGTTATCAAAGACTGTTTTGTACATGATCCACAAGGCGTCCCTTGGATTTCCATCCGCAAAATCGCTGGCTATTTCGAGAACCTCTTCTGAGATTAGGCCAATGTACTTGCTGAGTCTTCGGATTAACAATTCTTTGATATCACTCTTTGAAAGTGGCTCAAGAAAGACTATATCTTTGAATATGTTCTCCAAATTACCTGACTCGTTCCATCGCATTCTATCAGCAGCATATTCTCTGTAAATAGAATATGGCAGAGAGATGAACACGATAAAATTGTCGAAAAGAATTTGCGATTTGATGGCATCGATAGTTCTCAGTACGTCGTCTTTCTTTTCTTTATCAAGCTCATCTATTAGTAGAATGAATTTGCCCTTTACTTGGACTGTTCTGCTAATCAAATCGGCCAGTTTCTCGCGGGCTGCAAAGAAGTTGAATTTTGGGATGTTACTAGTCTGAAAGTTGGTACCTACGGAACCGATCATGGAAAGCCCCAGTGAGAAGCCTCTGACTGTTGACACTTCGTTCGTTATCCATTCTTTGACGCTTTGTGCATCTTTTTCAAGCTTCTTCTCTCCTTCCAGGGATCTTGCAAGGTTGTACGTTAGTTCATAAAGGATGCTGTCAACTGAATCGCGCAGAGTTATGTTAATTTTTCTGATGAATATATCCTGTGGAGAGATAAAGTTCAAGACGGTTGTTTTGCCAATGCCAGTCTCACCGGCTATACCAAATATACCGTAAGGTTGGTACTTTGCTATTTTGTTCAGAGATTCAAGGTCGCTCTGTCTGTTTACAAGATAACGTCTGTCATCAATATCAAGCGGCCTATCTGCCAGGTAATTGATCAATTCATCCAATGCCATCACGACTCACCAACTTTCCGTTTGTATTACTCAATGAAAGTTACGAATATGTTTCCTCGGCAAGTATGATTATACCAAAAAAACACTGAAAAAACAATATTTTTCAGTTAATCTGTGCTGAAGGAAGTGAATGTTACAAATTATGTATTTCATCTCGACATCGGCGACAACCTTGACAAATGATGGACAGCCTCGACATATGTCAGGTAATCGCATACCGATATTTTCTGTGCGCTTAGTCAGCCTTGATTAAAGTTTTTGTCGATGAATTTTGAAACGTGTCAAGACTTTTGTACTTGAGCTCTATAGGGATAACTTGAATGTCTCTTCCCCAAGATGAGGCCTGTTTTATCCTTTTTCTTCTCAAATTTCCCAAATTCAAGATGACACAAAGGGAGAAGAACTTTCTGTTAAGAAATAGGATTGATAGATGACTCTTTCAATAGAAAGGATTAGTATGCAGTACTCATTGTTAAAAAGCCGGGGAGGTTACCCCGGCTTTTTTTAAGGTTATAGTCAATCGGGAGGTTTATTGGGAAGCAGCTTGCATTTCTTGAACAAGTTCTTTTAGTTTATCGAAGATGTTAGGAGAGAACTTGCCTTTCTGTGTGTCTTCTTCTAACATGCGTAGTACGTCGCTTATCTGCCATGCATCTTTGTAAGTTCTGCGAGATGAAAGTGCATCGAAAACGTCGGCAATACCGATTATCAGTCCAAATAGCGATATGTCACCGTCTTTCTTGCCGTATGGATAACCGCTTCCATCGAATCTTTCGTGGTGTTCCAAAGCTCCACTGATGATATCGTCATCGACGTATTTTATACCTGAGAGGACCTCAGCTCCGTAGATTGTGTGGCTTTTTATGATCTGATATTCATCGTCTGTGAGCTTACCAGCTTTCAGAAGTATGCTGTCAGGTATTCCAATCTTTCCAACGTCGTGGAGTATCGCTGAAAATTCCAATTTCTCGAGCATCTGCTGGCTCAGTCCCAGTTTTCTGCCCAATTCGACAGAATACTGTGCAACGTTTCGTGAGTGTTGATGTGTGTAATTATCGCGTTTATCTATGGCAGTTGCAATGCCGAGCAATATTTTCTTGAACCTTCCAGAGAATTTCTCGTATCGCCAAGAGCTGAGCAATTTCCTGCCAATTAATCTGGCAAACAGGTCTACAATTTGCCCATCTTCTTGCGTAAATCCTCCCGTCTTGTTTAGTACCTCTATAACCCCGATCTTTTCGTTTTCTACCCATATTGGAGATCCAACTATGTTCTTCGTCTTGAACTGCGATGCCTTGTCAACTCCTTTGAAATGTGCCGGGTTATTTTCCAAATCGTTGAATATCATTGCCTTTTCTTCTTGAAAAATCCTACCTGCAATTGATTCCATAGGGACTGGTATTGATTCTATCATTCCGCTTGCTTTCCCCACTGTAACCAAGAATTTCAGATATTCTCCTTCGTACATCAAAATAGATGCTGCCGATGCATTAACGATTGTACATATTTCATTTTGGATATCTTTGAGCAAATCGTTGAGTCTAAGATTGCTGTTCAACTTTGCAGCAACGTAGACTACTTGATCCGAAATATCTGAAGGCTTTATTTCAACGTTGTCTTTCAAATATCTGCACATATTGTTAAGAAGCCTTTCGGAATAATCTCCGAGCACATAGAATTCTATACCCTGTATCTTTATACTCCTGCTGGATCTTCTCCCTCTGAGTACATCTTTGTAAATATACCCACTCAACCATGGAGGAGCTTCTATAACTTGGTAGTTGCAACCTTCAATTTCATTCCTCAAAGACTCACCCTCTAACATCGTTCTGTCTACTGATGGCCGTCAAAGTAATCAACATCACCAGCTTGTCTCAGAACCTATGTACACACTCTGTACCCATATCTTCAGTGTATAGTCCCAAGTGTAAACCATACCTGCAACAAGGTTTTGCTCCATTATAGGATAAGTTATTCTAAGATAAGAACTAGTATCAGAATCGAACATCTGACCTTCCGTGAAAGGTGTCGAATCGTAATAATAACCATACAAGAACAGACCAGCGATAGCTCCAACTTGTGGTATCGTTATTCTCATCTCGCCGAGTGCATCCCAGTTGTTTGTAAAATCGCCGTACAGATAGAGCCTGCCAACTGCAAAATCTGTATAGAAATTGAAACCTGCAAGTAGTCCAAATACACTCTCTCCTTGAGTGAGAGAGGTAAGTTTATTTTGTGCCTTATCGTTTGTGTACAACCTACCAAAATAGAATGGTTTGAAACCATCCCACGTACCATACGCACCTGCAACGATATCAAATATGGAAATTCTGCCAGATACCCCACCAAACAATCCAAAACCATATCCTGAAAAATCTGACAAAATCTGCGATGCAAATTCTGTACCGATGTAGAGATTATTCGTTATGGGATATCTCAAAAATGCTGAAACAGAAAGGTTTACAGGTGTTGCATTGCTCACCGTGTTTGCCGTTGAAACTTGTGTATCGTACAACGCAGACAGACCGAGATCTATCCCGGCAAAGATGGACCTAAGCTCGGCCTCTCCTGCAATTACATCATCAGACCGAGTAAATTCGAACGGCCATAGTTTGGTTAGTTCGTACGGGAGATGTACCATCAGCGAGAATGGACCGACTGCAGCCTTTACATCAAACGATTTCGCATATGGTTTGAAGTAATCACGCACGGAAAAGCCCATCGCTAATGAAGTAGTAGGCATGTTACCGTATCTGAAATAGAAGTTTTCCAATCTAAGTGCGATTGAGTTTATTGTTATTATATTTATAATGTTGGTACTCGGATTCGTTGACGGGACACCATAATAGAGTGTTCCACCTACTTCAGATGCATATGCAGTTAAGCCAATTCCCAAATCAACAGGACCAATCGAGAACTCTGGAGAGATGCTGTAAACGATGTAACTATTAGCATCTTTTCGCATTGTTTCGACTCCCAACGGTGGTATATAGGCCTTTGGTACAGTGGGAACTACTGGTTCAGTCACTTGTTGTGTGGCTTCAGTTTTTGGTTCATCCTGCTTTGGTTCTTCAGTTGCTGGCTGTTCTTCAGTAGGTTGCTCTGCAGGGATTTCCATAGCTGGTGCAGGTTCCGTCAGAGGCACAATCTGTGTATTTTCAAGTAGTGGTGTGATATCTTCAGGAAGCTGCATGCCTGGCTGATATGCAATTTCTTGACCTTGTATGACTGGTATGACAAATGCGTCTTCAAAGAATGTGAGTATCTCACCTTCCCACACCTTTATCACAGGCTTTTCTTCAAGGTATTCAACACCAAAAGTTGTTCCGCGCACACCTGCCGTTACGCTTCCAGCCTTCACTTCGAAAGATGAGCCAGTGACTACTTTCTGAACAACGTTGTACGTACCACCTTTTTGAATCACTATCGACACTAGTATCTTCCCATCTTTAGATTTCCTTAGTTTTTCGAATAAGACTTGTGTATTTTCAGAAATCTTTGTCATAGAACCGTCTGGAAATTTAACGACAGCATATGATTTCTCCAACGTGAGTACCTCGTCTCCCTCTTGAACTTTTGAAGAGGCCTTCACAGACTCCCAAGTCTTTTTTCCAACCTTCTTAATTGCCACACTGCCCTTAAATGAATCGACTGATGCACTCATTTCCTCTGAAAAGACAGTTTCATCTTCTTCAACAACACTCAAAGTCACTTTCTTTGTAACAGGTTCTTTACCCTTAACTTCTCCTATAAAAGTTAGCGTTACGTCACCCTTTTTCTTCGGTACGAGATAATTGATCGTTATCTTCCCATTCACTTCAATACCCTTTGTGAATACATCAGGCTTGTCAAATCCACCCAAAGAGACCTTTGCCTTCAACGTGAATGTTATAGGCTTTCCTGCAGAATCTGTAAATTCTATCGTTACAGGTACTTTAGTTCCAAATGTTGCGCTTTGCGATGGTATTGAAACGTTGAAATCAGCTAACACGAGTAAACTTGCAAATAGTAGAACAAACGCAACCACCTTTTTCATAACATCACCCCCGTAAGAATTATGCTCGACGATAGAGTCAAGATGTAATTTATTATCACCGCTGAAATTATCGACTTAGATTTTGAATGTTTGACTATCCTCCAAACAAACAAAAGCATTATAGCCGCATAGATGAAAAAGACTGTAGTACTTGCATAGTACAAAACAGGTGCCGCCATTCTGAAAAGATAACCCCAATAATCCCTTTTGTATATCCCGTCAGAAGTTATGAAGTGTACCAAGATGCTTATGAAGTATCCATTGAAGACCATCACACTCAGCACAACAACCAGATCATGCCCCAAAAAGAAATCCACATTTGAAAACGGCATCATGACCACGAAAAAACTCAAAATGTGGAACCCCTGATCAAGTAAATAATACCACCAAGTATTGCAAAAACTCCTCTTGCATTTGTACTTTCCAAAGTCTATCAGAAAATGAAAAACTGATAAGAGTAAAACAAAGAAAAACTGGGTAACACCAAATTCTGCACCAAGCAAGAAAACCAACTGAGATATAAAGATCAGTAGAATGTGTAACAACAAGACTCTTAGGTCTTTTGACTTTCGTGCAGCTATGTAACCATTTTGCAACATGTAATCGCCAACCAGGTGCCCTAAGAAAAAGTAAGGAAAGATATACCATAGACTGTTCAGAACCGTCACCTCGATATTTTGATGGCATTCTCTATGAAATCATCAGCGTACTTGCCTCTCAGTCTTTCTCCATTCCATCCAAGCAAGACTATGTGCTCTGCAATGCCTACTATTAAAGCCAACTTCGGTATATCATCTCCACTCAACCCCTTTGGACCACTTCCATCGATAAATTCATGGTGATACAAACAAGCATTGAGTACCTCCTTTTCCAGATCCAGATCTTTCAATATCTCGTATCCATAGTCCACATGTTTCAAATACTCCACATAATCCTCATTTGCTGCACGACCATCTCTAATCTTCTCAAATATCTCATCCCTCACACCGACGAGACCAACATTTGCTACCTTGAGCACCACGCCACACAATTCTTTATCAACATCTTCCAATTCCGCAAGCTGAAAGGAAATCTTCTCCATCATAACCAAATCGGTGTCAGAAAGCCTTGCTCTTTCGTTCAGTGCCTTGTACAGTGTGTCCAGACCACTTTTCAGCAGTTGCTGCAATCTATAGTTTATAACGATCCCTTCGATTATCGACACAAACGAATTGTAGAATGCAAGCAATCCCAGAGATTCAAAAACGGTGAACTTCCCTGTAAGGTTTATACAACCAAGTATCCCGGAGTTCTTGCTTATTATCGGGATATCTGCATGGTCGTTCGTCATCTCGAATGGACAATTCTCCTCGGAAAAACTCACCTTCACGGAATTGTCCATCCTCTTTTCAAAAAAATCACTTATCTCCAGCACAATATCATCGATCCTAACGGTCTTTAGCAACCAACTGACAAGTTCAAAGGCCCTCTCATCGATACGCATCATATTCTCCATCGCAAATTCATAGACATCATTTTGCTCCGGTACATCACCTTCGATGGTAAAGTTTTCAGTTCCCTGATCAAACACGTACGATGTCTTGTTTAATCGCATGCCAATAATTCTATTCGCCAGACTAATTCACCTTCTCTCTCACAAGCTTGTACAATCTCAACTCTTCACTCTTTCCTTTCACCGAGTATGAACCAAGGTACTCAAATTCGAAGGCCTCAGTTCTCTTAACGATCTCCTCTGAGACTATGATATCCGCATCCACTTCTCTTGTGAGGTGTTCTATTCTTGAAGCCGTATTGACCGTATCACCTATGCACGTATAATCCATCCTAAATGGTGCACCGATGTTCCCTATAATCGCAGGTCCATAATGCATTCCAATACCACTGTCCAAATCGAGCCCCAACCTTTCATCGAGCGTTTTCAATGTCTTTCTCATGTCCAGTGCACATCTAAGCGCACGTTCTATTTCATCACCGTAAGACACTGGTGCACCAAAAATCGCCATTATCGCGTCTCCAATGAATTTGTCTATCGTTCCGTCGTACTTGTATCTAATGACCTCACTCATCTGCGTCAAATAGACATTGAGAAAGTCTACGACCTCTTCTGGAGTCAGCTTCTCGGAACGGCTTGTGAATCCCTTTATATCCGAAAACAGTACAACGACCTCGCGTGTCTCACCACCGAGTTTTAATTCTCCGCTGCCAACGAGTATTTCAGCAACCTTATCCGGTACATAACGATAGAGGTACTCCTTCATCTTCCTCTTTTCTGCATTCTCTCTCAAAAAATCGCTGAGCGTCTTTGTTATACCAACCACCAGCACAGCAGCAATCGGATAAAATGTGGCAATGTACATCCTCTGCAAAAACATTACGTACGAAACGACCAAAAAGGCAATTGGAATAATCAACAGTATCGTATTTACAAAAGTACCTTTTAGCCTTGTCAGCACAACTACAATAGCCATCACGACCAAGAGCACGATCGCATTGTTAAAAGGTGTAAAAGGTGTTGTAAAATCGTTTCTAATCAAATTCTCTACAGCATTTGCGTGAACAAACACACCTGCTTCTTCGGTTGAAAAAGGCGTTATCCTCAAATCGTACAACCCCTTTGCAGTGGCCGTGTAACCAACGATAATAACTTTATCACGAAAAGTTCCAGGTGCAAAGTTACCATTCATGACGTCGTAAAAAGGTACCTCTTCAAAAACTTCATTACCTCTTCCATAATACCACAGATGCATGTATCCTGAGCTATCGAACGGAATAGAACGGTCTTTGAGTACCACACTCTTTTCTGAAAAGTCTATCACCAAATCTGTTGGTGAGACATTGGAAAAGAGTGCAGCTGTTATAACGTCCATGTGTGGAAATATACCGGAAGACACCGCATTCTCTCTCGACCAATCTTCTACAACAAGTAGTGGTATCCTGCGTACAATCCCATCTGCATCGAGTGAACCTATCTCGTAGGAGGCAGAATATGCAGAAGTGGCAAATGGCTCGTACACGGGCCGTATCTTGTACACCCTAAACGGATTGAGAAGACCGAGTGCCTTAAAATTGTCCATCCTGTACGCATAGTCGATGTAAGAAGTATTATCCTCCATTACATCTCTCAAACGTTTATCGTACGACATATACGTTGATTTATCATTTATCAAATATGTACCCAGAACCACGTTGCCATACATCAAGAGTGTACTCGTAAAGTAACTATCACTCTCCTCATCGCCAGCCTCTGTGAAAGAGACATCAAATGCGACAACCTTAGCACCATCTGCAAATACCTTCTCGAGTAACTTACCATACACATCTCTCTTCCAAGGCCACGTGTCGCCATCTACCTCAAGCGCACTCAAAGAATACTCATCGATCCCTACGACAACGACCGAAGACTCTACGTCAGCCTTTCCCCTCACCTTGTAGAAAAAATCCATGATCTTCAAATCAAATATCTCTAAAAAATCCACTTGGAACAATATCGCCCAGAGAAAAAAGGACGTAATTCCAATGCTCAATAAATCGATCCTTTTCATAATTGCTCCTTTCGACAAATCGACAAATCGACCCCAGCGATGGTGGAAAATGATAAATGATAATATAATGATAACATAA
Organism: Fervidobacterium sp. UBA5837; assembly: GCA_002432805.1. Lineage (GTDB taxonomy): Bacteria > Thermotogota > Thermotogae > Thermotogales > Fervidobacteriaceae > Fervidobacterium. The sequence goes on along the minus strand of DJGV01000016.1, from coordinate 116,429 downwards.
TGATAACATAATGATAAATGAATGTAAGTAACAACTGCAAGTAGTACTTCAAAATATACATTTTTTTGTGTATAATCTTCTTGGAGAGAATTAAAGAAATGATTACAGTATATAAGTAAGACCACTCAAATTCCAAAATCGTTGAAATATATCAAATAAACTTGAGAAGAGTACAATCGGATGGAGATGAAATTTGATGGAACGGATGCTTGAAAGTGTGCTTGATTCCATAATAGAAGGGATCATCATCGTCAACAAGGATGCAAATGTTGTATATGTAAATAAGAACGCATCCAAACTCCTTGGTTTACCCAGTGACATACTTGGCAAATACGTTGAAGATGTGGTTGAAAACACAAGGTTACACATCGTGGTGAGGACTGGGCTACCCGAGATAGACCAACTGCAGCGAACAGAAAATGCAGTGATCATAACATCGAGACTACCGATAAAAGATGAACGCGGAGAAATCATAGGTGCAGTAGCAGTCTTCAGAGATATTACAAGCATCCGAAAATTGGCCGAAGAAATCACAAATCTCAAGGAAGTTGAAGCACAACTTAAGGCAATAATAGACTCGACAAATGATGCCATCAGCGTGGCAGATGAATACGGTATCGTCAGAATCGTGAATAGGGCATACACCAAGATAACCGGATATGCCGCAGAAGAAGTGATTGGCAAACCTGCAACTGTAGATATTGCAGAAGGTGAGAGCATCCACATGCTCATAGCAAAGATGAGGCAGCCCATCTACAACGCAAGACTCAAGGTAGGACCTGCGAGAAAAGAAGTCATAGTCAATGCAACACCACTCTTTGTACATGGGAAATTCAAAGGGAGCGTTGCAGTAGTACACGACGTCTCTGAGATTATGCAACTGAACAACGAGCTCGAAGAGATAAAGAGACTGATAAGGCACATGAAGGCACAATACACATTCGATGATATAATAGGCGATAGCAGAATAATGCAGATAGCAAAAGAACAGGCAAAGAGAGTGGCTCAGACACCTGCAACAGTTCTCTTAAGGGGAGAAAGTGGGACAGGAAAAGAACTCTTCGCACATGCAATCCACAACGTCAGTCCACGAAAAAACAAGCCTTTCGTCAGTGTCAATTGTGCGGCCATTCCGGAATCGATACTGGAATCAGAGTTATTCGGTTACGAAGAAGGTGCATTCACCGGTGCAGTGCGTGGTGGGAAGAAAGGACTGGTCGAAGAAGCCGATGGTGGAACACTTTTTTTGGACGAAGTTGGCAAACTGCCGATCTCACTCCAACCAAAATTACTGAGATTCATAGAATCGAAAGAATTTGTTCCAGTAGGTGGAAGGAACGTCAAGAAAGTAGATGTGAGAATCATCGCAGCGACGAACACTGACCTTGAAAAGATGGTCAAAAGTGGAGAGTTCCTACCTGATTTGTACTTCAGACTTAACGTATTTCCGATATACCTGCCTCCGTTGAAAGAGCGCAAAGAAGACATACCGAAGATAGCCATGCACATCGTGCGAAAACTAAACCAACAGTACGGTAGAATGGTTGAAGGCATGAACCCTGCTGTCATGCACTACATAACAAATAAAGAATGGCAAGGCAACGTGCGGGAGATGGAGAATTTCATCGGTAGAATAATGATAAACATGGGGCCAGAAGAACGAATCATAGTGATGAAGCACCTACCAGAGAAGGCCGAAGTTAACGAAATGGGCAATTTGGAAACATTCGAAATAAGGGCACTTAAAGACATGGTGGAAAGTTACGAAAAGCAAGTAATTCAAGAAGCACTGAAAAAATGCAATGGTGATAAGTCCAAAACAGCAGAGATGCTCGATGTAAGCGTAAGAACCTTATATTACAAAATGGAAAGGTACGGGATAAACGGGTAAAAGAATAGAAAAAGGAGGCAGATAGAGTACATGTCAAACATATTTCCCATGCTGATTATATTCTCGTATTCCTTGGTAATAAACTCCGTAGCACCGGCGTTAAAACTCTTCCAGTCTGGATACAATATATCCGTCGGCATTTCTTCGTTGATACCACTATTTTCTCTTGTAGGCACAGTACTATCGAATATATTTGTTGGCATATACCTGAACAAACTTGGATTGAAGAGGGCACTACTCATCGGCTTTAGCATCACAATATTTGGTAGTCTAATCATAGCATTTTCAAATACCCTCGTATTGTCGTTGATAGGCATGCTCATCTTTGGATTTTCCAGTGGTTTTGGATTCACCAGCTCTACCATGTTGCTCGCACAGAGCAAGAATGCAAACTTCGGCTTCTACCATGGGGCATATGGATTGGGCGGTATCCTAGCACCTCTATTCATACAGATGGCACAAATGGGAATGAACAACTTCAAGAATGTTTACTTCATCTACGCTGTCATCTTCATTTTACTATTTGTATACACATCTACAAAGTTACGTGTCACAGCATCTACCAAGGCGGAGGCATTCAAACTCTCCGAAATCAAATATGCGTTCAGCAACTCAACATTCATGGTATTCCTAACGTTGCTCATACTATACAGCTCTGCGGAAATAGGAGTGATCAACTGGGCAGGCAACATCATGAAAGAAGGCATCGTTGCATCGGTTACTGCATACTCAGTTTTCTGGATACTATTCACATTGGGCAGATTTTTCCTCTCACCGATAACAAAACTATTCAAAGACCTTGTATCTGTGAATACCATAGTTATGATAATACTTATCTCACTCTTTGTGATAACCAAAAATCCGCTTTTCTTCATCATCGCAGGGCTATTCTTTGGTCCACTCTTTCCGTACATTCAGCAAACTGCTGTGGGAAAGATTGAGAAAAGCCACCTGCCACTATTCAACGGTGCAACGTACGCATTCACATCGCTCGGCGGCAGCATCGTCAGTACAATCATGGGTGCATTTCTTGGCACAGTTCCTGTCGTATCCTATCTCTTGCCAATTATCGTCATATTAGCCATATTCATTCTAAATAGAAGAGTAGAGAATTAGAAATTTGACAATCAAAAAGCCCCCGAATCACATCGGGGGCCTTTCGATAATGCTTCAGATTCTATTATCGCTAAATCACTTAACGGTTATTACCTCAAATTTTGAAATTTCAGGTGCCTTAGTTGCAGGAATGTTGAGTTTGACGACTATTTCATCTTTGAGAATAGTGTTATTAATCGTTCCCAACGGCTTACCAACGCCGATCAACCAATTACCTGCAAGCAACATCTGATCTTCATTGAGTCCGACCATTGCATTGCTAGATAATTTGTCTTTTAGCCACACTTGGAAGTAAGGAGTATCGCCGTAGCCTATCGCATAGAACATCAATTTTCCATCAGCGGTCCTCAATAACTTCATACCCTTGTTTGTACTTTTTTCAAGAATTATTGTAACAGACTTCTTTGGATCTACACTTATCTCCTTTACTTTGAAAATGCCGAGTGGTTCAGCCAACTGCACATTTGCACTTTCGATAGCTGCCTCTACGTAAAGACCATTTGCATCAGCCTTTATCGTATTCCCGTTTATCTTACCATCGACCATCAAATTGTTACCGTACGGATCAACTATGTAGACATTTGTACGTGCCTTACTAGCTGCAGATTGATTGAACATACCACAACCAGACAAGACTAAAACAAGCGCTAACATGAGTAGTAATATCTTCTTATACATCACTCATCACCCCTCTCACTTAACTCGTTCACTTTCAGGCACAACAAAACCAAACATAACTGCAAAGTAATTTAGATCTAAATTATCGACCTTGTTCGTTTTGTCTGTAAGAATCCCTGCCCTGTAATCACTATAGTTAGGAGTTGGTCCACTAAAACGCTCCCTCGGCCCTATATTGTAAATCGAGTCTGTTCCAGAAACTGTTTCACCATATTTGTCAACAAAGAAATTCCAATCATTCATATCTACGGTGAAGTCATTGTTGAAATCACCTACGACGTACAAGAAGTGATTTACCTCATACACTTTTTTGGCCCTCAAGGCTTCTGGCTCGACTTGCTGGTTCCTTAACTGTGCGTAGCCGTACATATCGAAGTATCGTTCAAATGATTCGTTATTCAATCCAGAAAATTCCACACCCTGTGGGACCGACAAATTCAGTGCCAACGTAGCTACTCGTGTAGTGCCTGGTAGAGGCGTCTGAATACTGTCAAATACGTATTTTAAGTGATTGGACGTAGTAACAGTGGATTCCCAATTATACCCACCAACGTTACTATCGAAGACCGCAGATTCCACACTATCTATCGTTATTCCTTGAAGCGTTGTAGCCTCAATGGTGTAAGTTACTGCATCTGTTGCAGCATCGAGGAACAGGTATGCGCGCGTCTTTCCGTATGCAAAGTCCGGTAACAATAGCGTTATCGTAGAACTCAGTTGAGCATAGTATATTTCTATGTACGCTGGACCTTTAATTGGTAGTGAAATACTATCTCTGTCATTATAGGTATCATAATCGTATAGACCGTTGGGCGCTTCCGGATTCCACTGGTATACATTCCACTTAAACGCATACCATTGTTTACTCAGATAATCTAAGGTAGCTGTTGCTCCCTGCGTGGCTGCTTGCGGATTACTTTTGTATGTATTGTAATCAAAGACTGCATCGATAGTTTCTGTAGCTTCAGAATTACTACCGGTAAGAGGATATTTGTGGTAGACGTAGAACGTGTACGTAGCATCTGTGAAAAGATTCACCGTTCTATCGTTGAATCTATAAGTGAGCGTTGCAGGATTGTCCGTCTCACTCCATTCGTATCCTTCACTGCCGCTTGTTTGCCACATTCTGAATTCAAATTCTGAATCTGTTGCGGGAGGATTTTTACCTTTCATCATATCTTTGAAATTACCGCTGAAAAGCAGTGTAGAAGTAGTAGGCGTTGCGAATTTGACTTCCAATTTTTGCGACCCGGGAACCCCCTCTGGTATCTTCGAGAGGTCTTCCTCATTCGTGCGAAGATTAGTCTTTGAACTTGCCACGGTATTATCCGCATTTAGGACCGTTGCATCGTAAAGCAAGCCATAATTCTGCGATCCCATAAAGTTGCTTCCCAGTGCGTAACCGTTGAATCCTTCCTTTGCGATCAATTTTATCCTTGTTTTGAACAGTGATGCGGCAGCATCGATGAAACCGGTGTGATTTGTATTTTGACCATACGTTGCCCATATGCCGTACGGTCCTCTTGCATCGAATTGCCATGCGTAGACCGTTCCATCGTTCGTCGCGGTTGCAAAGTAATAGTTGCCATTAAGTGCATTGACCGGTGCTACTCCAACAGCTGCACTAATTGGGAATGAACTTGACATCTCCCAATCTCTCTCAAGTGTTAACGTACCAACCGTCGGGTTGAAAGCCAGTATCGTGATTTTTCCTGAAGATTCACTTGCCGAAGACGGCACGATGACATAGGTTACCCCGTCTGTACCTTTCACTATTGCTGGCGTAGTGGTAATTTTCTGGCCCGTAGAATATCCACCAGGTGTCATATTTGTTAATACGCCATTGAAGACAAAAACCTTTCCTCCACCGAATACGTATACGGATCCATCACCATCGATCAAAACCCCGGCACTATCGGAACTCGTCAGTCCAGTACCTGCATGTCTCTCAGTTCCACTCGGGTCAATTTTGTAAAGTACACCACTCGAATTGAGTGCGTACAAGTATCCGTCCTCATCCATCGCCATCGGAACTGTAAACTCACCACCGAGAGTGATTACATCATCTGGATTATTAAAAGTTGATGTTTCAATCTTATAAAGCACCCCATTTTGGGTCATGACGTACAAAAATTTTCCATCTTTGCTTAGCACTGGTGGAATCTTGACTGGAGCATTGACAGTTACCGTAGCTGCTGAACCTAAATCTCCATCAAATGGTACTTGATAAACCGTTCCATCCATCGTTGCGGTGTAGATATAAACACTGGTTACTGAAACCTGGGCAACGACACCGTAAGCAGAAGATGAAATGGACGTTGGTGTTGCCTTTTTTGACTCACTCGCTTCATGCACTACAAGTCTGTTTTGTGCAGTACCTTGTGCTGTCACGTACGTAATGTAGTTCTTACCCCCAAATGTGAAATAAGTTGCAGGTGCGACGACGTTTGTGATTCCAGTCACTTGCCCGTACGATTTTAGGGCACCGGACATCGTTAATTCGTAGAGTGCGCCGTCTCTTGATAGAAATAGCATGTTTCCACTTGCCTTAGCTATGATGGTTGGCCCAGTTTTGTCCGGCACCTTCCACGTGTTCCCCGATGGCCACAATGGACTTATAGTCAGACTGGCTAATAGTGCTGTAGACAATAGTAACAATGTGGCTACCAAGATCATTCTTACATACCCTTTCATAAATCCACCTCCTCGCTTTGTACCTTAGCTTTTTTGTACCATAGTTCTTGCCGATATACACATCCGGTTGTTCAGCTATGACGTCAAATACACCTTTTGCTAACCGGCAGAAGTGCACTTGTAGATATTCAACATATCTCCCTATCACTTATCGCCGCTTTTTGCATTTCTTTTAGCATTTTTAAAGCAATTTGTTACATAGTTATTTGCCTTGCAAAGATTGTCATTATTGCAACATTCATAACATTGAAGAATGTAAAAGAAAACCCCCGGGACTTTGCCCGGGGTATCACTTACAATGTCATTGTACGTACAACAAGAATCTACCAACATCAGGCATTAAGTTGCCACTCTTGTCTTTAACGTTCAGCAGTGATACGTAGTAATAGCCGAGTGACAAGCTTGTCTGTACGGAGAATGTCACAGTCCTGCCATCTGCGGATACATCTGCTACATCCATCGTGAGGTCTCTGTAAAAATCGTCGTTCTCATCTTCTCGTATGAGCAGCCTTGGTTTGCTCGATGTGTTTATGCCACCAGGATCATAGACGGTTAATTGAAATACTGTAAGTCCTGGGAAGACGTAGTTGGCTTCTGATCTTGATAATTCCTTGTCATTTGCCTTCAACGATACGAATCGTGGCCCGTTATAGTCTTTGACCGATATGACAGTTTCTGCGATTCCTGCCCTTCCATCACTTGATTCTGCATACACTGTTATGTAGTGGTCCCCTTCTTCTATATCCCAGAGGGTGAATAGTTGCACTGCGGTAGATGTTGCGTTTGGATACTCGGCGATATTTTTACCATCTACCAGGTAGACGACCCTTTTGTATGTGACGTCTTTTTCTTGAGGAATCATGGCAATTACTGCCGTTCTGCCCGCGATGAGTTCGGCAGGGCTCAGCTCGACTTGGAACCTCAGAGCCGTGCCTCCAACATATATCCTCTTTGCAAATGTTGACATGTTACCTTCTCTATCGTACGCAACGATGTTTATCGCGTGAGTACCCAAATTCCTTGGTCCAATCAATACTTCCTCGTTGTAAGTAGTCCCGTTTATATCTTTGTTAACAATTGGTGTTCCATCGAACGTTAAGGAATAGTGTGCAAGTGCCACGTCGTCTCTGAGTGTAACCCTGACGGAGATGTTAGACTCTTCCGAATAAAATGTGTCTGCATAGACGACGATTTCTGGACCATTACTGTCCATGGGAAGAACTGTAAAAGAGAGTTTTGTAGCATCGCTTGTGTAGTATGTTTTTGTATTTATGAATAATTCAACATTTCCTTCATCTGTTATGCTTCCAAGTCTAAGATATGTATAACCAGGTTTTATCGTTGAGTCTTGAGATAAAGCACCGGAGACAGCCAAATCAACACTTGGATTTCTACTACCTATTTTGAGTTGCAGCAAGACTTCGTCGCCAACGTATGGCCTTTCCGGAATGAGTTTTATATCTTCGATGTTCGGTGGTAGTTGATCAAAGACAGTGACATGGGATGATTCTTTGTACTGCTTACCATCCACTATCGATGTACCAACTGTCTCGACAGTGTACTCTCCAGGATTATCGGGTATCCAGTTGTAACGATAAGGATAGGAACGCAACAGTGTATTTATGCTCGTATCACTGCTCGCTATGGAGAGTTCTATCTTGGAGATGCCGGGTTCTGTCGGTTCAACAGTTATTGAGACTGGTTCGCCAACTTTTGTTATCGTATTCAGCCTCAAATCCACCTTCTTACCGCTACTAACCGTTGGAGAAGAACAGCTTTGAACGAGAAACGTTGAAAGACATAGAGTAAAAATTGTCAGGATAAGCAAGTTATTCTTGATATAGCGATAAAGAAGATTTAACATGGTCAAACACACCTCCAATTTTATTCTTGCATACTTCCTTTACATCTCTTATATATTCTTTATCGCCACGATTTTATCCTAATAAACACACATATTGATTTTTCACATCGCTGTGGTATAATCTTTTAGCGATTGGAACTTGTGTTGGGGCCGTAGCTCAGTTTGGGAGAGCGCTACCATGGCACGGTAGAGGCCGTGGGTTCGAATCCCATCGGCTCCACCAAATATGTGAATATCTCATGGAAGCCGTTTAGGCTTCCTTTTTTTATTCACCGTTTTTTGCAGTGTGCCTCGCTTACATTGTGTATACAATGTGTAAAGCATATAACTGCGCAAAAGAAAGAAAAAGACAGATATCTGCATGTAGATGGAAATAATTTACCATAACCGCTCATAGTGATAGTTCACAATTCTCCTTTTTTTGTTATACTAAAATTAGCACATGAACATTAAGAGTGATAATTATGAAAACCAAAACTGTGACAGGAGGGGATAAAAGTATGAAAGTAAAGCCACTAGGTGAGAGACTATTGATAAAGCCCATAGTCGAAGAGAAGAAGACGGCTGGAGGTATTGTACTTCCAGATGCTGCAAAAGAGAAACCCATGAAGGCGGAAGTTGTTGAAGTAGGAAAGTTGCCAGAAGGATGCTCACTAAAGATTGGAGATAAGGTCATATTCAGCAAGTATTCTGGTACTGAAATCAAGATCGATGAAGAGGATTACATAATTATTGAAGTAAACGATGTTTTGGCAAAAGTAGAAGACTAAAAGTAGAAGACTAATTGAGGAGGTGTGAGATATGGCATCGAAACTTTTGAAATACAGTGAAGAGGCAAGAAGGTCACTTGAAGCAGGTGTAGACGCAGTTGCGAATGCGGTGAAAATTACGCTTGGACCAAAGGGAAGGAACGTTGTTATTGAGAAATCTTGGGGGAGCCCAACTATTACAAACGATGGTGTTTCCATTGCAAAGGAAATAGACCTTGAGGATAGATTTGCAAACCTCGGTGCACAGCTGGTAAAGGAAGTTGCAAGTAAGACAAACGATGTTGCAGGTGATGGTACGACAACGGCAACGGTCCTTGCTCAAGCAATGATAAAGGAAGGGCTCAAGATGGTTGCAGCTGGTGCAAATCCAATTCTCGTTAAGAAGGGAATCGATAAGGCAACTGCAAGGGTCGTAGAAGAGATCAAGAGGGTATCAAAGAAACTTTCCAGTACCGAAGATATAGCTCACATTGCATCTATCAGTGCAAATAATGAAGATATCGGTAAAATTATAGCGGAAGCGATGGAAAAGGTTGGAGAAGATGGAGTTATAACGGTTGAAGATAGCAAGACGATCGATACATACGTTGAATTTACTGAAGGTATGCAATTCGATAGAGGATACATTTCTCCATACTTTGTCACTGACCCGGAGAAGATGGAAGTTGTTTACAACGAACCATTTATACTTATCACCGATAGGAAACTTTCCGCAGTAAAGCCTATCATTCCTATTTTGGAAAAGGTCGCACAAACGGGTAGACCACTTGTAATCATCGCAGAGGATGTCGAAGGTGAGATGCTGACAACACTCGTTCTCAACAAGCTCAAGGGTACACTCAATACAGTTGCGGTAAAGGCTCCTGGATTTGGCGATAGAAGGAAGGCCATGTTGGAAGATATTGCTATACTAACTGGTGGTATCGTTGCAAGTGAGGAACTCGGTATCAATCTTGAAGACCTCACACTGCAAGACCTTGGAAGGGCAGATGTTGTGAGGGTAAAGAAAGACGAAACGATAATTGTCAGCGGAAAAGGAAATCCTGAATCGATAAAGAAGAGAATTGCACAGATTAAGGCACAGATTGAGCAGACAACAAGCGAGTACGAGAAGGAAACACTCCAAGAGAGAATGGCAAAGCTCGCAGGTGGAGTTGCAGTTATCAAAGTCGGTGCAGCAACGGAAACTGAACTTAAGGAAAAGAAGCACAGAATTGAAGATGCTCTCAGTGCAACAAGGGCAGCAGTTGAAGAAGGTATCGTCCCTGGTGGTGGAATCACATTGCTAAGAGCAAGGAAAGTTCTCGAACCGATACTTGCTGAGCTTTCTGATGATGAGAAACTCGGTGCACAGATCGTTTACAACTCACTCGAAGCACCTATCAAACAGATAGCACTCAACGCAGGTTACGACGGTTCAATAATAGTTTACAACGTACTTTCTAAAGAAGAAGTTCCATACGGGTTCGATGCATTGAAAGGTGAATACTGCAATATGTACGAAAGGGGTATCATCGACCCAGCAAAGGTTACAAGGAGCGCATTGCAAAATGCTGCATCAATCGCAGGTATGCTCTTAACAACTGAGGCGCTTGTAGTAGAGAAACCTGAGGAAAAGAAACCTGAAGTACCTGAAATGCCTGCAGAGTATTGATGAATTTATGAATTGAGAAGTCACTGTGAATTGAGCAGATAGTATAGATAGTAAAGCAGTAAAGCTCAAGCGAGATGGCACACATTTATGGAGTGCCATCTCGTTTTTTATATGTTTTCTAAATCCACTGGCAAACGTTTGCAGATGTGTGTTAAAATGTATGTGAATGTATGTGATAGAATGCAGAGCGACTTACAAAGCGTGCTTACAAAGCGTACTTATAGAATGATTGGCGAGGTGATATTTTTGCGTGTCAGATTAGTCGTTGTTACGGATATAAGAGGTATCATAGCAAGGAATGAAAATGACCCGGTAAATTGGTCAAGTGCTGAAGATAAACGTTTTTTCAAACAAATTACTACTGAATCCGGTCTTGTTCTCATGGGACGTAGGACCTATGAGAGTATCGGAAGAAATCTATCCGGCAGGATAAATGTAGTGATGAGTAGGCAAAAGGAAATAAACTTGCCATATAGACCGAACTATCTGGTCTCTGGTACTCCACAGGAAATTGTATCGTTTCTACGTGATAAAGGTTATACCGACATGTGTGTAATAGGTGGTCAGAGCGTCTTCACTGAGTTCTTGAAAGCTGGATCATTAACAGACCTATACATAACTATTGAACCGATGATAATGGCAGGTAATTTGAACCTTTTTGGAGAAATGTCGAATGATCTGCACTTAAAATTAGAAAGAGTGCTGAAATTGAACGATGTTGGTACAATTAACGTACATTATCGAATATTGCAGTAAATGGCATAGCTCAAGAGAGAATTTGTACCAAAATGATAGGTTTGAAAAATCGAAATATTCTGGTAAAATATATCGTAGCTTGATTACTCAGTAGATTTGGAGGTGGGGAAATGCTTGCGAAGGACAAGCGCACGGTTGTGCTTGTAGGTCATAACGGTTCTGGAAAGTCAACGTTCATGGTTTCAGCTTTAAACCTCGGAGGAATTCCTGTTACTAAGAAGGAAATTGATTTTGACCCAGTAGAGGGCCAAAGAGGTGCAAGCATCAATTCTCATGTTGGAACGTTTGAGTTTGAAGGTAAGCAAATTACATTGATAGACACGCCGGGTTTCAGTGACTTTATAGGTGAGGTTATAGGTTCTGTCTTTGTATCTGAGAATGTGTTGAGCGTTGTTAATGCAACTGCAGGGGTTGAAATCCAAACTGAAAGGACTTGGTCATTGGCAAACGAAATGGGTAAACCCATTTTGGTTTTTGTCAATCAGATGGACAAGGAAAGAGCCAGTTTTGATGAGACGTTAGAATCGTTGAGAGAAAGACTTGAAGCGAAGATTGTTCCAATCGTTTATCCCATAGGTAAGGAATCGAGCTTCAGAGGTGTCGTTGACCTGATTTTTGGCAAAGCGTATCTTTACGAAGATGGAAAGGTAAGAGAAGCCGATGTCCCAGCAGATTTGAAAGATAGAGTTGAAGAAGTTAAGATGTCAATAATGGAAGATATAGTGTCCTTAGATGACGTGCTCATGGACAAATATTTTGCTGAAGAACAGATCACACCAGATGAACTGATTTCTGCTCTGAGGAAAGGTCTTGTCGAAAGGCAGATTGTACCAGTCCTCGCAGGTTCAGCAGAGAAGAATATCGGTATAGATCTCTTGCTCAGAAAAATCATCGAAATTGGTGCATCACCACTCGATGCAAGACCATACAAGGCAAATTTGGATAGTGGTGACCAAGTGGAAGTGTCCGCTTCTGAGACTGATCCGTTCGTTGGTTATACGTTTAAGGCAGTAGTCGATCCGTTTGTTGGTAAGTTAAGCTTCATCAAAGTGATCTCAGGTAATTTGAGACAAGGTGATGGATTTAACAACGTTACCAGGGGAACGCAAGAAAAGGTCGGACACCTCTACTTTGGAAAGGGTAAAGATACTTACGAGGTAGAAGAAATATCTTGTGGGGATATAGTTGTCCTTCCAAAATTGAAAGAAAGCGCTGTAAAGGATACGGTTACGCACAAGGACAGAAAGCTTGCAATCATACCACCAGATTATCCAGAACCTATGATTTCAAAGAGTGTCACTCCAAAATCAAAATCAGATATAGACAAGATAAGTGCAGGACTGAGCAGATTGGCAGATTCTGACCCGACGTTTGCTTGGGAATTTGACCCTGAAACTGCCGAAACAGTCATCTCCGGTGTGGGTGGTATGCATCTCGATGTTATGGTTGAAAGATTGAAGAATACGTTTGGAGTAGACGTTGAAGTTGGTAAACCAAAGATAGCATACAGAGAAACTGTAATGACAAAGGCAGTTTCAGAACACAAGCACAAGAAACAGAGTGGCGGACATGGTCAGTACGGTCATGTCAAAATAGAGATAGAACCTGCAGAACGTGGTACAGGGTTTGACTTTGTTGACAAGATAGTCGGTGGTGTCATACCGAGAAACTTCATCCCGTCCGTCGAAAAGGGTATACGCGAGGCGATGAAAAAGGGTGTGTTAGCTGCATTTCCAGTTGTAGATGTGAGAGTCACACTATTTGATGGTTCGTACCACGAAGTTGACTCTTCAGATATATCGTTCCAAATTGCGGCAATACAAGCATTCAAGAAAGGTATGCAGCAGGCAAAGCCTGTCTTGCTCGAACCAGTTATGCATGTTGAAGTTTACACACCAGACGAGAATGCTGGAGATGTCATGGGGGAAATCAGTTCAAGGAGAGGCAGACCAATGGGCATGGAACCAGCTGGAAAGGGTATCACGGTTGTTAAAGCGGAAGTACCTCTTGCGGAGATGTTAGATTTCCAAGGAAGACTGTCTTCGATAACAAGTGGTAGAGGTTATTTCACAATGAGATTCATCAGATACGATGTAGTTCCACCAGTTGCACAGGAAAAGATAATAACAGAACGCAAGAAGTATTTGGAAGAACAAGCTGAAGAATAAAAAGAGAGCAGGTTTTAAAAGGGGAAAAATTCGAAGGCTGGCTGTGAGGCCAGCCTTTTTCATACCATGATGTCCCAAAATGTTCCACATCGCTCCGCAACTAGTTATTATATGGTTATTATACTAGTTATTATATTAGTCGATAAGTTGCTTGATGTGATATGCACTCAGTTGAGTAAGGAAAGCTCAATATGTGTAAAGAATAATAAGGCAGAACCATTAGGAGGTGTCGTGTGTGGCGAAGAAGAGTAAAGCAGTTCCTATCATGTTGGGGATTGTGATAGCACTTGTCATACTCTCAATACTCTTTCTTTTTGGATACTCCTCATTTCTATCAAGGCAAGTTTACGGTCCGGATGTGGGTACGTTTTATGGCTGGAGGAATTATGTAAGCTATGTATTTTCCAAAATACCGTTTGTGAAAAACTATGTTCAGTATGAAAGTTTGGAGACGATAAGTCCATCCGATTACTTTGAAAAGGTGTATCAGAAATATCAAGAGCAATTGAACAATCAATTGGCAGACATACAAAATAGGGAAGCAGAATTGGCAAAGAAGGAAGAGGAAATTAACAAGATGTTGAGTTCTCTCACAGAGATAGAGAATAGCTGGAAAGAACAGAAACTAAAAGAAGAACTCAACAAGGTCCAAGATACAGTTAGCCTAACGAGATTGAATGACATAGTTGATACATTCGCAAATTCAGATCCTGCACAATTGACAAGGCTTATGAACGCCGATAACATGTCGGTTGACACATTGGCAGTCGTCTTTTCTAAATTGACGCCTGATACAAGGGCTGAAATGCTCCAGAAACTGACTTCAGCAAATCCACAAAAAGCTGCTCAAATTGTTGAAAAAATGGGTGGTGTGGACCAGATAATAAGCGATATAGATTTCAAAGTTGAAGAATTGAAGAATACGATCAACGATTTGGTAAATACCGAAGCTACTATCATATCGTTGAGTGGATTCAGTAAAGGCGTATCTGCCTTCCTGTCCGATATGAGCTACGATGAACTGTGGAATTTTGTCTTGAAGATTCAATCGAGGCCTGATTTAGTTCTTTACATACTATCAAACGTAGATTCTCAGACTACAGTCAGACTACTGAGGGACATTAAAGACAACAACGAGCAGCTATTCATAGATATCATGAACAAGGGGGTTAAGCCTTGACCACTGTGACAAATTTAACGAATTTGATTAAAAGTGCGGAGATGGCAAATGTAGATCTCAAAAAATTGAATGAATTTGTGCAGAATGGGCAGTCATTTGAGGATGTCCTAAAGGGTATCGTTGAAGAACTTAGGGCAAAAGCAAGTCCAGATGTTGCAAGCAGTGTTGACAAGAAAATCAGCAAATCAAATTATTCTGAAGCTAAAGCATCAGAAGGTAAAAATGTGCAAGACAAAGTGATGAATGAGTCAGAAAATGTTACACAGAGTAAAAATAATAAAGCTAATTCAAACGATACCACCGTCATTTCGAATTCAGATATTACCACTGGAAATTTGAAAGAATCAATTGAATTACTGGAATCGACAACCGAGAAAATTGTGGATGGCAGAAATGACAAGGCAAACGAAAGTGGTGAGAAGATATCAACAAACCAAACAGGTCAATTGACTGTTAGTACCGATAGAGCAAAGCATGTAGATAGCTCAAACGTAAAAGAAGCGATCAAAGAAAATGTAAGAAAGACAGCTGAGAGACAAGAGCCAACGAAGAATGTTGAAGAGGTACCAAATCCGGCTAAACAGACTGCCAATAATGTGGTTGCTAAGGACTCCCCTTCAGCCAGTTCCTTGGTCAAACAAGCACAGGATGGCGTTGAAAATGGTATTGAAAATGATAATTTAAATAATGAGAAAATTGGAGATGCGCAAGTCAAATTGCCAAAGTTGAATGATGAAGATAAATCAAGTGCTAACCAAATTGCTCAGAGACCTGACAAATCTAACGAGTCTAACAAATCTATAGATTCAGCGAACTCAGCAACGGAGCAATTGAAAAGGTTGCCTCTAAAATTGCCTGCAAATGATTCGAGTGTAACAAAGTCGACAAATGCGAATGCAAATTTGAATGTAGATAACAAGTACTCAGTCGATGTTGCAAAATCAAACATGGTAATTCAAGATGTGAAAACAACCGAACCCAAAGGTGTTGAAGTTGTTCACAAAGGTATACCAGCTCAGCAGCAAGATAGTGCAAACACAACACTGCTGGCAGCTGCGTTGAAAGTGTTAGAGGATTCAAAGAATGTTGTGTCCCAAAATCCAAAGGCAATCAAGGAAGATAAAAACGTCAATACCAACCAAAACAATCAAAACAATCAAAACAATCAGCAAAAACAAGTATTTGCGAATGCGGGAAATATTGTGAAGACTGTAGATAACATGACTTTAGAAAAAAGCACTGTGCAAGAAAAAGCAGAAAAAGTGAGCAATAATCAAAATACCACGCAGAATGATTCAAGTGACACAACAAAAGCTTCCACATATGTTAATGCAGCAGCCAAAACAGCACCATCTGGTATAAAAAGTTCGAATGTAAAGAGTGATGTAGTTATTATTCAAAACGATAGCATTCTCAAAGGAGTCAGTTATTCAAACGTTCAAAATGAAAATGTTCAATCATCAAAGGGTGCAACGGTCATACTCAATGAGAATGGCAAAGGTGATGTAAAACCTGCCAGAAGAACCGTTAACGATGTTGTACAAGTACACATCAGCAATGATAATGAAGATATCAACGGTAAAGATGCTATTGCCAAGGTCGTATACATTGCGCGCACACCCAATGCAAATGATTCACCCAACGCCGTAAATAACGCAAATAAATACAACGTTCAGAACATTTACGATGAAGTTGCAAATGACACCAATCCAAAAGATGGAAATCAGATACTGGATTTGCTTAGCAACTTTTCTAAGTTCACAAATGAACGTCAAGTTATTCTCTTGATACCTACGTTGCTTGGCAAGGTGGAAAATTCCAGCAATGTCGGTTCTAACGCAAATGGGATCATGAACATGAAAGGTATAGCTAAGAAGTCTGATGATTCGATAGGGAGTAGTGGTGTAACGGTTATCTCAAATCCAATACTGAGAGTGGAGACGAAGATAGGTGCTAGCGCACAGAAGATGGTCGAATCAGTTATCAATGGTCAAAATGTTCATCAAGATGCTGTTAGGAATAGTGATAAGGATATGTCAGCGACAACTGATCAGTCTCTTTACTTGCAGCAGATGCAGATAAAAGAGGCAAAAAAGGATATTGCAACTAGTGCAGTTATGAACGGGAATGAAGATAACAGAAAGCTATCAACTTCGAATGCACTCATCATGAGTGAGCTCGTGAAAAATGTAAAGATACCGAAGCAGGAAAGTGATTCTTCAAAGGGTAAGTCAGGCGAGATAATCGATAGAGTAGTTGCCGATAGAACTAAAAGCAGTAGTTACGATAATCATAAATATGCAGATTTGTACAAGAATGTTAGGAATAGTACCGATGATGCATCGAAGAATAAATTAGAGATAAAATCGATACAAATAGAATACATCGAAAAAAAGGATGATAGTAATTCAAGTAATTCCAAAGACACATTAGAAGGTAAACCGAACGTATCCAACAAGTTCGCTGAAAGATTGGCGGAACTTAGCTACAAAACAAATGGTGAGAGACCTGAGATTGATTCCACAATTTCAACGGAGCAATCCGCATCATCTAATAGGGCAAGTGATTTGGATTTGGCTGAGAGGTTGCAGAATTCGAGAAATCTCGAAGAGATATATGAAAAGATAAGGCAATTTGTCACGTCGTACAAATTGGAAGAGAAGGTTCAGATGAAATTGTTTCCTGAAGAGCTTGGAAATCTGGATGTAGAACTAAAAAAAGAAGGGAAGCAGATACAGATACTTTTCTTGGCTGAAAATGAGAGTGTAAAGGATACGATTGAGAAAAATTCATACATCCTGAGGGAACGATTGGCAAGTCTTGATTTTGAAGTGAGGACCTTTGAGGTAAAGGTGAGAGAAGAAGAAAAGTACTATGACCAGAAGCAAGGTCAGGAAGAAGGAAAAAATCAGAACAGTCAAAATGGCCGTAATTCTCGAAATGGAAGAAGCTATCAAGAAGATGAAGAAAACAATAGAAACAACAATAGAAAGTGGGTGATGAAAGATGATGATGAACGTGAATTCGGTGTCTAACCTGTTCACAACGGAAAGTGACAGGACCATAAAGAAGGAGCTTGATAAAGAAGCATTTCTTAGGATACTAACAACGCAGCTCAGGAATCAAGACCCACTCGAACCTATGAAGGATCAGGACTTCATAGCTCAGATGTCTCAGCTTTCCTCAGTAGAGCAGATTATGAACATGAGCAAATCTGTTCAAACGTTCGTTGATACCGCATCACAACTTTATAGGACTCAATCGGTATCGATGATAGGCAAAACTGCAGTTGTGAAAACAAACACAATAGATGTTAGTGATGGTACACCTGAGGCAAAGATTTTCAGCCTTGATTCTGATGCAAACGTCATTGTGCAGATATACGATGAGAATGGGAAGGTCGTTAATGAAGAACACTTAGGTCAATTAAGTGAAGGTATGCAGATATTAGCTTGGGATGGGAAGGACAGTTCCGGAACAAAAGTTGAAGATGGTCGGTATTCATTTAAATTGATGAAAACGACTTCTGATGGAACGTTAGAAGAAATTCCATGTGTTGAGAGTGGAACGATAAGCGGTGTGCAATTCGATGGCAACAATATAAAGATAGTGATAAATGGCGTTGTTTACGACATCTCACAAATATCAGAAATCTACGCATGAAGAGGTGAAGACATATGATGAGATCGCTCTATAGTGGTGTCTCTGGCCTACAGGGATTCCAACAAGAGATCGATGTGGTGAGTAACAATATCGCAAATGTTAACACAACCGGATTTAAGGGCTCAAGGGTTACGTATGCAACGAATTTTTCTCAAATATTGGATATGTCACGAAGAGCAACCGATAATACTGGTGGCACGAATCCGAAGCAGATAGGTTACGGTATACGTGTTGCATCGATCGACAAATTGATGAACCAAGGCAGTTTTCAAAACACCGGAAAGAAGACAGACCTTGCAATTCAAGGAGAAGGGTTTTTCATCCTTTCCAATGGTCAAAGGCAGTACTATACGAGGGCAGGAAATTTTGACCTTGATCTCAGTGGTACCATTGTGCAACCAACTACTGGTTTGGAATTACAAGGCTGGGTTGCAGAAGTGGATCCATTAACGGGCAAGAGATTCATAGATACGAATAGACCTATAGGAAAGATGCAGATTTCTTCTGGATTGAGCATGGCAGCAAAACAGACCTCACGAATGGTACTTTCTGGAAATCTGGATTCAAGAGTAGGACCTGAGAAACTTGTTATTGCGTTGAATGGCTACGGAGGTAGAACGGTAAACACAAAAGTTGTCTTTGAAAGAGACCTTGGAGGTCTCGAGGATACTTTTGGAGATTATCAAATATACACGGCAAAGATCGATGCGAATCTTGATGACAAGATGGATGGAAAAGTGTACATAAAATTCGACAAGTTCGGTAATGTTGTAAGTTCTGGTGCGATAAAGCAGTCTATGTCCGGAACAGCTAACTTAGGGGTATTAAATATCACAACACCAGTCCAACAGCAAGATGGTAATTATCTGTTCATAATAAGAGATTCTACAGGAAAAATTGTAGATACTCTATCGAGGAATGTTTTGAATGGTAATTTAACAGAACAGATGATCTCCGAAAAACTCGTTGATGGCCAGACGTACACGATAGAAGTCGCATCGTCTACTCAAGAGGTTATGCCCAGCGATATGGAATTCGATTTTCAGAGTGTCTCATCAACGGTCTCAGGACAATTGACAAGGAATTTTACCGTCCAATATGTTGTGGAGAATATGGATGGAACTCCAACTGCCATAGCAGCACAGGATATAAATGCAGCAGGTACTCAGAATATATCGGATCCCTCTTTAATTGCCGGAACACAGTACAGAGTCAGAGTCATGATCAATGGAAAGATGTTTGGTTCTGAGGTTGTTACTGCAACATCCGATGGTGCAAGCGGAAGAGTGAATTTCGAGTACACGCAAGGAAAGTATGGAGTTACAAGAATCGCCAAAGATTCAGTTTCTGGTGATGTTGTTGGAATATACAACACATTACTTCTCAATGGTGATAATACTGTGTATGACACTAACTTTAAGCTTGATAATGCTTACGTTGATAATATTTACCAACCATCAAAGGTTGATTTATTAACAATTCCAGGTGCAGGCGAACCAAGGTTTTATGAAGCAGATAATCCAACGAATTTCGCAGTTGCATCTTTCCAGTCACCATTTTACACTACATCTACACAGGTATACGACTCACTCGGTAATCCTTACACGATTTACACAGATTTTGTAAAGCTTGCCTCAGTTTATGACGATAAGGAAAATGTATGGGCGTTCAGAATGAGAAGTGCGTCGGGCGAGAATATCAAGTACCTGTCGAATTACGACACTGCATCAGAAATTATGGGTGGTACGTATGGTGTTGCAAGGTTTGATAAGACGGGTAGATTGTTGGCTGTGAATTCTTTTAATCCTGCGAACGGCCGTATCAGTGAAGGAGAAAATATCGATGCCATTCAATTTGATGCAGGAGAGAACGGGGACGGTACTGTTAAGATAAAACTTGATTTGAATGGTGTAACACAATTTGCTGCGCTCGGTGATGCATTTGTAAAAAGTCAAGACGGTAATGCACAAGGGGTCTTGGAGTCATTCTCAATATCGGAAAATGGAGATATCGTTGGTTCATTTACAAATGGCTTAGTTGATACGTTGGGTAAAGTTGCATTGGCAACGTTCAACAATCCAGCAGGACTTATCGAATCTGGAAATTCTCTGTATGGTGAGAGTGCGAATAGTGGCACAGCGAGAATTGGTCAACCAAGCAAAGGTGGATTTGGTTCTTTGGTTGCTGGTGCACTCGAGATGTCAAATGTTGACCTTTCTGAAGAATTTACAAAACTCATAATCGCTCAAAGAGGTTTCCAAGCAAATGCGAGAACGATAACTACTGCTGACCAGATACTTCAAGAAGTTGTGAATCTTAGGAGATAGTAGATTTGTAAATAGTAAAGAAAGTAGAATACAGAATCAATAGAAGGTGATGTTGTGATCAGAGTCACAACCTTGAATGGTAAAGAATTCTACATAAATGCTGAATACATTGAGAAGATAGAAGCCAATCCGGATACTACCATAACTTTATTCAATGGTAAGAAGTACATTGTTGCAGAACCAATTGAAGAAGTCGTAAAAAAAGTGTTAGAATATAAGAAGAAGATATTTTTGCCACCAACGGTAGGTGATGAATGATGGATATAACTGTTATCATAGGTGTGATTTTAGGATTTATTCTCATGTTCTACGGAATAATAAGCGGTTCCGGTGAGATGTCCACATTTATAAATATACCATCGATTGTCATAACGTTTGGTGGTGCACTATCCTCTGCCATAACAGCGAATAAGAAAAATGTTGTTTTTGGCATTGTTGGTGTTATCATGAGAGCAATCAGGGAACCGAAGATTGATTACGTTGGTAATTTGAGAACGCTTGTTACCTTCTCTGAAAAGGCGAGAAGAGAAGGACTGCTTTCTCTGGAAGCAAATTTAGAGGAAATTACAGATCCTTTCTTAAAAAAAGCAGTGCAACTTGTCGTCGATGGAACAGAACCGGAAGTACTTAGGAGCATGATGGAAATAGAAATAGATAGAGCCACAGCAGAGATGATGGATGAAAAAGCCTTCTTTGACTCTCTTGGTACATTTGGTCCAGCATTTGGTATGATAGGTACACTTGTTGGGCTTATCATAATGCTGCAACAATTGAATAACCCTGAAACCTTAGGACCTTCAATGGCTATTGCATTGATAACAACGCTTTACGGTTCGATACTTGCCAATATTGTTGGGCTTCCAGTTGCTGAAAAGATGTCAAAAAGGTCTGCAGACTTAGAATTATCAAAAAGGATGGTACTTGAAGGTGTGATATCGATACAGGCTGGTGAGAATCCAAGAGTGCTTGAAGAAAAGCTGAAATCTTACCTACCAACATCTGAAAGGAAGAAGTATGAAGCCCAAACCCAGGGAGCTGGTGCGTAATGGCAAAGGATAAATGTGTTTGTAAGTCAGTGGCAGAGTGGTTAAATACATATGGGGACATGGTAACTCTTCTTCTAACATTTTTTGTTTTGCTTTTTTCGATGTCTACTATATCCCCCGGTAAGTATCAGCAAGCAGCTGTTGGTATGAGTGTTGCGTTGGGTGGAAGTCCGCCGAGTGTTTTAACTGGCGGACAGACGATGAGCCAAGAAGCGTTGATCTCTTCAAAACCCGGGGTGTACCAAGATTTGCTTAGGATTTCTGAATCTGAAGAGTACAAAGGTAGGGTTACAATAGAAGAAAGAGATGAAGGAACAGTAATTGTGCTAAGTAATTTTGAGATATTCGAATCTGGAAGTGCAAGGCTAACTGCACAAGCCAAAGAGGTCATAGAAAAGGTAGGAGCAATTATCATCGAGCACACTTCCAATATCATAGAAGTTAAAGGATATGCTGACGACAGAGCTCTTATGCCTGAATCGATATATCCGTCTAACTGGCATTTGAGCAGTGCGCGGGCTTCAAGCGTAGTGAACTTCCTGCTTACAGATTTAAGGCAAAAAAGGAGTATAGAGAGAATAGCAGAAGTACGTTCAGGATTGTTTGATGTAGACTATTTCTATTCGCCTGACCGATTTATACCCATTGGAAAAGGTGATGTGGATGTAGTTAAAGAGCTGAAGGCTGCGAAGGCCAGTTATGATTATGACCTTTCAGAACTTAAGAAGAAATACGAAAGTGGGAAAATAGATTCTAATACATATCAATCAGAAGTTGACAAGCTTTCTAAGAAATACGAAGCAGACATTCAAACCATCAGGGCAATGTACAGGAAGATAGAGATCTTGGTCAAACGCGAGACGAGGAGTGGATAAGATGCCAGAAGATACAGAATCTCAAGTAGAACAGGGCCAAAAGAAGAAAAGAAAAGGCTTACCTGACATTGTAAAGATTGTAGTCTTACCTTTAGTCATATCTCTGGTAGTCAGTCTTGTAGTCTTTTTCTTTCTGGGGTCAAATAATCAACCACAGCAAACTCAACAAACGCAGGCTGCAGCTAGCAATCCTACTCAGATAAAGGCTGTGGTGATACAATCTGGAACTTATCAAACATTCCTACTCAAGGGTGGAAGAGATGTTGCAGTGGTCGATTCGCTCACTTTACTCGTTGGCAGTGAGCCGTGCAGAGCTGCCGTGGCAGGGAAGAATGATGAGGTAATGGATGCGCTCATGACGATTTTCCTGGGTAAAGAACGGTATGATTTAATCACGCCTTCAGGACTTGATTTGTTGAAAAAACAGATAAGAGAAGCGGTTAACCAAGTAACTGGGTTCACTGGTGAGAATGAAAAATACGGTGTACTCAATGTTTACATATACATAAAGGCAGTTAGTACGGTTCAATAGATTTGGGCTTATGAAGAAATGAAGGGTGAGGTAATTTAGGAGGTAGTTGCCATTGTCTGATGTTCTTAGCCAAGAAGAGATAGATAGGTTGTTGTCTGCTCTATCGCAAGGAGAAGTGAATATTGAGGAAGTAAAAAAAGAAGGCGAAGAGAAAAGGATTCGCACCTATGACTTTTTGAGGCCTCAGAAGTTTTCTAAAGAGCAGATAAGAACTATCCAGATGATTCACGAGAATTTTGGCAGGAGCGTCTCTACATATTTTTCTGGAAAATTGAGGTCATTTACATCTGTTAGCGTAGTTGGAATAGATCAGTTGACGTACGATGAGTACATGAAATCAATAGGCAATCCATCATTCATAACGATCTTCACGGCACGCGAGTTTACGGGTAGTGCTATACTTAATATGAGCCTGGAGATATTTTACGGCATCTTGGATATCTTGTTAGGTGGGCCTGGAGAAGTATCTGATACGAAAAGGATACCAACTGAAATAGAGACTGGAATTATAAGAAAAGAAGTAGTGAACTTACTCACATCGCTTTCCCAAGCATGGATTTCGGTTCATCCATTCATACCGGTCGTTGAATCGCTTGAGACAAATCCGCAATTTGTACAGATTGTACCCAGTAATGAAATGGTCTTAGCAATCACGTTCTTTGTGAATTTTAGTAAGGTAGAGGGATATATGAGCATCTGTTGGCCATCTTCGCTGATAGAGCCAATAAGTGAGAAACTCACAACGCAAAGCTGGTTCAAAGTTAAACAAAAAGAAGTGACAAAGGAACATGTGGACAACCTTAGGTCTAGTCTTCAGAAGACAAAGGTCGAAGTTATAGCAAAAATTGGCGAGACTGTACTATCTCTTGGAGAGATCTTGACGTTGGAAACGGGTGATGTTATCAGATTGAAAGAACATTACGATGATCCGATAAATGTTGAAGTCAATGGGAGAACAAAATTTTTTGGAAAGCCGGGCCAGTACAAGGGAAATTACGCCGTACGAGTAACTGAGATAATTGAAGAAGGTGATAACCATGATGAATAACGATTTTCTTTCTCAAGAAGAATTAGATGCTTTACTAGGACAAGTCGGTAATCTAACCGATTTGGAAAAAGATATGATAGGTGAGGTCGGAAACATCATACTCGGTAGTGGTGCAACTGCGCTTTCTGACATTCTCGGTAGAAAAGTAGACATATCGACACCAGCTGTTGAAATATTGACATTGGGCGATCTCAAAAAGGAATTATCGGGTGAGAAAGTGTGCGTCACTATTCACTTTGAAGGTATTGTTGAGGGACTTAGTGTACTCGTTTTAGAAAAGGATACGTCTGCTCAAATAGCAGATATAATGATGGGTGGAATGGGACAAGCAGAAGGCACTGAACTTGACGACTTCAAGCTTAGTGCGGTTGGCGAGGCTATGAACCAGATGATGGGAACCGCTGCAACCTCACTCTCTGGTATGATCAAAAATCCAGTTAATATTACACCACCGAGTGTGGAAATACTTAATTTTGGCGATACAACCGTGAGGTTTCCACCTATTAGCGAGGAATTTGATCGGGTCGCAAAAGTGAACTTTACGATGAACATTGAAGATTTACAACCGACGAAGTTCTTTCTCGCCATGCCTATACCTTTTGTGAGAAAGTTACATGATTTGATATCAGGTACAGCTAATCGGCCAGTTGAAAAACCTAGGCAGCAATCTGCTCCTCGACAGACACCAGTTTCTGCTAATCTGAACGTGCAGCCACCAAGAAAAGAGGAAAAACCATCCGTCGCAGCGAGACCGGCACAATTTGAAGATTTCGGAAGATCAAATCAGCAACAAAGTTCTGATGAAAGTGCCGCAATTGATGAACGGTTGCAACTGCTTTTCGATATACCACTAAATATAACTGTGGAGTTGGGTAGAACAAAACTTACGTTGAAGGAAGTTATGGAACTTGGCGTAGGTTCACTCATAGAGTTAGATAAGTTAACTGGTGAACCAGTTGATATATACGTTAACAACAAGCTCATTGCTAAAGGTGAGGTAGTTGTTATAGATGAGAACTTCGGTGTTAGGATCACAGAGATTATAAGTCCCAAAGAAAGGCTTTACGGCTTAAAATAAAGCACGTAAGATGGCCAAGTCTTCTTACGTGCTTTGTATTTTGCTATCGTCTTGCTTTGAAAGTAATTCCTTATAGTTATGATTTAATAAAGTCTTTCAACCACAACGCACTGTCTTTCAAAATCCTCTTTTGTGTAGCGTAGTCTACATAGACAATTCCAAATCTTTTGGAATAACCGTGTGCCCACTCAAAGTTGTCCATAAGTGACCATATGAAGTATCCTCTCAAATCTACGCCCGCCTCTATCGCTGATAAGGCAGCTTCAAAGTGCTTTTCAAGGTATTCTATTCTGTATGTATCTTTGACCCTTCCGTTTTCAACTTTATCAGGTCCAGCCATGCCATTTTCTGTAATGTACAAAGGTAATTTGTATCTCTCTTTTAGATTGACAAGCGTTTCGAATAATCCTTGTGGATAGATCTCCCAGCCCATCTCAGTCTTTGGAAGGTCTCCCTGAACGTACGAAAATCCAAGTGGACTATTTTCATCGTATGCGACCAGTGTACGAGTATAATAGTTTACTCCAAAGAAATCTATTGGACTTGAAATAAGTTCAAGATCTTCGGATGGTACTTGAATACCTCTTTCTGAATAGTTCTTAACTGCTTCTTCCGGATATTTTCCAAATATGACTGGATCATGAAACCAAGCGTTGACTATCTTGTCGACTAATCCTGCGACGAGAAAACTCTCTGGTTTTGAATCGCCCGGTTCGACTTTCATTGTTACGTTGGTTAATCCAATCTTTCCATCTTTTACCTCTTCTCTGAATGATTGGACAGCGTAGCCATGAGCCCTAAGCAGGTTGTGTGCAGCGAGAATTGCTTCTTGTAAGTTCTGATGCCCTGGTGCATGTTCACCAGTAAAGTAACCTAAAAAAGAAGAACACCATGGTTCGTTCAAAGTTATCCAATGCTTTACTCTGTCTCCCAATTCATCGAACATGAAAGTTGCATATGCCCTGAAGTACATCGCAATATCTGGATTCAGCCATCCACCCTTTTCTTGCAACGCATATGGTAGATCCCAATGATAGAGCGTCACAAACGGTGTGATATTCGCTTTAAGTAGTTCGTCAACAAGTCGATTGTAAAAATCGATACCCTTTTGATTGATGTTTTTCCCATCTGGCATGATACGTGACCAGGAGATCGAGAATCGGTATGCATTAAGACCTATGTCTTTCATTATCTGAATGTCCTCTTTGTATCTATGGTAATGATCGCATGCCATGTCTCCTGTATCACCATTGAATGTCTTTCCTGGCGTATGAGAAAAGACATCCCATATCGATGGACCTTTACCATCTTCATCAAACGCACCTTCTATTTGGTAAGAAGCTGTTGCTGTACCAAAATAGAAGTTCTTTGGAAAATCTGATTGTCTTATCACTGCCTGTCACCTCCCACTACTTTTCAATATCAAGATTATCGTTATCGCTCTTCCATGCTTTCGAATATCTTCTCAGTCTGGTTGGCAAGATATGCATTTGCCAGTGCCGAGAAAGTACCCAAGAATATGACTAGTGGTAAAAAGACGTATATTGCAGAAGACCCTATCAAGAAGCTTCCGACGAGAAATTGAACAACATTATTTACAAGCATTCCTAAGATGCTGATACCCGTTAATCCAAAGATATTGAACTTTGCAATGGCGCCTTGTGCAATAGCTGATGCCAAGCTTCCAAGAAATCCCATAAAAAAGCCGGGGGTGAATATAGTACCTGAGAGTATAGAACCAAGCAACGATTTTGAAATTGCAAGTACGATTCCATTTGTAATTCCGGAGAAAAAAGAAAGGTACAGAACGAGAAAATTTGAAAATCCCCATTTGCCGCCAGGCACCGGAAATGGTATCAACCCTTCTAATACGTATACGACACTGCTAATTGCTATCATTACGCCAAGTGTCACCACGTTTGTACGTCTGTCGTACTTGCTGTTTCTACCGTTTCTTGCGTTTCCTTCTTCTTGAATTCTATGATCATCTTGTTTGGTACGCAAATTATGCTTCCTCCTTGGCCTACCTTTCCCATCTTCTCACAAATCTTGTCCGGACAATCGGAGTCTGTAACCCAAATATTGTTTCCATCGTAATGGAGTGTGGTTACATATTCATTTTGTGAATCAATTATCTGCCAATCTCCCGGTTGAGAAAACTCGTATGCCGAATCTCCAGCTATTCTAACAACAACGGTATTTGTAACGTTGTTTACGTTAGGCACATAGAATTTCGATACAAAGAAGGTAATTAATGCACACGATGTTACTAAAATGAATAGAATGAAATCACGACGTGCCTTTTTCACATCGTTCGATTCATCCATTTTATCATGCTGTTTATTAAGTCTCAGATGGCTATCCTCCCATCTATCAACACGTGATCTACAAAATTTTCTTGGAACATGTAAGGTATATCTATGAATTCTGATGTTTTCCACAGGACTAAGTCCGCTGAAAAACTTGGCGCAACGATACCGGAATTTATTCCAAGCAAATATGCACCATTTGCCGTGTACGCTGTCAATATTTCTTCCGGTTCCATCTTCAAAAATCTTATAGCCAAGTGCATTACAAAGCCAGGTTGATAAATCGGTGCTGAACCGGGATTGAAATCGGAACCAAGCGCAATTGCAATTCCTGAATCTATTAATTTTCTTGCTGGTGCGAAACCTTCCCCCAAGTAAAAACTTGTATTTGGCATCAGAGTTACCATCACATTTGATTTGGAAAGTGCAGAGATATCAGAATCACTGACCTTCAGTACATGGTCTACGCTCTTTGCACCGAGTTCGATCCCCAATTTCGTTGCACCAACATTTTCGATCTCGTCTGCATGTAATCGTAGATCAAAACCGAGTGTCTTTGCATACATCATGAACTGCTCTATTTCATCAGGTGCATAGGCACCTGCATCACAAAATGCATCAACAAATTGTGCCAAATTCTCTTCTTTTATCTGTGGTAATACTGTTTTCAGTTCATCGAGATAGCTATCTAGAGATCTATCCTTTGGCTTTGCATGAAGGCCAAGAAATGTACTTGATATCTTTAGAAAAGATGTCTGGTGTAGTCTCTTGATAACTCTAAGTTGTTTTAATTCATTTTCGACATCCAAACCATAGCCGCTCTTGCACTCAATTCCAACGACACCATGGGAAAGGAAATCTTCAATGTATCTTTTCGATTGCAAAAACAGTTCTTCTTCTGTTGAGTTCCTGACTAACTCAGTTGTGTGGTGAATGCCACCACCAGATTGCAAAATCTCAACGTACTTTCTTCCTTGAGTGCGCATGAGAAATTCCTTTGAACGTGAACCAACGAATGGAATGTGCGTGTGTACATCAAATAGACCCGGTGTCACAAGTTTTGCGGTGATGTGCGCATCTTTGTGCAGACGTATATCTGTTATTGCACCATTTTCTATCACAATATCAACATCGAACATCTCATTGATGTTCCTCATCTGTGACCCCTTAAACGGTGGCAATCCATCTGGCGTTAACAACCTATCGGCATGAACTATGATAGAGTTTCTAAGCTCATTCATGAATCTCGCCCGTCTTCAAGAGTAAATCAAACAACTTCTTGAATGCATTACTCCTGTGGCTGATGAACCTTTTTACGTCTTTACCTAACTCACCAAATGTTTGATCATAACCATCTGGGATGAATATCGGATCATATCCAAAACCTTGTTCCCCTCTTATCTCGTAAGCAATTGTTCCATGGACGTACCCTTCGACCGAAAGCAAAAACTTGCTCTTGGGGTTAAAATACGTTGCTGCACAGACAAATCGTGCAGATCTATCGGTTGAATTTTTGAGCAGTGTCAATATACTCTCCATCTTTTCGATGTAGTTATGACCTTCCATGTACCTTGCACTCATGACGCCAGGAAAACCATCAAGTGCATCGATCGACAAGCCTGAGTCATCTGCGATAACTGGTTCGTTCAAATGTTTACCGTATTCTAGTGCCTTGATGATAGAATTTTCGATGAACGTTTCTCCATCTTCTTCAACATCGATATCCAAATCTTCAATCGCCAGTTCTATAACGGAAGGTAGGACTAATGCGATTTCATGAACTTTATGTTCGTTTTTGGTCGCTACACAGATTTTCAAAGTGATGCCTCCCCAATTAAATTTGTCCTTCCATTCTCTATTTCGGCGTACTCGTCATGCCCGTTTAGGATTCTTCTCAGATATTTTCCTGTCCAAGAAACTTGAGAACGTGCTATTTCTTCTGGTGTACCCGATGCAATGATAAGTCCCCCGTCATCCCCACCTTCTGGTCCAAGGTCTATCACGTAATCTGCAGATTTTATGACATCCAAATTATGTTCTATGACTATCACTGTATTACCTTTGTCTACCAATCGATTGAGTACTTCTATCAGCTTTTTGACATCTTCAAAATGAAGTCCCACTGTTGGTTCATCCAAAATGTATAGAGTTCGACCGGTAGCCTTTTTTCTCAATTCCGATGCGAGCTTTACTCTTTGAGCTTCTCCGCCTGAAAGAGTGGTGGCAGGTTGACCCAATTTGACGTAACCTAATCCCACATCTGATAGCACCTGCAGCGTATCACTTATCGACGGAAGATTTTTGAAAAATTCCAATGCTTCATCAATTGTCATATCGAGTACATCTGCAATGCTTTTATCTTTGTATTTGACTTCAAGTGTTTCTGAATTGTATCTGCTGCCTTTGCATACATCACATTCAACGTAGACTTCCGGTAAGAACATCATTTCGATCTTCACAACACCTTGACCACCGCATGCCTCACACCTTCCACCTTTAACATTGAAACTGAATCTCCCTTTATCGTACCCTCGTGCCTTTGCTTCTGGTATCATTGCAAAAAGTTCTCTGATAGAATCAAACACCTTCGTGTATGTTGCAGGATTACTACGTGGTGTTCTTCCTATCGGCGATTGGTCTATTGCTATGACCTTATCTATCTCTTCTACCCCTTCTATTTTATCGTATTGCCCTACTTCATGTTTGGTTCTGTAGAGCTTATTCGAAAGAGCAGGATAAAGCGTATCCAGAATTAGTGAACTCTTTCCGGAACCACTGACACCCGTAACGCAGATAAATGTACCGAGTGGGAGTTGCACAGTCACATTTTTCAAATTGTTGTGCCGTGCACCAATCAACTTTATAAACTTGCCTGTTCCCGTTCTCCGAGTGAGAGGTACATCGATCTTCTCTTTTCCACTGAGGTACCTACCTGTGAGAGATTGATCGCAATTCATTATTTCCTCAACATTACCAGAAAAGATGACGTTCCCACCATTCACACCAGCACCTGGACCTATATCAACGATGTAGTCTGAATTCCTTATGACATCTTCATCATGTTCAACAACGATCACTGTGTTTCCCAAATCTCTAAGTTCTTTAAGCATATCTATCAATCGATCGTTATCCCTTTGATGAAGTCCTATCGTTGGTTCGTCCAAAACGTATGTAACACCCGTTAGCTTTGAACCAATTTGGGTTGCCAGTCTTATTCGTTGAGCTTCTCCACCGGAAAGTGTTCTAACATTCCTCGATAATGTAATGTATCCGAGCCCAACTTTTTCTAAGAAATCCAGCCTCTTTTCTATTTCGTTGATCAACTCTCTCACTGCTTCGTATTGTTTTTGAGTTATTTTGCTAGGTAAATTGCGTATAATTTCCAATTCTCTCGAAATTTGTAAGTCTGTGAAATCTATAATGCTCAAGTTATCTACAAGAACACTCAATGCCTCGGGTTTCAATTTTTTTCCCTTACAAGACTGACAAGTGCGTTCCACAAAGAAATTTTCAACGAGCCATTCTCTTGTGTCTTCCGATGTATATTCCTCATACCTTTCCTTCACCAATGCGACAAGTCCTTCAAAATACTCCGTGCCATATAAAATCGCTTCTTTTATCTCTTGTGGCTGTTCAGAGAATGGTTTGTTCTTGTTGCCTTTGTAATCGTTAATTATCCTTTCCATACGTCGAGTCAACCAGCCATCTGACTTGTGACCAATTTTTAAACCTTCGGTAACCGGTTTATCTTCCTCGAAAAGTGAGTTCTCGTCTACCTCCAACTTGAATCCGAGTCCGTGACAATCTGGACAAGCACCGTACGGATTGTTGAAAGAAAAGAGTTTTGCGTTTATCTCTGGCATAGAAAAACCACACGAAAGGCAAGACAATTTTTCCGAATAAAGGTGCTCATGGCCTTCTTCATTCCTGACAATTACAAAACCGTTACCTTCCTTCAAAGCTAGTTCAACGGACTGGAATAATCTGTGAATATCGCTTTCCGAAGGTATGATTCTATCGATTACAAGGTTCAAGTTATGTCTCACGTTTTTGTTTAATTCAGGTGCTTCTTCTAAACGATATATGTTACCATCAACTTCCACACGTGTGTATCCTCTATCTATGAACTTCTCAAATTCATCCTTAAAAGTTCCTTTCTTATCACGTGCAATTGGTGACAAGATAAAAACACGTTCATTTTCAAAATGCTTCGCGATGTTATCGACTATCTCATCGACAGACATTTTTTGAAGTTCTTTTCCACACTTTGGACAATGTGGCACACCGATTTGAGCATACAAAACCCTCAGATAGTCATATATTTCGGTAACTGTACCAACAGTTGAACGTGGATTGTGTGACACGCTTTTTTGATCAATGGCTATGGAAGGAGAAAGTCCGTCTATACTGTCGACATCGGGTTTCTTCAACTCACCTATGAATTGTCTAACGTAGGTTGACAAACTCTCCAAGTATCTTCTCTGTCCCTCTATGAAGATCGTATCCATTGCAAGTGAGCTTTTCCCTGAACCCGAAAGCCCTGTGATAACTACGAACTTATTCTTAGGTATCTCCACATCGATACCCTTTAAATTATGAACTCTTGCACCTTTTACGATGATTTTATCCATTTATTATTCTTTAGACCTCCCATAGAATGTAGATGCCAATACAAAAATCAGTGCAATTCCGAATATTAACGCTTCCACACTCACAAAAACAGTCTTTCTACGTATGTCATCTGGAGAAAGATATCCATAAGTTGCGGCCTGAAATGGGAAAAACCATGTTATTGCTATAGCTACAAACATCACAATTAACACGATCCACGTGGTGCGTAAAGTAGACAAAAGGTAATCAAAATCACTCCGTAATTTTTCAATTTGGGAGTTGATTTTAGCAACGTCTTTGTCGTACTGTTCGATATGTGATTCTAACCTTTCCACTGCATTGAGCAACTTCTCTTCGATTTCTTTGATTTCCACAAGGCTCACCACCTCTACAACTTTTAGAACTTTTTGTGGTCATATGCCCAAAATCAGAGTTGCTATCGAAAAGTAGATCAGCATTCCAGCAAGGTCGGCTATTGTGGTAACGAGTGGCCCAGACATCACTGCAGGGTCTATTTTGAAAAACTTACCTACAAATGGCAACATGGCTCCAACAGCATTAGAAAATATCATTATCAGGAATAGTGCAACACCTGCTGAGAAATTGATGGATACATTGGACGTTATCATGAAACTACGTAAAAACAGTGTAACTCCAAGCACTGCACCCATGATTGCCCCAAGATAAACCTCGCGCAAAAATACCTTCCACCAATCTTTAAGCTCGATGTCGCCCAGCGCCAAACTCCTGATGATGAGTGTACTACTCTGTCCTCCCGCATTTCCTCCTGCATCAACCATCGTTGCCATGAATGCTGCAAGAATTGGGTAAAGAGCCAAGGCATTTTCGTACCGGCTAACTACCAATGCACTTAGACTTTGTAACAGCAAAAGGCCAAAGAGCCAAGGTAGCCTGTTCTTTACGAATACGAATGGTGATGTATGGAAATAACTGGTGGCGGTCACATTCATACCAGCCATCTTATGGATATCTTCAGTAGCTTCTTCTTCTATGATATCGACGATATCGTCTATCGTGATTATTCCAACTAATCGCAAATCGTTGTCTACAACGGCAATTGCATTCAAGTCATAGTTTTTCATGAGCTCTGCTACTTCTTCCTGGTCAGTGGTAGTCTTTACATAAGCGGGCGCTGGTGTATAGACTTCCTCAACGAGTACTTCTGATTCTGAGAACAACAGGTCCTCAAGTTCTAACGTACCAGCAAGGGTTCTATCTTCTTCTATCACGAAAATCGTATAAATTGTATCCGCATCTTTTCCAAACTTGCGCACCTTAGTCAGCGCTTTTTCAACTGTCATGTCCTTTGTGACATAGACGAAGTACGGTGACATGAGTCTTCCTGCGGAATTATCTGGGTAATTAAGTATCTCTATGGTCTGTTCGCGTTCGTTTTTTGGCAGGAAAGAAAGCAATTTCGTAACAACATCGGCAGGAAGTTCGTCGAGCAATTCTGCTCTGTCGGATGGTTCCATACTTCTTATGATAGATTTTATCTCTTCATCGGTGAGCATTCTGACTAATTCAAATTGTTCATCAGACTCAAGTTTGGAGAAGACTTCCGCAGCTATATCTTTATGAAGAAGGCGGAAAACTATAGCTTTTTCAGAAGTTTCAAGTTCTTCGATCATTTCAAAAACAACATTGGCATCTTGATCTTCAAGTAACAATTTAAGTGTCCTGAAATCGCCTCGTTCGATAAGTTTCTTGATGTCAACTTGGAGTTTGACTTTCATCTAAATACCTCCCATCTTCTATTCTTTAGACTTTATGGTGGTTGACTGCCGGAATAACTCGGATATTCCACTTGGAATCACTCCCTTCATGTGACGTTTAGTGTAACATAATTATACCAAAGGTCCATGCTTTTGATTCATACACTTTTTTGAACATTCTGTAAAGTATTAACTTAGTGAGAGATACAAAGAAAACTGTGCATTTTCACCAAGCTGTATCGAGTACATCATGTTACATAACACATAGTGTGCCATCCGTTTGTTCTCTATGACTTTGTGATATAATTATAATTGTACAAAGATTAGATATTTTATCCAAAAGTTGATGAGAGCAAAAGAATTATAGAAGACCGTTTTTATGATATAATTCAATGAGTTCAACGACATTAAAATGGAAAAACGGAGGGAGCAAAGATGAAAGAATACAAGCCGCAAGAGATAGAAGCAAAGTGGCAAAAGGTATGGACAGAGAGAAAAGTTTTTGATACACCACAATATTCTGATAAGCCAAAGTACTATTCACTAGTTATGTTCCCGTATCCGTCGGGTACACTACATGTTGGACATGTAAAAAATTACGTGATTGGTGACATCGTGGCGAGGTACAAGAGGATGCAGGGATACAATGTTCTCCATCCATTTGGATACGATGCCTTTGGATTGCCTGCAGAGAACGCTGCAATTGATCACAAGATCCATCCAAAAAAGTGGACATTGGATAACATAAAGATAATTCGTGGACAGATAAAAAAACTTGGAATAAGCTACGACTGGAATAGAGAAGTTATCACATGCATGGAAGATTACTATAGGTGGACGCAGTGGGTCTTTTTGAAGTTGTACAAAGCAGGCCTTGCATACAAAAAACCTGGTGCTGTAAACTGGTGCCCGAGTTGTCAAACTGTCCTCGCAAACGAGCAAGTAAAAGAAGGAAAATGTGAGAGATGCGGCACAACTGTAACGATGAAATACCTTGAACAATGGTACTTCAGGATAACAGATTATGCGGAGAAACTGTTAGACGGACTTGATAAACTTCCTGGCTGGCCGGAACATGTGAAAACGATGCAGAGAAACTGGATTGGCAAAAGCACGGGTGCTGAAGTTGATTTCCCAATAGATGGCATGGATAAAACAATTAGGATATTCACCACTCGCCCAGATACGATATACGGTGTAACGTTTATGGCCATTGCACCAGAATCACCACTAGTTTCAGAACTCGTTACATTTGAACAAAAGGCAGAAGTTGAAGACTTCTTGGCAAGAGTTGCACTTGAGGATAGATTTAAACGTACGAGTTTGGAAGCAAAGAAGGAAGGGGTATTCTTAGGCAGATATGCGGTAAATCCGCTAACAGGAGAACGTATTCCAATCTACGTTGCAAATTACATACTTTACGAATACGGAACTGGTGCAATAATGGCAGTCCCAGGTCATGACCAAAGAGACTTTGATTTTGCAAAGGAATACGGAATCAATATAAGACAAGTTGTGAGACCAAAAGACGACGACTGGAACGTACAGGAAAGGCCATACGAAGGCGAAGGAATTATCGTTAACAGTGGAGAATTTGATGGACTTGAGAGTTCAAAAGGGATAGAAGAGATAACTAAATACATAGAAGAAAAGGGATATGGCAAGAGAAGTGTTCAGTACAAATTGAGAGATTGGCTCATATCCAGGCAGCGGTATTGGGGCGCACCGATACCAGTTGTATATTGTGATAAGTGCGGAATCGTTCCCGTGGCTGAAAAAGACTTACCGGTAAGATTGCCAGAAAATGTAGAGTTTCTTCCGACAGGTCAATCACCGCTCACATTGAGCGAAGAGTTCAAACACACAACGTGTCCAAAGTGCGGTGGACCTGCACACAGGGAAGTCGAGACGATGGACACATTTGTCGATAGCTCTTGGTATTATCTAAGGTATGTCAATCCAAGATTGGAAGATAGGCCGTTTAAAACGGAAGATGTCAACAATTGGCTACCAGTTGACCAATACATAGGTGGCGTCGAACATGCAGTACTGCACTTACTGTATTCTCGTTTCATTACGAAAGTACTTAATGACCTCGGATACGTGAATTTTGATGAACCTTTTGAGAATCTCTTTACACAGGGCATGATATACAAAGACGGATGGAAGATGAGTAAATCCAAGGGAAATGTGGTCTCGCCAGATGATATGATTGAAAAGTACGGTGCAGACACGCTACGTATGTACATACTCTTCATGGCACCTCCCGAAAAAGATGCAGAATGGAACGATGCAGGCGTAGAAGGGGTTAATAGGTTCATACGAAGGCTTTGGAACAATTATTATAGGATATTGGATTTGTTGAGTTCAGATAATGAAAATTCTGTTGATTTGACAAAAGAGGAAAAATCTTTGAGAAGAAAGTTACACAGCATGATAAAGAAGATAAAAGAAGATATAGAAGGTGGGTTCAAATTTAACACCGCAATAGCAGGTCTAATGGAATTCAATAATCAATTGATGGAATACCTTGATAACGTAGGAAGACCAAACACCAAGTTACTGAAAGAGATCGCTGAAAACATCGCACTTATCCTATCACCGTTTGCACCACACATGGCAGAAGAAATGTGGAGCGATTTAGGAAAGGACACTCTCGTAGTCAGTGAAAAGTGGCCAGAATACGACCCAAGAGCGCTGGAACAAGAGGAGATGACCGTCGTTGTTCAAGTGAATGGAAAAGTTAGAGGAAAATTGATTGTACCAGTAGAAACCACCGAGGACGAGGTCAAGAAAGCAGCACTTGAACAAGCAGCAAGGTCCACCGAAGGAAAAACGGTAATAAATGTAATTTACGTCAAAGGTAAGCTGATAAACATCGTCGTTAAGTAAGTGTTCAAGCATTTAGGTAATTGGCTAAAGCGATTTAGTTGATAATTTAGTGAATATCACAAGGGGGTATGAAAAGTGAAAAGATTCTTATCTCTAATGTTCGTAATACTTTCGATCTTTCTCTTTGCACAAGATGACATCGTTGCAGTGATCAATGGTACAAACATAACGATGGATGAATGGAATAGGGAAGTAAACTTGCAAAAACTACTAATCGAGCTCAAATCTTCGAATGAAACTTTTTACAACGTGTTAACGACGAGCCAAGAAGGTATGGTAGTAATTGAAAAGTACCGGCTGAAAGTACTTGATACATACATAAGGAAATTGCTCTTCGTTCAATTTGCAGGTACTTTGGACGTTGCACCGAAAGATGATGAAGCAAAATCTGATGTGGATACTCAAATTAAAAGTATGCTTACAGACCTCAAGATGACCGAAGACCAACTCAACGATTATCTTGCACAGTTAGGAATGGGATCTCTTAACGAATACAAGGAAAGACTGTATTTTCAAAGAAGGTATACGTTAGCACTTGCAAATGTGTACACTAAATACCTTTCAAACATCAAGGTCAGTGATGATGAAATAAAGGCATACTACGAGGAAAACAAATCGAAATACACTATACCGACGCAATATGACTTGACAGTTTTCAAGGCAAAGGACAAATTAACTGCCGAGAGCATAAGGCAAGACTTAAGCAAGGGCAGCAGTGTAGAAGACATCGTT
This sequence comes from Fervidobacterium sp. UBA5837, assembly GCA_002432805.1. Classification (GTDB taxonomy): domain Bacteria; phylum Thermotogota; class Thermotogae; order Thermotogales; family Fervidobacteriaceae; genus Fervidobacterium. Next base: position 78,809 of record DJGV01000016.1, on the reverse strand, counting down.
AAGAAATATGGCCTAACTGAATACATAAATGCCCTTGTCAATCAAAATGATACAACCAAAATACCGCAGCAGATTTGGATTTACGTTACAAGTGCCCCTAAGGGTGCCCTTTTACCAGTACAACAAGTTGGGGATAATTGGTACGTTGTGAAGGTCAAAGATGTAAAAATAGGCACAACTAAGACACTTGACCAAGTCAAAGACGATATAAAAAGGGAACTGTTATTGCAGAAGCAAGATGCCATAAATGACCAGGTTACGGAAGATTTCAACGACTTTGTCTCCAAGTCGAAAATAGAGATAAGGTACAAAAGTTCGATCGTAAAATGAAGATTCAACGGTACTTCAGAAATCGCATTGATCAAAGCTTAATGATTAAAGATTGAATATCATAAAATAAGGGCACGGGAGGGGTTTCATATGAAATTGAAGACTATTACAATGGAATGGACTGGAGATAGTCTCGTTTTGATCGACCAAAGAAGGTTACCTTTTGAAGAAGTATATGTTACGTGTGCTGACTATAGGTCTGTTGCATTGGCAATCAAAGAAATGGTTGTTCGTGGTGCTCCTGCGATAGGTGCAGCTGCTGCATTTGGGTACGCCTTGGGAGTCAAAGAAATGGTCAAGAAGAGTGCGAGCTATGATATAGTACTCTTGCAGATGAAGAATGTAAAGGAGATGCTTGAGCGCACGAGACCTACGGCGGTTAATCTCTTCTGGGCGTTAGAGAGGATGCAAAATAAACTCATAGAACACGGAAAATATGAAGGATTGGTTAAAGTAATAGAGGAAGAGGCAATGAAGATAGCAAAAGAAGATATAGAAATAAACAAGGCAATAGGCAGAAACGGTGCACAACTTCTTGAAGATGGATTTACCGTATTGACTCACTGTAATGCAGGTGCACTTGCAACAGTTGATTATGGTACAGCACTCGGTGTTCTGAGAGCTGCAAAGGAACAAGGAAAGAATGTAAAGGTATTTGCTGACGAGACGAGACCGTATCTGCAAGGTGCTCGGTTAACTGCTTGGGAGTTGATGAAAGATGGATTTGATGTAACACTCATCAGCGATAACATGTCAGGTTGGGTAATGAAACAAGGGAAGATAAATGCAGTAGTAGTTGGTGCAGACAGAATAGCAGCTAACGGTGACGTTGCGAATAAGATAGGGACGTACATGGTTGCGGTTCTCGCAAAAAGGCATGGTATACCATTTTACGTAGCTGCTCCAACAAGTACACTTGATTTGTCTATAGAAAGTGGGAACGACATTCCCATAGAAGAAAGGTCGCACGAAGAAGTCACAAACTGCGCTGGTAGGAGAATTGCACCAAACAATGTAAAAGTATACAATCCTGCTTTCGACGTCACAGAACACGAACTTGTTAGTGCAATCATAACCGAAAAAGGTGTCGTGTATCCACCATTCAATGAAAATTTAAAAAAACTTTTCGAGGAGTGATGCTGATGATAGACCTAAAATTGTTGAGAAAACAGCCTGAGATTTTCTACGAATCTCTAAAGAAGAGAAATCAGACTACCGAGATCATCGATCAAATCATTGCACTGGATAAGGAATGGCGAAGCTATTTAAATCAAGTAAACAATCTGAAGTCTAAAAGAAATGAGCTTTCTAAGAATGTTGCGAGGCTAAAAGCAGAAGGCAAGAGTGAGCAAGCAGATGAATTAATAACTCAAAGTAAGACCGTAGGTGACGAAATTGCAGACTTGGAAGCAAAGCAAAATGAATTAGAAGCCCAGATGCTTAGCTTAGCTCTTTATGTGCCTAATACTCCACACGAAAGCGTACCAATCGGAAAAGATGAAACAGAAAACGTGGAAATTAGACGTTGGGGAGAACCAAGAAAATTCGATTTTGAGCCCAAGCCACACTGGGATCTAGGTACAGACCTCGGCATGCTCGATTTCGACAAGGGCTCAAAATTAAGTGGTTCAAGATTCACCGTGATGTTTGGTCAGATTGCAAAACTGGAAAGGTCAATAGCACAGTTCATGCTTGATGTACACACGAGTAACGGATACACAGAGGTAAATGTTCCGCACTTAGTTAAGAGAGAAACGATTACTGCGACGGGACAATTACCAAAATTCTCCGAAGAGTTATACACTTGTGAGAGAGACGATCTATTTCTCATACCGACTGCTGAAGTGTCTCTTGCAGCGTTACATATAGGGGATGTACTCGACGAAGATATGCTGCCTTTGAAATATACTGCATTCACACCTTGCTATCGTAGGGAAGCTGGGAGTTATGGTAAAGATGTACGGGGACTAATCAGGCAGCACCAATTTGAAAAAGTCGAACTTGTATGGTATGCAAAGCCAGATAATTCATTTGATGCTCTTGAACAGTTGACCCACGATGCGGAGAAGATATTGCAATTACTTGGATTACCTTACAGGGTAATCACACTATGCACTGGAGATATCGGTTTTGCAGCAGCAAAGACGTACGATATAGAAGTATGGCTACCATCTTACAACGGGTACAAGGAAATTTCCTCTTGCAGTAACGATACAGACTTCCAAGCAAGGAGAGGAAATATCAGATACAGGGCAAAAGATGGAAAGATGAATTACGTACATACGCTCAACGGGTCTGGGTTGGCGATCGGAAGGACATTGGTTGCCATAATGGAGAATTATCAAAATCCAGATGGTTCGATCACAGTCCCAGAAGTGCTAAGACCGTACATGAAGACAGAGGTCATAAAGTGATTTGTTTTCAGGTGTTTTTTCTAAATCCTAAGGAATGAAGGGATAGATGTGGCTACCTTAGATGAAAATCCTCAAAAGAGGGAAATGATCAACAAAATACGGCAGATGAACTATGAAGAGTTGTACGATTTTGCCGAAGATATCAGAAGATACATGATTTCTGTCATATCTCAAAACGGAGGGCACTTAGCATCAAACTTAGGTACAGTGGAGTTAACACTCGCACTGTATCGAGTCTTTGATCCATTTGAAGATTACATTATTTGGGATACCGGTCATCAATCTTACACACACAAGTTGTTGACTGGCCGATGGGATAGATTCAGAACACTCCGTACGTTTGGTGGAATATCCGGCTTTACTAATATATTTGAAGATCCTGTCGACAGATTCGGCACCGGACATGTGGGAACGTCCATTGCAGCGGCACTTGGGATAGAAAAGGCACTTGAACTAGAGGGAAAACAGGCAAATGTAGTTGTTGTCATAGGTGATGGTGCGTTAACAAGTGGTCAGGCATTAGAATCACTCAATCAATTAAAAAGTCAGAATTCCAAGATAAAGATAATCCTAAACAGTAACGGAATGAGTATATCGAAAAACGTTGGCAGCTTATCTATATTGCTTGAAAATCTTCGAACGAACAAGATATATCTAAATATAAAAGAGGCAGTAAAACGTGGCATAAAGAGTAATGTAGAATTTGAATTGAAAAAGGTGAGAGAGACAGTAAAGGTTGCACTCTTAGGGCAAGATTTCTTCGAATCGCTCGGTATAAAACATTTCGGCCCGATCGATGGCCACGACTTACATACATTGGAAGAATCTTTAAAGATGCTAAAAGATTATTCTTATCCGACTATTTTGACTGTGTTTACAACAAAAGGTAAAGGATACATGCCATCGGAGAATAACCCAACGAAGTACCACGGTGTAGACAAATTTGATCCGGATTCTGGAGACTTTGAGAAACCAGCCAATACGTTCTCATACAGCGATGTGTTTGGTAATGTCTTGGTAAGAATCGCAAGAGAAGACCCGAAAATAGTCGCGCTTACCGCAGCCATGCCAGATGGTACGGGCCTAAAACAATTTTCAAAGGAATTTCCGAATAGGTTCGTAGATCTCGGTATCACAGAACAATCTGTTGTCACGTATGCTGGCGCGCTGGCGATGAATGGATTCAAACCCGTTGCTGCCATATATTCAACCTTTCTTCAAAGGGCCTACGACCAAATTGTACATGATGTTGCGCTCCAAAATCTCAACGTCGTTTTTGCAATAGATCGGGCAGGATTGGTTGGAACGGATGGTCCAACGCACCATGGTATATTCGATATAGCGTATATGAGATCAATTCCAAACATGAAGATATTGACCCCATTGAACGCTCAGGATCTGGCAAATACGTTGTACTTTGTATTACAGAAAATGGGTACAATTCAAGGGCCAATTGCGATCAGATATCCTCGAGATGTCGAATCTGGTAAAATAGATGAGATTTGTGGTAAAATAGATTCAACAGAATTTTTCAGCCCCTTCAGGTGGGAGACTTTGGTTGAAGGCAATGACGTTGCAATACTTGCAGTAGGAACGCTATCAATGGAATATGTGGAAATGTGCCAAAAGAACAAATGGACGTTACTGGGCGTTAGAAGTGTCAAACCGTTTGATGCGAATGCAATACTTAAAATCATATCAACGCATACATTTATATTTACTGTTGAGGAAGGTACAGTCGCTGGTGGTTTTGGTGAGGGATTGATATCTCACATCAACGAACATTTCAGAGATTATCTCGGTGAGATTAGAATTCATAACATGGGTATATGCGATCAATTTGTTCCACAAGGTTCAAGGAAACAGCTGATCGCTTATGCAGGACTGAGCAGGAATACCATTGAAGAGAAGGTAAAAGAAAATATCCGGAAAGGAGTGAAAAGAGTATGAAAATTCAGAACGAGTATGGTGAGATTGAGATCACAGTTAATGCGATTAGAAAGTTAGTTTATTTAGGTGTTATCGAAACATATGGACCTATCAGCATTGGAACAGACAACTGGTTTTCCAGATGGTTCTCTTCCGAAGAGGGCAAGATCAAGGTGGAGGAAGATGACTTTGGCCACATTACGATCGATATATTCGTTGAAGTTGAATATGGTACAAAAGTGACTGAGGTGGCAAAGAATATCGAAGAAAATGTACAGCACAAACTCAAATCTTACGCAAACTGTGAAAATGCAGACATCAGTGTCCATGTAATTGGTGTCAGATAATAAGTCGCGTGACTGTGTTGATTGAAGTGAGGTGATATTTTGACAAAGACAATAAATGGAGTTGAGATGAAAGGCATATTTATGAAGGGTGCCGAAAATTTGTTGATGCACCGTGATGAGATAAATGCGCTCAATGTTTTTCCTGTGCCAGACGGTGATACCGGTTCCAACATGAGTTCAACCATGCTTGAAGCCTGTAAGTACTTGGAAAACATTGCAGACATAAAGTTGAAAAATGTACTCGAGTCTATAAAGCGTGGTACACTGATGGGTGCAAGAGGCAATTCAGGTGTTATACTCTCGCAGATCTTCAGGGGATTTTGCGAGGCGATAGACAAGAAGAACAGGATAAGCGTTTCTGATTTTGTAAAGGCATTGAGCAATGCGCGGCAAGTTGCATACAAGGCAGTCTTACGACCAGTCGAGGGAACGATACTAACTGTTGTTAGAATGATCGATGAAGAGTCCGAACATCTTGCACGCTTGGAGAGTTTTGAGCAACTTTTTGAGAAGATAGAGGATATATCATTCGATGCGGTAAAGAAAACGCCCAGCCTTCTTGCGAAGTTGAGAGAGGCTAATGTCGTAGATGCTGGAGCAAAAGGTCTCTACTATATATTTCAAGGGTTCAAGATGTTCATCCTTGGTGACAAAACTATAAACCTATCTGGTGTGGAAACGAGACCTGCTGAAGATATATCTATCAATCTCGAAGAACTAACTTTCCAGTACTGTACCGAGTTGATCGTTAACGTTAAAAAGACAATCTCTGAAGCTGTCAAAGGAGAACTTGAGGACTATTTGAACGAAACAGGAGATTCTGTCGTCTTCTTTGTTCAAGACGATGTTATAAAACTTCACGTACACACAAATAATCCTGGTAGAGTGATAGAAAAGTTTTTGGAGTACGGCGATTTGATGAAGGTCAAGATAGACAACATGAAAGAGCAACACGAACATGTGATTAGTGAGAAATACAGGAAGAAAGAAAGAAGGACCATCGCGTACGTAGCTGTCTCCCCGGGTAAAGGACTTACTAGAGTTTTGAAAGACCTTGGAGTTGACGAAATCATTTCAGGTGGGCAATCGATGAACCCAAGCATGGCAGATTTACTAGACGCTATCAGAAGAACAAATGCAGACAACGTCATAGTATTTCCAAACAATTCCAACATTATATTGGCTGCGGAACAAGCTGCAAAGGTTGCTGCGGGAGAGGAAATCACCGTCCGGGTAATAAAGACTACAAATGTTCAGGAAAACATAATGGCGATGATATACAAAGCTGGCGAGACGGTTGAAGAGATAACGAAAAGCATGGAAGAGATTCTTCCGAAAGTTGTTGCGATCTCGGTAACAATTGCAGTCAGAGACTCAAAGTACGGCGGAGAAAGAATTAAAAAGAGCGAGTATCTCGGCTTCATTGGTAAGGAGCTCGTTGCACATCACAAGAATCTCGTCAACGTGATCGACAAGATATATCAGAAGTGTAATCTTCAGGAACGTGAGATACTCACAGTTTTTGTGGGATCAGACACAACACCAATTGAACAAACCATAGTTGAAAAGTACACAAAAAAGAAGTATCCAAATTTGCAATTAGAGTTCTTAGATGGTGGACAACCTCATTATCAGTTTTTGATGATGGTAGAGTGATGAATGTAGAGTAAGGTAAGTTAAGGAGTCATTTGGAGGGTAAAAATGAGAGAAGTAATGACAGTTGTAAAGACTGACGATAGATATATCTATTTGCAAGCGGTAACTGAAGAGGCATCTTGTTCAGCTTGTGCTTTGTCTGGCAATTGTTCGATAAAAAGTGGAGATATGCACATAAGTGTAAGAAAAGAGAATGCTGAAAAGACGGTCGAAGTTGGTGACACAGTTATCGTTGATTTAAAGTATAATCAGGCTATACTTGCAATGATACTCTATGGTATACCGTTAAGCGGATTTTTACTAGGGGTGCTCGTTGGGTACTTCTTCAAATTGAGTGATATATTCTCACTCGTTTTTGGTCTTGCACTTGCTGGTGGTGGATTTTTGATATCAAAACTCTTTGACAAAAAGTACGAGGTAAGGATCGTTGACGTAAAAGATAGGGGTAATAACTATCCGAAAAATTTGACAAACAACGGTATAGTATAATTTTCGACACGCATTGTAGTAAAATCGAGTAAAATTTAATGATAAAATTTAATGAAATTTCATGTTGTTATCATAAGAAAAGTAAGATAGGGGGGATTCGATGATCTACTCACTTAAGAGGGGAGAACCACAAAAAGGATGGGTACTCATAGTCCATGGTTTGGGCGAGCATATAGGAAGATATGATAAACTAATTGACATGCTTATCAAAGAAGGTTTTGGTGCCATCGGATTTGATTTACCGGGTCATGGAAAGAGTTCTGGGAAAAGGGGAAATACTACCATAGAAGATGCAGTGGCGATAATTGATGAATTGACAAAGAGTGTAAATCGTTTTACCATGTTTGGTCACAGCCTTGGTGGACTGATCGCTATAAGATATACAGAATTGAGGCCGCAGAAGGTAAACAATTTAGTTATCTCCTCGCCTGCATTGAATATAGAAATGAAATCGAGTCAGAAAGCAATGATGAGCATTTTTTCAGTATTGGCACCATCGTTGACTGTGAACAATGGTATAAATCCAAACCTTTTATCTCGTAACAAATCGGCGGTCGAGAAGTACGTATCGGACTCGCTCGTTCATGATAGAATATCCATACGCCTGGCAAAGAGTATGATGAAGAACATAGAATTGGCCCATGAACAAGCTGAAAGGATAGTCTGTCCAGTTTCTATCCTCATAGGTACCGATGACAAAGTAACACTGCCAGATGGTGCAAAAAAATTCTTTGATGAATTAAAAACAGAAAACAAAACGCTTAGAGAATTCCAAGGCGGTTACCACGAGCTGTTTGAAGACCCAAAACATGCAGAAAGCTTTTATGAATCAATAATTCACTATATAAAACAGTACAACGAGTAACATTCAACGTTCAAGATTTGAAAACACGAAGTCAGTAAAGGACTAGTGAAGAAATAGTTGGAAGGTGATAACGTGCGATACAAAACGAAATTGGGCGAGTTTGATTTGTCTGACAAGGAATTTATAATTTTTCCAAATGGCATCCCTGGGTTTGAAGATTTGAGAAGATTTACCGTAATATCATTGGAAGAAACAGCACCGATACTTTGGTTAGTCAGCTTGGATGACGATAACGTTGCCTTACCAGTTATAGATCCTTGGATGGTTTTAGAAGACTACGAAGTTCAGATGTCTCAAGAGGATATAGAAATATTGAAAGTAGAAGATCCGTCTGAGATTGTAGTTTGGAGCATTTTAACAATACCTGTAGGTAAGCCACAAGAAGCAACTGTGAATTTGAAAGCGCCAATCTTGATAGACTTGAAGACAGGGTTAGGATGTCAGACAATCCTTGAGAAGTACGAAATAAAGTATCCGCTAAGTGGTTACACGAGTGGTTCAGAAGGAAGTGACAGTAAAGAATCGATGAAGGAAAATGAAAGTAATTATGGTGGTGATCAGTAGTGCTTGTTTTATCTAGGAGGATAGGGGAAAGCATAATAATTGGGGACGATGTGGAAGTAAAAATATTGAAAGTAGATAATGGTGTCGTCAAATTAGGCATAATAGCTCCCGCTGCGGTAAAGATATACAGGAATGAAGTTTACAGGACAGTTGCTCAGCAGAATATAATCGCAGTTGTCAAAGATGCAAAAGATGTTGAGAACTTAAAGGAGGTATTCAGACATGTCGATAAGGATAGATGATAAACTCGTAGAGCATCTTTCCACTTTGTCGCGCCTAACTGTCAGTAACAAAGAGAAGTTGAAAAATGATTTACAAGAGATAATAGGATACTTTGAGATACTTTCCGAGGTGGATACGGAAGGGCTAGAACCAATGTATACACCGATAGAAGACGTAGCTAAGTTGAGAGATAACGTACCTCAGAGATTTGATAACATAGAAGGCATTGCTGCCAATTTTCCGGATAAAGTAGATAAACTCATAAAAGTACCAGGCATTTACGGATAGGATGGATAAGACAAACAAGACAGAGCAAAAACTGGAAGCTTCAAAGAACTATGGGTGAGAATAACATCGATTGGAAGCAAGCTGAGCAGATGGTCATAGATTTTTTAAAGAGAGATAAGAAGTACAAAATTGTTGCCAACAATTATAAGACGCGTTTTGGCGAGATAGATATTATTGCTCAACAAGGAGATACCTATATTTTCATCGAAGTCAAGTCTGGTACAGGCAAGAGAGTAAGACCTTCTGAAAGAGTTGATGCGGAAAAGTATAGAAGGATATCTACGCTTGCGGAATATTTCTTGAGGGATAAGAGATATTCGAGAGCACGTATGGACGTAGCAGAAGTAGTTGACGGTGAGATAAATTACTATGAAGATGTAGGGTGGGAATTTGGATGAAAATAATTGCCACAAACAAGAAAGCTTACACAGATTACATTTTGGATGAAACGTACGAAGCCGGTATAGAACTCTTTGGTACAGAAGTTAAGTCACTGAGAGAACATGGTGCATCCTTCAAAGATTCCTTTTGCCGAGTAAAAGACGGAGAGATATACTTGCTGAATTTGCACATACCGCCGTACAAATTTGGTAACATATACAACCATGATCCGGAAAGGCCGAGAAGATTATTGCTTCACAGGAAGGAAATTGACAGGATTTGGGGAAAGATAAGACAAGAAGGTTACACTGTTGTACCAACGAAGATTTATTTGAATGCACACGGACTCGTTAAAGTCGAAATAGCCATTGCAAAAGGTAAGAAAAACTATGACAAACGCGAGGAGATAAAGAAAAAGGAAACAAATAGGAAGATAAAAGAATATATGAAGATGTGATCTAAAAAGGATGCTCACTTCGAAGAAGGAGGAGAGTTCGTTATGGATGTAAAGAAAGCGGTTACAGAAAAAGTTACACTCTTCAAGGAATCTTACAAGCCCGAGGTCGTTGTATTTGACGAATCAAATTTGATGATAAGTCAGTACATAGACCACACCAATTTGAAACCTACCGCGACAAGCGATGAAATTGAAAATCTCTGCAAGGAAGCATTAGAGTATAGCTTCAAAGGAGTTTGTATAAATCCTTCTTATGTTCCTCTCGTATCTTCAATGCTCAAAGGCTCCAGCACATTAACAGTCACTGTTATAGGATTTCCTTTGGGAGTAACGAGCACGGAATCAAAAGTCTACGAAACAAAGTGGGCAGTAGAGAACGGTGCAGATGAAGTAGACATGGTCATACACGTTGGAAAGTTAAAGGAATGTGATTATGAATATGTCTATAACGATATAAGGGCTATCGTTGGTGCCTCGAAGGTACCCGTTAAAGTGATAATTGAAACATGCTATTTGAGTGATGAAGAGAAAATTGCAGCTTGCGTGCTATCAAAATTGGCAGGTGCTAAATTCGTTAAAACCTCCACTGGATTTGGTACTTCAGGTGCAAAGTTCGAAGACGTTCAACTCATGAGATGGGCAGTGGATGGAGAAATTGAAGTAAAAGCTTCAGGTGGAATAAAGACATACGAAGATGCGATAAAGATGATCTCAGCAGGTGCTGCAAGGATAGGTACGAGTTCCGGAGTCGCAATAATGCTCAAGAAATAGTAAGAGACTGCAAGAGATAGAAATTTTCCCACACTATCCAAAGGGGTGTGATAGGATGAAAGCTCTCGGGCTCATATTGGCTGGTGGAAAGAGTGATGCGCTTGGAAAGTTAGTGTACAAAAGAGCGAGTGCTGCTTTGCCCGTTTTTGGTAAATACAGGGCAATTGATTTCATTTTGAGCAATATGGTTAATTCCGGAATCTACAAAGTGGGTGTGCTGACACAATACAATCCTCGAAGTCTCATGGACCACCTTGGTTCCGGAAAAGAGTGGGATTTGGATAGAAAAAATGGTGGTCTGTACATTCTCCAACCGTACTTAGGCATGACGGGTGAATACTGGTATCGTGGTACTGCCGATGCGATATTCCAAAACACAACTATTCTCAGACGAGGCGATGAAGACTACGTTTTGATAGGTTCAGGAGATCACATATATAAAATGCTCTACAATGATCTCTTCAGTTTCCATTTTGCAAAAGGTGCAGACGTTACATTGGTGGTTAAAGAACTCGATGAAACATACGATATGACGCAGTATGGTTCCGTGGTAACAAACGAAGACGGCAGGATAGTCGAAATTCACGAAAAGATTGATAATCCTCCAGCACGAAAGGCATTTTTAGGCATATATTTCATAAATAAATTCCTACTTCTCGATTTATTGTACGATACCGTTCCGTCTGGTAAGTACGATCTACTTTTGGATGTCATAATTCCCAACCTTTCAAAATTGAGAGTCTATGCTTATGAATTTAATGGATATTGGCGCAACGTAAAGAAAGGCATAGATGAATATTACAAAACAAACATGGAAATACTCAATAGCAAGCAGCTCCGCGAGGAACTCTTCATAAAATATGGTAGAGTATATACAAAATTGAAAGACTATCCCCCAGCAAAGTTCACAGGTACGGCAAAGGTCTCCAATTCTATGATTTCAGATGGTTGTATAGTATCCGGCATTGTCAAAAATTCAATACTCTTCAGAGGAGTTATAGTCAAAGCAGGTGCACGTGTCGAAAATTCTATAATCATGCAAGATTCAATTATAGAAGAAGGCGCATTGGTAAAGAACGCGATTGTCGATAAGAACTGCATGATTAGGGCAGAACAGGTGTTAGTCGGTGACTTCGAACCTGTTGTATTGGAAAAGTGGATGGTCATATAGCATAGGTCTAAAAAGCATATGGGGGAGATGATGCTATGCAGAATATATTGGGATTAATACTTGCAGGAGGACAAGGAACTAGGTTGGGATTTTTAACCGAAAAAATACCAAAACCAGCCGTACAATTTGGTGGAAAATACAGGATAATTGATTTCACATTGAGCAATTGCGTTAATTCAGGTATATATAGCATAGGCGTTCTAACTCAGTATAGACCGCATTTGTTGAATAGACACATAGGAATCGGCAAGCCATGGGATCTCGATAGAAAAGGTGGCGGGGTGACCATTCTTCAACCTTATTCGACGCTGACTGAAAGCATATGGTTTAAGGGGACTGCTGATGCGGTCTACCAAAACATAGAATTTGTTGATGAACATCAACCTGAATATATCGTTGTACTGTCCGGAGATCACATATACTCGATGGATTACAGCGAATTTGTATATTATCATATATCAAAAGGCGCAGTAGCCACGATCGCTTGCATGGAAGTGCCATTGAATGAAGCTCACAGATTCGGTATAATGGTCACAGACATAGATAACAAAGTAGTGGAATTCCAAGAGAAACCAAAAGAACCGAAGTCCAATTTGGCATCACTTGGCATATATGTTTTTACGTGGGATTTCATAAGGAAGGTCTTGATAGAAGATGCAAAAGATGAGACGAGCGAACACGACTTTGGGAAGAACGTGATACCGAAAATTCTCTCAACGGAAAAGGTATACGCGTTCCCATTTGAAGGTTATTGGAGAGATGTTGGAACGATACTTTCTTACTGGGAGACAAATTTGGAGTTGACTCGGCCAATTCCTCCATTCAATCTCTATGATCCCAATTGGCGCGTTTATACAAAATCCGAAGAAATGCAACCTGCTTACATATCTGATGAAAGAACTGTAAGGAATTCCATAATCAGTGAAGGATGCGAGATTTATGGTACTGTAGATGCCAGTGTTATCTCTCAAGGTGTTACAATCGGTGAAGGAAGCATTATAAAAAATAGCGTGATCATGACAAGGGTTGTTGTAGGAAAGAATGTTGTCATAGAAGATTCGATAATATCTGAAAATACTGTGATAAAAGATGGATGTAAGATTGGCATAGGTAATTTTGCCGAAAGTACCTACGACAGAAAAGTATATGATTCACACATAACAGTCATTGGCATGGATAGTATCATAGAAGAAGATTGTGAGATCGGAAAGAATGTTGTAGTAGGTAACGACAGGATCGTACCAAAGAGTACAAAGCTCGCAAGCGGTGGATATTATATTTAATTGGTATATTTGTCAATTGTTTGACAAGTAATATTTGGTTAGCAAGGGGGAAATGAGATTGGATCTTTATTTCATAAAGGTCAGAGCACGTAGCAAGGGCACAGCAGAAGATATAGTTGGTTATTTTTTTGGAAAGACCAACAATGCCCCGGAATACGATTTTATCGTTGTACCATTGAGGTATTCCAATATGCTAGATGAAATAACACTTGAGGAGAATTTAAGTGATTTTAAAGAAAAAATCGAGGGGGTTAGGTCCCAGTTAAAGGAAGTTACAGGAGTTTATGATGTAACTTTAGCTTTTCTTGCCTATATAAACAACATGATGAACAGAAGAGGGAAAATACCTCTCGGAATAGAATTTTCAACTGCGATATCGGAATCGGATAACGAGGTAATAAGAATAGTTGTTCAGAACCTTTTTGAAGAATGGAGTCCAAAAATGGACGTTGTTGTACGGACTCAAGGGATGTCTCTTGAGGAATATTCAACTCTAACTTTTTCAACCGTTTACGATAGTTTCGGTGATGAAAATATCAAGAAGATCTATTCAAGGCCAGACATTGCCGAACTTCCAGAAGTTTTTCCGGTGATAGATCCGATAAACGGTACCTCGATCGTCCAATTCGATGTCGAAGATAGATTACCTGTTGTAATATTAGATCCAGGAAAATTCCAAAAAGATATAGTAAAAGATATAGTAAATAATATACCAAATTTTGATAAAAACAAGAGTTCTATTGAGGCAACGTTGATCAGTAAAGAAATAGTGAAAATTAGAGATGATACACTGTTTTTGATTAAAGTTGAACTCTTCGATGGCATTATTGCAAAGGCTTTGATAAGCCCTTCGCTGAAAATACTAAGCGATGAAACATATTTTTTGAAGAAGAAAAGGCGTGATGTCTCTGGTAAGGAAAGGGAAGATGGTAAGATGAATATAAGAGTTGAGGTGCCTTCGTCAACGGGGAGTGAACTGTTAATTGCATTCATAACAACGATACTCCTCACAGCTGCGCTGCTAATAATAACTTATCTATTTATGAAATAAAAGTCTATTATACAGAGTTAGGCGTTCATAACCTATGTTAGGGGTGATACATTGGAACAAGTCAAAATAACTGGTCAAAATATAGATCAAGTAGTGAACATGGTATATTTAGACAAGAAAGAATTTTACGACGAACTTTTTGGAAAAAACGCTGTGAGGTATATAAAAGAGGCATTTGACGATGATATTCCACCTTTCATAAAATCTAACGCTATAGTTATGCAAGAAAGAGAAGAAATAAAAGGCGTACTACTGTACGGTGATAAGTCAGTTTTCAGGCGTGGATATCAAAAATGGTTTAAAGTTCTTGGCCTTAAGATATTTCCAGTTGGATCAAAGATGATATACATCATCGAAAGACTTCTAATAGACTTTTCTGTGGATGATTTATACATAGTGTCGTTGTATGGAGAAACGAAGGAATTCTTGTTATATAATTTTATAAAATCTAATAGGTACAAGAAAATAATAGCTGATACATCCGACGAAAAACTTTTTACAAGTTTTGGATTTCACGAGGTGAAATCGGCACATCCTAAACTCAAACGTTTTGAAAAATTCTGTGATTACGAGAATTTATCTGGAATCGGCTGGGATACACATCCACTTGTGATGGGAAGAAAACTTATCATCGGTGGTATTGAAATAGATTCAAAATTGGGACTGTCTGGTCATTCCGATGCAGATGTACTAACACATGCGATAATAGATAGTTTGGTTGGTATGATTTACAAAGAGGATATTGGTGCACTTTTTCCTGAAAATGAAGAGAACAATGGTAGAAAGAGTTTAGAGATGCTTCAGCTTGTTATGAACGATATAAACAAAAGAGGATACTTCGCATCTTCGATAGATTGTGTTGTAATCTCGCCAATTAGACTTAGGGAATATAGGGAACAGATAATTGCATCACTTGAATCAGTATTGAGGTGCCCTGTTTCTGTGAAATTCAAGTCCGGAAACAACGTTTATCCTGAATCAGATATGAAAGGTGTAACTGCGATGTGCATAAGTAACATCAATAGGATATGAATGTATAGATTTTCAACACAAAGACAGAAGCATGTAAAAGCAGATGGAGGTGAACTTATGGCTGGTAATTATGTTAAGTCAACGGAAGAGAAGATGAAAAAATCGGTGGAAAAGATTTCGGAAGAATTAAAACATTTGAGAACTGGAAGAGCCTCACCTGCAGTATTGGAAGATATTAAAGTAGACTATTACGGAACGCCAACTCCTGTACTTCAAATTGCTCAAATTACGACCGAAGAAAGACAGATATCTATAAAACCGTGGGAGAGAAACTTACTAGGCGCAATTGAAAAGGCGATACTTGCAAGTGACTTGGGACTCACACCGATTAACGATGGTAACGTCGTGAGGATAAGTTTTCCCTCGCCCACAACCGAACAGAGGCAGAAATGGGTTAAGAAAGCCAAAGAAATAATTGAAGAAGGTAAAATTGCAATCAGAAATATCAGAAGAGATGTGCTTAAAGAAGTGAAAGACAAGAAAAAAGACGGAGAAATTTCGGAAGATGATGAGAAAAAAATCGAAAAAGAAATCCAAAATGTGACTGACAAATACATTGCAGAACTCGACAGGCTTTTCGAGAATAAAGAAAAGGAGATTATGGAATTCTGATGTTTGAAAAAAAACAGATAACTTCTGATCTCCCTCAACATATTCAACATATTGCGTTTATCATGGATGGCAATGGTCGGTGGGCAAAAAAGCAAGGCAAACCAAGAACATACGGTCATTATATGGGAACTTACAAAATAGAAGACGTTGTTAGATGGTGTTCGAATATTGGTGTCAAGCATGCAACGTTCTATGCGTTTTCAACAGAAAATTGGAAAAGGCCACCAGAAGAGATAAATTTCATATTCAATCTCTTGGTTGAAAAGATTGAAGAATTCTACGAAAGGATGAACAAAGAGAATGTTAGATTGAGATTCATCGGGAGGCTTGAAGAACTACCGGACAATGTAAAAGCAAAGTGCTTTGAATACGAAGAAAAAACGAAAGACAACGGGAAAATACAAGCAATTTTGGCAATTAACTATGGTGGAAGGTCAGAAATAGTCGATGCTGTAAAGAATATGCTCAATGAAGATAATCACCATATAGATGAACAGACATTTAGGAATTATCTATATGCACCCGACGTACCTGACCCGGATTTAGTCATTCGCACCTCGGGAGAGATGAGAATAAGCAATTTCCTTCTTTGGGAAATAGCTTACAGTGAGTTTTACTTTTCGAATTTACTTTGGCCTGAGTTCAGCGAGGAAGAGTTGAAAAGAGCAATTGAAGCCTACCAAGGCCGTGATAGAAGATTCGGGGGGTTAAATAGGAATGGATAAAGATAACAACCAGCAATCGCCTAAGAAAGAATTTGTTCAAAGGCTTATAAGTGCGTTAGTAGTTGCGCCTTTTGTGCTGTTATGTTTCGTATCATATTCGAGCTTAGTTGGTCTCGTTGCAACAATAGTAATGATAGGTGCTTCAGAATTGTTTTTCACCGTCATTAAGAAGCACGGAATGAGTCTTGTGGTGATGTACACTGCGGTAGTTACGCTCTACCCAGTATTGTATGGTGTAGCTTTTAGAGATAATCCTATGGAACTGTTGGCTACACTCTACATAACGGGAAGCGTTTTGACATTATCAAAAGTCAAAGATAAAGAGGCAGTAACCGAAGCACATTTTGCCTATGTAACTGCTTTGATATATGTCAGTTTCCTTTTGTCGTTCTTCTTACCGATATACGATCTTTATGGGGCCGCGATAGCGCTGCTTACTCTTACATTGAGTTGGGCATACGATAGTTTCGCATATGCGTTCGGTGTATCTACCGGTGGGAAACATAAATTGCACAGTTATTACAGTCCAAACAAGAGTTGGGAAGGATTTTTCGGAGGCATATTTGGCACGTTCTTATACATCCTTCTTTATCAAAATCTTGCAAACTTGTTTTTCAATGCAAATATGAAATTTTCTCTTCCATTCACAATTTTCTTGTCGATAGTAACTGGTATATTCGATACGTTCGGTGATTTATTTGAATCGTCTATAAAACGACATTACGGTGTAAAACACCTAGGCAATCTCATGCCGGGACATGGTGGGATTCTTGACAGGATAGATGGTCTGCTTTTTATAACACCAATTATGTATATAATTCTTCAGATTTTTTATTGAGATTAACTATAATGGAAATATTGAAATTAACTAGATTGGTAGATGGCAAAGTAATTGGAGGTGCTTTAATTGAGATTCATGACTAGTGAGGAGATAAGAGAAGAATACCTGAGCTTTTTTGAAAAAAAGGGGCACAAGAGGTTACCAAGTGCTTCTTTGATTCCCGATGATCCACAGCTTATGTTCACAGTTGCAGGTATGGTGCCATTCAAACCGATATTTTGGGGGAAAGTTGATCCAGTTTACTTGAGGGCAACAACTTGCCAAAAATGTGTTAGAACAAACGATATAGAAAACGTGGGAAGAACGCCACGACATCATACATTTTTCGAGATGCTGGGCAATTTTTCATTCGGGGATTATTTTAAAAAAGAAGCGATCGAGTGGGCTTGGGAATTTGTTACACAAGTCCTTGGCATGCCTGAAGAGAAACTTTGGGTCTCCATCTATCAAGATGATGACGCCTCGTTCAGTATTTGGGAGAACTTGGGTATACCAGCTCACAAGATATTGAGACTGGGAAAAGATGACAATTTCTGGGGGCCAGCTGGTCCAACGGGACCTTGCGGACCTTGTTCAGAGATATTCTACGATACTGGGAGAGAAGAAAAGGCACCGGAAGGTGAAGAACCGACGCCAGCAAATACAGATGGGCGATTCATCGAGATATGGAATTTGGTTTTCACAGAATTCTACCAAGATGAAGAAGGGAATTTGCATCCACTACCGAGAAAAAATATCGATACCGGTGCAGGACTTGAAAGAATATCTGCAATGATGCAAGGCGTGTATTGGAATTTTGATACCGACTTGTTCATACCAATCATCGAGAATATTGAAAATGTGCTTAACGTAAAATACAAGCAAGATTCCAATAAAGATATATCAATAAGAGTAATTGCAGACCATGTCAGGTCAGTGACGTTCATGATTTCTGATGGAGTGCTTCCATCAAATGAAGGTAGAGGTTACGTGGTAAGGAGAATACTCAGAAGGGCATTACGCCACGGTACATTACTTGGCGCGAAGGAACCATTCCTATACAAAATAGTAGATAGCGTTGTGCAAAAGATGGGCAAGGTATACCCGGAAATTGTAGAAAAGCAAGCATTTGTCGAAAACATCGTTAGAAATGAAGAACTCAGATTCATAAATAACCTTTCAAGAGGATTGGATCTTATTCAGAAGATAATTGCAACAAACGGAAAAATAACATCCGAAGATGCATTCAAGTTGTACGATACGTATGGATTCCCAATCGACATATTGAGAGATATTGCACAGGAAAATGGTTATGACCTAGACGAAAAGAGTTTTGAAGGATATCTTCAAGAGCAAAGGGAAAGATCTAGAAAGGCACAAGGTGAGGTTGAATTTGCGCAGAGAAGTGGTTATGAAAATTTAGGTTTGGAAAGCATTTTTGTAGGGTATGATACAATGAAGTCGGAGGCAGCAATTCAAAAAATAAAAGTCAAAGAAGCATTTGTGGATGCTGCAAACGATTGTGAGTGTGAAATAGTTTTAGATGTAACACCATTTTATGCAGAAAAAGGTGGGCAGGTTGCTGACATTGGTAGTATTTACAATAAAGTTGGTAATTTCACAGTAGAACACACGTATTCACCTGTTGAAAATGTAATCGTACATAGAGGCAAACTCACTGGAAAGCTATCGGTTGGTGACAAGGTTACTGCTCAAGTTGACGAAGAGACGCGCAAGGCAACAATGAGAAATCACACTGCCACACATCTACTTCATGCAGCGTTAAGAAACGTTTTGGGGAGTCATGTGAGACAAGCTGGATCTCTCGTAGAACCATCGAGGCTAAGATTTGACTTTACACACTACAATTCCCTTACTGGTGAAGAAATTAAGAAAGTGGAAGACATAGTAAATAGAATTATTTTGACAACCCACCCGGTTGTAACAGAAGTTAAGAACTACGATGAAGCAGTTAAGGATGGGGCAATGGCACTGTTCGATGAAAAGTACGGTGACTTTGTCAGGGTAGTAAAGGTTTCAAACTTCAGCGAGGAGTTATGTGGTGGAACGCATGTTTCAAACACGGGAGAAATTGGACTCTTCAAGATTACATCCGAAAGTGCTGTTAGTGCAGGTGTTAGGAGAATTGAAGCAGTAACTGGTATGAACTCGCTTGAATTTGTTAGAAGTTTGGAAGAAAAGATTGCAGAAGTCAAAGAATTACTCGAGGTTCCAGAAGATGGAATCGTTGAAAAGATCAAAAAACTTTTGGAAAGCAACAAATCTTTACAATCGGAACTTATGAATGTAAAGAAGAAATCGGTGAATATAGATGAAATCATCAATAATTCAATGACTTTTGAAGGTATTAAATATCTATCTGCGGTACTCAACGATGTGGATGCAGCTATCCTTAAAGAACTGACAGATGAAATTTCGGAGAGGATAAATGGAATAGTACTACTAATATCCAAATTAAATGATAGAATAGTTCTGACCGTAAAAGTGCCGAAAGAACTTACTGCCATCTACAGTGCTGGCAACATAGCAAAGTTAGTATCGAAAGTACTCGATGGTGGTGGTGGAGGAAGTCAGACATTTGCCCAAGCTGGAGGCCGAAATATTGAGAAAATAGAAGAGGCACTTGAACTATTTGAAAAGATAGTAAGAAGGGAAGTGTACTGATGTTTGGAAGATTGGATCTTGGAATAGACCTTGGTACCGCTAACACACTAGTATATGTGAGAGGGAAGGGAATAGTTATAAATGAACCTTCCGTGATTGCCATAAATGGGGATAATAATGAGATAATAAAAGTAGGTGCTGAAGCTAAGAAGATGATAGGCAAAACACCATCGTTCATTCAAGCCATAAGGCCATTGAAAGATGGTGTAATCGCTGATTACGAAGTTGCATTAGCAATGTTGATGTACTTCATAAGTCGAGCTCAGGAGAGCTTTTCATTTTTCAGACCACGTGTTGTAATAGGTGTGCCAGTCGGTGTTACTGAAGTTGAAAGCCGCGCGCTACTGAGAGCTGGAAAAGAGGCTGGCGCGAAGAAAGTTTTCTTAATTGAAGAACCTATGGCGACCGCACTTGGTGCCGGCTTGCCTGTCGAAGATCCTCAAGGAAACATGGTGATCGACATCGGTGGTGGTACCACTGAGACAGCCGTCATATCTCTTGGTTCGATAGTTACTTGGTCCTCCATACGTATTGCGGGTGATGAATTTGATGAAGCAATTATACAGTACGTCCGTGAGGTCTATAGAGTGACGATCGGAGTTAGAACTAGTGAGAGAATAAAGATTGAGATAGGAAACGTGTATCCACTGAAAGAATTCGATGAACTCCAAACGGATATTGTAGGAATAGAACTTTCATCAGGACTACCAAAGAAACTTGCGTTAACTGGCGGAGAAATACGTGAGGCAATAAGACCAACCGCTATGCAAATTGTAGAAGCAGTGAAATCAACCTTAGAAAAGACACCACCAGAACTTGTTGCCGATATTACAGAAAAAGGTATTATCATAGCCGGTGGCGGATCACTCCTTAGAGGCATGGCTCAGTTGATATCTAAAGAAACAGGTATTGAGGTACACGGTGCCGAGGACCCAATGATGTGTGTAGCAAAAGGCGCTGGAATGGTACTCGACAAAATGGACATACTGGCGAGGTTGAAGAGTGTCGAATGAATACTCATACATTAGCAATAGCGTTTATGATACTTCTCACTATATTTGTTGTTGATGTATTCACGCACAATTATTTGTCTGAAACAATTCATACAGCACTATACTCTGTATCCATTCCCATGTACAGTGTAAAGAACTACCTTGAAGACAGATTCTCACATACAGTTGTTGTTCAAAATGTATATCTTTTCAATCAAGAATCAAATGGTTTAGAAGTGCTAAGTGTGGATTTGGAAGGACTATACGTCAGAAATTTAGATAAAAAGGGTGTCATTATTAGTGCCGAAGATGGCAGACTTATAGGATTTGTGAAAAAAACAGGTAAAGTTGGATACGTTGTAAAATGGTGGGAGAGCGAATTTCCTGTTACTATAGAGTCTACATCCATTAGTACGGTCGGATATTACAGCAACTTGAAGATAGATATTCCGGATCCAAACGTACAAGTATCAGGGAAAATTTATTTATCAGAATATTTCGAATACGGTAGATTGCTAAAAGCTAATAACTTATCGATAGGTAAGTACGAAAATAACGTATTTTATCCAGAAATACCACAGATTTCAAATTATGTTGTACTGCTGGAAGAGTACCAAGATTACTCGGGTGCTACTACAGACAAGGGGGAATAAATATGGACTATGGGGACTTAACAAAAGAAGAGTTAATTCAAAAAGTTAGGGAACTCGAAGACGAGATATCCAGTTTAAAGTTGAAAAATGACGAACTGGAACTGCTACTCAACGAATATTCTTCGATTGTAAAAAAGCAGTTTGAAGCATTCGACGACTTTATCAAAGATGTAGGAACTAAAAGGATGATTGATCCGTTAACGCGCGTGTATTCAAATGAACATATGATGAAACTCATATCATACTACCATCAGAAGGCATTCGAAGAAAACTTCGGGTATGCCTTGGTTACAGTAACGATAGAAGGTTTCGAGAAGTTGACGCAAATAGAGAGAGAACAAGCATTGCTAACAGTTGGAAAGTTGTTGAAAGAACTTGTTAGAGTACCTCTCGATAGTGTTGGGAGGGCTTCAGAAGACAAATTCCTCGTTCTCTTAACTGAAATCAACCATGAGAATAGCCTGAAAGTAAAAGAGAGAATAGAAAATGCTATCGCATTGCACGATATCAATGCAGCGGTAAAATATGCATGCTATCCGGATGATTCAACAAGCCTCGAAGACTTGGTTGACTCGGTTCAGTAACTCATATTTTGCAAGTGTACATCAACGTGCAGATAAACACTTAAACACTGTCCTTCATAAAACGACCCGAGTGATACAACTATAGTAATATGCGAAGGGAGTTATCCTTATGGGCTCTATAATTGTAGAAAAATCTGTTTTACAAGGTGAGGTAGAGATTTCAGGTGCAAAAAACTCTGCATTACCGATATTGGCCGCGGTATTACTAACAGATGAGGAAATAGTGCTGCATAAAATTCCAGTTTTGTCCGATATTGAGACAATGATAGATATCCTCAGAACTGCGGGTAAGAACGTGGTATTTGAAAGAGATACGGGAACAGTAAAGGTTTCTGGTCCAATATTGCATACTCACGTCCCATATGAACTTGTTAGAAAGATGAGAGCTTCATTTAACGTGCTTGGCCCCATCACTGTTATGATGGGAGAGTCGAGTACTCCGCTCCCCGGTGGGTGTGCAATTGGCGTTAGACCGGTTGACTTCCACATAGAGGGACTTAAAAAACTAGGATTCGATGTCAGCTATGACCATGGAGAAATTTTATCCAGAAGAGGAAATAAGTCCGAAGATGTAACTGTTTACTTACCTTTTCCGAGTGTTGGCGCAACTGAACATTTAATGTCCGTAGCCGCTGTTCTTCCAGGCACAACGGTAATAGAAAATGCTGCCATGGAACCAGAAATTGGAGATTTACAATCATTATTAAATGAAATGGGTGCAGACGTCAGTGGAGCTGGTACAAGCAGGATTTTGATCAAGGGTGTCAAAAGACTTCACGGATGTGAGCACACAATTATTCCAGATAGGATAGAAACAGGTACATATGTTATAGGGATCCTGGCGACTGGTGGAGAGGGAATCGTAAGAAACGTTAGAACTGAACATCTTGATGCACTCTGGGCAGCGTTGGAAAAAGCTGGTGCGATAGTGAAAAAGGGGGAGAACTTTGTTGAAATAAAGTCATGGAATAAGTGGCGAGGATGTGACATAGACGTTCTCCCATATCCGGGTTTTCCAACAGACCTCCAGCCACAGATGATCGCATACTTATCGTTAGCGCAAGGAACGAGTATGGTCACTGAGAATGTTTTCAAGACCAGATTTGCACACGTTGGTGAGCTTGTTAGAATGGGAGCCAACATAAAGATAAAGGAAAACACCGTAATCATAAATGGAGTTGAGAAATTGCAAGGTACAACGGTCATGGGGACCGATTTACGTGCAACTGCCGCACTCGTCATTGCAGGATTTGCTGCGGAAGGTGAGACTGAAGTTACACAAGTTGAACACATATTCAGAGGATATGAAAACGTGATTGAAAAGTTCTCAAAACTTGGTGGAAAGATAAGATATATGCCTGGAGGTGTACCTGAGATTTGAAGAAAGGAACGAGTGAACAAAACAAAACAGGACAATTTAGACTTGAAAGAAACCACATTTTATTCCTCATAGATTGTTTGCTGCTGATATTAGCTGGTCTAAACGCACTATTTGTAAGATTTGGTCTAGACTTTGTTGAAATGCAAAAATACTCTCCAGGTGTTTGGTATTTGATATTGTTCACGATAGTAGCAAATGTCTTGAACGGTACATACAAAATTGTGTGGAGATACGCTACGCCCAGAGAACTCATAGTACTCTTGAGAGGTCTGTTTCTTGGTTATGCATTTACATTGATTGTGTTGCATTTTACGATGGTTGCTGTACTTCCAAGATCTGTTGGCGTGTTGACATTCTTGGGAAGCTTCTTCTTATTGCTGTCTGCTCGACTCTTTTATCAATTTGTTAGAACGAGTCGAAGGTATACTGGCAAGCAAATTGGAATAATCGGTGCTGGAGACGCTGGAGTTGTCATTCTAAATGAGATAAAAAGGGCCGAGTATGGGAAAGCAGTTGCCTTTTTTGATGATGACATTTCAAAGATAGGGAAGATTGTTGCAGGAGTAAGAGTTGTCGGGCCGTTAGAAAGAATAATGGATTACGTTCTAAAATTTGGGTTAGAAGAACTAATTATCGCTATACCATCTGCAACGAGCGAGCAGATGAACAGGATAGTAAGTCTCGTAGATACAAAAAAAGTCAAGCTCAGAACAGTTCCTTCTCTATCACAACTTCTCAATCGTGGACCAACGCTCGGAGATTTGCGTGAGATTTCTATCCAAGATATAGTAGGTAGGCAACCAGTAACAGTCGACCTGACTTCCATAAGCCGATACATCTCGCGAAAAAGAGTACTGATTACTGGTGCAGGTGGCAGCATAGGTTCAGAAATTGCACACCAGATATCAAAATTCTCTCCCCAGGAAGTTATACTTCTAGGCCGTGGAGAAAACAGCATATACGAAATCTACAATGAGCTCAAGGAACAGAATTCTGAAATCACTTTGAGCCCTGTGATTGCAGATGTTTACGATGCAGAACTGATGGAAAAAGTTTTCAAACAATACCAGCCGGATATCGTATTTCACACAGCAGCACACAAACATGTGTTTTTCATGCAAAACAATCTTTACGAAGCCTTGAGAGTGAACGTGCTTGGTACAATGAACTTAGCAAAACTGGCTTGCAAGTACGAATGTGAGAAGTTCGTGTTCATTTCCACCGATAAGGCTGTCCATCCCACATCGTATATGGGTGCAAGTAAAAGATTAGCAGAACTTTACCTACTTTCCATTCCGCAAGATTGTAAAACATGCTTTTCAATAGTTAGGTTTGGCAATGTAATAGGTAGCAGAGGAAGCGTACTGTGGAAATTCAAAAAGCAGATAGAAAAAGGTGGACCAGTCACAATAACTGATCCGAACATGAAACGCTTTTGGATGAGTATTCCAGAAGCAGTTTCTTTGGTAATTCAAGCGGGCACTTTTTCTAAAAATAGAGAACTCTACGTGCTCGACATGGGGAAGCAAATACCCGTTGAACAAGTTGCCAAATCACTTGCAAACCTTATGGGCAAACCCGATATCGAGATAAAATACACTGGAGCCATACCCGGCGAGAAACTTGAGGAAGAACTGTTTTACGAATTCGAAGAGCCAAAACAAACAGCCCATCCAAAGATACTGAGGACCGAGTATGATTCAATAAATATCGACCAGCAGAAACTTGAAATGCAAGTAAGAACAATAATGAAAGAATTTCTCGATGGTAATGAGAAGAAGGCTCGAGAAATTCTTGAAGAAACTCTAAAATGGCGATAATGGATTTAGAAACGGTTCAGATTTCTTCTGACGATTGTTTTATGTGGAAGACATTTTCTACCTCTTCTTTACTAAAGTAGTACTTACTACTACACCAATTGCACGTCACTTCCGCACCGCCTTCACCGATTAAGTGAACAAGATCATCTAATGAAAGCACATTAAGCGATTGTAATGCTTTTTCTTTGCTGCAATTGCATTTAAAGATCACATCCATCGTTTCATATAGTATACCGTTAGTTCCCAACAGATAAGTCAAAATATCTTCCATACTCTTCTCTTTCATCAGAGTGGTTATCGATAGGTGTGCAAAATTTCGCTCTAAAGAATTCAATACTTCAGAAGATATAGTTCTATCAAGAATCTGAACTGCAACTCCGCCTGCCTCTTCAATTCCATGTTGATCCATGAGCACCCCGATTGCAAATGCGGAAGGAATTTGCTCTGATTTCGTGTAATAATAGGCAATATCTTCGGCTATCTCACCAGATATCAAATTCACCTTAGAAGTATAGGGGGTCTTCAATCCAATATCCCTTACGACGGTGAGATCACCTTTTCCTACTGCACCACTAACATCGAATTTCCCAAAAGAATTTGGTTTCAATTCAAACGAGATATTCGATATGTACCCTCTAACTGTGCCTCCTGAAGATGCTTGAGCAGTTACATTTCCTGCAGGTCCGTCTCCAGAAATTATGAATGTGATAGTCTCGCCCTCACCAAGCCAAGGGACAGTCAGTGCAGCTCCAGTGATAAGTCTACCCAATACCACAGAGGGAAGATAACTGAGCTTATGTCTCTCTCTTGCTTCCGTTACTAAATCTTTTGAGTCTATGGCGGAAAATCTCACTTTACCATCGTAGGCAGTACCATAAAAGAGTTTTCCCATACGCTCCTCCCTTTCGAATCCTTTTAAATTTCTCAAAAAATTGTATCTCTTTCAACTATACACTCACTATACAATTATATATTACTTTTGAAAAACTCTCAAAAAATTTTTTGGAAAAACATTTGGAAGTGATATAATAGTAATATAATAAAGATAATCAAGAGAAATAACAATTTTTGAACATTGGGGGGATTGTATGCCTACCTTAGAAGCCATGAAGATAGAAGAGTTAATATCCCGCGTTCCAGGTGTGAAAGCTGTGAAAGTCGTGGGAGATAGTTCTGGATTAAACGAAATACACGTCATTACATCGAGTGATAAGAGTCCAAAACAGATAGTTAGAGACATAGAAACTGTCATTCTTGCAAGCACTGGAGTAAGATTAGACAGGAAGATCATCTCTATTGCACAAGTTGAAAGTGATACTAGGACTGAGAAGATACTGCCATACCAACTCACCAACTTGAAAATGGAGAATGTTGATGAAAGAAACGTGAGAGTAAATGTAACTATAGAACATGGAGAAGAGGAACTTTATGGTGAATTCTCGGGACCAAAGACAAGCAGAAATGTACCAAAGATTGTTGGGAATGCTGTTTTGAACGCACTTGCCGATGTACACGATTTTGCACTCTCTTTCGACGACTTTGCCGAAGTTTATTTCGTAGGCAAGAAATATGTGTTAGTCCACATCACGAAGCAATACAACAATATCGAAGAAAGTATCATAGGAACTGCAATAATGGATGGGAACTTTGAAAAATCGATAGCGGAGGCGGTGCTCGATGCGTTCAGGCGAATTTAACCACTGGTTGGAAACAAAAGTTTTATTGGTTGCCTTGATGCTTATCTCGGTCTCTTTACATGCAAACTTAGTCTATTACTCCATTGGAGATCAAAACGTTGGAGTAACACCGATTCCTTCGGAATGGGTTGGAGCTGACGGTGAAAATAGTGGTGGTGCTAACAAAGAATTTACGATAAAATTTGTCCCCACGTTTTACATAGCCCAGTGGGAAAACGAATTTGAACAGCCTAAAATCTATGGAGGTCCAAAAACATGGTACTACCCTGCAAGTCCTGCAAATCCTACGTTCTATTTGCAAGATGAACTTCCATCATTCTTAGAATTTGCCTTCAACTACAGCATAGATGGATTCACACTCTTCATGGAAGTACCAGTGGAACAAGAATACAGAGCAAGACTCATCAAACTTGACACCATGAACAATTTTGTTACAGACACATATTTTGACATCAATTTTCCAGAGTATGCCTACTTGTATTACGCAACCCCAAAGGTTTATGCTTCTGTAGGTCGCAATCCAATAAAGTGGGGAAATGCAAAGTATCCTGTAACGATCTCTCCAACAACGCCTCTGGATAATTTGACGCTTTCAATAAGATTTCCAAATACGATATTCACGTTCCACACAATCACTTCAAATGTAGAACTCTGCGATAGTGAACTACAAATACAGCAAAACTTTGCAGATAAGCAAAGCGACGCAAGAGGACCATACAATCTACCTGCAAAGAACATCTTTGCACACAGACTCGATTTCTATGGCAACATCTTTGCTGCAGATTACAGAATCGGTGTAAGTGAGCTCAATCTCGTTGGTGGAAGGTTTCCAGATATATTAGATCTCAGCCCGGCACTCATCTATCACAATACCTTCGGTACTGGATACAGCAACGTAATAGGCAGTGCTGATTTTGATCTGACGTACGGTGGAACGAAATTGTACGGTGAATTTGCATTAGACGATTTTGAGGCACCCAGTACGGAGGGAGGAACCAATTACAAACCTACAGCTTATGGTTACAATTTAGGAATATCTCAGAGCTTCGGAGCAGATTTCAACATTTGGGCGGAACGTTCATTCACAAGTCAATGGATGTACACAACAAACTACTTACCGTATCTAAGATTCAACGTCAGAAAATTCAAAATCAACAATGTTCCTGGTGCAAGATACCTTATGGATTACCCACTAGGCTTTGCTTATGGCCCAGATGCAACGATAACTGCTCTTGGCATGCAAGGTCAAATAAAAGGAATCGACTTACAATATTCCTTAGAGTACGATTATCTCGTCAAAGGTCAAGTAAACGATGGCGGTGTAGTAAGATGGAGATGGTTCTGGGATGGTTGGACAAATAATGTAACCAGTACTAACGATTCTACACCGGTAAGTGCAGAAAAAGTAGAGGATGCAATATATCACATCCTCTATGCTGAAATAGACTGGAAAAACATCGCAATTTTCTCTAAAATTGTTAATTTTGAGCAATACGCTGTTGGTGCTAGTTTAAGATACGAATTTTAGATTTGAACAGCGACTTATAAGTTGACTGCATCGAGTGTACCACGCATTATTTTAAGTATGAGCGCTTCATAATTGTATCCAGCGGCACTCGCCATTTTTACTATATCCGAATAATCAGGTGTTAACATAGGAAGCGAATTGACTTCCAGGAAAAATATATCGTTGCCTTGCACTCTCAAATCCATTCTTGCATAGTTTTTAAGACCCAGAGAATTGAAGGCTTTCAAGGCGAATCTTTCTATTTTTTCCTTCATCTCACTACTTATCCGTGCAGGGCATATGTAATTTGTCTGATCACCGTAAAACGTCTTTACCCTGAATGAATAGAATTTTTCAAGCTCTTCTGGAAGACTAGAAAAATCTATCTCGAGTATAGGCAGTATCTCATTGTTGAGAATACCGACGCTTAGTTCGACCCCATCTATGAACCTCTCAACTAGCGCAGGCTCACCGAAATCTTCGTGAATTCTGTTGACGACTTTCTTTAGATGGACCAAGTCGTTCACTACAGAATCAGGTTCTATACCTTTTGCGCTGCCTTCTCTAACGGGTTTAACTATTACAGGGAAAAAGTCTATTTCAGGCACCTCACAGCCTTGTGACACTAAGACATACTCAGGTGTCGGAATATTGTGACTTTTCAACACGGCTTTCGTTACAGATTTATCGATGCATAGTGCATGGGCAAGTGGTCCGGAACCCGTATAAGGAATCCCAAATAATTCCAGAATAGCTGGAACATGCATCTGGTTGTACGCTGTCGATAAATTGAATACAGCATCAAAGTGCATAATCTCAGTCATAAAGTGCTTCCCAAAAGGTAGTGCTTGTACTTCATAATACTTGCTGAGCACATCACAAACACTATCAACCATCTTTTTTCTGTGTTCATCCATATTGATTTCATCGAAAACAATAGCAACTCTAATTTGTTTATTGCTGCTCATAAACCAAGCCTCCTTAATCGTTCCATTTCCGTTAACACGTTTCCGTCTGCATCTATACATCTACATTGTCCATCAACTACCATTGTAGTAACTGTTGCCTGCGCTACTGAGAAACCTCTTAAAGCTGGGGCATCAAGGACTCCTCTCTTGACAGCCTCCGTAAGAACATTTGGATCTAAGAGTGAGTCATCGTTGCCGTCTCCCAATGACTTTATTGCCTCTATTATCAGCAATGCGTCATTCTTGATCCTTTCCTTTTCATCCATTATCCATCTATCAGACAATGGGTCAAAAACGCCACGTAGAGCAACATTTACAGCCCTTCTTGCAATCTTGACACTTTCTATTATCTCCTTTGCAGTAGCCCTTTTAAATGATTCACAATACGAAACTACGTGAATGATGTGTGGTTCAAGAAGCATTCCATAGAACATGGAAACACCTATTTGCCCCATTGCACTATATTGATCTGCAGGCATAGACATGAGCCCTGTTCTGACCATCCTATAAACGGTGAAATTCTCGTCTTCAAGACTTTCTACCAATTCTCTCTTGGCAAGCATCTTGGTCAAATCTGCTCTTGGAGAAATGCCTGCAGGTGTCTCGAGCATGAATTGTTGTACGTATTCTCTTACACCAAGTCTCTTTGCTGAGAAAGCCGCTAAGTATGCACTAGCTACTTCAACTGCATCATGTGCAAGTCTCAAAGCCCATTGATGTGAATCAGTAACTTCAACAGGCACACCGTTTTCAGCGTTCCACCTTATGGCCTCCATATTCTCCCCTATTGCATCCAGTAGAGGCCTTTCTGATCTCCTATCCAAGTCACTGTACCACATCAAAGGTATTGCGGCCCATGCATTGTTGATGGTTTCTTTCAAAACTCTTGAAAACTTTAACAGCTCTCTTGTGCCAGAGTAACATCTTATCAGTGGATAATTACCACATCTTGACACTTCATACAATCTTTCAAAATCTTCTCTTGACCTTATCGGAACACCACCCGCACCATCTTGTTTTGGATTCATCTTCTCGGGTTCAAAGAAATATTGTTGGCAGTTCTGATCAGGTGCAACTGATATGATATCTAACAGCTCACTTTCGGCAAGCTTCTTAATCTCTTCTACGGTCTCTTCAAAGCCTTGAAGACCTATGTGATGCCTAATCAGTGGAAAAGGTGCTTTGAACCTTATTCTCTCACCCAAGGTTTGAGGATATACGTAATCACTGGTCTTTTTATACGATTCTCCTCTCAAGAAAAGCACAAGTTCATCGATTTCCTCGGTACCATCAATTACCTTCTTTATAAACTTAAATTTCCTTGCTACTTGTGCTGTTTCAAACGTACCACCGAAAATGTATATTTTATCATCCAGCCTTTCCTCTTTTATAGATTCTTCTAAGTCCCTCAGCAAATTCTCGAGGGCATCACCACCAAGCCTGTAACTGATTGCCACTATATCAGGATTATGTATCTTGAGTTGTTCCACAAACATCTTGATTGGTAGAGAAGTTCCTACATATACAGTCTCATATCCATTTTCGTTGGCGAGCTTCAGAAAATTCAAAATTCCAACACTATGTACACAGCTACCTATGGAACCACCCAGTATCTTCATCACTCACCCACCTCCATTATTCGTCTTACTTGTTCAATAGTTTTATTCGTCAGGTGCAATTTCTCAAAATTTCTCCCTTCCTTGAAAAAATCGGTGTTCATCATAATTGATGCCAAATGAATGATCGCATCGATAGTTGGTGTGGGAAATTCAACAAGTTGTCCAAATGCAGATAGTGGTACTAAGCTTGCTGGTACATCTTCTGTTATATACCTGCTATCCATTTGTATAGGCGCTTGGATTCCTCTGTATCCTTCATTATTATGTATTGCACTGTACAAATCAGCGCCATGAACATCATAAGCATAACTTAACCATTGAACTGCAGTCATGGGTTCCATTCCAATTCTTCGAGCAATTTCACACCTTTCTTCATCGATCTTCTCCAAGACCTTTGCAACAGAAGTGCTTATACCCTCAAAGTAAAATTCAAATTTCCCAAACGAAGTCTCTATCCATCCCGTATTCAAGATTATAGTTGCTGGATGAAAAACTGCACCTATATTGTTGAAGCTCGTATACAGAGTGCTTTCTACAATTTCAAACTCCGGCATAACGTTCAGTAGCACTTCCTCGAGTTCGGGATTTCTACTCGCAGGCAGAGCAGCAACAGGAACAGCATTCTTAATCCTGAATATTCTGACACTGCCGGGGTTGGACAAACGTGATGCAAACACAAATGTTTGAGCCTCTGCTATGATTACATCTTTTTTCACATGTTCTTCTTTAAGTACATTGCGAAATTCCAATGCCCCTGCTGTCCTACCTGGGTTCAAGACTATTACCTGTCCATCCTCAAGATAAGGAGCAATCTTCTTTGCAATATCTCGATGAGCAGACGCTGGCAGTACAACCATCAACAACTTGCGCCCTTCCATAGCCTTCCTTATATCAGTTGTCGCAAATGATATACTTCCCACTGCGTTTATCTCACCTTCAAGTCTTATCTTCTTTGTCTTAACCACACGTGATATACGCCACTCACTTCTATTGTACAAAGAAACATCATGACCTCTCAAGGCAAGAAAACCTGCCAGTGCTTGACCACCATTACCTCCACCAATAACACATATGTTCATTCAACTCACCTCTCTTGAAAAATATAGTCTATCAAACACCATATGTTAACAAATAGTAACTAAATCATATGTTACATATTTACATGATTAAAAAGTTCTTGGATATTATATCATATTCATAGTCATAAATCAATTATGCGCGTTGAATCATATTAATACCGCATTTTCGACATCTTTGAGCTTCTTGTGTATTCGGTAATAAGTGGAAGTCTCTTGGTTTTCGTCAAATGTAACATGTAAACTTAGCTAAATGATAAAAAAAAGCTCTTTGACAAAAGGTAACGATTAGTGATATAATTGTAAAAGTGATTAAACTATAAATTAAGGAGGGCTAGGTATGGCTAAAAAAACGATTATGATTATTGATGACCAACCGGAGATACTTGAATTGATAAGTTTCACGCTCCAAAAAGAAGGTTACGATGTTGTGCCAGTCGAAGATGCTGAAAAGGCATTGCAGGAACTGAAAGAAAAGGAAGTAGATATGTTTATCGTTGATATTATGTTGCCTGGAATGGACGGATTCGAATTTGTCAGGAGCATAAGGGCAACGGATAAACACAAGCTTACCCCGGTCATATTCTTGAGTGCAAAGGGCGAGGAGTTTGATAAGGTACTTGGACTTGAGCTTGGTGCCGATGATTACATTGTAAAACCATTCAGCATCAGAGAACTACTTGCAAGAATTAGAGCTGTGTTTAGAAGAATGCAACTCGGTGCAGTTGTAAAGGAAGAGAAACCAAAGAAGATCATTGCAAAAGATTTGGAGATCGACATCGACAAATACGAAGTACGTGTGAAAGGTAAGAAGGTTGGGCTAACTCCTCTCGAATTTGACTTGCTAAGATTTTTAGCTGAGAACGAAGGAAAGGTTTTCTCAAGAGATGTATTGCTTGATAAACTATGGGGATATGATTACTTTGGTGATACGAGGACCGTCGATGTACACATCAGAAGGTTGAGAACGAAGATAGAAGAAGATCCATCAAATCCAAGATACGTTGTGACAGTTAGGGGAAAGGGTTATAAATTCAGGGACCCAGGAAAGGAAGAATAATAAACAATGCTAATAGGACTACTTACTTTCATTGCATTATCGGCCTTCTTTGCAGTAATGTATTTGATAGAGAGAAAGAGAAGGCATGTTTTTTCTAAATATTTAGACAAAATAGCAGTAAGTATAGGAGAGGAGGCAAGCACTCCTCCTCTCTATGTTTACGAAAGACTCCGTAAGAGAATAGAAGAACTTCAGAATGGTATTCTTGAAAGTGAGAAGGAACGCAAAAATGTTTTCACAATACTCAATAACATCACGGATCCAATAATAATAGTGCGCGGTGATGGTGTAGTTACGTTTGCAAATATCGCTGGTAGAGACATAACCAGGCCGGGTATCGAAGGGCGAAAGGTATACGAGATATTGGAGAATTATTACCTGCTTGAGATGTTTGAGAAGGCACTTCAAACCGGTGAGATTCAAAGTAGCGATGTTACAATAGTTGTCAACGGTGATAAGAACTTTTACGATGCAAAGGTAGTGCCAATAAAATTTGATCAAGAGAGTGAGAGATATATAATAATACTTCACGACACTACGAAAGAAAAGCAACTTGATAACTTACGCAGGGAATTCATATCTAATGTATCACATGAACTAAGAACGCCGTTGACATCGATACATGGCTATTCTGAAGCACTTCTCGACGATGACTTATCCAATAAAGAACTTGTTCGGAAATTTCTTGGAATCATCGAAAGTGAGTCGGCTCGTATGACAAGGTTGATAAATGATTTACTCGACTTGGAAAAACTGGAATCAGGTGAGGCAAAATTCAACTTTGCCGAAGTAGACATGTGTGAGATCATCAACAGAGTTGAGAGCATAGTGGAACCACTTGCGGAAGACTATGGTGTGAAACTGGATGTCGAATGTGCATCACCAAAGAAGATTACAGGTGACTTCGACAGGCTAGTACAACTTACTTTGAACCTCGTTGATAATGGTGTCAAATATACATCAACAAAAGAAACAGGAGAGAGAAAGGTTTTTGTAAGATGCTATGAAAATGAAGATAATGTGATTCTTGAGATTCAAGATACCGGACCAGGCATACCAGAGGACGCTCAGAAAAGATTATTTGAAAGATTTTATAGAGTGGATAAAGCGAGAAGTAGAAAAGTTGGTGGGACTGGACTTGGCTTATCTATTGTGAGAATGATCGCAGAAAAGCATGGTGCCATTATACAATTTGAGAGCAAAATCGGACAAGGGACAACGTTCAGAGTGCTTTTCAGTAAAACATTAAGGGTCAGTGAAGAAGAATCTACGGGAGGTATATCAAGTGAGAGCGTATGATGTCATACTGAAAAAAAGAAATGGTGGTAAATTATCGAAAGATGAGATAGAATTCATGGTTAACGGGTACGTTAAAGGGGATATTCCAGATTATCAAATGGCAGCCTTCCTTATGGCGATATATTTTAAGCATATGGATGGAGAGGAAAGGGCCATACTAACAGAAACAATGGCAAATTCTGGTGACAAGGTTGGTTTGTCATCGATTCCCGGCATAAAGATAGACAAACATTCAACCGGTGGTGTTGGAGACAAGACAACACTTGTTGTTGGCCCAATTGTTGCATCGTTGGGTGTACCAGTGGCAAAGATGTCCGGTAGGGCGCTTGGCCACACTGGTGGTACAATAGATAAGTTGGAATCTATACCGGGTTTTAGAACAACACTTTCAGAGGAAGAGTTTTTTAAGAACGTTAGAGAGATAGGAATAGCTGTTGTCGGTCAGACGGCCAATTTGGTGCCTGCCGATAAGAAAATATATGCGCTGAGAGATGCAACTGCTACAGTCGATGAAGTCTCCTTAATTGCAGCAAGTATAATGAGCAAAAAACTTGCCGGTGGCGCAGATGGATATGTTCTTGATGTAAAAGTTGGCAGTGGTGCTTTCATGAAGACAATCGAAGATGCAACTGAACTTGCCGATGCGATGGTCGGCATAGCAAGAGCACATGGCAAGCGGGCAGTTGCCGTTCTAACGAACATGGATGTTCCACTTGGAAAAATGGTTGGTAATTCTCTTGAAGTGCTCGAGGCCCTTGAAACGCTCAAAGGGAACGGGCCAGAAGATTTTACTGAGTTATGTTTGAACCTATCGGCTTGGATGTGCCACCTTGCAGGAAAAGGAACATTCGAGGAATGTCTGAAATTGGCCAAAGAGTCTCTCGATAATGGTGCTGCACTCAACAAATTCAGACAATTTGTGGAATATCAAGGTGGTAACCCAGACGTTGTTGAAAGACCTTACGATGTATTACCTATGACAAGCAACGTGACAGAATTCAAAACAGAAATGGAAGGATACATAACGTCGATAGATACAGAGAAAATTGGCATTGCATCCAATCATTTGGGCGCAGGTAGGAAAACCAAAGAAGATACGATCGATTACAGTGTTGGTATAGAGATAGTCAGTAAAGTCGGAGATTATGTAAGACCTGGAGATACAATAGCAAAGATGTACGTATCGCAAAAAAGCGAGATAGAAGAAGCAAAAGAACTTCTTAAGGAAAGTTATGTTATTAGTCAAGAAAAGCCTTTGGAAAGACCAATAATATTGAAAGTAGTAAAATAGGATTACGAGCTTCTGCCAAAAATCATGCGTGTTAGTACGCATGATTTTATCAGAATAAATCATCATAAAGACAGGGGTGTTGTTGACTTGCTACCTCAAAAATTTTTGTTATTGTTATTGATTACTATCTTAATGGTGACAGATCTTTTGTTTGCTCAAACTTTCTTGATCAATGGAAAGATATACGAAATTAAGAACGGATATTTTGACGAAGAGCAACTCAAAGATATTGGATTTAGTATTGTTAAGAATGAGAAGATATATCTTATATACAACAAAAAACTCATTATCGGTTCTTCGGGAGATCTTCTCATAGATTTTGAGACTTACGTAAAAGATGCATACTTGATCTCGAATAGTAAGGTGCTTGTCAAGTCGGATTTTATAACCAATTTCCTCAATCTCTCGAAATCCGATGATATTTACTATGACAAACCAATTTCTGTCACATCCTTGTCCTATTCAAATGATGTTCTAACGATAAGTGCTTCTACTCAACTCGTCAAAAACCTTATCAATGTTGACGTATCAAACGGTAAACTAACCGTGACTATCGCTCCAGCAATAATTGAGGGCCAAAAGATACCTCCAGAAATCACAGTTTCAAAGAAAAATAGCACTGTTACCTTAACCATCAACAAAGCCATCGAAAGATACGAAACACGTTTTTCAGGTCAGAACGCAATCATAACCCTCTTCCCGTCTATCAAGAAAATTGAGTACACAAGTAAGACTGAGAAATACGCAGGTAGGACTTTCCTTGTAAATTATCTTATCGTAGACCCAAAGTATGTAAATATTACGCCACTTATTCCATCTAAAGGATTGGGAACAACTGCACCATTGCAAAGCATACTGTCACAGAATGGTTATTCATACGGCGTGAATGCAAACTATTTTGATCCTTCAACTGGATTGCCAATTGATGTAATCATATCAAATGGGAATGTTTTATCTCACAGGTATGGATTAAGACCTGTTTTTATCCAGACTACAGACAATAAAGTTTTCATATACAAAGCATACTTCGATATAACCGTTAGGATAGGCGATGTTTTGCTTCTTGTAAAAGGTGTGAATACAAGCTCACTAAGCGAGGTAAACCTCTACACCTCAGAATACAAATTGAAAATTCCAAACGATCGTACGAAAGAATACCTTGTCATCACAAACAAAAAAGTAGCTTCCATTGGTTACACCTCGTATGTGCCAAGTAACTCTTATATTGTTATGGTTGGTAAAGATATTTACAATCAATTTCTCACCAAGATTTCAAAAGGTTCGGAATTTTCTATTGAAATATATACAGATAACGGGTACAAGATAAAGAACGCAGTAGGTGCAGGTCCATTACTCATCCAAGATGGAAAGGCCATAGTCGATGCAAACGAAGAAAAACTCAGATACGGCGGTGGAATACCAACAACGAGAACTTCAAGAACGATCATCGCAATAAAGGATGATAAGGTGCACTTAATAACCATAGAGGGAGTAAATGGAAGCGGCATGAACTACGATGAGGCAGTCCAGTTTTTGCTCTCAAAAGGGTATGATTCTGCAATGATGTTAGATGGAGGAGGGTCAACTTCCATGATTTACAACGGTAAATACGTTACTACCACATCACCAAGAAATATACCAGTGGCAATTGGAGTAAAATAAAAATATCACAGCTCCTTAATGGGAACTTGCTCCATCGGGTTTCACGTAGAACTTCCAGAAATCTCTTATAAATAGAAGCACTGGCAGAGCAATAATCACACCAGAAAAGCCGAAAATTCCCACAAAAATCAATATCGATGCCATTATAATGAACCAGTGAATTTTCAAATTATCACTCTGAATTTTCGGGCCGTACAACCAAGTCTCGGATTGATTGACACCCACAAGCAAGACGGTAATCCAAATAATTCCATTTAGTCCACCAACTGAAAACCCTAACAGATAGATTGGAATCGATGCAATTATGATGCCTATGTATGGAAAAAATCCGGTAACAAAGGTCAAGACGCCAAGAGTAAGCGCTGAAGGTATATTAAGTACGAACAATCCAATTGTTGTAAGTGTCGCGCTTATGAAAGAAACCAACACTTGCCCTCTAACGTATCGTCTCACATCTAAAAACAATTTAATAGCAAATTGTCTTCCAAATGCTGGATCTTCCACGAAAAGAAGGTCCAGTCTTTTTCCTATATAACTCTTTATACTTTCAAGACCGATCATAGTCGCAACCAAGAGCATAACCATAGTAACAAGCGATGGAACGAAAGTAATTACCT
Source organism: Fervidobacterium sp. UBA5837 (assembly GCA_002432805.1). Taxonomy (GTDB): domain Bacteria; phylum Thermotogota; class Thermotogae; order Thermotogales; family Fervidobacteriaceae; genus Fervidobacterium. The sequence goes on along the minus strand of DJGV01000016.1, from coordinate 40,491 downwards.
GGTTCATCAACGACACAACTATATTAGACAAATTGTCACCGAGTTGTTCCAATATATTTTGCACCCATTCCGGTAATCCAATGATGTTTACATTTTGTATCTGTGAGAACAGGCTCTGCACTTCACTGATAACTGTTGGGAAGAAAGAGATTACAGCATAAACAAACAGTACTACAACAAGAATATAACTCATAACTGCGAGCCATTTCTGCTTAGTCTTTTTCAATAGATACTCGTATGGGACATCGAGAATTACGGAAAAATAAAACGCTAAAACAATAGCTCCAATAACGTATGCTACTTGATGAGAAAGAAACAAGAAAACGCCAAAATAAACAAGTACCAACCATCTATCCTTTTTGCGCCCCCCCTTAGAAGTATCTCTTGCATTGACAGCTACGTTTTCAGATATACTTCTGGCATTGCTGCGTCTTGCATTTGCATTATCACTGGAATTCTTACTTTTTTTCTCCATTATCTTCTCCACCGCTTTCTTGGTTTATTCTTTTCTCTATCTCCAGAACAAGTGCATTAGCAGTTGCAAGGTTTGTTGCAAGCGGCACATTGTGCACGTCACACACTCTCAATAGCGCACTTACATCAGGTTCATGGGGTTGTGCAGTGAGTGGGTCTCTTAAAAAAAGTACAAAATCTATATTCCCATTCACTATCATTGCCCCAATCTGCATATCGCCACCATAAGGACCGGATTCTAAAGTAGTAACCTTTAATCCGATCTTCTCTCCGACTATTGTACCAGTTGACTTTGTTGCATAAAGTTCGCACTTTTCAAAAACATGCTTCCATTCTTTCACAAACATCGCCAGATCAAGTTTCTTTTTATCGTGTGCAATAAGAGCAACTTTTTGCAAAGCAAACACCTCCAGACAAATTTCATACAAATCGCTATTGCTGATCGAAAAATACACCTACTCAAGAATTATACCACAGCTTTCGATTGGATACTCGTGAAATGTATTCAATAAGAAAGATACACGATCAATATCTATAGAAATGGGGGTGGTTTCCCATCCCCATAGTAATTCGTATCTTCGAAAGCTTCTTATTCTGTTACTTCAAAACTCCAAGTCGGTCCATCAACTTTTCCACCGTATGGGTCTTTTGCAACGACATACCAGTAATATGTCCCCGTCGATGGAGGAGTCCACTCGTAGTTAGATTGTGTTGGAGTTGCTTGCTTCAACACTGAAGCGAAATTACTTGCAGTACTTATGTAGATGTCATAACTAAGTCGATCTCCATCAGGATCTGTTGCATACCATGCAAATGTAATCTTACTCAAAGGTAAAGAAGAACCATCTGCTGGGTTTGGATTCTTTGGGGTGCTCGGAGCAAGATTCTTCTTTGTTGTAAACGACCAAGTTGCACTATACGCATAGTTACCAAAACCATCTTTTACTTCGATTCTCCAATTGTAAGTTGTCAATGGTGCCAAATTCGTAACTGTGTGAGAGATTTGAGGATTATCCTCACCGGTTATGGTTGCTACAAGGTTCATATCATCAGGCTTGCCTACATATAGATAGTACGTGAGTTCTCCTTGAGAACTTTCTCTGTCGGTACTTGCATTCCATTTAAATGTAGCACCTTTGAATGAAACGTCCATTTGCCCATCAGTTGGCGAGAGAAGTTCTGGCATCGTCGGGGCGTAATCTTGATCGGTTATCTTAAAACTCCATATATCGCTCTGAACTGGGTCGTTAAAACCATCACTTACTACGACTTTCCAATAATAGGTCTTCGAAAAATCGAAGGTTCTATTAGTTTCGTATTCAGATTTTGTTAAATCAGATGCTGCCAATGTAAGTCTATCTGGTGAATCACCTATGTAGATAGCGTACGTTAGCTTATCTCCATCGGGGTCAGTAGCAGTCCAACTGAATTTTGATATTCTATTTGCCAATCCTGAGGCCCCGTTGGCTGGATAAGGATTGCTTATAGTAGGAGCAGTATTTGAATTCGTCGTGAAATAAAAAGTCTCACTCGTCGATGTTGCACCATGAGAATCATTTGCTATAACCTTCCATCCGTACTGCTTGCCAACAGTCAATTCACTTTTTAAGTCATCTATCGTGTAATAATTTTCGTATATAGGACCGCGGTTCTTTTGATTTCCATATGGATCTATGAGTACGAATGTGTAGTATACATCATCACCATCAGGATCTGTCGATGAGTTCCACTCGAATGTATAACTGTTCAGCTTGGCAAAATTGATGTTGGCTCCACTCGCTGGTTTAGTCAAAGATGGTGCCAAAGGTGACGTGTTATCTTTTGTTGTGAAAGTAAATGACTTCTCCAAAGACTCACCGTAAGTGTCAACAGCCTTAATCTTGAGGACATAAGGTGTCTTTACTTTTAGACCACCAGTTACCGTATAAGTAGTATTCGTTGAACCACTTAACAAAGGATTCGGATTCGGATTCGGATCTGATTCGGAAATCAAAGTCAGTGAATATTTCAAATCCTCATAATCTGCGTCAAAACCTTCCCATTTGATAGTCAAATTGTTGAAATTTACATCGGTTGCACCATCTTTTGGAAACAGAAGTTCTATTCTTTGAGGTGCCTCATTGGCCTTTGTGGAAAATGTTGCAGATTCTTCCGTACTTTTGGCTCCCCAAGGGTCTTCTGCAACAACACTCCAAGTGTATTCAGTAGTCTGTTTAAGATTTTTGACAACACATGTGTTTGTAGCTACTTCTAATTCAACAGGTGCATCCTTTCCCTTCTCATAGATCCTAATTTTAAACGTCAAATCATCATTGTCAGCATCATTTGAATCCCATGCCAAAGATAACATTCCGAATGGTTGATTTGACAAACCATTAGGTTTTAGCTTAGAAATAACTGGTGTAGAATTTTCTTTTGTTGTGAATTTCCAAAGATCACTTACCTTCGAATCGTTGCCTTTTACCCTAACATACCATCTGTACGTTGTATTTGGTGCCAATTTCCCGTTGTCAATTTTCACTGAAAAAATTTCAGTATCTAGTACAACACTCTTTTGAAAAACAGTCTCATTAGTTGAATCCTTTTTTATTATTAACTCATATTCCGTACCAACCATTCCTTTAAAAACAAACGTTTGACCATTTAATGGTACTCCAACGGATGTATTCATTGGTTCAACTAATACAATACTTTGGTTGTTGTTGTTTGGGACACATGACGTAAGAACAACAAAAGCAAACAAGAGAACCAAATAGGTATTCTTTAAACCTTTCGATACGTTCCTCATTTGAACAGACCTCCCACGGAATTGTCTTTTACTAGTTTATCAATATACCTGCATAATAGTAATTCAATCAGTACCTTGTCAACACTCTCATACATTATTTATTATACCATATTTCTATATTTTTCAAAACGTCCTACAAAAAATGGGGATGGCTTCTCATCCCCATTTTACTTTCCCCATATTACTTTCAACTATCCATTGCGTCTACAGAATTATTCTAGTAGCTAGGTTACTAGAGAAGTATCGTATTCTTGATCCTACCTTTTGTAACATTTTTTGTATCAAATAAAAATGGTACATTCTTCGCTACGAATTCGTAATCGATACCTATTGTATGACCAGATGTGATTACCACACCATTCATCTTTTTCAACGTCTCCTCACTCATCTCGACTCGTTTGTAGTGTTTGCCGTTGTGAGTGAATTCTGGAATGAACGGATCATAATAGAACACATTGGCTTTCTTCCTCTCAAGTATTTCAATAACTTTTAATGCAGGACTTTCTCTTAAATCATCGATGTTGCCCTTATAGGTTACACCAAGCAGTAATATGTTTGCACCGTTCAAGCACTCTCTTCTATCGTTCAATATATCGGAAAGCCTGTCGACAACGTAATACGGCATATTATCCGAAATCTCTCCAGCTACTTCGACAAGCATCATATGCTCATCGTATTCTTTCGCCTTGTAAACAAGATAAAATGGATCTATCGGTATGCAATGTCCACCTATACCAGGGCCAGGATAAAATGGCATGTATCCAAACGGTTTTGTTGATGCAGCTTCTATTACTTCCCAGATGTTTACATTCATCTTTTCTGAAACCTTCGTCATCTCTTGCACCAAAGCTATATTCACAAGTCTGAATGTGTTTTCTAAAATCTTCGTCATCTCTGCTGCGCGTGGTGACGAAACAGGAAAAACCCCAGCTTCAAGTACACCTTCGTACAAGGCAACTGCATGTTTTGTACACTCGGGTGTCACGCCGCCAACGACTTTTGGTGTATTCCTTGTCTTGTACCGCGGATTTCCAGGGTCCACTCGTTCTGGGCTAAATGCAAGATAGAAATCCTTCCCCACTTTCAACCCAGCCTCCTCCAAAATTGGAAGGACAACTTCTTCGGTTGTTCCAGGATACGTTGTACTCTCGAGTACTATCAACTGATTCCTTCTCAGTCTCTTCTTTACTTCATTTGCACTATTTACGATGTAACTCAAGTCAGGTTGTTTAAATTGATCAAGCGGTGTAGGTACACATATGCTGATAACATCACAATTTGCAAGTTCATCAAAATTAGTCGTTGCACGCAGTTTTCCGGTGTTTACCAACTCTTTCAGTTCATCATCATCCACATCACCGATATAATTTTCAGCACGATTTACCATGTCAACACGTTTCTGCAGAATATCAAATCCTACAACTTTGAAACCTGCTCTAGCCTTCTCGACTGCCAACGGCAGACCCACATATCCAATACCAATTACTCCAACAGTTGCATTTTTCCCTAGTATCTTCTCATACAGACTCACTTTAACTCACCTCCATCACATTTCATGTATTCATTCATTGAATGAATTATATCACAAGACAATAACGAAGTCAATTGAAATTATGGGGAAGAAAGAGTGAATCGATATAACTTTTTTCAAAGCTTTTCAATCTAATCGAATTATGGTATAATTTAAAATAATGTCTGCTAAACAAGACATTGATACTTGATTTTTCCAATAATTCGAGATAAATAAAACATTTCAAGGAGGTCTAGGCGGTGAAAAAGTGTGTTTTTTCTTTGCTAATCCTTTTATCAATCATCTCTTTTTCTTACAACATCCGCATTGGGGATACCCTTACGATCGAAGTATTCAGTCAGCCAGATTTTTCAAAGATCGTACGAGTGGCAAACGATGGTACAATACCGTACCCATATGCAGGTAACTTAAAAGTAGTTGGTCTAACACCTGATCAAGTAAAGCCGTTGATCGAACAAACGGTTGGGAAATTTGTGAAAAGTCCTGTTGTTACAGTTTACGTTTCGCAATATGCCCCGATGTACATCTTCATACAAGGCGTATTAAACCGTACATTCGATATTTCATTCTTACCAGAAGTGACACTTTCAAAACTTTTTTCATACCTAAGCATCACAAAATCATCCGAAGTTGATTTCACAAATGTGAAGGTCACAAAAAAGGGTAAAACGGACACATACAATATGATGGGTTATTTTTATGATGGGACGATTGTGAAAGACCCTGTTATCGAAGAGGGCGATATCATATACCTTCCTCCGCTTACGTACGATAAGGCAGTACAGATAAGTGGTGCGTACACGTATAGCACACCATACGAACCGGGATTAACTTTAAGAACATTGCTCTTAAAACTTGGGCCACTCAACAAAGATATCGCACAGATAGAGAGTACGGTGCTCGTGGTTGATAATAAGGCGGTCACCATTAACTTGGAGGATGTGATATATGGTAAGACAGACTATGCCTTAAAACAAGGTTCAACGTTGTACATTCCAAAAAGGGATGAAAAATATGTATATGTTATAGGATATGTACCCTCCACCGGCATAAAGACATTTCTTCCAACAGAGCAGCTGACGTTGAACTTAGCACTCGCCAAAGCAGGTGGAATAGCTAAAGAAGATTACAAATGGGTCGAATCGATACTCATAACTACACCAGACGGGAAAGTACAAAACTACGATTCAACATTACTTTTGAAGGCAAATGAAGTTAAATTGACTACCGGTACAGTTGTCGAAATTAGAAAATATCCAGAATTCAAAGTATACGTGACTGGGGACTTTGCACAGCAGAGCACAGTGACTTTTGATCCAGACGAACCAAGGACGTTAAGTCAACTATTTGTCAAGATCGGTGGTCTAAAGACTGACCAGATGAAATGGATAGAATCGGTAAAGATCAACAACCAAATTGTCGATATGTCCAAGCTTTCTACGTACACATTGAAAGACAAAGACGTTGTGGAAATCAAAAGGTATGCAGAATTCAAAGTATACGTGACTNNATCGGTGGTCTAAAGACTGACCAGATGAAATGGATAGAATCGGTAAAGATCAACAACCAGATTGTCGATATGTCCGAACTTTCTACGTACATGTTGAAAGACAAAGACGTTGTGGAAATCAAGAAATATACTGAATTCTATGTTTACGTACAAGGCGCAACGAACACAAAGGGAAGAATTGTGTTTGAACCCGGTGAATTGAAGACACTGAAGTTACTTGTCGCAAAAGTAGGGCTTCCAAGTGAGGATATCGAAAATGATGGTTATGCAACGGTCAACAACTCTGCAGCTATAGACCTGAAAGATGTAATATACGGTTCAAAAGACTATGAACTGAATCTTGGCGATATAGTTCAGATTACATACGATCCCTTCATTGTGAATACGATTGGAACAAGTGTTGGCACGGTACAACTCACATACAAAGAACCAAGAACACTTTCATATTTGATAAAGAAACTTGGTATATTGCAGCCAGAAAGCATAGAGAAAGTGTTACTGATAAGGGATGGCCAACAACAAGAATACGCGATAAACCAATTACTATATGACCAAATATCAGTACCGCTTGTCAAGTACGACACAGTTATCTTAAAGCAGGCTGAAACCAATGCGGTATATCTTACAGGCGATGTGGCAGCATATGTTACATTTGCGTACAATGAGCCCATTACGATGCAAAGGGTACTTGCCAAAGTTGGATTAAGCGATCACAGAAAAATTGAAAAAATAACAAATGGTGACACTTCAATTGATTTTACAAAGGACCTAACGATTCAAAAGGGAACTATACTCAATGTTCAATTGAAAAAACCGATTTACGTTACAGCAATGGGTTACATCAAGAATACTGGCAGAGTATCGTTTGACTACTATGAAACTGCTGATTTACAAACACTCTTTGCAAAACTGGGTGGGCTCATAATATCTCCAAATGAATATTATGTATCCGATAAGATAACGATAATTAGGCAAGATAAAATACTGGAATACGATGCACAGAAAGTATTCAAAGGATTGGACAATTTGTCACTTGAAGATGGTGATTTTGTTTACGTAACAGAGAGCATTCCAAAACAAGTTTACGTATTTGGAAAAGGTATGCAGAATGGACTGGTGAGATTTACGCAGTCGGAAGATTTCGATCTAAGAACGCTCATAGGCAAACTCGGAGGTATAAAGGAAGGAACGAGCAAAGACATTGCAATAATAAGTGATGAAAGCACTAAGATTACGTGGAATGAATATGTGAATCTCCCACTGAAATCAAATTCGACCATACTATTTGATGTGGATACGAAAAACTACATCTACGTTGTAGATCCAACTGGAAAACCTAACATGATATACACAGATAGGAATATGACACTCTACGAAGTACTAAGCAAAGTTGGCATGAGCAAGAATTATGGAAAGATCGAGTTAACAAGTGGGACAAGTAAGCAGTTAATCACGCTTAAGACGATCTCCGAGGCAACTGGATATAACGTAAAACCCGGAGATATAGTACGGATAAGTGATGCATCAATGAATTTTGTTTACGTACTTGGCGAGGTAAAAAATCCAGGTGTTGTTCAGATTACAGAAGGAATGACAGTGCTGCAAGCGATTATTCAATCGGGATACTTTACATCAAAGGCCGTCCCATCAACCGTATGGCTATACAAAGGTGGAGTCAATGGACAAGCGGTAAAGATAAATCTTTCCGCAGTTACAAGTGGTGGGAATGTAGATTTAACCACAATTGAGCCAGGTGATGTTGTTTTCGTGCCAGCGGATATGCTCAAGACAGCAGCAGATTGGATAAGTACGATTGCTCCTCTAGTAACGATGTTTAATACAATCTACGGATTGTTCAAATGATTTCAAATGATGTAAAAATCAATAGAAAATAGCACAAGCAATGGGAGGCATGGTTGAATGGATCAGGAAAGTACAAGAGAAGAACTCACACTAGAAGATATATTCCGAATATTCAGAAAGAGGTTCTGGTGGTTTTTCCTCACACTTGTTGCAACGGTCTTAATCACATTAATCTACCTATTTCTTGCAACACCTATATATGAAGCGAATGTTACTTTGAAGATTGCCTCACAATCGAAAGGCTCATTGACAGATATATTCGCAAGTCAGTACACATCATCAAATCCAGACATTTCCACCGAAATTGAGTTGATTACTAGTAGAACAAATATAGAGAAGGTAGTACAAAACCTGAATTTGGTTGATTATTTCCAACAGAAAAGCCCAGATGAGAACGTGGATTTCTATTCTGTAGTAGCGGCAGTTTCGAAGATGATAACTGTAGCACCTGTGAAAGACACGAACATTGTCAAAATTTCGGTACAGAATTCTGATCGAGAACTTGCAAGAGACATAGCTAACGAACTTGCAGCTGTGTACGATGAACTACTGAGAAGCCTTTCAAAAAATGAATATACGGTAAAAAGGCAATTCATAGAGCAACAGGTTCCAGCAGTTGAACAAGACTTAAAGGTGCTCGAAGATAATCTTAGAAAATTCAAAGAAAAGAATAAAGTCTATGTGCTGGATGTCGAAGCGCAGAATCTGTTGAACATCGTTTATAACTTCGACAGTCAGATAAACCAGTACAAAATCCAGCTTGATGAAGCAAATGCAAAGATAGCAGCTCTCAATCAGCAACTAAAACAAACGAATCAAAAACTGATTTCATCGGAGACTATCTCAATTAATCCTGTTGTCAGCCAATTAAGAGCCAAACTTGTTGACCTCCAAATCCAGCTTGCAGCGTTGCTCAACACATACTCACAAGATGACGCGAGAGTAAAGGACGTAAAAAAACAAATAGACCAGACAGAGAAGATGCTTCGTGACGAAGTTGAAAGCATAGTCACTGCACAAGTTCAGACAATAAATCCTGATTATCAACGTATATATTCCGAACTCATAGATCTGCACTCGCAAATTGAGGTACTAAATTCAACAATTTCTTCAACGGAAAAGATGAGAGATGAATACTCAGAAAGAGTTTCGAAATTACCAGCCGTCGAGCAGCAACTTCTCCAACTTGAAAGAGACGTAAAAGTAAAGGAGAATCTTTACAGTTTACTACTACAAAACCTTGAAGAGACAAAGATATCGGAAGCAGGTGTCATCGGAAGTGCAACGATAGTAGATAAAGCAATTACCCCAATCAATCCGGTGAAACCAAACAAAAATCTAACACTCGCCATCGGTGCTGTTTTAGGCTTCTTCCTTGGTATACTCATGGTCTTTATAATGGAAAGTCTAGATAGAACGATAAATGATGAAGAGTTCGTCAGACGTGTGTTCAAGGGTGAGCCGGTACTTGGAAGGGTTCCTGAAATTGAATTTCCGGAAGGGAGCGAGCATCCAGAACTTGTAGTAATAAACTCGCCAACATCTCCTTTTTCCGAGGCGATGAAACTAGCTGCCACAAATATTGAGTATTCTGATACGCCCGCTCCGAAAGTTGTGGCATTTACGAGTTCTGGCCCAGGTGAAGGTAAGACGTTAAATGCAGCAAATGTGGCAATATCATACGCACAAAACGGATACAAGACGTTATTACTTGACCTGGATATGAGAAGACCGAGAGTGGAAAAGGTCCTTGGTGTTGAAAGGCTAAATATAGGAATTGTCAACCATCTACTAAAAGATGTACCATTGGATAAAGTCATCCAGAATTATCTCGAGAACTTCGACATCATTCCAGTTGGTCCAGTACCACCGAACCCGACAGCATTGCTTACTTCAAAGAAACTCGAAGAGACGATGAACATACTGAAAAGCGAATATGATAGAATAGTGATAGACCTACCACCTATACTAGCAGCTGCAGATGCACTAATAATATCTAAGTACACTGATGGTATTGTAATGATTGTAAAGTCTGGAAAGACTCAAAAAGCCTCGCTTAGGATCGCATATGACAACATAAAGACCTCTGGATTGAAATTACTTGGAGCTGTTATCAATGGTATTAATTCTAAATATTCTAGTTATTACTATTATTACTATTATTACTATTACACAGAAGAAGGTAAAAAAGTACGCCGAAGAAAAAGAAAAGGGAGTGAGTAGAATTGTAACGTAATGTAGCTCTCCTGAGGAGAAGGTGAACGTATGATAGACATTCATAACCACGTGCTATTTGCGGTTGATGACGGTTCGGAATCGATCGAAGAATCTATCGAGATGTTGCGTGAATATAAGAGAAACGGAGTGGAAATTGTTGTTTTTACACCGCATCTCAATCACCCCATGTTCAAAAACGATGTGGAAACGATAAAGAAAAACTATGATATCTTGAACGAAGAATGTAAAAAGACGGGAATATATGCGCTATTGGGAAGCGAGGTTTACTTAACTCCCGATATCAAAGATGTCATACCGGTAAACGATAGGTTTGTACTCGTAGAGGTGAATGTCTCAACTTACCCCATGTATTTGTACGACAAGGTTTTTGACTTACAACTTGAAGGTTATGATATCATATTGGCCCATGTGGAAAGGTATGCCTGGCTCAAGAGCGATGCACGGATCTTGAAAAAGTTGAAAGACATGAACGTGTATTTTCAGATGAACGTTAATTCGGTAAAGGATGATAAGTTCTTTTTGAAGAATGGGTACATCGACTTTCTTGCAACCGACTACCATGGTAAGAAACGTGGTACAGTTGATTGGGAAGTTTTCAAGACACATAAAGAGATGTTTGAAAGAACAGTAAAGATGCTTGGATTAAAGGTCCCATTGCAACAATAGAATGTAGTGAAAATCAAACACCCCTACTCTTCATGGGTGTGTTTGATTGTATAAAACATCGGTAGATATATTTGTTTTATGTCTATACATATTTCTCGCCCTTCGATAAATCCCATATCTTCATTCTTTGATAAACCACGGTCTACTTCCAAGCTCATTCCAGGTAATCTTAAATTCCGGCATGCCTGTTGAGTATGGCGCGATCTCATAGTGATTGTATTTAAAGACTATGCCATCTTCTTCGATGACAAAAGGCCTCTTTGAAAGGTCTTCATTGGTCACCAATTGGCTTGCATCTTCTTCAAAGAACTCCTCCTTCTTCTGATCGACCTGCTTTAATATGCTATCTTTTATTATCTTCTCATCACCTTGCTTGATAACATCTGCCAAGGCAACTATTTTGCAGTTCTTCGTATCCACGTTGTAGGTATCGAACGTGGTTATACCGTGTGCTCCACCTGTGAATTGATAGTAGTACACGATGAAACTTACAAATTCATTTGTCTGGTATCTTACTTCGGTCGTTACATTCGCCTCGTAAGGCATCCGTTGCACGCCACCAGCCGCATCTTGTGCTGCAATATCACGAACCTGCTGTACAAATTTTTTTACATTCGATTCTATCTGTGAGTTCAAATTATCTTGGAATGTCTTATCTTTGAGATAGTTGAGTCTTGGGATCGATAGCTCTATCGTTATCGTACTATCCTTCGCTGAGGATCTCACCAATTCAAGATTTTGCGCTCTCATTGTTGAAAAAACTGCGATTACTGTAATAAACATCAATACGCCAAGGACATAGAATCGTTTCATCTTCTCAGCCTCCTCAGGCCTTCCCTTATCTTCTCCAAATCCTTCTTGTCCGCAACCAATATGCCATTATCCGTTTCAACCACGATGATGTCGCTTAGTCCAAGTACCATCGCAGGTTTTGTTGTCCTTACGAACACGTTCTCTCCATCTATAGTCACTGCATCTACTGAGTTTGTTATACCGATTTCTTCCAAACTCTTCCAGTTACCCACATCAGACCAAGCGAATGATGCCTTGACAACCAATATTCGATCTGCCTTCTCCATCAATGCATAGTCTATACTGATCGAAGGCACCGCATTGTATATTTCATCGATACTATCACATGTTAAAAAAGATTCGATCACGTCACTCGCATGTTTTTTCATCTGAGATACAAAGTATCTTTTCTCCCACATGAACATGCCACTGTTCCAGAAGAAATTGCCTGCCTCCAGGTAATCGACCGCTACCTCGTATCTGGGCTTTTCGTGGAATTTCTTCGCAACCATAACAGACTCTTCACATTCCTCACCTACCTCGATGTAACCATACCCCGTCTCTGGCCTTGTGGGTACGATACCAAATGTCACAATCCCATTCTGACTTTCTAATATCGAGATTCCACGTTCCACAGCATTCCAGAACGCTGACTTATCAGGTATGTAATGATCAGCTGGAACAACGAGTACGACTTCATCATCTTCTGCCTTTAGCGTACCAAATGTACATGCGGGTGCCGTATTTTTCTTGACAGGCTCAAGCAGAATATTTTCTTTCGGTAGTTCTCTAAGCTCTTCAACAGTCTCTTCTTCATACATCACGTTCGTTACAACGTATATATCTGAAAGATCCATCTTGTAAGAAATTCTTTCAAACGTCTCTCTTAGCAGTGTTTTATCCGAAAAGAGTTTCAAGAACTGTTTTGGTGTTTCGTCTGTAGAAAGAGGCCAGAAACGTTCTCCACTCCCACCAGCCAATATGACAACCTTCATATCAATTCCCTCCAACGATTGCGGAAAGTATACGTTGCGATGCATTACCATCGCCAAATGGATTTGGTAAATCTGGTGCATCCATCTCGAGAGTCATTTTCAGTGCATTGTATACACCATTTTCCGATGTTCCTGCAAGTATACCAAAATGTGAGTCGATCACCTCGGGCCTTTCTGTAGTTTCTCTGCACACAACAACGAGTTTCTTGAACGTTGGGGCTTCTTCTTGGATGCCACCACTATCTGTTGCAACAAATCTTGCACCTTGAATGAGTGCAGTCGATGTGACATAGTCAACCGGTTCGATCAACCTTGCCAATTTGAAATCGCCAAGTTCTTCGGCCACACTCTGACGCACTCTTGGATTTTTGTGCATAGGGAAGACGATTTCCAAGCCTGTTTCTTGTGAGAATTTTCTCATAGCTCTCAGTACATTGCGCATCCTCTCACCTATATTTTCCCTTCTGTGTAGTGTTACCAAGAAATAGTTATCATTCTCTATGATGCGCTTTCTGATACCTGACAGATCAAAATGGTCGAGCACATACATCTGTGCATCTACAACCGTATTTCCAGTCACGATGATTCTTCCATCTTCAAAACCTTCGCTGAGCAACGCCTGCCTTGCACGCTGCGTAGGTGCAAACATCAATTCAGAGAGCTGATCTGTCACTCTTCTATTCATCTCCTCTGGAAACGGATCGTACAAATTACCGCTTCTTAATCCTGCTTCGATATGTCCGACCTTTATCCCCATGTTGAATGCAGCAATTGCACTTGCCATTGCAGTTGTCGTATCACCTTGGACAAGCACCCAGTCGAAATTTTTATCCGATGCATATCCTTGAAATTCTGCAATTACCCTCGATGCAACATCGTTGAGCGTCTGATTCTGCGTCATAATATTCATATCGTAATCCGCATCTACGTTGAAAACAGACTTCATCATGTCGACCATCTCTCTGTGCTGACCTGTACACACAAACGTGATATCAATTCCCATCTCTTTTGCCTTCAAATACACTGGTGCCACCTTTATAATCTCCGGCCTAGTACCAAAGATCAGTGCAATCTTGCACACCTAAAATCCCTCCACATTGCTTGAATATCATTCTGAATATCATTCTGAATATCATATAGTGTCTACTAAAATATCTATAGGAAAACTATTCATTATCAGTAATGATCAATAATGAGACTTTTCGTGAGCATATCTTCGCTAGCTACCAAATTTCGCAATTAACACAATAAAGTGATAGGAGATTAACGTGCTTGGTCAATAAGATATGTACATGTAAAGACTCAATTTGATTATACCACACATAGGCCAAGATTCTATTCGAATCAACTACTTAACGATATGATATAATCATTATGGATAAGACTCGAAGCTTGGGAGGAAAGATATGGAAGGCTTTGCACCATTGGTCTCTGTAATCATACCAACAAGGAACGAAGAATCAACGATCCGACGCACAATTACAGATCTGCTTGATGGAGAATACAAGAATATAGAGCTCATCATCGTTGATGGTATGAGCAATGATTCAACTATGGAAAAGGTCAGCGAATTGATCGAACAACATAGCACAAAAACACGCATAAAACTCATGAAAAACGAGAAAAAATACACAACTGCCGGACTAAATTTAGGTATATTAAGTGCAGCAGGCAGATACATCATGATCGCAAGTGCACATGCGACGTACTCAAAAAACTATATCTCAGAGTGTGTAGATGCACTTGAAAATGGAGAATGTGACGTTGCCGGTGGCGTGCTGAAAGTCTCACCGCGCAGCCAGAAGCTCACAGCAATTGCAATTGCCGAAGTATTGAAACATCCATTTGGTATAGGTGGTGCAAGGTACAGAGTTGGTGTAGAAGAAAAGACGTACGTAGACACAGTCGCATACGGTATATATAGAAGAGAGATATTCGAAAAAATAGGCATATTCGATGAAAGACTTGTGAGAAACCAAGATATAGAATTCAATTTGAGGCTACAACGTGCAGGCTATAGAATCCTGTGTATTCCACAAGCAGTGGCTTATTACTATGCGAGAGATACCTATGCAAAACTCTGGTCAAATAACTTTTCAAATGGCTTTTGGGTCACGTACAGTAGAAGATTTGTCAAAGGTGCATACTCACTGAGACATCTTATCCCACTGTTCTTCATCCTCTATCTCATATCCCTTGCAATATACTTGTGCTTACCAATCTCGATTGCGTCCAAGACGATTTGGCTTTTCCCAGCGGTGCTATACGCAAGTTTAGATGTAATATTCTCGATAGACATCGCCAGCGAGAAAAAGATGATGAGGCTTGCACCAAGCATCCTCATTGCCTTCTTCATACTGCACATCTCATATGGAATTGGTTCATTGTATGGAGCACTGAAAGCGCTCTTTAAGTAATTCTCTAAGTAGCAAAGCATCATACCACATCTCCATCACAAGATGAATTTAGACGTTGTTATTGACTCCGTAGTCACTTGCTGAACCTTAGATATTCCCATATCAAACGTCTGGCCAAGTGCAAGCACGGTAGCAAGTTCAACTGGCAATTTTGCGTTCACAATCTTTTCAATGGTTTTCTTGACATCATATTCAACAAATACAAACTCATACCAATACACCGAATCGTCGATATTCAATGTTAGGTAAGTTGCACCTGCTCTACCATCCTTTGTTCTTCCAACACTACCAGGATTGAGCACTGTTTTGCCAAACATATGTCTTGCCATTACCAGATGGGTGTGACCATTTATTACGATGTCTTCCACCACATTTTTCAATAACAATCTGAGTCTTTCAGCAGATGTCGTAGGCCGTACATATTCAAGCAGATAATTCATAGGACTACCGTGCACAAGCAGGACATTGACATTCTCTATCTCTATAGACAAACGATGTGGCAATGACCTCAAGAATTCCTTATTCTCGCTCTTCGTGTTCTGTATAGTCCATCGAAGAGATTCATCACCAACTTCAGTTTCTCGCCCCGGATTATATGAACAGCCGCAGCTATCTTTCTCATATCCTACAGCATCATCGTAATTTCCACACACTGTTGGTATGTTCTTCTCCACAATTGCCTCTACAACCTCGTTTGGATTTGGACCATACCCAACCAAATCACCAAGGCAATAGACATCCCTTATCCCGCGTTTCTCTATATCTGCAAGTACTGAGTTAAGCGCCTCCAAGTTACTATGTACATCAGCAATGAAAGCAACCTTCGTCATATACATTCTCCTTTTTGTAAACAATTTGGATTTTTGCCCGCTCAATTATATCATGTCACTGTTAAGTAATATTAAGTCATTAAGAATAATCAAGCGAAAAGTGATAAAATATCATTAGTCGCACTGAATATTAATTGGAGGTGACAGTATGCAGCTTTTCATCGTCGATGCATTTACAGACAAGCCATTCACGGGCAATCAAGCAGGTGTTGTAGTACTGGAAGATGGTGATGAAGTTTCGAAACAAATGATGCAGTCGCTTGCAGCCGAATTGCGATATTCTGAAACTGCATTCGTGAGAAAAAGCGGGCCAGATGGAGACTCAGATTTTGACTTACTATATTTCACACCCGTATCCGAGATTGAATTGTGCGGTCACGCAACGATCGCCTCGTTCTCAGTTCTCAGACGCCTTGGCATGGTAACGGTAGGACACGTATACAGAGCAGGAACAAAAGCGGGAATCATGGAGATTACCATTGAAAGTGATATCATAATGATGGAACAAGGTGAGCCGCAATGCGGTGAGTCGCTAAGTACTGACGAGATAACGCGAGTTGCCAAACTACTTGGAATAAATGCAGAAGAAATAGGCGATGAACGATTTGCACTACTGCCAGCACCGGTAACAACCGGACTTTGGGATTTGATGATTCCCGTCAAGAAAAAGGCCGCACTTTTTTCCATCGTACCAGACCTCGATGGAATCAAAGAATACAGTAGAGAGAACGAGATCGTCAGTTTCCATGTCTTCACGTTGGATGAAGATAGAGCACTTGCAAATTGCAGAGATTTTGCACCACTGTACGGCATACCTGAAGAATCCGCAACAGGCACTGCAAACGGTGCACTCATCTACTACCTTTTTGACAATGGTATCGCAGAAGCTGAAAAGACTTACAAAATCATCCAAGGGGAGACGATGAACAGGACCTCTGAGATACATGCAAAAGTCAGTTTGAAAGGGAACATGTACAAAGCATCGGTAGGGGGAATGGCAAAAATCATAGCTGAAGGAAAGCTGTTATTATAACTCATATAACTTACCAAGATAACTTACCAATATAACTTACCAATATAACTTACGAACATTGACACCGAAGAATAGTAAGAAAGCACGAAGGGAATGACTCTGAACTCTTCGTGCTCTCTTTTTTTACAAGTATTCCCTACAGATTATCGATAAGATGTTTAAACCTTCTTTCCAGCGCAGCGATGTTGACTTCTGCTGCATCCCTGGTATCCGCTTTACTCATGAGATATGCTTTCAACTTTGGTTCCGTACCAGATGATCGCACGAATATACTTCCCTCGTCCAGTTCCAACCTGAGTGTGTCGTTTGGAATCACGCCATTGTACCCTTTTGAATAATCGATGAGTTCGTTTACCCCGTCCAACTTACGAGTACTGAGCTTGTCGTAGATCTCGACGGACTTCTCCACAGAACCAAGCTCAAAATTGAGTAATTTCTCCAGATAGTATCCATACTCTCTGTAAAGTTCATCCAAATGCTCAAGCAAATCAAACTCCGATGCTGCTTTTGCTATAAGTCCACAGGCAAGTACTGAATCCTTATCTCTTGATAAATTCCCTTTCAGATAGCCACAGCTCTCCTCGAAACCAAGTACGAAATCTAAATCCTTTCTCTTTTCAACTAAATCTCCGATGAACTTGAATCCAGTCGGTACCTCGAAGAGCTGAACACCATTCTTCTTGCACATTGGTACGACCATATTTGTAGAAACAATCGTCTTGACGAGCATACCCTTATCTCCACCAGACCTGACGTACTCGTCTATGAGCATATCACTCAATAATATGCCGATTTGGTTACCTGTGAGCCTTTGTCCTTTGAACACAACACCGACACGGTCAGCGTCAGGGTCTGTAGCAAGACCAAGCTGCACATTATCTCGCTTCATGTACTCTTTTAACAACACCAATGCACGTTCATCCTCTGGATTTGGTGTTTTCACAGTTGGAAAATTGCCATCTTGCACCATCTGTTCACTTACCTCAATTACCTCTGCACCGAGTTTTCTCAGAAGCACCGGAACGAACTTTACACCAGTACCATGGAGTGGCGAATAGACAACCCTCAATCCCTTGAGTGAAAAGCTCGAAGATGGGTCAACAACCTTTGCGACATCATCTATGTATTCTTCCAAAACGTTTCTTGGGACAATATTGTATTTTTCAATGGCAGTTATCGATTCATTCCAAGCCTTTTCAACAAGATTTGCAAGTTCATCAGTTACCTCCGGTACGGCTTGGACACCATTCGATGTATACACCTTGTAGCCATTGTATTCTGGTGGATTATGACTTGCCGTAATTACTATGCCAATATCCATTTCAAGTTTTCTCACACCATAAGAGAGCACAGGCGTGGGTACAGGCTCCCCAAAGACCCAAACATCCATGCCCTCACCTGCAAAAATAGATGCAGTGAGTTTTGCAAATCTTTCTGAATTGTGCCTCGTGTCGTATGCAATGAGTACTCGCTTCAGACCATTCATCTTCATGTACTCTGCAACGCCCTTCGTTGTTACTGAAATGGTCTTATCGTCAAATTCCCCTTCTCTCATCACACCTCTTATACCGCCAGTACCAAACATAATCATACGTATTCCTCCCTTCTCAGCGATTCTGTCAATACGAACAATGATATCACGAACAGGAAATAGAATGTATTCAATACCATCGCAATTTCAGTATTTCTCGAACTCATAAGTCGAAATACAACTGCAGCAAATGTTGTAATCGGTGGTTCTGCAAGCATAAGCGTGGCCGAAGTCTCACCAACCGATATAGCACAAGCATACACAAATGCGCTCAAAAGCGGAGTTTTCATGAGTGGAATAACAACTTTCCACAATATAGACCACATACCCGCACCATCGACCTTTGCAGCATCTATTACAGATTGTGAGACATTTCGCCAGCTCGATTCAATTATACCAAATGTTATCGGAAGTGTAATCAACGTATGAGTCAAAATAATCTTCAAAAGTACCGGAATATCCAACAAAACATACGAAAATGCGATGGTAACCGAAGAGAGCGCAGCGGGGATGATCACCACGTAACTCAACTTCCTGCCCCTACTTGCATAATACCCAGCCACTAAGTTAATACATATGCTAATCAAAGAGGCACTAACCGAAATCAAAACTGTATAGAAGACCATCGACTTAATCGTCGTACCAGTCAGATACTCTATGTTCTCCGAAAAGAACTTGCTGAAATTCATCATCGAGAAATTTCCGTAATAATCGAGAAAACCTGAAAGGCCAGAATACACAACTGGAATGAATATAAGGACACTGCTAATTGCCATGAAGACATATCCCCATTTGGGGAATTTTTCCAAATGCCTGTAATAATTCCGTTCGTACGTACTTCTTCGAACGGATGTAAGAAGACCGATTATCGAGATGAAAAGTAACTGAAAGAGCATGAGTGAAGAAGCCGCCTTAAAATCGAACGTTATGCGTGAATACATGTATATTGCTACTTCAATCGTCGAGTATTTTATACCGCCCAGTATCATCACAACCGAAAAGCTTGTGAACGTGTAGATGTAAGTGAGAAAGAACGCACGCAATATCGAAGGCATAAGCAAGGGAAACTCAACATTCCTCAACAGTTGCCACCTATCTGCACCATCGATCTTCGCTGCCTCTATAATATGCCCATCCATCCCTTCCCATGCCTCGCCGACAATCCTGATAAAGAGCGGAAAATTGTAAAACACATGCCCTAGCAATACAGCCGTAAACGTGTAAAGAATCTGAGGAGACAGGCCAAACAAGTTCAGGAATTTCATATATATACCATTCTTGCCAAACGTGAGGAAAAAGCCAATTGACATAGTGATACCGGGTAGCACAAAAGGCACACTTGACATCACTCTGAACATTCGTTTGACCGTTGGGTGCATATGCGTCCTACCAAGCAAATATGCACCGGGAAGACCAAGCAGTGCCGTAAGAACCGATGACAACAGCGCCTGAAAGATCGTAAATCTAATCTTCGATGCATTATCGATTATTGCATTCCACGAAAATCCACCAGAAAAATGAAGATTGAAGGCAAAAGGAATTATCAGTGCCAATATTATGAAGAAGATAGGTAACAGTTCATAGAACTTCATCCTATATTTCATTCTTTCCTCCAAAAGCTTTTTCAAAACATGATCATTCATTTTCTCCACGTCTAATTCTCTTTATTCTTGATAATGTGTGGATGCTTTGTTCCAAGCCACCTGTTCTGTTGTGTCTAAGCCAAATCTCTCTGTATACGTTGATTACATCATCCAGCTGTTTTTCAAATTCTGCCCACTCATTGTCCGGAATATTTCTGATATCGTCATATTTTAGTATAAACTCGATAGTTTTCAATCCAAGGAGCGCAAAATCAACGTTATTGAGTACCTGCTCGACTACGTCAGAAAGTGCATCGAAACGTGACAGCGACTTCACTCGCTCTGCTATTCCATTCACTTCTTCAATGCAGCTTTCCACTCTTTGCACGTCTATATTCGTCTTGTACTGCTTTGCACCATCCGCATAGAGTAACGCATAGAACTGCGGTGTGCCGTTCGGTGTGTAAAAGAGTTTTTCATGCACGTTACCGAGTGCGTACACGCATTCCGATATCGGTTGATCTGTTTGGAAGACATTCATATTGAGCGCATGGAGAAATTGTTCTTTCGGCATTTCGGTTACATTCCAACTGAGATGAGCACTGTAGCCAAAGCCAATCCAAGAAAATGGAAGATGCTGCACATGTCCGTTGTCTCCCCAGTCGGTTGTGAGGACACCTATTGCACTATAGCGTTTGCCGTTCGTAACCGCATTTGAGATGTTTGCCATTGCATTGTTACTCCTACCTACGAATGCATTCCAAGTAGATGTACCGGGACACACGTAGAACGAGTTGCCACTCGCTGCGTACAATCCGCACTTTTCTTCGTATGGATGATCTGCCTCATATCCCCACACCATCGCTATCATATCCTTCGGCAGTTGAGGAATGAATTGTGGATAGTTCTCTATGATATCACCCCAGAACATGACGGTATCTTTGTGACGTTTTGCGAGATTGTAGACTTTCATGAGAAAATCGAAATAGACCTTTCCTTTACCATATTGGTCGCATAGTTCTTTCGATTTGCCCTGTCCCAAATCAATCGTCTCATCACACCCTATGTTCACTTTACTACTCTTGAAGTGTGGTAACAGCTCGTCGAGGAGTTTACCAACGAACCCTACAGACCTTTCATCTATAGGAGATATGGAGAATGGTAACGGAGTCCAACCACCCCAAGGTGAATCAAATCCATTAGGCGCTTCCGCAAGTGACCTATACTCATCGTAGATGAGCCATTTGTCTAAGTGACCAAACGTGTTCTGGTTTGGTACAAGCTCTATGTACCTCTCAGCGCAGTACGCATCGAGTTCCAATATCTCCTCGCTGGTGAACGGTGAATAATCCTTCCATACCTTCTCGTGTTCTCTATATGCAAACGTGTGCTCTATGTACAATTGAAGTTGATTTATCTTCAGTTGTGCAAGTGTGCTAATCATACTCTTCAATGTTTCCATCTTTGGAATCCTGTCTCTACTCACATCTATCAAGATACCCCTATTTGGAAAGTCTGGAAAGTCGTCGATGTACAGCCGAGGTAACGTTCTTCCATATTGTCTGAGAAGCTGGCGAAACGTTGCACACGCATAGAAGAGACCAGGTTCGTCGTTTGCGATGAGCACAATGTTATCGCCAATGTATATTCTATAGCCTTGAGGTTGTGGAACGACATCCGGATTTATGAAGAGCTGGAAAAACTCATTACCGTTGTTGTATGTTGTAATATCGAGATTTACGCTGTCATGTAGCGTTTCATTGAGCATCAATTTGAATTGCTTCCCAAATTCATATTTTTTAGTAAATATGATGGCATGTGACGGTATACGAGTTGTACCATCAGAAATATCGATGTATTTTGGTTGTGGCAATAAAATCGGTATACTCATTTTCTCTACCTCCGTGTTAAGTATAATAAGTATAAGATGTGGCCTTGCTAGTTTTGAAAGCCTTGTTACCTACAAAAATATGAAAACCAAGAATCTTACAAGAATCTTAATCACGAGCTTTGAGAAACCGATGAAGAACTCAAAACAATGATACCATACATTGACTTTGAAAACCAATATTGGAATCGATAATATACTCCTCAACATCATCATAGTGATTAATATCCCTGTTTCAGAGAGTGACGATGGTTTTTCAAGTAATTGTTTGTAAAAAATAGATTTGTCTTGTTATCTGCTAATTTTTCTCAATTGAAGGCGTAATTGTCGATAAATGAGATTAACTCAATTTGCATTTTAATCCCAAAAAGTGTATCTTAAGTTATATTAATATGAAAGATGATTCATCTTTAATCTTGTGTTGTGTTATGAACATTTGGTTGGTGACATGTTGTTACTTTACAGTTCAATACTCACGATACTGATGTAGCAATCGATGCTTCTGATGCATAGTATAGTCTGAAGGTTGCAAGGCCGTTTGATCACAAAAATTCATGAATTTGAGTACAAATCTTGTTTAAGAATGATTTATTTTTCCAAAATAGTGAGAGGTGATTCATTTATTATAATTTTATCATGATTAAAGGAGCGAGTTTGATGGAGAATGTTGGGATAATGGGATTGGGTGTTTACATTCCGGAGAACTTCATTTATGCAGACGAGATAGCAAGAAGAACGAACATTCCACAATGGGTTATTGAAGAGAAGTTTGGTGTGTTTAAAAAGCCCATTCCTGGACCTCAAGATACAACTAGTTTTATGGGTATCCAAGCTGCAAAAGATGCAATAAGCGATGCTGGGATAGATTCAAAGGAGATAGACTTGGTGATATGGAATGGTGCTCAGCATAAGGATTATCCATGTTGGTTGGCAAGTTTGAAAGTCGCATATGAAATCGGTGCAACGAATGCTTGGGGATTCGATATGGAGGCCATGTGTGGTTCAATGATGGCAGGAATCGAGACTGCAAAGTCATTGATGTTGAGGAATGACAATTTGAATACGGTACTACTTGTAAGTGGATACAGAAATGGGGATTTGATAAACTACTCAATTCCGGAAACTTCCTTTATGTTTGATTTGGGAGCAGGTGGTGCTGCGATAGTGTTGAGGAAGGGTTTGAACAAGAATGTCGTTTTGGAATCTTCTTTCAAGGGCGATGGTTCTTTTTCTGAGCAATGTGTTGTTGAGGTAGGTGGTACGAAGAAGTGGCCGATGGAGACGGAAGATGTCGAGAAGTACTATTTTAAAGTCAGAAATTCTGAAGAATTCAAGAATAACTTAAATCAAAAGACAATGCCAAATTTCTATTGGGTTGTCAGAGACTCACTAAGAAAATCTGGATACAGCCAGGAAGATATCGGTTACCTTGCAATTTTGCATTTCAAGAGATCCGCTCACAAAGCAGTACTGCAAGAGCTTGGATTGAGAGAAGACCAAACTACGTATCTGGAAAATTACGGTCACCTTGGGCAAAACGATCAAGTTTTGTCTATGAAATTGGCCTTGGCAGATGGAAAGTTGAAATCTGGCGATGTTGTGGTAATGGTAGGTGCGGGGCTTGGATTTGTTTGGGCAGCAACTACGGTCAAATGGGGCGAGGCTTGAAAATCAGTAATACCAAGAATATAGATAAACAACGATAAAGGAGGAGTTTGCAGATGTGGAAGGGAAAGTATAACGAAAAGCTAAGAACCATGGAGGATGCTATATTAAGCCTGCCAAAGAATGTTTCCGTTGTAGTCAGTATGGCAGCAGCCGAGGCGCAGGGTTTTCTAAAGAGTGTCCATCAATTCAAGGGCCACTTTGAAAAGATAAAGATAATTACTTGCTTGGATACAGGCTACTATGATTTTTTCATGGGAAAAGAATATGAAGATACTTTTCAATTGCATACATGGTTCTTCTCTGACCCAACGAGGGTATATAGGTATGATCATGGGATGAAGAATTTGGATTTCATTCCGAATAACTTACATATGGCCGGAATGGATAAGGCAATGGCAGAGAAAGAAGAAGGGAATACTTTGGTATTCTGGGCCACCGCAACACCTATGCAAGAGAGAACGGGATATTTCAATTTGGGTATTTCCAATGTGTACGAGAAAGATATGGCAGAGAATGCAGATATAGTGGTGATGGAAGTAAACGAGAAGATGCCTTTCGTACATGGCGACACAGAGTGGCATATAGACAACGTAGATATGATCGTAGAATCCAGTTGGGATATTCCAGAAATACCTATAGCTGAACCAAAAGACGAGGAAAGAAGAATAGCTGAACATATAGCTGATTTGATACCAGATGGTGCTACTTTGCAGATAGGGATTGGTGGAATTCCGAATGCTGTTGCAAAGTTACTCGAACATAAGAAGGACCTTGGAATTCATACGGAGATGTTGACAGAATCGATGATAGACCTTTTTGAAATGGGCGTTATAACTAACATGAGAAAGACACTTTGGAGAGGAAAATTCATCATAGCATTCGCTTTGGGAACGAAGAGAATGTACGATTTCATAGACAACAATCAAGGTGTCTTTGAACTTAGAGGAAGATATGTGAATGATCCATACGTTGTGGCCCAAAATGACAACATGGTAAGTTTGAATACTGCAATCTCCGTAGATTTGACGGGACAGGTTGTCTCTGAAGCGATCGGTACAAAGCAATATTCCGGAACAGGTGGTCAATTGGATACGCACAGGGGCGCAATAATGAGTAAGAATGGCAAGGGAATAATAGCACTCCGCTCCACAGCCAAACGTGGCAGCGTATCGACGATAGTGCCTATGCTCGAACAAGGTTCACCAGTGACTATACCAAGGCAAGATTTAGACTACGTTGTCACAGAATGGGGAATTGCGCATTTAAGGGGTAGAAGTGCAGGAGAGAGGGCTAAGAAATTGATAGCCATCGCTCATCCAGATTTCAGGAAAGAACTAGAAAAAGAGGCCGCGAGGCTGGGGCTTATTTAATCTGGTTTCACAAGAAGTGACGGTTGGTAAGCGGTTAACGAGAACTCAGTGAAAACGAAGGGAGGTGAGGGGATGAAAAGGAGTGCAGTATTAGTTGTGTGTCTGGCTGTTTTGTTTTCCGTAGTTTTCGCAGCAGAACCGATAAAGATTGGCGCCGTTAGTCCTCTTGGAGACATCACAGGCAAAGAATCGACTAGGGCCATGCAACTTGCTGTCAAGGAAATAAACGATGCAGGCGGTGTGCTGGGAAGACCTTTACAGTTGATAATAATGGACGATGAAATGAAACCAGCATCGGGAGCCGCAGCTATTGATAAGTTAGCGACAGTTGATAAAGTCGATTTCTTTGTAGGTGGTATGGGAAGTGGTGTACACTTGGCCGAGATACCAGCTCTGAAGAAATATCAAAAAGTAACCGTTTGGATAGGAGCTGCCGACCATAACTGCGAGAACGCTGTTGGGGCAGATGCAGATTGGTACTTCCATTTACATCCCTGGGACTATCAACAAGGTGAAGGCTACGGTATAGCTTGGACCGAGATAGCAAAGGCGTACAACATCAAGATCGAAAAGGTATTTCTTGCTTACGAAGAAGGAGCATTCGGAACAGGTTCTTACACAAGTTACGTGGACTTTTTTAACCAAGCAAAAAAGGGACAAGGTTCGTGGGCCGCAGTCATGAAACAGTTCGTCGGTGCATCGTTCAAGAGTGCATCACTCGGTGGTGGAGATTACAGGGCAATATTGAACCAAGCTAAGTCATTTAACCCAGATCTCTTTGTGTGGGCAGGCTATGATGCAGATGCAGTACCGATAGTTGCTCAGGCAAAAGAAGTCAATTTCACACCTAAGTTATTCGTAGGAGCGCCTCCGGGCTGGCCTGCAAACTATGGAAAGAACCCTCTAGCTGAGAACGTAATCCTCTACGGTATGTGGTCACCAACGTTGAGCGATGTTAGTCCAGCTGCAAAACATTTCTTCGATGCGTACGTAAAGATGTACGGTGAAGAACCTACAGGTTACTTTGCTCCACTTGGTTACATAAACATCTACTTCTTGGCTGAAGGTATAAAGAAGGCAGGGTCTTTGGACAAGAACGCTGTAATCAAGGCATTAGAAAAAGTAGAGTTTAAGGATACAGCCCTCGGTGAACCATTGAAGATTACTCCAAGTAAGGTAGTAAAACACCAAGGGTTCAAGTATCAAAAGATTTTACAGTGGCAAAATGGAAAACAACAGGTCATTTGGCCACTTGATTTAGCAACTGCTAAATTAGTGTACCCGTTCTCATTCAAGAAATAAAACACGCTAAATTTCTTCATCGAAAACGGGGGTGGAGGGTCATTCCTTCCCCCGTTTCATTTGAGATAGTGCATATTTGTGGAGGTGAAAATAGTGAATGCCAAGCCTTTTCATCTTAATAGAACTCTACTGATCTTGATAATACTTCTTGTAGTAATTGCCATCTGGAAACCTGTAGCCTTGATTTATGGATTCCAAAGAGGTGGATTGTACGCGCTGATAGCATTACCTTTAGCTTTGATACTTGGCATTATAGGTATACTGAACTTGGGGCACGGTGATTTCTTAACGTTGGCCATGTACATAGGATACTTGCTCTTCGAAAATCTAAAGATTGACCCTCTACTATCGATGGTTCCTTTGTTCTTCATATTCCTTGCCTTGGGCATGGGCATTTACATGATTACAATCAAATACGTGTTGAAATCTGGTGAGTTGAATCAACTGATTTTGACGTTTGGAATATCGATGGTGATCATCCAAATGGCAGAACTGATTTGGACGACACGTCCAAGAAATCTGTACGTTTCATACGCTTCTTCTTCTGTATCCTTTCTAGATTTTTCCGTTGGAACATACGAATTTCTTTATCCTGCCTTGGCGATTGGTGTGCTAATTGCATTGAGACTATTTTTGAAAAAAACTAAACTAGGCCAGGCAGCAACTGCAGTTGGTCAAAATCCAAGAGGCGCAGAGATAGTTGGCATCGATACAAATCGCGTGTATTTTACTGTTTTCAGTATCTCGATTGGTATTTTAGGAATAGCTGCTGGCGTGATGCTCCCAAGGACTTCAATTTTTCCTTTGACCGGTAGTCCCTACACATTAAAATCATTTGCCCTCGTGGCAATGGCAGGCCTTGGTGATCTAAATGGCATATTAATTGGTGGTATCACCTTGGGAATTGCAGAGGCCGTAATTCAGTCCATACCCGGATATGGCGGTTGGTCAGACTTGGTATTCTTTGGAGTGTTGCTAGCTGTCATATTAACACGCGCATACAGGAGGTCGGAGTCATGAAAAATCGAACTGGTTTGATCATTGCTGTTGTAGGTGTGTTATCTGTCATGATATCTTTGCCTTATTATTCGGGCGCATACTTTCTCTCGGTTACGATGACGATCCTTCTAAACATGACGTTAGCAGTGAGCTGGGATATGATGTTGAGGACGGGGCAGCTATCTTTTGGTATAGCAGGATTTTTTGGTATAGGCTCGTATGTTTCTATAGTTGCTGTTTCGAACTTTGGCGTAAACAACGTTGTCAGTATATTCTTGGCTGCGGCGTTTGTTGCGGTGATAGCACTGGCGCTTGCATTTGCAATTCTGAAACTTCGTGGAATATACTTTGCGATAACGACACTTGCACTAACTATGGTCTTTTCAGTCACGATAAGAAACATGCCTACACTAACTGGCGGCTCTGGTGGAAAGGTGCTGTACAATACTATCTTCAATGGTGATACGACGAAGATCTACTGGTTGATTCTGACGATGGCACTATTTACAATACTGCTGTCGATAGTATTTGAAAAGACACGCGTCCATTATGCGATAAGTTCGATAAGGAATGATGAAGTGGTGGCAAAGTCCAGCGGTATAAACGTATTCAAATATCTAACGGTATTGTTCGTGATAACTGCCATGATTCAAGGTGTTGCAGGTGCCATTTACACTCAACAGTATGGCTTTGCGTATCCGGAAACAGCATTTTCTTTGGACTTCCTCATGTTACCTATGGCAATGGCATTAGTTGGCGGAATCTACTCAACGTGGGGTTCTGTAATTGGCTCTGTAGTATTGGGCCTTGTTGCCGAGTATCTTAGACTGGTAATGCCACATGGCAGCAAGATTATATACGGTATAATCGTGATTTTGATAATACTGTTCTTGCCAAAAGGCATCTATGGCACACTTGAAAGCAAACTGAGAACTACGAGGAATGGTGCGAGAAAATGATCTTCGAAGACAATCCCTGTTTAATATAAAGTGGAAAGCGCAGGTAGTTATATAATCTGCAATTCATGGGAGGGAAGCTTTATGCCGATTTTGGAAACCAAACATTTGACTAAGAGATTTGGAGGACTTGTAGCAGTTGACGATGTGAATTTGAAGATAGAAGAAAGAGAAATACTTGGGATAATAGGTCCAAATGGTGCAGGTAAGACGACGCTCGTTAGCCTGATATCTGGTCTGATTTATCCCACACAAGGTGAGATCGCATTCAATGGAAAAAATGTCGAAAAATTGCCCGAATTTGAAAGAAGTAGAATGGGACTGGCAAGAACGTTTCAACTGGTAAGACCTCTTCAGCAATTTACGGGGCTTGAAAATATCATGGTAGGTGCACTCTTTGCTGCAGGAGAGAGTCTTAAAAAGGCAAGAGAGTCTGCAAACGAAGTGTGCGATCTTTTGGAATTTGAGCGTAGAAATTTGCACATAGACAAGCTCACCGTTCTCGATTTGAAGAAAATCGAAATTGGCAGAGCATTGGCATCAAGACCGAAAATACTGTTCTTAGACGAGGTCATGGCTGGGCTCAATTCAGATGAAACGTGGCAGATGATTTCACTCATAAAAAAGCTGAGAAACAGTGGTATAACGATAGTTATAATAGAGCACATCATGGGAGTAATTAAGGAGTTAACTGATAGAGTTGTCGTGCTAGATTCCGGTAAAGTCATAGCTGAAGGGGTTTACACAGAAGTTTCAAAGGATCCCAAGGTTATCTCAGCATACTTAGGGGAGGAAGAATGATGCTGAAAATAGAAAAATTAAATGTAAAATACGGAAAGATCCAAGTTATCTGGGACCTATCTATGTCGATCGGCAACAATGAGGCAGTTGGCATATTTGGACCGAATGGCGCTGGTAAGACAACTTTGATAAATACCATGCTTGGATTTTTGAAACCAGAATCTGGCAGGATAGCATTTGAAGATAATTCACTCATAGGACTTAAAACCCACGAAATAGCAAGGCGTGGTATCTCTGTAGTACCTCAGGAAAGGGAATTATTTCCATTCATGACGGTCGAAGAGAATTTGAGGTTAGGTGCGGCGTACATACCACATGCACTGAATAAGGTAGACGAGAACTTAGACCTCGTTTTTGGAATCTTTCCCATACTCAAAGAAAGACTAAAACAGCAAGCTGGTACACTAAGCGGTGGACAGCAAAGGATGTTGGCAGTTGGCAGGGCATTGATGGGAAGTCCAAAATTGCTCATACTCGATGAACCTTCATTGGGATTGCAGCCATCGCTCGTCATAGAATTATTCCAAAAATTGAAAGAGATCAAAAGGCTTGGCGTCTCAGTACTGTTAACAGAGCAAAATGTGAAGCAAGGCCTCAAGGTAATTGATAGAGGATATGTGCTGGAAAATGGAAGGATAGTGATGGAAGAAACATCTCAAAAATTGGCCAGTAGTCCACACATTCAAAAATCTTACTTGGGCGTCTGAAATTGTTTTCGAAAGTTGAGCAAGGCTGAAGAAACAAGAAAGGAGATGTACGTATGCCTACATTGAGTATTGACAAAGAGATAGAAATATACTACGAGCTCTCTGGAAATCTGGAATCGAAAGAGACCGTTGTGTTTCTCAATGGAGTTATGGCCTCTGTGAGCAGTTGGAGGCAATTCACCCCTGCGTTCGAAAAATTTGGATATAAGATTCTCCTATTTGATTTCAAAGGTCAGGTGAAATCCAGTAAACCTCAAGGGCCATATACTTTCGCAGAGCATGCGTACGAATTGAAGACACTTTTGGATTTTCTGGGTATCGATGAAGTGAATTTGATAGGCACATCGTACGGTGGAGAAGCCGCTTTAAAGTTTGCAATACTCTTCCCAAATTGTGTAAAGAGTATGGTGATCATCGATTCCGTAAGTGAATTGGACGAGGTGTTGAGGTTTTTCATAAAAAGTTGGATAGACCTTGCTCAATCTGGTGATGGAGAAAAATTCTTCTATGGTATTATGCCAACAATCTATAGCGATTCTTACATAAAGGCACACTTTGAGGAGTTGGTGAAGAGGGCCGAAGGGACTGCTTCAATGCCGAAAGATTACTTTATGGGACAAGTTTATCTATACGAGACCTTCCTGAACGATGTTTACATGACAAACGAGCTCAACAAGATACAATGTCCGACAGCCGTTGTCTGTGGAGAAAAGGATATCTTGAAACCAAAGAAATTTTCAGAAATCATAGCCAACAACATCTCAAATTCGGAATTGACGATCATTCCCGATTGTGGTCATGTAGCCATCTTCGAAAAGCCACAAGAACTACTCTCACTTTCATTAGGATTTCTATTGAAAAACAGGTGATAGAAAGGTTATTGCGAATGGGGGGAGTCAGAATGTCATTTAAGAGCATCCGTGGGCGCATAGTATTTATCGTTATGGTTATATATATCCTGTTTGGTTTGTCAATTGCTTTCAATGTATATTCACTCTTCAATTCCAACAAGGGATTGGAGAAGTATAAACTCATGGCAGATGATGTGAATTTATTCTCGCAAGCTGAGTCAAATCTGTCTCAAGCAGCTCTGTCTCTAAGCTCATACATCAAGAGCTTTGACAAACAGATGGAAAGTCAATTCATAAAAAGCATCGAAAATGTGATGTCAAGCCTTTCCAAACTCTCCAGTTATGATTTGAACCGATTTAATGACTCACTGACTAACTATCGCGCTCTTTTCGACAATTTAGTCTCTTCAAATGATTCAAAAAAGAGCCTTATCCAAAACTTCTCATCGCTTGGCGCTGAGTTAGAAAACAGTGTGAATAATTTCATACAACTGAGCCAGCAAGCAGGAAATACAACATTGCCCATATATGCTCAAAGAATTTTGGAAATAAAGAACACAATTCTTGACCTTTCCTCAAAGTACTTCTCTTCCTTCTCCGAAGGAGATAGAGATAACGTTCTCAAGGAGTTTGACAACTTAGATTTACAGCTTTCGACACTAAAGTACAGCATCTTTGAAGAAGAATTGAATGATCCATTCGCTGCTTTGAACGATTCAGTCGCAAAATTCAAGGATGTTTTCAACCAAATTGTTCAGATGACCGAATCTGAAGGCCCGATAATTCAACAGATGGAAGAGACTAGAGTAGCACTGATGAATATGTTAGAGAGCCAGTTGGCTAAACTAAGAACAGAGCAAAACACGCTTGGCCCAAGCTTGGTGAGAGAAAACAACAGTGCAGTACTCTTAACCCTTGCACTGGCAATAGTTGCATTTGGTGTATCTTTGGTCATGATTGCATATCTGATAAGGAGTATAACGAAACCTTTATCAGAATTCGAAAACGGGATAAGTCAGTTCAAGGAAGGAGATTTGACAGTTAACTTTGAAAGCAAGAGTAAGGATGAGATAGGACAGATGGCTAATGCATTGTCAGCAATGAGCGAGGAACTGAGAAAGTCTATTGGTTCGATAAAGGATGTGGCTCAAAAGATACAGGATGCATCGATAGAATTGTCAAGGGCAGCTCAAGAAAGCAGAGAAAATTCCGAAGTATTGAAGTCAGGTATGGACCTAATACAGAACAGTGCAGAAGAAACTGCGGCAAATGGAGAGGAAGTAACTGCCGGTATAAAGGAAGTGGCAAGAGCAGCTGAAGGAATTTCTCAAGATGTGCAGAGGCTGAACGAAGAAGCTGAAAAGACAAATAAAGCGGCTGAAGAAGGAAGTCAGATAATACTAAACATAAGCGAGGCAGTAAAGATGGCCGTAGAACAAACAGAACACAGTCAAGAAGAGGTAAGAACACTCGCAGAAAACGTCAAAAATGTGCAGAATATTGTAGAAACGATAAATTCAATAACGGAGCAGACAAATCTGTTGGCGCTGAATGCAGCGATAGAAGCGGCAAGGGCAGGAGAAGCAGGAAAGGGCTTTGCCGTAGTAGCAGATGAAATACGGAAATTGTCAGAAGAATCTAGGAATGCGACGTATGAAATAAGTCAGATATTGACAAATATAACTCATGGAACGAACAGGGTTAATGAGTCTACAAGCAAAGTGGTAGGAACAATAGAAGAAATAAACAAGGGCATGGATGGCGTACTGAGCACTTTTGAAAATATAAAGGAAAGAATACTCAAGATGAACCAAGGTATAGAGAATATGAGCGCAAGTGCAGAGGAACAAAGTACAAGTGCCCAAGAAATAAGTCTAACTATGGATAGAGTTGCCAATGCGATTACAGAGATAAGCAAGCAATTGGAAAATTCAAGAAAAGTGATAGAAAAACAGCTCAATCAATCAGTACAGATCAGTGATGATGCAAGAGAATTGAGTGAGATATCTGAAGAACTAAAAAGGCTCACGGAACGTTACAATATATAGAAAATGTGGGGTTTTCTGGGATCCCACAATTATGAAATATTATGAAAAGCAAATTTAATCTATTATTTCTTGAACTCACGACGCTTGTGTGATAGATTTTTTGTGTGGCAAACACAAATGTATAGTCGTGGGGGGTAAGAAAAATGGAAAAACAGACGGTTGTTGTGATAGACTTTGGGTCACAATATACTCAACTTATCTTAAGACGCATTAGAGAACTTGGCTTTTATAGCGAGCTTGTACCGTACGATGAAAAAGAAGAAAATATTACCAAGCTCCAACCCGTTGCGTTCATCCTGTCAGGCGGCCCATCAAGTGTCTACGATGGAAACTCTCCGAAAATTCCAGCATATGTTTTTAAGAGTAAGCTTCCTACATTAGGTATATGCTATGGACTCCAAGTGCTCGTTCATCAATTTGGCGGACGTGTTGAAAAATCATCGCATAGAGAATTCGGACCTGCAAAGCTCTTCATCAAAAGGCACGTTGGCATATTCGATGGTCTACCAGAAGAATTCACAGTCTGGATGAGCCATTCCGATAGAGTTGAAATGCTGCCTGATGGTTTTGAAGCCATTGCGACAAGTGAGAATTCGCCATGCGCAGCTATTAGAAGTATCGACGATAGATATTACGGTGTTCAATTTCATCCGGAAGTTGTTCACACGCAGAATGGAAAGGAAATATTGAGAAACTTCCTAGAAAAAGTGGCAGGTCTTAGACCCAACTGGTCTATGCAGAACTTTGCACAACGCATGATAGAAGAGTTGAAAGAAAAGATAAAAGATGGAAAAGTGATACTTGGACTATCCGGTGGCGTCGATTCTTCCGTCGTTGCAATGCTGCTACATAGAGCAGTTCCGGATAGATTTATTCCCATATTCGTAGATACAGGTCTGCTCAGAAAAGATGAGGGAAAGGATGTTATAGAACAGTTCGAAGCGATAGGTATGAAGATTCACTATGTAGATGCCTCTGATAAGTTCTTTAACGTTCTTGATGGTATAGAAGACCCGGAAGAGAAGAGAAGGAGAATTGGTCACATGTTCATAGATGTGTTCTATGAAGAATCGATGAAGTTGAAAGAGGAATTCGGTGATATAGCGTACTTGGCACAAGGTACGCTTTATCCAGACGTAATCGAGAGTAAAGTTGCGGAGAGAAAAGCTGGTGCAAAGATAAAAACGCACCACAACGTTGGCGGGCTACCTGAAAACATGCCATTTGAAACCATAGAACCGCTGAGATATCTATTCAAAGACGAAGTCAGATCACTTGGTAGAGAGTTAGGATTGCCAGAAAATATACTTGGCCGTCATCCATTCCCGGGACCGGGACTTGCCGTGAGAATCATCGGTGCAGTAGACAGGCAATCGGTAGAAATCTTGCAAAATGCAGATGCCATATTCATACAAGAGCTGAAAAGATGGGACCTGTACGATAAAGTATGGCAAGCATTCGCAGTCTTGTTGCCTGTGAAAAGCGTTGGTGTGATGGGTGATTACAGAACGTACGAGAATGTTGTAGCACTCAGAGCAGTCACGAGTGAAGATGGCATGACAGCAGACTGGGCAAAGCTACCGCATGAATTTTTGAACCACGTTGCCAAGAGGATAGTCAACGAGGTAAAAGGCATCAACAGGGTTGTGTACGATATAACCTCAAAGCCACCTGCTACTATCGAGTGGGAATAGGATTTCGAAGAAGGATCATCGTGACATCGTCCGACTGAACTGGCGATTTTCTGATTTTGAGCGTTTTAAGATATATGCTATTTAGATTGTCATCTTTCGAGACTATCTTTGCCAGTCCTTCGGAGCTGAGCATGCCATCTTTTGTCTCAAGCTCGCTTATTCCATCCGTGTAGATGAACAAAGGACCATCGTTCAAATCGTATACGTTCACAACATCGTCGGAATATTCTTGTGAAAAACCAAAACCAACGGGTACAACGTTCTTCGTTTCGAGCACCTGCGATGTTGCAATGTTTATCGGTGAAGGATGACCTATATCTATGAACCTGTACTTTGAACCTTCAAGTTTTCCGATAATCCCAGTGAAATAAAGTCCTTCAAGTTGATACTTTGTCAATTCGTTCTCTATCAAGGATGGTATACTATTTATATGTGGCTCGTATGCAATGACGATATCTACAACCGTTCTTAGCAGCATAGAAATAAGCGATGCAGCCACACCATGCCCGCTGATATCTATAATTCCAACCCATGGGAAATTGTAATAAATCATATCACCACCAAGGCCTGCCGATGGACGGTAAAAAAATTCGATGTGTTCTTCATCCTTAGGTACAAATGTCTGTTGTATCTTTATTGCTAACGACATGTCTTTGTCAGTATCCTCAGCGTCCGTAAACAGTTCCATGCCACCGAGTACCTCACCATCTTCTGCCTTGATTGGAAGTCCAAATATGGAAAATGGCTTACGCTTACCTGATTTGGTCAATCCAAAAACTGAAAATGGCAATTGAACCGGTAAGCCATCTTTCATCGATTGGTAAAGAGGACATAAGTCAGTCGAACAGAGCGGAATGCCTGTTTTATCTATGTGATTCAAAACTTGGTCTGCACAACGTTTGCCAACCACGTCTTGCGGCATATATCCCGTTAACTCACGTGCTTCTCTATTCCAAAATACGATTGTTCTTGCTTTATTTACTACATAAGCAGGCATCGATATCTCGTCAAGAAATTCAAGTAAGTTCTTCTCCTTCAGATATTCGGTTAATGTTTGATTCGTCACGTGTTATCACATCCTTTGTATTTGCCTCTTTGTCTCATTGTGAATTTGTAGACGCTTCTGCGTTGAGTAATTGTTGAATCTGTTCGACGTACTTTTCGTATGCCTCATACGAATACAACATCTCTTTTGTCAATTTAAAAGCCTCAACATCCATCGAATTGTTATTCTCAGTAGATACCAAAAAATCATTCCACTTTTGTGCATCTATTTTCGCCTTCTCCGTGGGCATCACAACATAAACTTTTGTGTTTGGTAGTATCCTCCAAAATTCTTCTATGTACAATGTTTGACTTGGCGCAGGTATGTTACCAATGCACTGACCAACTTGATGTTCTGCGATGAAAAATAGAATAGTCCTCTGTGGCGTGTAGAAACAGCTCTGGTCTACAAGAAAGTACACATCACCTTTCAACCTATTCTCACTTTGCGAGATTGGCATTTGCTCTGCTGCTACGATGCTATCTTTGTATCTTCTGTACATCGATGGGTAAAGATTCTTCGGTTCATCTATCAAATACGAAAGTATCGTTGTTACCACTGTATCGTCACCATCGTCTGCATATCTGAGGTCGAAAAACGTTCTAGACCCTTCGGAAGAAGTTCTTGCAACTTCTTCAAGCTGCTCGGTTACAGACTGCATCTGTTTCTTATCTTCAACGGAAAACGCATTTATCTTTATGAACGTATCTGCCCCCTTTGAAAACACGAAAACAGGATTTGTATACTTGATATCCTTTTGCGTTGTCTTTACATACGCTACGCGCTGAGCGTACGAATCTGGCATCATATACGTCAACTGGACACTATTTGCGTCGATTATCACTGGATACGTATAAAGTAGCTTATCGACAAAAGAGTACTCCTGTTTGTATTCATCTAACGTTGGGAAAAGCTTGCCATATTTTTCAATTATCTGATCGATCGGATAGCCATTTATGGTCAATATCTTAGCACCTACAGGTACCTCGCACTCACTCTCAACAACAATTACTTCATTATCAATGTACTTGAACTTCAGCGGAAGCCTTCCATCTTTCTTCTTAAGTGGGAATTCGATCCTTGTAACACCATCTTTCAACGTAGATAGCATAGGTGCTATGCTTAACGCAAAATCGTAAGTTGACAAGCGCTTGTCGAAAGCAACAGTCTGGTCTTGGAATTGTCTGCGCAACGTGATATCGGCAAGGTCTATATGTCTGTCACTAACGTATTCCTTTATTACTCCAAGGTCTACGAGAAGTGAATAAGGCGAGTATCTGAAATGCTCGTAAACATACATGGCAAGCAAACCAACCACAACCACACCGATTATGAACCATACAGTAAAGTTATTCATCTTCATAAATGTATCGCCCCTATCAATGTGTATTTTCAGTACATATACATTATAGCACCAACGATGAAAGAAGTATAACGTTAACGGGATCGTAAATGGTATAATTGTATATGACTCACAACACACAGTACACAACACGGGAGGGAATGCGGATGTCCAATAACAGTGATTTCGATACTTCTTTCGATACTTTTCAAGGACGGTTAGGTACAGACTGCGTAAAATGGGATATGATAGTCAAACTCTACGGTGACGATGTACTGCCCATGTGGGTAGCAGATATGGACTTTCCAACATCTTCAAGGATCGTTGAAAGACTCAAAAAGCGCGTCGAGCATGGATTTTTCGGTTACACATTTAAATCAGATGAGTATTACGACGCAATAATCGACTGGTACAGGCTTCGATATGACATGAATGTAGATAGAACTTGGATCGTTGATGGCCCTGGTGTTGTACCGATGCTTTCTTTCTTCGTCAACCTTTTATCTCAACCAGGTGATAAAGTGATTATACAACCTCCGATATACCCGCCATTCTTCAAAGTAGTTGAGAATAACGGCAGAAGGGTCATCGAAAACAGGCTCGTGAAGAAAGATGGGAAGTGGCAGATGGACCTTGAATCTTTGGAAAGATTAATCGATGAACGCACAAAGATGATCATACTCTC
The DNA here is from genome assembly GCA_002432805.1 of Fervidobacterium sp. UBA5837. GTDB lineage: Bacteria > Thermotogota > Thermotogae > Thermotogales > Fervidobacteriaceae > Fervidobacterium. The sequence continues at coordinate 2,884 of DJGV01000016.1, read as the reverse complement.
CAATCCGCACAATCCAGTCGGTAGAGTATGGACGCACGAAGAACTCGAAAAGTTGTACGAGATAACGCAAAAACATGGAATAATGGTAATTTCGGACGAGATACATGGTGATTTAATCTACAATCCACATCGATTTGCCAGTTTTCTAAACGTTGGACAAAGAAATGTTGTGGTATTGAACTCACCTGGAAAGACATTCAACATAGCTGGGCTCACGAATTCGTACGGAATCATACCGGATGAGAAGGTAAGAGCAGCATATAAAGTCTATTTGGAAAACATGGAACTCAACTCGACAAACATCTTGAATGTTGAAGCACTGAAAGAGGCATACAGATGTGACGACTGGGTAGACGAATTGATTCCATATCTGCAAGCAAATAGAGACTTTGCTTACCAGTACATTACATCGAACATGCCACTTTTGAAACCTGAATTGCCAGAAGGTACGTACCTCATGTGGATCGATTGCTCAACGGCGAGGTTGGACAAACCTCAGCAATTTTTCTTGGATAAAGCGAGGGTGTACTTGAACGATGGCGCAGATTTTGGAGATGGAAAGTGTGTCAGACTGAATTTTGCATGCCCAAGAATATTACTTCAAGAAGGTCTCGAGAGGATGAAGAAGGCATACGACAATGCGATAACAGTCGAGCACTTCGAGATGTCAGATATACGATTCAAACAGTGCATGCTAATCAGAGAAATGGTCTTCATAATTGGTCAGAACATAGAACGTGAGATAGAACTTGATGGGAAAGATGGAGAAGCTTTGCACTTTTTGCTCAAGCACTTCAGTATGCCAATTGCAACGGCACGTGCAAGACAGATAGAAGATGGTGCTTGGAAAATAGAACGCGTTGCTGTACTCAAAGAGTATCGTGCTTATGGATACGGCAAGCGCATAATGGAAGGCATAGAACGCGTGTTGAAAGAAAAAGGGGCTAAAAAGTATGTGCTAAATGCTCAAATTCAAGTTCAAGGCTTCTATGAAAAACTTGGATATAAGATAGTAAGCGACGTGTTCGAAGAAGCAGGCATACCGCACGTGAAGATGGAGAAGGGGGTAGTGTAGATGGATAACCATATCTCAGGTACTTTGCTTGCTTTGATACTTTTTTCACTAGCTGTAACTTGCTTTGCAGACGTGCCACAAAATTCGAGTTTTTCATCGACTTTTTCATTGACTTTTTCACCCATCGATGAAGTTAAGACAGATGTCGCTAGTTTGAGATTAGAAGATGCCTTCCTCTACGCATTACCTACGTTTCTTGTCGATGATACAGTGAGAAACATAGTACCCAAAAGCGACTTTCTTGGTTTTCTGAACGACTTTGAAACAGTTCATTTTACAGCAATGGCATTGCTAACTGCTGCGGTGATTTATCCATTCGACAGTTACACTGCATTCACGGTACTTGAGAGTTTCTCCGTGACTGCGGCAATCACCGGAGCTATCAAATATCTTATTGGCAGGGCAAGACCTTACGAAAACGTCGGGCCATACCATCTCACATTCTTGTCAACCAATTATGATTTTCAGTCTTTTCCATCCGGGCACAGCGCATTTGCCTGGTCGATATTTACACCAGTGGGAAAAAGATTTGGGGATTACTGGTACATCGTTCCTGCTGTCTTCTCTGCACAAAGACTCTGGTCAGACCAACATTGGCTATCCGATGTGGCCTACGGGGGATTGATAGGCTGGTCGATAGGAAGTACGTTCGAGACAAGTGGGAACGAGGAATGAGCGATTTTTGCAATAGGACTCCTGTAATGAACGACGATAAATGTTTAATAATTGATAGTTGGTCAATAAAAATACATATTACGTCAGAAACCCCCCAAAGGGGCCTGAATTTCTTCACGTTTGATTCATGGCTAATTTGCTAATTCAAAAAAGCCCCCGAAATGGGGGCTTTCTTTGATAAGACGAGTTTCCATTCTCTAAATAATCATTCATCGCTTCCAAATACTGTGCGTTCGATCATATTAAATGTCCGTTTATTTAATCTTTTTTACCTCAGCTTAACCACTATTTTTGCTATTTCTGAAGTGGGT
>DJGV01000016.1:592-751 GCA_002432805.1 Fervidobacterium sp. UBA5837 | reverse complement strand
AGGCGTGATTGCTATTCCACGGGGAGAATAAACATCAATTTCTTCCACTACTGTATTATTGGATGTCCTTATCACCAATACATAACCAAAATCCAATACACTCCGAGTTATCACATAAACATACTTTCCATCAGGTGTGATTGCTATTCCACGGGCAGA
>DJGV01000016.1:0-464 GCA_002432805.1 Fervidobacterium sp. UBA5837 | reverse complement strand
TGATTGCTATTCCATAGGGAGAATCCCCAACAGGAATTTCTTTCACTACTGTATTATCGGATGTCCTTATCACCGATACATTATCACTACCCCAATTTGTCACATAAGCATACTTTCCATCATGTGTGATTGCTATTCCATAGGGAGAATCCCCAACAGTGATGGTACCGATTACCTTATTTGGATATTCCTCTAATTCACCCTCAGGAGAGACTCCATTCCCAAAAACAGACAGCGGTAAGATACATACTGCTATAAATATAATTGAACATCTCAGTGTTGCAGAAAGTTTTTTCATTTGAACACCTCCTTGTTTAGAAAATTTTACTGCCTTTAGAAATTCCAAAACATGCAACTTAACTAACTTTTAATATCTTGTGTTTGAAGTGGTTACCTCCCTACGTTATAATGTATTTGGTACCACAAATTTATTATCCCGTGAGGACGTCAACTAGATGCCACTC
>DJGV01000013.1:213091-218474 GCA_002432805.1 Fervidobacterium sp. UBA5837 | reverse complement strand
ACGTTGTTAATTACGATGCAGTTATCCGTGACGTACTCTTGGGTTACGGTAAGAGGATACCATCTGCATTGCCCGATGGATTGCTTGGATTCGATCCAACGCTTCCACTTTACAGGTTCAACTTAGGAGAAGCAAGGAAGGCTATTGAAAAAGCATGGGATGGGAAAGTCCTTAAAACGGGAATCAAATTTACAATTGCGTACAATACCGGAAATGTGATGAGGCAGAGGATAGCAGAGATTATTAAGACGTACCTTGAAATGATAGCACCTGGAAAAGTTAAGGTCGATATTGTATCGTTGAATTGGCCAAGTTATCTGGATGCTATGAGAAAGGCCGAGTTGCCAATGCCAATATTCCAATGGCTTGCCGATTTCCCGGATCCTGATAATTTCATCTTTACATACTATCATTCAGCAGGCACTTATGCACCAAGGCAAGGTGACAACTTTAAGAAATTTGTTAGTGCTCCTAGAAAGGAACTAGGTGGAAAGAGCCTCGATGATTTGATCGAAATGGCAAGAAATTCTCCTGATCCGGAAGAGCGTGGAAACCTCTATGTGCAGATCCAGAAATTTGCAATTGACAATTACATCAGCATACCAATTTATCAACCACTTGATGTAAGGGTGCAAAGGACATGGGTTAAAGGTTGGTATCCAAATCCAATGAGACCAGGTGATGATTACTTCGAACTTTACAAGCAGCAATAGTTTCAATATATAACAATAAAACAAGGGCTGGAAAAACCAGCCCTTGTTTTATCTTCCCAAAATGTGAAGCGCACAGGACTTATTTAATCGTCTGTATCTTAACAGTATCGGTAGTGCCCGGTTTTCCCCAGGGGATACCTGCGACGATTACAACCTTATCTCCGCTATTTACCAAGCCAAGAGACTGCGCCTTTTGAACCACTTGCTCTATCATCTCATCGGTTGTAAGCGCACCTTCAAGCATTACAGGTATTACGTCCCAAACAAGCGATAGTCTGTTATAAGTCTCGCTCGAATTTGTCGCTGCCATTATTGGAATTGCCGGTTTATACTTAGATACATGAATTGCAGTTGATCCAGTACTCGTTGCTGCAATCATCAATTTTGCATTGACATTTTTGGCAAGTGTAGTAGCCGCATATGAGATGGCACTTGGCGTATCGAACGATGATGAATATTCTCTCAACCATTCAAGCTTGTAAGTTTCGTAGCTCTCCATGTACTTTTCAGTCATTTTCGACGCATCATCCATTACTCTAACAGCCTCGCATGGATACTTTCCTATAGAAGTTTCGGCAGAGAGCATTATCGCATCTGTACCATCTAAAATTGCATTTGAAATGTCCGTTACCTCTGCTCTAGTTGGGGTTGCATTGTTTATCATACTTTCGAGCATCTGCGTTGCAGTTATAACAGGTTTTTTATAGAGATTAGAGAGTTCTATTATTCTTTTCTGAGCGATCGGAACTTCTGCAATTGGTATTTCAACACCAAGGTCCCCCCTTGCAACCATTACAGCATCTGTGGATGCAATTATTTCTTCCAAATTATTGAGTGCCTGCACAGTCTCTATCTTTGCTACTATTGGAATATTTGTCAATTCCTTGACTTCTATTATATCTTTTGCCTTTCTAACAAAAGAGAGCGCAAAATAATCGACGCCTTCTTCGTTACCGAGCTTTAGAAATTCTTTGTCTCTTTCCGTTAGTGATGGCGTAGATATATCGACACCTGGAAGATTTACACCACGCTTATGAGTTATCTCTCCGCCTCTTTCTACCTCGCATAAAATCGTCTTGTCTTGCTTGTGAACTTCTTTTGTTACCAGCGAGACAGCACCGTCATTTATCAGTATTTTCTCACCTACTTTTATCTCTTCGTACAGCTTTTCGTAATTGATCCAAAACCGCTGTGCATTTCCAACAAACTCCTCGCCGCAGACTATTTCCACGATGCTTCCTTGTTGTAACGTGATGTAGTCTGTTTCAAATTTGCCTGTCCTTATCTTTGGGCCTGATAGGTCTAGCAATATGGCAAATGTATAACCCTTATTTCTTAACTTTTTGATTCGCTGCATTCTATCCCTGTGTACATCTAGCGTTTCGTGGGAAGAATTCAATCTAAAAACGTTCACACCACATTCGAGCAATTTTACTAAATTCTCTTCTGATTCGGAAGCCGGACCAACTGTTGCAACAATTTTCGTCTTTCTCATCTCACTCATTGTTTGGCACCTCCAATCATGTTTAGTCACATGTTTGCAATCTAAGACATTTTACATGAGAATTATATCACATTTTGAAAGTATTTGAAATCAAGCAAGGAAAACAAGAGTGAGATGATAACACAATACTGTAATTTGACTCATGTGAGACGAACTACAGCAGTCAATAGGTTTGAAAGGTGTATCCTTCTTATTATTGTTCCGTTTTTAAAATGACTGACTTACTCAACCCATTCGGCTTGTCTGGATTGAGTCCTTTGATTACCGCTCGTTTGTACCCTAAAAGTTGACTGTACAAAGGGAGAAATTGTACCTCAAACTTTGGCTTATCACTCAGCGAAGTTAAAATATGTACACTCCCACCACGTGACTCTATGTCTTTTTGCAGTTCTACTTCAAATGGATTAGCAACTTGATGTTGTGAAAAAATCACCACATGCGTCTTTTCGGAAAGTAGTGCGATTGGTCCATGACGATATTCCAACGTTTCATAAAATTCCGCATGATCAAGCGATAATTCTTCAACTTTCAAGGCACTTTCTTTGGATACATAGTATCTTTCACCGTATCCCAAGAAGACAAAATGGGACTTTACATTCACAAGCTCGTCTTGGATGAGACTTTCGTATTTCTCGAGGTAATCTTCTGCATTTATCTGAAGTTTTTCGATTCCATTTAGAAAGAGCCTCAAAATGACCGAAAGGCTGGCCGTCATGACCACTGATTCTTCACGTGCGAAATCAAGTTCATAAATCGTATCACATAACGTACTGAGAGGTGTATCCTTTTCACAGGTAATAGCGATACTTTTCACCTTTCCTTTCAATGTTTCTGCAGCCATTATTGTCTCAGTCGTAGTGCCTGTACGAGAGAGAAACACAACAGTGTCGTAATTCTTGCTTATTTGATCTCTCTTGCTATTGATCAGTATCTCTCCGGCGCTCAAAGCTTGTGCGTTTATACCCAGTTGTTTCAGAATCTCGGAAAAGATCAATCCTGCGTTGTAAGAACTGCCACAACCCACAAAAAGATACCTCCTGTCATAGGCAAATTTTGGAGGGTTCAAATCATCCACGATTTTGATCAATGTCGAGACCCTTTTGATTTCTTCGTAAGTTCTGAACGTATGGTTCATCGTCGATTCCTCCTTTTTTGATTACTTTGGCAATGCTAATTTACCAAGTATCGAAGTCCTTTGCGCACCTGTGCCTATCTGTTTATGCGCAACTCCTCTTAAGAACATTTCACCAAGTAATGCAATGGCAATTGCTTCCCTGAAATCTATCAACCATCGCTCAGGAATTTTAACTTCATATCCCATTTCTGAAATATCAGAAATCAGTGTCTTGTTGTATGCTCCACCTCCAACCACTGTCAGTTTTCTTACGTTTGGTAGATGCAACCTCAAGTTTCTTACCACAGTTTCAGCGGTGAAACGTACCATCGTTCTCAGTATATTGATTTCTGAAGCACTTAAACTGAGGCCTAAAAACTCTTCGTTGTAGACCTCCCTACCTGTACTTTTTGGTGGCGTTTGCAGGATGTACGGCTCACTTTTGTAAAGTAATGCATTAAGCAAACTTTCGTCGATTTGTCCCTGTGATGAAACACTTCCGCTTTCATCGTATACCTTGCCAAAGTATTTTTGACAAATTAAATCTATTAGGCAATTACCAGGTCCTGTGTCAAATGCAATAAGGGTGCCTGAAACATCGTAAGCAGTTACGTTTGATATACCACCGATGTTGAGAACAGCGGATTCACTGCTTTCCAATAGAAAAACTGAATCGAAATAAGCACTGATAGGGGCACCTTGACCTCCGAGTACCATATCCTTTTTTCTGAAGTCATAGATTACCGGTCTACCCAATTCGACTGCCAAGACATCCGCTTCTCCTATCTGCAATGTAGAACCTACTTGAGGCATGTGATAAACGGTTTGACCATGGTAGGAGATAGCATCATAGCTCCAATCCAGTGACCTTATCATATCAACATGAGTCCTTGCTAACTCAAAGTTGAAAGACGTTATGTGTTCAACATTTGAACGTTCCTTGTTGTAAGTCTCAACAATCCTTTTTTGCAAGCTTGAATCGTATGGGATTGTCTTCGCATCGATCACGTAAAAAGATAAGTTGTCATCGTTCAATTCAAATGTAACGTTGGCTATATCAAGTCCATCAGCAGAAGTGCCTGACATGAGGCCGAGGATGGTATGTTTCGGTTGATCAACGAAACGTGCGAACTCTCCCCAGTCCCATAATTTAACGATCTTTTTCATAAGCATCACCATTTTTCACATCAAAGTTTGCAAACACGACGTTATGTACGAGTGCTCTCACTCTCTGCATTTTTTCGTTCCAACGATCATAAAATCCTTTATTGGTAAGCAATATAACGTGCAACCCCCAAGGTGTAATCCACAAACTGGTTCCTGTAAAACCCGTATGGCCAAACATCTTCTCGTATGCAAAGTCCCCAGCACTCCCACCCGGTATCGGTACCATCCAACCCAAATGGCGCTTGTTCTCCTTGTTCCCAGATTCGTAAACGACCGTTTGTGTAAACAAATCTACAACATTCCTTGAAACGTAGTATCCATCCAATAGTCTGTTCACGAATATGTGGATGTCTTTAGCTGTTGAGAACAGACCTGCGTTTCCACTCACACCACCAAGATAGTAGGAAAGTTCATCATCAGGCTCTCCCCTCAGTCGCCTACCTTCCCTTTCACTTGTTGGTGCGCAGTTTTCAACGTTCTTAGGATTGAAACATGTATTTGGAAGCTCAAGTAATTTTTCTACGTAAGAATCGAAATCGTCTCCCGTGATTCTCTCTACGATGGACATAAGTGTTATAAAATTTAGACAGGAATACTGCATCTTTCCTTTGCAAGTAGGTTGGATCTTCAGAATTTCCTCTTTTAAATCTTTACCTCTCAATAATCTCCAAAGATCACTGTACGGTTGTAAGCCGGAAGTATGAGAAAGAAGTTCAAAAATCGTTATCTTCGCCTTTTCACCTTCAACGTTTATAAAATCACCGACTTTGTCGTACAAAAATATGCGACCCTCTCCGAAGAGCCTCATTATTGCAGTAGTAGTTGCTATAACCTTTGTCAAACTTGCCAGATCATAAATCGTATCGATTGAGGTCTTCTTAACAC
>DJGV01000013.1:199670-213045 GCA_002432805.1 Fervidobacterium sp. UBA5837 | reverse complement strand
ATCAAAACTGCTCCTGGGTATATTCTTTGTTCTATTCCATCCTCGATGATACGATCCACATACTTCCAAAAATTGTTTTCTCTCTTCACATTATCGCCTCTCAATCGATATTGGACCACTGGGATTAATTCTATCATTTTGTCAACGAAACCTCTCATCTGTTCCACCTATTCCACCGGATATGACAAAGAAATCAGTTCAATTATAGTTCTCAACAATATTTTTTCAAAATTTAGAAAAGATGAGTATGTTGAAGATTTATGACTATAACAGTTACCAGTTCTCAATAAATTGTGTTATACCATAAAAACAAATCATTGTTAATATGAATAAATGTTATATCATTAAGATATCAAAAACGGTTCAAGAAATTCAATTGTATACGCATTTGCGCGGAAAATCTTACAGTGGGGACAAAGAACTCTTTTAAATAAGTTTGAGGAGTAAAAACCCTAATGTCAGTCATAATTAAAAGCGGCATTAAAGTATTGGCTTTGATACAATAGGAAGGTACAGAATCGGATTAATAACCAACTATTCATCAGTAAATTGGAAATATGTACAATTAATAGCGATCTTAGCTGAAAAAGGTATAATTGTTATAAGGCTTTTCGCGTCGGGACACGGACTATGCGTAGATTCGGATAGTAAAGAAATGACCAATTTCATTCATCCAAAGAAGTGTGTTCCGACATACAACATTTATGGTAAAAGGTATTTGTTGGGAATTTGTCATCTCCCAATTTACTATGTTTCAATTCATTTGTAGGAGGCGATTTTGTGTGCGCGGTAAATAGAAGAGACATTGGAAAGTTGTTCATGATAGGCATTTACGACACAGAACTTTCAGAAGAGACTAAAGAGATTTTGTCTTTAATAAATCCAGGTTTTTTGATTTTGTTCTCAAGAAACGTTGTTGGTCCGGATCAAGTGAGACGTTTAATAAACGACGTTTCCAATTTTCTTGGATACAAGCCCATAATATCCGTAGACCAGGAAGGTGGGAACGTAGTGCGCTTGAAAGATGGATTTACAATCATGCCAAGTCCAATGGCTTGTGCGGCAACAGACGATCCAGATTTGGTTAGACGGGCTGTAAAGGTCACATCTTTAGAAATGAAAGCAGTTGGTATCGATTGGAATTTGGCACCTGTTGTGGATGTAAACATGAACCCGCTAAATCCTGTGATAGGAATCAGGTCTTACGGTGATGAACCAGGGCGAGTTGTCCAATTTGCAAATTCTTTTGTTAGCGGTTCACATGAAGCCGGAATCGCTACATGTTTGAAGCATTTTCCAGGTCTTGGTAGTGTATCGGTGGATCCCCATTTCGATTTACCGGTCATCGACAAATCTATAGAGGAGCTCTATGAGATTGATCTATTCCCGTTCAAAAACGTCAAGTCTTATGCCTGGATGCCATCCCATGTATACTTTCCAAGGATACAGAAAGATGGTTTGCCAGCTTCACTCTCAAGGTTTATACTTAAAGGTATTGCACGAGATATGCTCGGTTTTGATGGTATAATAGTGGCTGATGATCTGTTGATGGGTGGAGTTAGTAAATTCACGTTAGAAAAACGGGTCATCGATGCCTTTGATGCTGGAAACGATGTTTTAACGATTTGTCATGAAACAAACTTGCAATTAAAAGCCTTTGAAGCTTTTTGCGATTATGTGGGAAACAGTGAAGATGCGCAAAAGAATTTTTCTTTAGCTTTGGAAAGGATCGATAGATTCTCAAAGATGGTGAAGGTGAGTTCCGAAAGGTTTCCTGAAGATAAAATCGAGGAAGATGAACGTGTGGTAGAGGAACTTATTCGAAAGTCCATAACCGTAGTGAATGCCAATGATTACACATTTCCCATAGAGAGGGTAGACATCATTTTATCTATGCTAAACGTGCCAAATACTCCCGTTACTGAAGGCCAGACCTTCTTTGTACCAAATATTGCGAAAGAGATGTGTAAGATTTTTAATTGTGAGCTCTTAATGATTTCTGAGGAAAATCTACCAGATTTGGGTGAATTGAGGCAAAAGAACGTTGTACTATTTACGTACGATGCGTATCGAAATCCTACTTTGAAAGCGTTTTTAAAGGAACTTGACGTAAGTTCGAAATTGTTGCTGATTGCTCTCAAGAATCCTTACGATGCGTTGTATGTTAAGAACTCTATTGCACTTTATGGTTCTTCTCCCCTTCAGCAGAAGATGTTACTTGATGTACTTCTTGGAAAGAACACAGCTCGAGGTATGTTGCCTTTAAAAAATAGGGGGCGATTGGATGAATGAATATGATGAATATAAGGGCAAGAAAAAGGAAGAAAGAGTGGATCTGGAATATTTGGAAACGGAAGAAATAAATCCTCTGACTGAGAATATTGATAAACTGGATGTTTTAAGTATATTGAAGATCATCAACATGGAAGATAGAAAAGTTGCAGAAGCTATTTCCAATGTCACAGATAAAATAGCTCAAATTGTCGATCATTGCATAGAAGCGATTAGAAAAGGTGGAAGAGTGATATACGCTGGAGCTGGTACGAGCGGTAGGATGGGATTTATAGATGCTGTAGAGGTTGTACCGACGTTTGGTGTGCCGGAAGGTTTATTCGTACCACTTATCGCAGGTGGTGAGGAGGCGCTGAAAAAGTCGATAGAAGCTGTGGAAGATGATGCTGAACTTGGAAGAGAGGATGCAAGGAAGCTCCACGTAGATAGTAGGGATGTTGTGATAGGAATAGCAGCAAGCGGTAGAACTCCATACGTTGCGGGAGTATTGAATTATGCAAGGGAATGCGGTGCTCGTACATTCCTAATCTGTAACGTCAGTAAGCCTGCACTTGCCGAGTATTCCGATGTGGTTGTATCAATTGAAACTGGTCCTGAAGTGGTATCTGGTAGTACGAGGATGAAAGCGGGGACCTCTCAGAAAATGGTTTTGAACATGATAAGTACAACCACCATGATAAAATTGGGTAAGGTTTACAAAAATTACATGGTAGATGTGCTTGTGCTCAACGAAAAGCTGCGTGAAAGGGCGATAAGGATAATCATGAAGACTGCAAATGTCAACTACGAGACTGCAGCTGAATATCTTGCTAAGGCTGGCAATATGCCGAAAGTGGCGATTTTGATGATACTCACCGGAAGGAACAAAGAAGAATGTCAGAAATTGTTGCGAGACTATACGAGCGTATCTGATGTTTTGTCGAATCTCACGAATCGGTCAATGTGATGCAGAGTGATACCACGAGGAATAAGGGGGTGGACCATGGATAACAATGTGTTGCCTTTGTATTACCGTATTTACACTGAACTTCGCAACAGGATTCTCAATGGTTATTACAAAGATGGAAAACTTCCACCAGAGATGGAATTGTGTAAAGAGTTTGAAGTAAGTCGTATAACCATTAGAAACGCTTTAGAACAGCTGAAACGTGAAGGGTTGATATCGAGAGCAAAAGGCATCGGTACATATATAAGAAAATTTGAGAGTGAGGAGCAACTTACAATATTAACAGGGTTCACCGATGAAATGAAGGGCAAGAAAGTAACATCGAAAGTTCTTGAAAATAAACTTGTTAATATCCCACTTGAAGCTCAGGAACGTTTTGAATTGCCTACAAGCACATTTGTTGTGTTACTGAAGAGAGTGAGGTATATAGATGATAAACCGATAGCCATAGAGTCAGCATATTTGAATCCATCTGTCGACTTACGACTATTGAACATATTGCAGGAAGATATGGGGAATAAATCGTTGTACAATTTCATCCGAAAAGAACTCTCGATAAATTTATCTTACGCAGAGGAAATCCTGGAAGTTACGAAGACATCCAAGGAAGAATCTGCTTGGCTTGATGTGAAGCAAGGTGATTGCGCTATACTCAGGAAGAGATTCACATATACAGAAGATGGAAAATGTATAGAGTACGTACTTTCGATTTACCGAGGCGACGGTTACAAGTTCCAAGTTGTTAGGAAGTGATTTGTGACCATGATATCTGTCGGGATAGATGGTGGGGGTACATCTGTAAGAGTTTGTGTTGCAAGTATCGACAGTAACGCTGTACTTGAAGAATTTGCGATACCCTCAGGTATCAACTTGACATCAACTTCGGCCATGCGACAATCGGCACTCCTAAGGCGTATAAAGAAAATTCTCGTTAAAGAGTTTGGCACAGATCTCAGTATCGATTTTGTTGTTCTTGCTGTTTCAGGTGGAGGCACAACTTCAAGAAAAGAAGAATTTAAAAAGATAGCTGAGCAGGTCTTTAACGCCAAGAGGATAACTGTCCTATCAGACATAGAAGCTTTGAAGTACTTGCTCCTTGGTGATAAGACAGGGATAGTAGTAGTGTGCGGGACTGGTAGTATAGCTGTATCAAACAGAGGAAAAAGGATAGGCGGTTGGGGACATCTGTTTGGAGATGAGGCAGGTGCGTATGCGATAGCACTAGAAATCTTTAGAAGATTTTTTGACTACGTTGATAACATTGTAGAGCGCGATTTGGTTTACGACGAGCTGATGAAATTCTATCATCTTTCTTCACCATATGAATTGACAAATATCCAGTTAACGAAAGATTTTAAGACAAAAATAGCAACTTTTACAAAATACATGTCACTCACCGATACAGTCAAAGAAATTATCGATGAGCAAGTGGATAAATTTTCGAAAAAAGTTATAGGACTTGCAAAAAGTGAGTTAATTGATGATTTATATTTCTTTGGTGGTATGTTTGAAAACGATTATTTTAGAGATAGAATGTTTGAAAAGCTGAGAGCTTTTAATCTTCACAGGGTGAATATAAAAACACACGTTGAGCTTGCGCTCAACGCATGTTATCTTTCTGATCTAATCAATAGAGAACACACCTAACTTTTCTTCCATCTACTTCCCTAAATCCTACAGGACCTTTACATTCGGACTTTGCGTACTTACATCTTGGTTCGAATGGGCATCCAGGAGGTGGATCTATGAGGCTCGGGGGTTCTCCAACATCTAACATATTGGCAGCACTATTTCTCTCAGGGTCCGGCGCAGCCTCTTTCAGTAACATGCTATACGGATGTAGAGGTTTGTTTACAATATCTTTGGCATTCCCTTCTTCAACAACGATTCCTGCATACATAACGGCGATTCTATCAGAAACATATTTTGCAGCTGCAAGGTCGTGAGTAACGTGTATAAAAGATATCTGGTGCTCTTCTTTCAATTTCATCATAAGATTCAAGATACCTGATTTTATAGAAACATCGAGCATCGATGTGGGTTCATCGGCCAATATTATTTGCGGTTTAGTTATGATAGCTCGAGCAAATATAACTCGCTGTCTCTGACCTCCAGAAAGCTCATGAGGAAATTTTGTCAAGTAATTATCAGTTGGAGTAAGCTCAACGTCGGAAAGAACGCTTTCGATAACTTCCCTCTCGTTTTCAATTTTATGAATCTTAAGAGGGCGTTTCAAAACATGTTCGATCTTTTTAGTTGGATTAAGTGAAGCGAATGGATCTTGGAAGACCATTTGAACACTTTTTCTAAATTCGAGTTCTTTTGAACGACTGAGTTTTTTTGGAATTCTCTTACCGAAAAGTTCAATGATACCATCCGTTGGTTCGTATATCCGTGCTAAGACCCTCAACAACGTCGTCTTCCCACAGCCACTCTCACCAACTATCGATAGAATCTCTTGCTCATTGAGCTCTAAATCGACACCACGGAGTGCCTTTAAGGTTAAGGTTCTAATTCCTTTTCTAATTTGAAATTCTTCCTTTATATTCGATGTTTTCAGTACAAGTGACATGATGTCCACCTACCATTTACAAACTTGAGTTCAGGTTTTTCTACTTCACACTTTTCGAAAGCGTAAGAGCATCTCTCTCTGAATGGGCATCCTGCTATGTTCAAAGATAAGTCTATTGGTCTTCCTGGAATGCTCTTGTACTTTTCTAAATTCTTCGATATGCTCGGTAGTGCTTCCAAAAGGCCCTTTGTATATGGGTGCATTGGGTTTGAATAAACAGAATGTGCTTCGCCAATTTCGACGAATTCCCCACCGTACATTATCGCAATCTTAGTAGCCATCTCGAAGAGTAACGAGATGTCGTGCGTTATGAATACTGCTGAAAATGCCTTCTGCTTCCTTAACTCTTCTATTTGTTGCAAGATCGATCTCTGCACTACAACATCGAGTGCCGTCGTTGGTTCGTCCATAAAGATGACACTTGGTGACATCAACAACGCCATAGCTATGACGACTCGCTGCCGCAACCCACCAGAGAGTTGGTGTGGGTAGCTGTCCATACGATCGGCAGTTATTCCGACGAGCTCGAGATTTTTCTGGACTAATTCATGGGCATCAGCTTTTGAATATCCATGGTTTTTTATCAAAACATCTGACATTTGATCTTTTATTTTGATGACTGGATTTAACGAGTTCATAGAACTCTGAGTAACGAGTGCGATTTTCTTCCATCTCAACTCTTTCATTTCCGAATCGTTGAGAGTGAGTAGATCTTTTCCATCGACCAAAATCTTTCCAGACATTATCTTCCCAGGCTTTTTAAGCAATCTCAAAGCAGCTAACACGAGAGTTGACTTTCCACATCCAGACTCACCTGCAATTCCGAAAAAATCATTCTTTTCAACTTTAAACGAGACATTTCTCACCGCATGAACGAATTTGTCTCTAAATTCGTATCCTGCATTCAAATTGATTACTTCGAACACATTACCACCTCTGTTCTTATAGATGCCGTATATTCACCTTACCTTGCTCTTAAACGAGGGTTGGTTATTTCGTCTATTGAGAAACTTACCAAGGCAAAAGCAGTACCAAGGAGAGCTATACACAAACCCGGTGCAAGTACCCAATACCACATACCATTGAGCAGAGCGTTGGCGCTTTGAGCCCAGTAAAGCATGGTACCCCATGTTACTTTACTTACATCGCTCAAACCAAGGAACGACAGGGAAGCTTCACCAATAATTGCGTAAAGTACTGAGCTGAAAAAGATGGAAAATATTAAAGAGAGCATGTTGGGTAATAGTTCTACAAATATTATATAAAGATCACTTTCTCCTGCAACCTTAGAGGCCATAACAAACTCTCTGTTCTTGAGTGAAAGCATTTGAGACCTTATCATTCTTGCACCTGAACTCCAACTTGTGAAAGCAATAACTAATATCACCATCAAAGGGCCTCTTACTTTCATATACGAGCTTATGACGATCATTAACGGTAGTCCTGGAATTACGAGGAATATATCGGTTATTGTGGAAAGGATTCGATCAGTTATTCCTCCGTAATATCCTGATATCATACCAACTACGGTAGCTATTACAGTCATCAACAAACCTGTGGAAACACCTATCCATAATGAAAGTCGCGATCCATAAATGACCTGTGAAAATATGTCTCGCCCCATCCTATCAGTTCCAAGCCAGTGTTCCGTAGAGGGTGACTGATATGGTATTGCAACAGTACGATTAGGGTCGTATTTTGTAAGTAGAGGTGCGAAAATAACGATGAAAATAAAGAAGATTATTATTCCTAAGCCAAATTTCCACACATCAATTACCCCCTGACACGCGGATCTAGGAATGCGTAAATGAAATCCATAAGAAGGTTAGCGATTAAGACTGAAAGTGAAATGAAGAAGAAGATCGCTTGTATCAACGGAAAATCTTGGCTAATAACAGCTCTGTACAACTGATATCCAACTCCTGGATACGAATAGACTACTTCGGTGAGTAATGCACCACTCACCACAAAACCCAATGAAATACCGAATGCAGTTATACTTGGCAAAATTGCATTTCTTGCAGCGTAGTGTATCATTATGTGCTTTTTATCCAATCCCTTTGCTTCTGCCAAGGTGATGTAATCTTCAGCTAAGATGGAAATCATATTGTTTCTCATGGTTAAAATCCAACCGCCGAGGGATGCAATGATAAGGGTGATAGATGGTAAAATAGCATGGTATATCACGCTTAGAACAAGTTTGAGACCTGTTAACGTCTCTTTTGTAGAATATGCATTCGATATGGGGAACCACCCCAGTCTGTAACCAAAGATGTAAAGGAAAAGCATACCAAGCCAAAAATAAGGGATAGATCTAAGTAAAAGAGAGGAAATTAACAGTACAGAACCTGCAGGCTTGTCTCTGCTCCATCCACCGTATATGCCAAGAAAGGTACCAAGCAAAAAGCTTAGAACGGTTGAAATTCCCACCAATCCAATCGTCCAGGGGATGGAAGTAGCCAGCACATCCTTCACCTGCACAGGATAGTACAAATACGATACACCAAAATTGCCCGTGAATGTATTTTTAAGGTAATCGACGTATTGACTGAATAGGTTCTTGTCTTTCTCAACTCCGAGCGCGATTCGCATGGCCTCTACAGCTCTTTCATCCACGTTTGGGCCAAATTGTGAAAGGATACGTTCTGCTGGGTCTCCAGGCATGAGCCTAGGTAAGATGAAGTTTAGAGTCAATGCAAAGAATAGGGTTATAACGAAGAAAACTAATCTGTTTGCAATGTACTTCAAATTCCTCACCATCCTGTGTTAACTTTAATAAAAAGCTGAGATGCATGATTTACGGCTTAACGGAGTCCCACTCACTCATTGTCAAGAAAATGAGTGAGTGGGAAGGTTAGTCTATTTCACAGGTTCGAGATTCATGATTAGATATATCTTATCCATTCCATTGATTCTTGGTTCAACGTAAGGATTTTTGGCGTTTGGCCAACCTGTAAAGTTCTTTGTCGAATAGATGAACCAGACTGGGTTGTAATAGAGAGGTACAGCTGGAATGTTTTCCAGTACGATTCTTTCAAGTCTTGACATGATAACTCTTCTGACATTTACATCCGCAGTTTCTTTAATTTTAGCTAACAGATCATCTGTTGATTTATCAACCCATCCACCCCTGTTGCTACCTACGTATGCATTTGCGGAATTGAGGAAGTTATTATAAAATTCGTATGGAGTGGCACCGTAATTAGTCCAACTTAGCACAACATCGAAATCTTTGTTCCTTATCCTCTGGAGATATTCACCATAGTCTATAGGAGTTACCCTAAAATCGATGCCATATCTTTGCAGCTGTTGCGACAAAAGTTGGCAAACGGCTATCCAATCTGTCCAACCTGCAGGAACGAGTATGTCGTAAGAGAGTCTGATAGATCCCTTTGTAAGGATGCCATCTTTTCCTTTTTTAAACCCTGCTTGTGAGAAGAGCTTTTCAGCAATTGCTGGATCATATTTCCACCACATGTTCTTTAAGTCTTGGCTGATGAGATATTCATATCCTGATTTTATAACGACTGGATTAACAGTTGCCCCATAACCAGTCATTCCAATTTGAACGAGCTGCTCTGTATCTATTGCATAAGCAAAAGCTTTCCTAAGAGTAACACTTTTGAAAGGATCCTTGTTCAAATTAAAGAAAAGGAAGACAGGATTGCCCTCGGCGAACCAGTAATTTATATCCTTCTTCTGCTGCACTAATTTCTCGATCTGTGGGTAATTGATGCCTGCCCAATCGAGCTCACCATTTGCAACAGCTAATTGAGCACTTTCATTTCCGCTGTACGCCGGTATTCTGATCTTGTCGACTTTGATCTTAGAGGCATTCCAGTAATTTGGATTCTTTTTCAATGTCACAACCTGTGTTGAAAAATTCTCTAGGATATAAGCCCCTGTGCCTATCGGTTCTTCGTTTGCAAACTTCGATGGATCATCGAGTTTGCTCCAGATATGCTTTGGAACGATATAAACCCCTGCGAGGTTGTAAAGCAATAGTGTATTTACAACGTTTAGTTTCACTTTTACAGTGTAATTATCAACTTTAGTAACTTCAGCAACTCCACTTTTCCAAACCCCAGTCACGTCTAAAGACGGAAACTTCTTTAACAATTCGAAAGTAAAGATTACATCATCGACGGTGAATGGTGTCCCATCTGACCACTTTACACCGTTTCTAATCTTGAATGTTATTTCCTTGTAACCTGCACCCCATTTGTATTCTGATGCAAGCCAAGGTATGAAATCTCCAGTTTTCGTGTTTGCATAAACAAGCGTTTCATAGATAAGACCTGATGAAATATACCCGGTCACCGAAGAAGAATATGGATTAAAATTTCTTTGGAACGGACCGGTGACTGAAATCACCATCGAAAGTTCGTTGGCGAGGGAAAAAACTGAAAGAAGCAAAAACAATGCAAGTAAAATCCTCGAGAGACGTTTCATATACTCCACCTCCATAAAATAAGATTGGGTTACTCAACATATTGTTATAACATTCTATCATATACGAATGAAAAGTACCAAGTTCTCAGTTATCCGGAAAAAGGAGCGAAATTGGCATTTAAAGTTTCAATACATTCGTATTCACTGTATTCTTGTTTATTTCGATATGTACATATCGAAATAATAATGTACTAACTCTTCAGATATTGACAAGAGTGTTTGGGTGTGAATATTCATAAGTTAATGAGAAAATGCATCAAAAGGAGTGATTTTTCTTTGGCACTCAGAGTGAGAAATGACTTGACGGTGCGAGTTCGTTGCAAGTATGGTGTGCTATGTTATACTGGAAGCATTGAAAAAAGACAAAGGCAAGGAAAAACAAAAAAGGTAGGCAAAACTAACTCAGGTGCCTACCTCTTTTCATTAAGTCCTTAGTTAAAAATGGTCACTCTACATTCCACTTCATTATACTGATGATAATTACAATGACAAATGCCCAGGTAATGGAAAAGAGTGGTATGAGTGCCGCACTCTTAACGGTGAAAAAGTCTATCACGTTAAGTGCTACTCCTATGACGCCCATTATGAATGCCTTTCGCATACCTTGTCTAACTTTCAGATTTCCAAAATCGCGAGCGATAATGAAGGTGAATACAGCAATTATTATGTATGCTATTGGTGATATCGAAAGGCCTAATTTTTGGAAAAACATACCAAAACCGCCAGAGAAAAATCCAATGGAGATCAGTGTGTAGACAATAGATACAACATTTGCTATGTTCATCGCTGCTTTAGACTGTTGGAACAACGATAGTAAAATAGGTACGGAGAGTATTATGTTTGCGATGAACATGAGAACGGAATAAGCATTGACATTTGTCATTCAGCTTATGCCTCCTCAACCATTTTTTTGTACTCTTCTTCGCTCAACAGTTCATCTATTTCAGATGGGTTCGTTGGTTCAACTTTTACTAACCAACCTTCCCCCTCAGCATCTTGATTGACCAATTCTGGTGTTGCACTGACTTTATCATTGACTGCAATTACTTTACAGCTTATTGGTGCATAAACATCTCCAGCGGCTTTAACGCTTTCGAGAGAAGCGAGCATTTCTCCCTTTTTCACTTCTTTCCCAACCGTTGGAAGGTCAACGTATACGATATCACCAAGCTGTTCTTGTGCATGACCTGAAATGCCAACATATCCACTTTCCGTATCAAACCATTCATGAGACTTTGCGTATTTTTTCATTTTCCCTGCCTCCCTTTTCTATAGTGTTCTGCGCTCTTTGAGATATGAATTCATCTACCTATTTGAAATATTATATCATGATTTTTTTAATTAACCAACATCTAAAAGCTTCATTCTTTCACCGTAAACACTGAGAACTCTGTTTATTATTTCACTATCAGAGCGATTTTCAATTATGCTCTTGGCATCTTCTCTCGCTGTCATTATAAGTTCCACATCTGAAACTAAATCAGCAACTTTGAATTCTGGCAATCCATGTTGCTTCATTCCAAAGAATTCGCCAGGACCTCTGATCCGCAAGTCGTATTCAGATATCTTGAATCCATCGGTGGTGCTCGCGAAAAATTGTAGCCTTTCCCAAGCCTCTTCGCCAGCCTCACTGACGATTAAAAAACAGTAACTCTGTTTTTCACCTCTACCGACTCTGCCTCTCAGTTGATGTAATTGTGCTAATCCAAATCTCTCCGCATTTTCAATCACCATTACAGTTGCATTTGGTACATCCATACCAACTTCTATAACCGATGTTGAGACAAGAATCTTTATCTCGCCATGCACGAACTTCTCCATAACATCGTTCTTTTCCGCATCAGACATACGTCCATGGAGAAGGCCCATCGAAATATCTGGAAATACGTTCTGGCTCAGTGCTTTGTACATATCTTCTGCTGCTTTTGCATTGATCTGCTCAGACTGTTCGATCAACGGGTAAACGATGTAAATTTGGCCTCCATTTTCGATTACTTGTTGTCTGACAAAATTGTACACTTCCTTGGCACGTGTGTGCCTGAGTGTAAATGTCTTGATTTCTTTCCTACCTGGTGGCATTTCGTCGATGATGGAGACGTCCAGATCACCGTAGAGTGTGAGTGACAGCGTCCTTGGTATCGGTGTTGCTGTCATTATCAATGTGTCTACTACCCGACCTTTCGATATCAGTTCTTCTCTTTGTTTCACACCAAATCTGTGCTGTTCGTCGATGATGACGAGTCCAAGGTTTGCAAAGTGTACATCCTCTTGTATCAATGCATGCGTGCCAATAACAACGTCCAAATCTCCACTTTCCAAAGCTGACTTGATCGTTTCTTTTTCCTTTTGGCTCGTAGAACCAACTAGTAATGCAACTCGTATGCCCAAATTTGTTAAGTGTGTAAAGAGTTTTTGGTAATGTTGAACTGCAAGTATCGAAGTTGGGACCATGAACGCACTCTGATAACCCGCTTCGTAGTTATCTATTATTGCAAGTTCTGCGACGAGTGTTTTACCACTGCCTACATCACCTTGCAATAACCTGTTCATTGGATTTGAACTCTTTAGATCTACGGATAGCTCTTCGTGCACTCGCACTTGTGCATTTGTGAGTTTGAAGGATAGTGAATGCACAAATCTTTCAGCTAATTCACCAGAAAATGTCTTTGGAATGCCACCTATTTTCTCGGAAGTTTTCCTCGACAGCATCAATGCAAGCTGTAGCAAAAGCAATTCTTCGTAAGCCAATCTCTTCCTAGAAATCTTCTGATGGTAGATGCTCTTTGGAAAGTGCATTCCCATGTATGCCTTTCTTACATCTATCAATCCTCGCTCGAAGATCAATTCATCTGGGATGAGTTCTTTGAAATTACATATCGCGTCTATGTTTTCCTTTATGATCCGTCTCAGAACTTTTTGTGTGAGATTTTCTGTCAATGGGTAAACGGGTAGTATCTCTCTTTCTAACGAGTCACCAGCGGATATCTCTGCATTTTGGATCTCCATTGCACCAAACAAGCCCCTCTTTGGTGTGCCTGTAACGTACACTTCTTTACCAATAAGCTGTCTTATCTCCAGTTCCTTGAATTCTTGATTGAACCATTTCAAGAGTA
>DJGV01000013.1:189699-199605 GCA_002432805.1 Fervidobacterium sp. UBA5837 | reverse complement strand
TCAACGTTTCTGATCGTACCTCTTGTTGTTATTTTTTCATTCTCTGCTATGAACTGGAGCGGAACAATCTTTCTCCTGTCTTCATAATCTCTTGGGAAGTAAGTTATCAAATCTCCAATTGTCTCTATACCCAGTTTTCTCAATAGTTTCTCTCTTGATGGCCCTACTCCCTTTGCGTACTTCACGGATACATCGAGTGTCTTAGGCTGTGATGTACAATCTACATCACACGTGAGGTAATTTTGCTTGAACCTTTCAACCATTCCACGTACTTGTTGGAACCTTTTAAGAGCTCTATCGAGCGGGAGTTTCTTTGCAGCGAGAATGTAATCTTTCAACTCTCCAAGCTTCGTGGAAATCTCGTTATCACGCAAAAGCGGGTCTTCTATACGTTCAAAATTGTCTTCTATGTACTCTAACAATGCATTTAATCCAAGCTCACTTACTTCTTGAGATATCCGATAGCAATTATCCAAAAACTCCTCTATCAAGAGCATCTAAACACCTCACAATTGACGAACTTAGGTGTGCAATTTTCTACATTACGTGCTTGTAGTACATGTATAAAAAGGTCCAGATGCCACCATTTTGGAATCTGACCTTCTTATCAGCTCTTCCGAAGTATTGTTCGAACTTTTCAGAAGGATGCAAAAGATAATAACATGCGTTGGGGAATTTCTCTCTTAGGATGGGGATCTGCCCTATGATGTCATCTTCCATTCGCTCACCGTACGGAAGGTTCGATATCACGTAAGAACGTTTTGTATTTACGGAAAGGTCTTCAAAATCGATGCACGAAAAGTCGATCTGAGCACTTGCCCTCTTTGCATTTTCTTTTGCAACTCTTACGATATTGCAATCTCTATCGTAGCCATGTATCTTCTTATCACCAGCAAGTTCGATTATCGCTTGTCTTTGACGCATTTGCCATAGTTGGTTGTATTCCTTCTTCAATTCTTGCCATCTGTCTTTCAAAATAGGCCACTTTTCGGAGGAAAAAGTCCTATTTGAATTTGGCAAGTCCATTGTGGCAGCTTCTATCGGTATCGTGCCACTTCCACAGAAGGGATCGAACAGTTCTATATCCTCGTTCCATTTTGATAGTATTATAACAGATGCGGCAATCGTCTCGCGTAAAGGTGCTCTGCCACTCCTTGTTCTATATCCTCTCTTGTTTAGACCATCCTCACCGGTTGTATCCAACAGCAGATAGACCATATCGTTCTTTATAATCAATATGAATCGATATTCTGAACCTGTTTCATCCGTTCCACCGATACTTTCGACAAGTGCTTTTTTCAAAACAGATGCTACCGCACCTGTAGCACTGAGTTTTGAATTTGTTATCTTCATCTTCTCTATCGTTACCTTTGCATGAGGTTCAAGAAAGTCTACGATATTTGAACTTTTTACATTATCGAACAGTTCATCGAACGTATCTGCTTGAAACTGTGAGATGAGTATACTTATCCTATCAGCTGATTTGATCTTCATATTTAAAAATGGTACATCTCCGAGCGTTCCCAAGAAAAATATCCTTCCTGAAGAAGAGTACGTAACTTTGAAATTGTACTTTCTCAGTTCAAAAGCAACGGCACCTTCCAATCCTGATGTGCAAAATGCAACGAACGTTACTTGATCATGTAAAGTCACAGCCATCTTATTTTTCCATTCTCCTCTTGTGGATTTCAGATTCCAAGAGCACGTACGTCGTGCCTTCGAATAGTATTCCATTTTCGTTTTCCGATGTAAAAACCATTCTATTTGTAGTCCCATTG
Source organism: Fervidobacterium sp. UBA5837 (assembly GCA_002432805.1). GTDB lineage: Bacteria > Thermotogota > Thermotogae > Thermotogales > Fervidobacteriaceae > Fervidobacterium. The sequence goes on along the minus strand of DJGV01000013.1, from coordinate 197,827 downwards.
TATATGATGTGTCCGAAGACATTCACCTTCGATATCTGTGCACCGACCCACATTTGTGCCTTTCTGTAAAAGAATTTTGCAGGATAGCTCGTCTTATCAAAACATATGAAAAGATCAGGAATCGCCTTGACATAATTCTCCGGTATACCTATCTCGTTCCCTATCATGACTCTGACGATCATATCATCGAATTTTATGTCCACTTTCCTATTGGTAGCGTGTTTCAATGCCTTGTAGTTGAAGATGCTCACTTTGTCGCCGTCGTAGTATATCGTGTACGGTGCATCAAAGAGATAATTGTTTATATCTGTCATTATGAATACATCCACATCATACTCATCCAAAGTGAGTGAGTTACCTGACAATATGGTCAACTTATGTCATCTCTCTTCTCAAAATCTCGTACAAGATGATTCCGGCACTGACTGAGACGTTTAGTGAGTCTATTGGCTGCTTCATGGGTATTGATACGAGTGCATCACACTTTTGTTTTACTAAGGGTCTAATTCCACTTCCCTCATTGCCAAATACAATTCCGATTGGCCTTTTCAAATCTACATTCCAGAACATTTCTCCGTTCATATCGGCACCGTATATCCATATACCTTTTTCCTTAAGCCTATCTATGTACCTACCAAGATTGACTGTCATTACGATAGGTATTCTGAAGATTGTCCCGGCTGAAGCCTTTATCGCACCGGCAGTCACGTGTGCACTGTTATCTTTCGTAATGACAACTACATCTGCACCAACTGCAACTGCGCTTCGTACTATAGCACCTAAATTCTGCGGGTCTTGAACTTGATCTAGTAAAACGATGAATGGATTTTCTGGAATGTCGTTTTCCTCGGCGTACTGGAATTCACCGATGTCTATCACAACACCCTGATTTTTCTCCTCACTGCATAGTTTACTCAATACGCTCTTTTGTGCGATAGAAAATGGAAGCTTTCTTGCTTTGACCTCTTCTATTAATTCATCTAGTTCCCTATCGTGTTGATTTGAAAAATATATCATCCTCATCGGTTGATTACCAACGAGCAGTTCTCTCAATACGTTCCTACCGTATACGATCATTATTATTCCGACTCCTTGCTCAATTCTTTTACCTTGTTCCAATAACCATCCAAAATTTGAGGTGAGAGTGCTTCCATCTCTTTTCCATCTTCTTCAATGAGTTTTTCCATCTGCTCAAACCTTGAGATAAACTTCTCGGTCGCCATTCTTATCGCCCTTTCTGGGTCCACGGTTAGAAACCTTGACAGATTCACTATCGCAAATAGGAGGTCTCCTATCTCTTCTTGGAGCTCTTCGTTATTATTGGCGTTTTTAACCTCTTCTATTTCTTCGTGAACCTTTGCCCAAACTTCTTCGGCCTTGGTCCAATCGAATCCAACTGCTGCAGCATTTTCCTGTACCCTGCGTGCCATCGATAAACCAGGTAATGCCTTGTTTACATCGCCTATACTCGTTCTCTTTTCGTTCCCCTTTTCTTTTGCCTTTATCTCTTCCCATCTTGAATACGAATAACCTTCCGCATCTCCAAATACATGTGGATGCCTGCGAACTAATTTATCGTTGAGCGTTTTCACTACGTCACTTATCGTAAACGCACCACGTTCCTTGGCGATCTGTGCATGGAATACCACTTGGAGCAGTACATCGCCGAGTTCCTCTTTGAGTTCTTCGTCATCTTTAGAATCGATGGCACTGAGTACTTTGTACGATTCTTCTATCAAGTATGGTTTCAGCGTCTCATGCGTCTGTGCCTTATCCCAATCACAACCGTGTTCACTTCTCAATTCCGCCATTATTTCAACTAATCTTTCGAATTCTTTTCCAGCCATTCCTTTACTTCCCCCATTTCGACCTTCAAACTACGTGACATCAGACATTTGATCGAATCTGAAGGTGATTTCTTGTTGTATATGACCTCATAAATCTCTTTAGTTATAGGCATATCAACTTTATCACCATAATTCTCTACGATTGCCTTGCAAGTGTATGCACCTTCAACGATTTCAACGCTTGCTTCAAGCAGTTGTAGCGGGTCAAATCCCTTTGCTATCATCTCACCGTATCGCCTATTTCTACTGTGCCTACTGTTGCAAGTCACAACGAGATCCCCGAGCCCTGCTAATCCCATGAAAGTTAAAGGATCAGCACCGAAAGTTGCAGAGAACTTCGTTATTTCGTAAAGCCCACGTGTGATGAGTGCTGCTTTTGCATTATCCCATCCACCGAGTCCATCAACAACGCCAGCAGCGATAGCTATGACGTTTTTGAGCGCGCCTGCAAGCTCTATGCCTACGATGTCTTCTTGTATGTAGACTCTGAAATAATCGTTTGAAAATTCTCTTTGGAATATCTCTTTATTATCACCGGCAACTGCCACTGCAGTTGGCAATTTCAATGCCACTTCCTCTGCATGGGACGGGCCAGATAACACGGCGTAATCGCAATCGAAGAAGTCTTGAACAATTTGAGATACTCGCTTCCCCGTTTTAATCTCGATACCTTTGGAAAGATTGAGGAAACACTTTGGCTTGTAATCTATTCGCTCGAGGACACCTCTCACAAACTGTACTGGTGTTGCTATGATCGATGCGTCATATTCTTTCCCAATCGATATGTTGCTAACAACCTCTACATCGAGTGATACATCGGGTAGATGCGGCATCTTCTTCTTTTCATTCAATCTATTCGCAAGCTCCGTACTGTGTGCCCAGAGTAAAACATCATGACCATTCTCTTTCAGTAATTGTGCGATGGTACATCCCCAACTTCCCGCACCAAGAACAAAGTATTTCATTCTATCCACCTCTACATTTTACCTATATGTTATTTATTGCCTTCTCAACACATTGGCGATCATCTGGACTGACCATTTGACTGCAGGAGTTCTGTACGGATTAGATACGCTATCCAATTTGATTATCCACACATCGCTTTCTATGCCTTTCATCCCTTCCATCTCACGTTGCACTGTGAGATAGTAATGCTGTTGGAAGTCACCATCAGATGCAATCAGCTTTACAATGTACGAGCTATCACTTTCGGATCTGTACACATTCTTTACAACTACGACTTTGGTACCTTCTTTGAACACTTTCCCATCCAGATTGCTGAATTTCCCTTCATCGATTTCACACTTTGCGTGTGGCATTTCATGCATACCCCCGATCAACCTATCGACTTCTCCGTGTTTTGCTTTCTTCAGCGTGACGGCATATATATTCCTACCATACTTCACCCACTTTTGCTCATATCTTGTTTTTATCTCTCGATCAGGATTTTCGGCATATTCTGAGACCTCGAATAACCCATTGCTTATAGCTGTTTCTATCGTTTGCTTTGCGTACCATTCCACGTCGGTAGTCAATTCAAATGTCCCGTTATCACAAAGTACATTCGCTAACGTGCTGAAAAACTCTGGAACGATGACTCGTCTTCTTTCTTGAGAATGTTTGTCCCAAGGAATTGGAAAATTCATGACCACTTTCTCTAACGTTTTTGGCCCAAAAAACTCGCGCATTCCGAATCGTGCATCTGTAATGACCAACCTCACGTTGCTTAGACCATTTACCCTATTTTGTGCCTTCTTCATCGAGGTAACGGAGACCTCAAAACCTACAAAATTCTTTTCAGGATGACTTCTTGCACAGTTTTCCAGATACTCTCCACCACCAAAGCCTATCTCAACGATTATTGGATTTTCATTACCAAAGACCTCAGACCATCTGAGTGGTAGATAATCATGGTTTGCGGGTCGCATTTCGTTGCTATATGTATTCTCGTAAGACATATTGCACCTCGTTGATTTCATCTTATTTTCTGTCTTTTGAATTCTTAAAGTCGCTTAAGATCACTTAAAGTACGTATTCAATTCATTCAAGTATTGTCCGGTTGGATATTCTATCTTGTAATCTTGGTATTTCTTGCTCGCCTTTGCCACATCATTCAATCTAAGATACGATTTTATCTCATAGTAGTACACGTCTTCTTTGAAGTATACCTCTATGCCATCTAACTGTACTTCCAAATATGAAAAGATCATGATTGCGTTTTCATATTGCCCATTTGAATAGAACCGCAAGCCAATCAAAAATAGCTCACGTAGGTCTCTTGTCTCCTTTATGATCTTTTGAACATCGACTGTCGTCTCATTTGTACTTTGTGATGTTTGTGATGTTTGTGACGTTTGCGTACTTTGCGTGCTCGTAGTTGTTGCTGCATTTTTCAGTGTATCCACGCTCTTTTTTAGATCATCGAGTTGATTAGAAACATTACTCACATCTTTTGAAAGCGTGTCCAAATTCTTTTGCAAAGTACTCACAGTAGAGCTGAGTTTTGAGACATCTGAATTTGTGGTTTGAGATTGAGTATTGAGTTTGCTGACACTATCATTTATAGTCGCAATCTGTTTTGTCAACGAACTCACAACCGTTGAAATGGCATCTATCTTACTCGACACATTCTTATCGTTCTGGTTATTCGTATCCTTCAACTCTGCCAAAGATTTCTCAAGATTTGTAAGTTTGCTTTCCAAAGATTTTATCGCGTTGAGTGTATCTTCATGTTGCTGGCTAAATTGTTGATCAATCGATGTAGTAGAGGTAGAAACATTACTCGTAGAGTTATTTTGAGCATTCAAATTACTTTCGTTTAATCTGCTCGCTGCATTATTGAAAGTTTCTTTTAATTCAGATATTTCCCTTGAGAGTGTAGAGACTGTACTTGTAAGTGCATCGAGTCTTGAATTGATGGCAACCTCATCCATATTCGGTTGCACTGGAATCTGTGCTGATTGTATTGATTGTGTTGACTGCATTGTTTGTGTGGTTTGTGTGGATTGAGCTGGTATTTGTGATAGAGTTTGACTAGCGGCAGCGCTCTGTTTCAAAGATTCAATAGACTGCGTCAATGTATCGATTCTCTCGCGCAATTGCAAGATAACTTCAGTCTGCTGCATTATTTTTTCATCTATGCTCCTTATTTCTGTACGATCTACTATGTTAGTTGCCGAAGATGAGTCTACGAGAGATTGCATCTTCGAAGATAGTGCATCCATTTTAGTTTTCAGATTGCTAAGCTCTTCGGTTATGGGCGTTAAATTTACGTTCACGCTAGCTGGATTATTCACATCAGCTACGTTGCCAAAATTACTTGAGCTAACTTTTGAACTGTCTATATTTGCAATGCTCTTTTCCATTTTTGAAATTTTATCCGATATCAGTTTCATCTGGTCTTCTATACTCTTCACAAGATTTTCAACGAATGCATCGTTTTGCGACGAACTTGATGAAATATCTGTATATGTTGCACTCTTCATTACTTGGGAGAGCTTCTGGTCCAAGTAGTCTAAGCTCGCCTTTATTGTAACAAGAGCATCTGATAATGCGGCAATCTGGGCTGAGGACTGTGTATTGTAACTCTGCATTTTGCTTGCTATGTCTTTTATACCAGATTCAACGTTTCCCAATTCAAGTGCGGGTGATTTGGTCAACGAAAAGACAGATATGAACAAGTTTATGAGAACTAACACAAATATAGTAACGATGATTGCCGGGATTATCGCACTTGCATTTCCATGTGACGACTTGACTTGTGAGAGTACTGGATGGCTTTTATCCAATTGTCTCAGAATATCTGAGAGAGTTTTAATTTTCTTCTTGTCACCTTTACGAATGGCGGTTAGTAGTTCTATGGCAACTACTTCTACAACTTGAGGGAACGACCTTTTTAACTTTTGAGCTTCTGCAATGACTATCGGATAATTCTCCGTTTGAAATTCTCTCAGGATTTTCTCAAGTGACTTTGCCACACCGTCTGCATCATTTTCTATACCCTCAACCATGTGCAAGTATATTTGTTGCTTATCCTTTGGCAGTAAGTTATATATCTCGACTGCCCTCTTAAGGTTTCCAGCCTTTACTTCGAGCTCTAATAACACGTGATTGTAACTGTCGCCAAGCGATTCTATCAAATTCCTCGCCAGTGACAATTCGTTCCTTACGATTAACAGTCTCAAAAACTTCTCAACTACATCTGACCTTGTATCATTTCCTTTGAAATCTTCGAAAGCCATATCCCATCCTCCCAGATTATCCCACTTCAAACTTGCCAAACACTTCTGGCAACTTATCAATTAGTTCAAAGGTACTGTTCATGCCCTCTTGCGGCATCAGCTCACCGGCAAGTCCAAATACGTAGGTAGCTGTCTTTGCAGCATCTATTGGTTGTAGATGCTGAGAAAGCATAGCGGAGAGTACGCCAGAAAGGATATCTCCACTACCAGCTTTTGAAAGCGATGTGTTGCCTGTTATATTAAAATAGATGGCCTTCCCGTCAGAAATGATCGTTGTCGCATCTTTCAGTATGGTTATAACACCAAACTGTTCTGAAAATGATCTTACTTCAGCATAATTCTGCTTTATCTCCCCGACAGGCTTTTCGATCAGTCTCGAAAACTCACCTGGGTGTGGTGTTAATATGATAGACTTTCCAGTCTCTCTATTTTTGAGCAATTCTTTTAAGTGAGGTGTCTTTGACAATATATTTAGTCCATCTGCATCGATTACTACAGTATTCGGAGCATGAATTGCAAACTCTAATATCTTGACTTTTTCTTCTTCATCGTCCAAGCTCCAACCAGGACCTATCAACAATATAGCATTGGCTGGCAATGAAGAGATGAATTCATTCATATAATCTGCATTTAATCTGTCTGTGATGCCACCACATATAAGTGACGGATCATGAGCCATAGCACACTGGCAACTCTTTTCTGGAGTGACCAATCTCACCATTCCACTGCCACACCTCTGTGCAGCTAATGCACTTAAAACCGGTGCGCCGATGTATCTATTAGATCCACCTATAACGATTACCTCACCAAAACTTCCCTTGTGCGAAGACCTTGGACGATTTGGTTTGCATACATTATCTATGGTCAGTAGAGATTTGTTGAATGCAAACATATTGTAAATTTGTGATGGGATGCCGATCTTTGCAACCTTCAACTTACCGGTTAGTTCTCTAGCTGGGAATAAGAAATGGCATGGTTTCGGATAGCCAAATGTGACGGTCATATGTGCTTGCACCGCATAATCGAGCACCTTACCCGTATCGGCATCTACGCCTGATGGAATATCTACGGAGACTGTGAATTTTGAATAAAGATTAACCGCTCCGATGACATCTATGTAATTCTTATCGTCTATGGGTCTATTCAGCCCGGTACCGAAGATTGCATCCACTACGATATCTACTCCGGAAATCATCTCGGATAATTTCTCCAATCCGATATCCGAATACTTGTATACAATCCCGCCGTGCCTCACGTATCTATCGAAATTGCTCTTGAACACATCACTTTTTGGTTCTCCCATCGCCACAACTCGCACTGCTTCCGTATAGTTCAAAAGGTCCCTTGCAATGACGTAACCGTCACCACCGTTGTTTCCACTACCACAAATCACAAGGAAACTTTTATCTTCCAGATTACCAAATTCATACCACAATGCTTGGACTACAGAAATCCCTGCACGTTCCATGAGAATTTCTTCGGATATGCCGAACTCATCTATCGTTACCTTCTCTATCTTTCTCATTTCTTGACTATCAACGATCCTCACATGATCATCTCCTGTACAAGATTTTGTAAATATTATAGTACCTCGATATCTTCTTTATGTACCTTTGCCCTGCATCGGATTTCACATCTTCAGATGCATTTGGCCCTGTATTGTAGTGAATGAGTGCAGTATTTACATCTCCGTCTCTTTCGAGCAGATAATTCAAATACATACATCCCAGTATTATGTTTTCTTGAGGATTCGTATAATCGTAGTCTGTACCAAATTTCTTATTAATCCATGCTGCGGTTTCCGGCATTAATTGCATGAGCCCATAAGCACCGACTACAGATGTTACATTCTCTCTGAAACTACTTTCCGTCTTAATCACGCTCAAAACGAGTAAAGGATCAAGGTTACCTGAATAATTCAAAATTGTGTTGTAGTACTTGAGGGGAAAGAGCTGGAAGACTAGAAATATCATTACTATGACGAAAGTTAGCAAACATGATATAAACAATCTCAATCATTATTCCTCCCTAAAATGCTTT
>DJGV01000013.1:183917-189653 GCA_002432805.1 Fervidobacterium sp. UBA5837 | reverse complement strand
ACAGAGGAATGCATTTTCTTCCTCTGGAATACTTTTACGTAACCGTTTTCTTCGTTAATATTATAGCATACGTTATCGCCATAAAACAACATGTTGAAAAATTATCGATGCTGCGCTTTCAAAAGGGTATCCATTCGGCGCAAATCATTTAAGCACGTATCTCAAAAAGACCAATACATATCCAACAGATATGATTACGGGTCCAAAAGGAATAACCTTACTCTTTTTCACAGCCCCGAATATTATACCCAAGAGTGAGGAAAATAACAATAAGAAAGGCATGTAGACAAATCCGCACGCGTAGGCAAATGTTGGAAGAAGGAAAAGATCTCCAGCACCTATACCATCTTTGTATCTCATCTTCAAGAGTAACAATATGGTCAACGCTACGACTGCACCGATTATGTCAAGTAGCCAGTAATCTGCAAAGTGATAAAAATTTGCGTAGATACTGGCAACCAAAGTGCAAATCCAAGTGTAGTCTGGAAGAAGCATCTTACGTAAATCGATGAAGATTGCTGGTATAGAAACGGTGAAGATGATATCCAACACTATAGCCAAATCCATTGGGAAGATTGCATGATTGAGCAAAAACGAAAGTGCGTATGTAATCTCAATTATCGGGTAGCGTATACTTATCTTTGCACCACAATCCCTGCATCGTCCCCTTAGTACAAGGTAGCTTAGAATTGGCACATTATCGTACCAGCGAATTGTGGCACCACAATTTGGGCATATCGAAAAGCGGGGCTCTGTTAATTTGAGCCCCGCCATAGGACGATATATCAATACATTTGCGAAACTTCCAAATACTGCCCCAATGATAAACCAGAACAATAAAATCAGACTATTCCACATTTTTCCTTTTCACTCTGCGTAAGTAATTCATCGAAAAATTCCTTTTTCCCATATAGATACCAGAAATTGTCTTCCTTGAGTTCATCGATCACTTGCCTCGCCATATCCATCTTACCAGTCTTTGCATAAGCCACGGCAAGTATGAGACTCAGATGCCTCGCTTCAGAATTCGTGTTGATAATACTCTCCACGGTATTTATAACCTTCTCGTAATTTCCCTTTTTGAGATGCACCTTTGCCCAAATTTCTATACCATTTGGGTCCTTTTGAGGATCGACTTCCATGAGTAGACTCTCGTACTCTTTGGCTTTAGCTTCATTACCAAGCTTTCTGTAAAGCCCTGCAAGTTCATAAAGAGCAATTATGCTATTCTCACTGTTGAGTCTAAACTTCTCAAGTACTTCAACTGCCTTCCCCAGGTCACCAATCTTTGTGTAGGCATCAGCCAGCATGAAATATGTAAACGTATCACTAGGAGAAAGTGTAATTTCCTTTTCCCAATATTCTATGGCCGTTTCGTACTTACCCATATTGTAGTATGCCTCACCTAACATTGAATACGACTGAACTAACCAAGGATCAATTTCGATAGATCTATTTAGATATTTAATAGCCCCTTCTACGTCCCCTTCTTCAAGTAAGAGAGAACCGTAAAGTTCGTAAGCAGGAGCATAATTCTTGTCAACCTTTGTGGCAAATTTCAGAATATCTTTTGCAGTATCTGCTTGATTCTTGTCTGCATATTCTATCGCCAATTCGTACAATCCATCTGCTGTTACATTCATCAAACTTTCTGGTGTAAATCCATATTTCTCAAGGAACTCCACTACTTCCGTCCAAACGATCGGTTCGTAAATCATCTCGTTGAGAGATGTAATCTTCCTTTCGATCTCTTCAAGCATTTCAATCTGCTTGTACAATTCAGGAACACTTTCAAAATCTCTTTTCATGTTACGCCAGTCACCAGAATAGAAAAGGTCACGTAAAATAACCAAAATGGGTGTTTCTTCGTTGATTTCCATTGTAAAATCACTTTTTGAGCCCAAGATGAGCCTTATGATCATTAACAACACCTCCCTTTTTTGTAACTTGGTATTTACATTTTATCATATTTCTTCATCAAAGTAAATATAGTAAAACGTAGTACTTAAACAGAAATCGATAGAAACAGGATGATATTATCAGAAATATTCAATTACTCCCCAAATACCGATGTGCTTACTAGTTATTCGATTATTGACATCAAAAATGCAATCATCGGTAATGACAAGGAAGGTAAGGGAGGTATGGAAGAGACATTGAAAAAAGTGAATTCTAAGAATTTTCTAAGCTAGACAATGATATAATGTAATCGAGAATTTGGGAGATGAAGCATAAGTATAAGATTTGGAAAAACGAGCAGTATAGTGAGAAGATTAGTAAGCCCAAAAAAACCAAAAAAGACTAAAAGGAGGTATGTGCTATGAAGAATATGAAAAAGGCATTGTTCGGTATAATGTTGTTTGTGTCAGTTTTGTCGCTTGCTCAGGTAAATGCTGATTACAAAAGCCCCATAGTGAACGTTGTTAAGGCTGCTGCACCTGCAGTTGTCAAAATAGACGTGGTTGTCCAAACAGAGATATCTATAGACCCGTTCATCATGGAATTCTACAAGCAATTTTTTGGTGATATACCACAACAGTACGAAGAATCGGATGCAGTTGGTTCCGGTTTCATAATTAGTAAAGAGGGATACATCGTAACTAACTACCACGTTGTTCAAGGCGCAAAGAAGATCACTGTTACACTTCTAAACGGGGATAGCTACGATGCACAGTATGTTGGCGGTGATGAGGAACTAGATCTTGCAGTTGTAAAGATCAAGCCAAATAAAGATATACCAGTAATAGAATTGGGTGACTCGGACAAGCTGGAAATTGGTGAATGGGCGATTGCAATTGGTAATCCGCTCGGGTTCCAACACACAGTCACGCTTGGAGGTATTTCCGCAACAGGTAGGAAGATACCAAAGCCAGATGGGAGTGGATATTACACAAATCTCATTCAGACAGATGCCGCAATTAACCCAGGTAACAGTGGTGGGCCACTACTCAACATATACGGTCAAGTTATAGGTATCAATACAGCGATAATCAATCCAAGTGCAGCTGCTAATATCGGTTTTGCAATACCAATCAACACAGCAAAGAGATTCATAAACCAAATAATAGCGACAGGAAAAGTTGAAAAGGCATACCTTGGTGTCTATCCACAGACCGTGACTGATTCACTTGCCAAGAGTCTTGGACTGAAAGTGACAAAAGGTGTCTACGTTGCTCAAATTGATAAAGGCTCCCCAGCAGAAAAGGCTGGTATCAAAGAAGGAGATGTTATCGTAAAGATCAACGGTTCGCTTGTTGAAGAAGCAGCTGAATTGACATCCCTTATAAGAAATTACACACCTGGTACTAAAGTAAAAGTCACAGTAAACAGAAATGGAAAGGAAATCACAATTGACGTTACACTTGGGACATTACCAACTGAGACTTCTTCAAGCAGCACAGCAAGAGAATTTTACGGTATCAAAGTTTCAAATGTTTCGAATGACGACAGAAACAAGTACAAGATACCAGCCAGTGAAGACGGTGTCATCGTAAAAGAATCTAGCAATAAATACATAAAAGTTGGTACGCTCATATGGAGAATATCGATCAATGGATTTGCATACGATATCAGGGATGTAAACTCTTGGAATTCAACGGTAGGAAACATCAAGAATGGTGATTACGTTGGAATATTCTACTACTACAATGGCGTAAGATCAGTTTATTCGTTCCGGTACGATGGTTAAAGATGATTTATGACAGATAGATAATAAATGATAAATGGTTGTAAAGGAATCCCCGCTATTCAATTGCGGGGATTTTCTGTATAATTGTACTTGTGTAACTGAGTAATAGATTTGGCGAAAAAGCAGGGGATGATTAGCCAATGGAGTACAAATTCAAGAGATTGAGAGAAAATGAATTTTCTATCGGAGATTACATATTGATAGCAGTTACGATAGCTATCATGATTCTTGGACTCATCACTTTAAGAAGCGTTGTCTGGGGTACTGAACAACAAGGAAGATTTGTAAAGCAGATCATATGGGACTTAGTCTCGTTAGTTGCCATGTTTTACGTAATCTTCGAAAAAGAGGCCCGTATAAAGCGCTACGGAAAATATCTTTATGCTGTTTCAGTGATATTGTTAGTACTTGTACTATTCTTCGGAAAGACAGTTTACGGTGCAAAGAGATGGATAGACATAGGGCCGTTTGATCTTCAGCCATCTGAATTATTTAAGATATCGATCATATTATTACTTTCCAACGTATTCTCACAAAGTCAAAAAGATAGGAAATTTATGTATTCTTTAGCTGTTATTCTACCTGCCGGTTTCATCTTTTTAGAACCGGACCTTGGAATGACGATACTCATGGTTTTCGTATGGTTTGTGATGATGATTTCCAGTGATGTAAATAAAAAATACATATTTGCGATAATCATCGTAGGAATAATTGCAGCACCAATAGCATTCTACACAGTTTTAGAAGATTACCAACGATTAAGGATACTTGCACTCTTCAATCCACAAGAACATTTTCAAGCGGGTGCGTACAATACGATCATGTCAAAAGTGGCAATCGCCAACGGGGGTATGGATGGTACAGGATACAATCTTGGCACAGCTACAAACTTACATCTAGTTCCCATGCAATATACCGATTTCATCTTCTCAGCTTATGCAGAACAATTTGGCTTCATCGGTGCTTTGATTTTATTAGCACTTTATGGTACAATAATATTACTACCAATGCTTAGAATAGAGAAATACAAAGATAACTATTGGCGATATGTTGTAACTGGTGCCAGCAGTGTTTTTGCATTTCATGTCTTTGAGAACGTAGGAATGAACTTAGGCATCATGCCGGTCACAGGGATTCCTTTACCATTCATGAGCTATGGTGGCACGTCGACTGTAGTTTTTTCAATGCTTGTTGGGTTGTTAGTGAAAGCAAGTGCGATATCTAAAGCACCAAGACCAGTGGGGTGATAAGACTGTGGCAGTTACTAAAAAGCGTAAAACCCGTGACCTTTCATCATTTTTCGGTGTCTTGTTTTTTATCATCGTTATAATATCCGTTGTTCTTTCAATAGGAAATTTCATTAGGTACCGCGAGATATTGGCGAAGTATGAAGAGATGAAAAGGTACGTTGATTCAAAAGTTTCTGAATTGAATACCGAGGTAGAGAATGTGAAAGGCCTTGTTGGACCAAATTCGCTTGTTGATAAATACATCTCGTCTGTAAATTATCTAAAGGACTTCGGATACGATTTTGAAAAGGTTCTTTCAAATGTATCGGACGATCCGACAACCGGATATTTCATGATCTTTGTCGGCGGAAATGAAAACGTATGGATAACGATAAAAGATAAGGAAAACACGTACTTCAACAGAGAAGTCAAACCAGGGTTAGAAAATTACAAATTCTTCTATTTCAAAGAACCTAGGATAAAGACAAACTACGATATAATTGTTCCACCGGAAGCCACGATAGTTGTGGGAAAAACAGGTAAAGTGTATCTACTCTTCTTTGGTGTTGGAACGAAATTTCACCCCACAAAGGTAGTTCAACTCACAGAAAACACGTACGAAGACTTCGGAACGAAATTCTCGTTGTACATACCGGGCAGATAGAGGAAGCTAGAAAATAAGATAAAAAAGCCGGGCAGATAGCCCGGTTTTTAGATTTTTCTCATATAACATACAAAAATGTCCCCTCAATAGGGGACATTCACTCTTCTGGTAGCGGGGGTGGGATTTGAACCCACGACCTTTGGGTTATGAGCCCA
>DJGV01000013.1:179552-183882 GCA_002432805.1 Fervidobacterium sp. UBA5837 | reverse complement strand
ATTTTAAGTCCGCTGCGTCTGCCAATTTCGCCACCCCGGCTCCGCAATGTATTATACCACTGCAGTAGATTTTGTCAATAAAAAACGTTTCAGTGCCTTTCTACAATCTTCTTACTTCTTCTTACTTCTTATGCCTCTGCAATCTTCTTCACTATAGCATCTTTCATGATGCTCAGTTTCTTTGTTGCTTCTGTCTTTACTCTATCTACACTGTAGATGTATACCTTTAATTTTGGTTCGGTGCCCGATGGTCTAATCGCATACCAAGAACCATCGCTGAAAACGAATTTGAGTACGTTCGATTGTGCTATGTGTGGTTCTACCTTTCCTATTTCCTTGCCGTTTTTGTCGTATAGCTTTCTTTCGTTGTAATCGATGTACTCAACCAATTCCAAAGTTCCAATTTCTTTCGGGTACTTCTTTCTGAATACTTCCATGATTCTCTTTATCTTATCCATTCCTTTGATTCCTTCGTATATGAGTGAGAAATTATCTTCCATGTAATACCCAAATTTCTTGTACAACCCTTCGAGTACATCTATCAGTGTCTTGCCTTGCTTTTTGTAGTAGCCAGCCATTTCTGAGATGAGCATCGACATCATGACGCCATCTTTGTCCCTTACAAAATTACCCGTGACATATCCTATGCTCTCTTCATAACCAAATTGGAACGAATATCTGTCTTCCAGGTCATTCTCCAGTCCACAGATGTTCTTGAATCCAGTTAGAGTTTCAAACGCCTCAACACCGTACTGTTTTGCTATCATTTCCCCGAGGTTACCAGTCACGATAGATTTAATTATGATACCATTTTTTGGAAGGGTGCCCTTTGCCTTTCTCTGCGATAAGATGTATTCAATAAGCAATGCTCCAGTTTGATTGCCGTTGAGTGGCAAATATTCGCCGTTGTGTTTAACCATTACTGCATTTCTATCTGCATCTGGGTCCGTTGCGAGAATTAGATCCGCATTTCTTTCTTTTGCATATTTTAAAGCCAATTCAAATGCCTTCAAATCCTCTGGGTTTGGATAACTGACCGTTGGGAATTCTCCATTTGGTTCAAGTTGTTCTGGCACTATGAAGTAATTTGTGAACCCTCTTTTGTTTAGCACATAGTTAACGAATCTTCCACCCGTTCCGTGGAGTGGTGTATAAACAACGCCAATGCTCTTATCTACATCATCACACAGTGAGAGGGAAAGTACCTTTTCGAAATAAGCATCATCTATTTCTTTTCCAATGATCTTTATTAGCCCTTTTTGTATAGCTTCATCAAACTCCATCTTCTTTATCTTTCCAAAATCTTCTATTTTCCTTATGTTTTCTTCAACTGGTTCCGCTATATCATCCATTATCTGAGAGCCATATTCCCAGTAAACTTTATAACCATTGTACTCCGGTGGGTTGTGACTTGCTGTTATCACTATACCCGATGCAGTTTTCAAATGTCTTACTGAATATGAGAGTACAGGCGTTGGCCTTATATCATCGAACAAATATACTTGCACACCGTTACCCGCAAGTACCTGCGCACTTATTCTCGCAAATTCTTTTGACATCCTTCTCACATCGTAGGCGATGACAACTCCTCTTTTTGCATATTCTTCACCACGGTCGATTATGTATTGTGCAAGACCTTGGGTGGCCTTTGAAACGGTATAAATATTCATTCTGTTATTACCAGCACCTATCTTGCCTCGTAAACCGGCCGTTCCAAACTCCAAATCGAACATGAATCTTTCCTTTATTTCTTCTTCGTTATCGGCAATCTTTCTGAGTTCTTCCTTTGTTGCTTCATCGATGTAAGGACTTTCGAGCCACTTGTTGTATTCGAGCATGTAGTCTTTCATACGAATCCTCCCCTCGTGTCTTTGAGTGAATGCTTCCGTGTAATGCCTCAATTTCGATATACCAATTCAGATATTGCAAATATTGAAATTATTTAGATTACAACATAAGATTATATCATAAAATGATGTGAGATTGTATGTGAAAAAAGCAGAAGTGCATTTTAGCACTTCTGCATTTGGATTTCTTCATGTCTGTTCATAGATTTATTTGTTGCATTCGGCGTTGTTTTTCTTACTCTTTTTGCTCTTCTTCCTCGTATCCTACAGACTTTAACCATTCTTTTATGTCCATTCCGGTCCATGCCATAACACGCATCTGAGTTATACAGTTATCGATGATATTTCTCAAAAACATCTTTGAAAACACATCTTCAGCATTCATGAATGATGTGATTACATCTTTCAAATCCTGTTCTGATTGACCGACAATCTTGATCTTTTTGTTCAAAATATCAACTGTATACTTTACAGCAAATTCTGTCTCAAATTCTCTTTCCATCTTCTTCACCTCCCGATGAGGAAAAAACTGATGACCCTGATAATCTAATAATACCTAACATACTTAGATACCTGCTTCATCTTTGAACAAGACCAGTACCTATCTTCATTTGTATTATATCACATTTTCCAAAAAAATGCAACTATACGTTCTATACAATGTTATTGTCCTTATTTCTCGTTATTTTTAATTATTTCTCTGAATTTTTTCTTCTATCTTCCATTATTTTCTTTAGTTGCTGAGATAAAGCTGCTCTGCTCTTTGTGTCAAGACGGTCTATGAATAATATGCCATCCAAATGATCATACTCATGCTGAAATATGCGTGCACTGTAGCCTTGAAGCAGTTCTTCATGGTAAGAACCATGCTCGTCTTGATAGCGTACCCTCACCCACCTACTTCTCTCTATATCGGCAAAGACGTTTGGAATGCTGAGACATCCTTCCTCACCTATTTCTTTCTCCTCAGACCTTTCGATTATCTCTGGATTGACTATCATTTTGAAACCGCTACCATCATCCATACCGAAAAATCGTAAAGATATGCCAAGTTGAGGTGCCGCAAGTCCAACACCATCTTCTTGGTACATGATTATCTTTAGTTCTTCCATAATAGACCTAACGACTGAAAAATCTATCACAGGCACTGATTTTTTTCTTAATACAGGATCACCTAAAATTCTTACCTTCACCGTAAAGTCCCTCCAATTTATTCAGAAATTCTTCATTTGTCATGAAAATCGTTATGGGCGTTACCGATATATAATTTTGTGCAAGTGCTTTATAGTCGGCCAAAGGATCAATGTCGTCTTCGACCACATCCCCGAGCATCCAGTAGTATTCCCTACCAGCAGGGTCTATTCTCTTTTCAAAGTAATCTTTGTATCTTCTCTTACTCTGCCTTGTGATCTTCCAGCCCATTATCTTATCATATGGTAGAGATGGTACGTTTATGTTCAAAGCAGTAAACGGTGGAATGCTCTTCACGTCAAAGTCTCTCAGAAAGTCCATGAGAAAAATTGCAGCACTCTCGTATATCGGTGACTTGAAATCCGCAACAGAGATAGCTATAGAAGGTATACCTGCTATGGCGCCTTCAAGTGCTCCACCAACTGTACCAGAATATATAACATCAGTTCCCAAATTCTCTCCTCTATTTATACCGCTGATAATAACATCGGGCACAATGTTTCTATCTCTGTATATCACATCTAATCCAATTTTCACACAATCTGCAGGCGTTCCGGAGACTGCATACATTTCAAATGGTTCGTTTATATCCAACTTTCTAGCCCACAAAGGCAACCTCAGCGTGATTCCATGTCCAACAGCACTCTGCTCTGATTCGGGAGCACTGACAACTACGTTATGTTCCTTGCTTAGATATCTTGCCGCGCACAGAATACCTGGCGCCGTTACTCCATCGTCGTTTACAAGTAATATATTTTTCTTCACGATTTCTTCTCACTCCTCGTTTTTCAACAAAATTCAGCGTTATTTGACTAGTTGGTTCACGTATTCTTCCAATTTGACAATACCTTCATCGTACGGATAAGTCCCAACTATATGTCCTTTGTAAAAGACAACGACGCCACCTTTTGTCCCGGCTATGCCAACATCAGCCTCTTTTCCCTCTCCTATACCGTTCACAACACAACCAAGTACAGATACCGTGATCTTCTTGTCGATCTTTGCGAGTTTTTCTTCCACCTCGAGTGCAACCTTTTCCACATCGAACTCTGCCCTTGCACAAGTTGGGCAGGCGACGACATCCGGACCCTGCCTCAAGTGTAGAAATGTTAGCAATTTCTTTGCTGCAATGACTTCGTTTATTGGGTCTCCGGAGATAGAAATCCTCATTGTATCGACTAATCCCTCAATTATGAGTGTACCTAAAGCAATCGAAGATTTTATCAATGAATTGTAGAGTGTGCCCGCCTCGGTGACTCCAACGTGGAGCGGATAACTCACCAATCTTCCTA
>DJGV01000013.1:174303-179509 GCA_002432805.1 Fervidobacterium sp. UBA5837 | reverse complement strand
TCGTCAAACCCATGCGTTTCCAACAATCTGACTTCCCTGAGCGCAGCTTCTCCAAGTGCCTGCGCCTTTGGCAGGTGTTCAAGGTCTTTTGGCAGAGAGCCACTATTTGCACCAACTCTTATAGGTACGTTGTACTCTCTTGCCGCCTTTACAATTTCCAGGACCTTCGATGAATCACCTATGTTACCTGGATTTATCCTAACTTTGTCTATGCCATTTTCAATCGCTTCTATGGCAATTCGATAATCAAAGTGTACGTCACCAACGAGTGGAACAGATGTAAGAGCTTTTATCTGCCGTACACTTTTCGCACTTTCTAAATCTGGCAAAGAAACACGTACGATCTCACATCCAGCTTGGACAAGCCTATTTATCTGTTCGACAGTTTCATCGACGTTCCTTGTATCTGTATTTGTCATCGACTGAATGGTGATTGGATTTCCACCACCTATTTCAATATTACCAATTCTAACCATCTTGCTAAGTCTCATACCCATTATCTCCTTATACCCTATTTGAATCAGCTTGGTACACTATTACATAAAAAGAATTACATAAAGAGCCTGCCAACATCGATGAATGTGATGAAGATTACCAATCCTATGAGTAGGAAGAACCCGATCGCATGAATCCAGTTCTCAACATTTCTGTTGATCTTTCTACGTGTTATCATCTCTATGAGCGCAAAAATAATTCTACCACCATCTAATGCAGGCAGTGGGAACAAATTGAATATACCTAGGTTTATCGTAATCATTGCCACGATCGTCAATATAGTCTCCAAACCTATTTGCGCAGCCTGACCTATGATTTGTACCATGCCAACTGGTCCGGCAACTTCGTCTAAGTTCCTACCGACAAATATACCTGGCAGACTCTTCCAAATGTAAACT
The DNA here is from genome assembly GCA_002432805.1 of Fervidobacterium sp. UBA5837. Lineage (GTDB taxonomy): Bacteria > Thermotogota > Thermotogae > Thermotogales > Fervidobacteriaceae > Fervidobacterium. The sequence continues at coordinate 178,616 of DJGV01000013.1, read as the reverse complement.
GAAAGCCGATTGCTCCTTGCAAAAGCTAACGAAACGACTTGGAATCCCTTTGGCCTCAATGTGACAGATTGTGGTTCAAGTACACCAGGTATCGAGAGGGTTTGTATCAATTTGTCCTTTGCTACGGTGATTTCCTTTCTCTCACCTTTCGATTCGTACACGACTTTAACATCGTTACTGGAAGGCCTTATGATTTTATCAATTCTCTCACCATCTGTGGAAACATACACTTCGTCCGATTTCAGTGTTAGTGACGTAACTGCATCGAAGAGATCATTGCTACTATTGATTTCGAAGTCGTTTATCTGGAGTAACTTATCCCCTTTTGAGAAGGCCTCCGAGTCTTTGGCAAAGACATTTGAGAACTGACCATAGTATATGCCTATCGTGTATCGTTCTGGAGCGTTAGAGACACTGCTCAAAACACCACTCATCTCGCCAGATTCTGATTTTACGGTTACTACCTCATTCTTCCAATTAGTCATGTACGAAAACAGGTCCATGTTGTTTATGCTCAAAATCTTGCCACTGATCTCGCCTTTGACATCGCTGATAACAAATTCAAATTGTTGATCAGTTAACCTTGGAAATATGGCAATTTCCTCACTCTTACCGTCACGCAAGATTTCTAAGGTTATGGTCTCGCCCTTTTTGATGGTATCAGTCATGTCAACTGTGTCGAAAACGTACTTTCCGTTGAGTTTTATTATTAAATCTCCACTCTTTAAACCCGCTTGCTCAGCAGGAGAATTTGGAATAACTTTGTCGATGATGATGGGTTTGTAACCCCAAGCACCGATGATCAATACAAAGAGAAGATAGCCCGCCAAAATGGAAAAGACAGGGCCTGCCAGTAAAATTATGAATCTCTTCCACGCAGAAACACCGTAGAGTGAGTCGGGCGATTCCTCCTCAGTTGGGTCTTCCCCCTTGAGCCGCACATATCCGCCAAGTGGAAATGCGTTGATCCTGAAATCCGTCTTTTTGCCAGGCTTTCTGTAGATTTGTGGGCCAAAACCTATGGCAAATTCGTGAACTTTTACGCCGAACACCCGTGCAAAGACAAAGTGGCCAAATTCGTGTACCACAACGATGAACATGAAGACTGCCAAAAATGCCAATATATCGATTAGTATTGTCATATACTCTACAACCTCCTCAGTTATCGGTAAGCTTTTTCAGAAATTCATTTGCATAACGCCTTGAAAGCATGTCTATGTTGAAGACATCTTCTATGTTCGAAACAGTAGAGAACTCGCTGTCTATTTTTTCCACAACTGTCCTAATAGTTTGGTAAATTCCACCAAATGAAATCTTACGTTCCAAGAAATATTCAACCGCAACCTCGTCTGCACTGTTGAAAGCAATTCGCCTCACCAATTCACCTTTATCGCGAGCACTGACCACACCTAATCCATAGAAGAAAAGTGGATATCTTTCTTTTTCGATAGGCAGCAAGCATGTATCAAATTCTTCAACTGATGAGACGTAAGATTCGTACTGCCTTGAAGGATACGTCAGTGCGTACGCTATGGGCACTCTCATATCCGGCTTACCTGCGTGAATCTTTATTGTACCATCTTTCAGAAAGACGATACCATGTACAAAACTCGATGGATTGATTCTTACATCGATTTTTTCGTACGGCAAATCGAACAATTCATGCGCTTCCACAACCTCAAAAAGCTTGTTGACCATCGTTGCAGAATCGATTGTAATTCGCTTGCCCATGTTCCAAGTCGGATGTTTCAATATCTCTTCAGGCGATAAGTTATTCATCTTGTCGAGCGGTACATCTCTTACAGCACCGCCAGAAGCCGTTATTACTATGTGATCCACGTTGGATTCATACATCTGAAAAATCGCAGAGTGCTCACTGTCAACGGGAACGATCTCCACACCGTTTTCTCGCGCCAACTGCTTTACAAAAGGCCCAGCGCAAACCATGGCCTCCTTCGTTGCAAGTGCAAGCCTTTTTGTGTATTGCATAGCATCCAGCGTTGCCCTCACTCCATCAAAACCAGGTACAGCACTAACAACGATGTCTGGCAGAGTCTTCTCAAGCAGCTCTTTTGTGCATTCAAATCTCGTTCCATTGTTTAATTCAACATCGCCGAGGTAATACCTTACTTGGAATTTATTCAATATACCTTGTGCAACTGTCCCATTCTTACCAAAAGAAATTCCAACGATCTTGAAACCTGGAATCTTACCAATGACATCTACCGTCTGAGTTCCAATCGAACCTGTAACACCAAGTATTACGACGGTTTTTTCCTCCAACGTATGTACACCACCTTACCATTTTCAACATTTACCCTTACTTCGTTAGATAAAGCTTGATTGCTAACACCGATAGGCGACTCTACGTGCATTTCTCCTTCAAATGCATACTTGAATCCGACCAGTTTGAATTGAGCACTGCAAAGTGGTAAAAACGACCAAGTTTCGCCAGGCATCGCTTTTAATACGTTCTCACCAGTTCTCAGAACACCTATCTCGCAGTTATCCGAAACAGCTGTAACATTTTCGTACTTGCTTAGAAGTCCAATCATCGCAAGGATCATATCTACCCGCTCACCTTGCCAATTGAGTATTTCAACTTCAGAGGCACCATGTTTAAATGCATGAATGATGGCCAATTCTAAATCCGTTTCATCTTTTTCCTGTGGGTATAATTGAATCTTTGCGCCCATATTCTCGAAATAATCGAGCGTCTCTTCAGAAACGGAATCCATATCCCCAATTATGACATGCGGTAGTACATTTCTCTTTCTCAATTCTTCGGCACCACCATCTGCAGCGATGATAAGCTCACCAGTTATGTACATCGTGCCATTGTAATTGCCATTGACGATAATACTAGCACGCATACTATCCCTCCGTTTTTTTGTTCACTTTCTTATCTTAAATGACTATTAAACCCTGCTCAATGAATAATTTTGCAAGTAACATCATCTGACCCCAACCATAAGCACATCCATATCTAATCGATAACTCTTTCTCATCCTTAACGAATGTCCTGTCCACTATCGTTATTATCGTTTCGTCTTCAGAAACAGGTTGGAATTTCAATTCAGTGAATGTTCTAAAACCATCTTCGTATTCGTACCACCAAAACGAAAAGAGTCTGTGCCTTATAACAGTTGCAATCTGTCCTCTGTCCGTTACAACCTCACCGTCGGTGAGTCTAAACCATCTAAAATATATCTCACCGCTTTCTTCGTCTATTTTCATGCCATCAGTAAACCACGGATCCCAACCATTCTTATTAAAGAACACATCCCATACCTTTCCCACAGGTGCCTTGAAACGTTCGTAGAATTCCATTTCCATGTTTTCTATACCACCAAATCCTGAACCTGTCATACGACTGGCCTCCGCACAAAACTCCTTCAAGATAACTATGAAAAAAGGTAACTATGAAAAATCAGTGATCATATACAATCGATTGGTAAATTTCCTTTACTTTAGCTATATCCTGTGCATGCTCTAAATTATCTCCAGGTGTTTCGAGTATCAATGGGATCGATGAAAATGTGTGGTTCGATAGAAAGACCTTGAATCCTTCAAGACCTATGTTCCCATTACCTATGTTCTCATGCCTGTCTTTTTGTGAGCCCAGCACGTTCTTTGTATCGTTGAGGTGAATGAACTTCAATCTGTTGATGCCCACTTCTCGCTCTATTTCTCCGTACAATTTCTGGATTCCACTTGGGTCTGTAACATCGTAACCTGCATCGTATCCATGGCACGTATCGAATGTAAGACCTATCCTATCGGACGATTCACAACCTTCTATTATCTTTCTCATCTGCGCATAATTGTAACCTATGTTTCCACCCTTTTTAACCACATTCTCAAGTAAAATACTTACCGTCTTTTCCTTTTTAAATACGATATTCAGTGCTGTAGTAATTTTTTCAATACCACTTGCCTCACCTGCACCAAGATGGCTACCTGGGTGTATATTCAAATACTTTATACCAAGCTTTGCACAGATTTTCATTTCCAGTTCCAGTAATTCGACAGACTTTTTCCATACATCGTCTTTTGTGCTGGCGATGTTGATAAGGTAACCTGAATGGCACATAAAATACTCAGGGTTCAATTCGTACTTCTTAACATCCCTTAAGAAACGGACTACATCATCGTCAGAAGGCATTCGTGCAGCCCATTGCCTTGGATTATGTGGGAATATTTGAAATGCGTTACCACCTATTTCTACAGTCTCTCCTGGCACCTTTGCAAAACCGCCACCTATGGGCATATGCGCACCTATGATGAGCTCTTTTTTACTCAGTGCATTTACT
>DJGV01000013.1:173019-174241 GCA_002432805.1 Fervidobacterium sp. UBA5837 | reverse complement strand
CTCCATTACAATTCAGTATACCGTAGACTATTATATCCCAAAATTTGCCATTATGAAACTTTGCTTCTTTCAATCGTCCTTCTTCGCTAAATCCCAGTGATTTCAGAAGCGCTATTGAACTCTCGTTGTATTCGTATACTTCCGCAGTTAACCTATGCATGTTCATCTCACTGAATGCATAATCGATTGATTCTACCAACATAACCTTCCCAAAACCCTTCCCGCGGAATATTTTTGCCACATAGTATGTAAGGTATGCATTTCTATTGTACACACGTACGTCAAATTCAACAAATCCCACCTTCTGACCATCACACTCGAAGGTCAAATATATTGGTTCAACTCTTATAATCCTCCGCTCCGAAAAGTAGATGAGGTCATCCGTTGAAATGTCAACATTCGCAGAATGTGATACAGTGAAATTGATTTTTTGCTTGCCTGTATCGCTTTTTCTATCTTTTCCCTCATCTCTATCGTTTCTATCGTTATGTTCATCCATGTCCAAATTTACTCCTCTTTATCGGACTTTTCCCAAATATCCAATTTCTCGTTCAGAGTGTCTATCTCTTCAAACACTGATAAGAGCTCCGTCTCCAAAATGTTCTTTTCCTTGTCCATATCCATTATATCAACGTAGTTTTGCGTTATATGCATCCTTTTGTCCAGTTCCTCGATCTTTTCGGATAACTCCTTCTCTCGTAATTGCAATTCCTCGAGTCTCTTCTTCATATTCTTCAGCTGATTTCTCATTCGCTTCTTCTCTTCAAAGTCAACGTTCTTTTGTTTCTCCTCCTTCTCTTTTTCTTTGGAGAAGAACAACGGTTCGTCGATCTCAATAAGTGTATGGCCTTTGATAGTTAAGAATCTATTGCACACGTTTCGTATCAATTCCAAATCGTGAGAGACAAGCAAAATGCTCCCTTTGTATTCTTTCAAAGCGTCTTCCAATGCTTCAACCGTTTCTAAATCCATATGGTTTGTAGGTTCATCTAATATGAGCAAATTCGGTTTTCTCAGAAGTATCTTGGCTAAAGCTAAAATCTGCCTCTCACCACCGCTCAGCGATGAGATAGTCTTAAATACATCTTCGCCTTTGAATCCAAATCTTCCTGCGTATGCTCTAATCACGTAATCAGGTTTTTCCGGCATCTCTTCAAATATCTCATCGAAGACTGTATTGTCGAGATCCAGTTGATCAACAAATTGCTCTACGTATGCAATG
>DJGV01000013.1:163494-172927 GCA_002432805.1 Fervidobacterium sp. UBA5837 | reverse complement strand
GTAGTCTTTCCAGAACCATTTGGTCCTATGATTGCCACCTTGTCTCTTTCGTATACCGTGAACGAAACATGCTTGAGCAGATCATTCCACGAGACATCTTTTACGTTCAGTACGATGTACCCTGTACTTTCCGGTTCAGGTATGTTTATCTTTTTCTCTTCCTCTTCTAAATACAAATTTGGCATGTTTTCAAGTTCTTCCATCATCTTTTCTAATACTTTTTCCTTACTCTTGGCCTGCTTTATAAGCTTCTCTCTACCCCATTTCCTGTACCTATCTATGATTGCCTTCAATCTTTCTATCTCTCTTTGTATATTCTGTACCTGTCTATGTTGTGTCTCGAGCAGCCTCTGCCTTTCAATGTGATAGTGATCAAAATCCATATCGAACGTCCAGATAGTTTCATTGTTAATCTCCCAAAATTTCTTGCACACACTTCTCAAAAAATCCCTATCGTGTGATATGATGATGTAACCACCGTTGAACGAACTCAGAAGTGTCTTAAGATACTCGATGCTCTCTATATCAAGAAAATTTGTTGGTTCATCCAAGAGTAGAAAATCGGGATCTTCTAAGAACAACCTACCAACTTGCAACTTTGTTCTCTCACCACCACTGAACGTCAATAAAGGCCTGTTCCAGTCTTCTTCCTGGAAACCAAGCCCTTTCAGTATGCTTCGCACTTGTTTTTGCTTTTCCGGTGAATTTGCAACGTTCATATAATATTCGTAAGGTGTATTCCCATCGAATGTCCTGTACTGATCCATGTACAGTACTTTCCCCGAAACATTTATCTCGCCATCGTATTCCTTGAAAATACCGGTAATTGCCTTCATCAATGTACTCTTTCCACTTCCATTCTTGCCCATCAATCCAATTCTGTCTTTTTGGAATATGGTCGCTGTAAAATTGGAAAAGAGCACTTTTTCTGGAAATGAGATGGATAAATTATTGATGCTGATCATTTCTATCTTCCCTTCCTATCTAATTTTGTCTCCTTTTTGAACCAACCAATTGATAAAACTGATATGGTTGTGATAGTGCCAATTTCAATGGCTTTGGTAAAAGTAGAATGAGCAAATACACAGGTACGAGCATTGATGGAAAGGTTATGTACCAGTAAGCTCTTAACGTTTCTTCAGTTACAACCATACCAATCATATTGAGAATTCCTATTATGATGCCGCCAACCGTAATGTGGTATCCCAAAACAAAAATCGAATCTTCCGAAAATCTACTCACTGCAGACGCAATCTGCGACCACAATGTTTTTGGATTGTTTTTCTCAACTACTTGAGCAACCCAAACAATGAATATTATAGCAGCAAACTCTCCAACTAAACTCAAGATGCCGAACTTTCCGTAATCCCCTGTATTCCAATTTGAACCGCCATTTATCCAAGCAATCGATAACCATATGCCCAGCGCTGTGATTGCTTGCCAGAGACGTAATTTAGAATCTACCTTTTCTTTAAACAATCTTCCAAATTCCAACGTAATGAGTGACGTAAATGCAACATCTATCTTAAATGGCATCGCCACATGATGTATCGATGAGTATACCCTGAGAAATATGCCAAAAGCGATACCGACTGCAAGTAACCTTTTGTTTCTAAGAACGGTGTAGAGTAGTTCTGCGACAAAGAGAAAAAACAGATACCAAAGTGGTATCATGTTAATTGGTACTGCATCGAGTAGATCCGTTCTTACGAAGATAAAGTTTTTCAAGTACTCTCCCATGTCAACATTCTTGAAAGACTCCTGAGCTGCAAAAACCCAAAAGAGGTAGTTTATGAATCCCAAGAAATAGTAACTCAAGATCAAACTAGACTTCTTCTTGATGACCTTCTTTGCACTGACTCCATCTTTTGGATAGAGATATCCACTGATAAACGGGAAGATGGCTATAATGTACGTCAAGAATTCAAAAACAGCTGTTGGACATTGCGAGTGTGCAAGTACCACAAGAATTATCGCTAACCCACGCGAATAATCAAGCCATTCAATTCGATTGATTACGTTTACCTTTCTTTCAAGTACTTTACTTGCTCTCTCTGATTTCATCGTTCTACTCCCATTATAATACTAAGAACATATCATAATACTCACTGATGATATCTTGTAATTGAACAGAGCAGTTGAACAGGATCTGAGAAGTAAGACTAATTAATTGTATCTGTCTGTACAAGTCTACTAGTCTGCAAGATTCCAAGCACGATGGAAATGCTCATCAACAGAGCACCGATTGCTTGAATGATTGATAACCTCTCGCCGAGTAATAACATTGAAAGCAACATCGAAAAGATCGGTTCTCCAACAAAAATCAATGCAGATACGTTGCTTCCAACAACTTTTTGGTATTTAGCTTGTATGATAATTGCCACTACTGTGGCGGTAATTGCTGTAAATGCGGCTACTCCCAAAGCAGGAAACGTAAATGTCCAAGTACCGCTTGGGTAAATGAAATTGAACATCGTGTTCAAAATTGCGACTGTTAGAAATTGTGGTGTAAGTAATTTGTATTCGCTTGTCTTCTTGGAAAATGTCGTAATTAAAACTACATGGAGTGCATAGCAAATGCCACAGATCATCGTCAGAAAATCACCGAAGTTGAAACCGCTAATGCCCCCACTTAGTAAATACATGCCAACTAGCGCACCTATGAAACCTATGACTTGGAGTAACCTTGGCTTTTCTTTTTCAATGAAGTACGAAAAGAACGGAACTATGACTATGTAAAGTGACGTTATGAATCCACTCTTCGTCGATGTCGTTAACGTCAGCCCCCAAGTTTGAGTGGCAAATGCGATTGCCATGATGACACCAAGTATAGTACCGCGCATCCAATCTGATTTTCTAAAAATGATTGCCGATAAAAAAGTTGCGATCCAAAATCGGATCGCACTATACAAAAAAGGAGATACTTCTTCTGTAAGGACGAGCTTCTGAATCGGAAACGTCAAACCCCAAAAAAACGTTAATACCAAGAGCCAAAAGACTGCCGTCGATTTCTTTGTCGCATCTTTAGAAGCCTTGGAATCATTGATTTTATTTTTATCATCTTTCATCTATTTAACGACCTCCTCGATTATCGGGCCATAACATAACAATTCAGATAATTCAGATCACCTGCGGTGGCACTTTCCCAACTGGTGCAAGGTAAACGACAAATTCATCCTCACCATCTATGCCAACAAATTCATCCATCTGCTTTTGAGAATATGCAGCTACTGCACAGGTACCTAAATTAATTGATTCACATGACAGATATAAATTCTCGCACACGTGCCCTGCATCTATCAGAATTACCTTGTGTGAGACTGGCCCGTAACGCCACTCAGTTCGATAAGGTATTGCCGCCCAGATGAAGACAACTGCTGCATCGCCTATGAAAACTTGATCCAGCGTTGCTCTGATGAGCTGTTCTCGTAGATATCTATCGGCCTTTTGAAGAATCAAAGCATGTTCAAGCGGAAGATAACGATATATGGCTTCGTTTAGGCCTTCCACTTTCCTTACGTACAGATAAGTCTCAAATGGGTGACGAGCACCCGCTGATGGTACAGTTCTTAACGTTGCCACCTTCCCAACCCTTTTCACACCTTGAGTGGCCCAGAGAAGGAAAGACAGTTCTTCCAACGTGATAGGTTCGTCTGTAAATTTGCGCCTGCTCATTCTATCCACTATAGCCTTGCCAACACTCTTTTCGCTCAAATCCTTAGCAACTGGTAGCGATATCAACGATGCATTCTCTGGATAAGGCTTTTCAAATGGTGGTACCAGAACACCCTTTTTTTGATCACTCTTGAAGTTATCCACAATTTCCCAATCAGATTTGAGAATCATTCTACCCCTTTTTATTTCGTCCATTGAATACTCATCCATGAACACTTCCCCCTTCATCAGCACATTTCGAGAATTTCAAAGACTAGAATCTTGGATTGATGTTGTACCTTTCCTTTATACATCTTTTTATATCTTCAATTGAAAGGTCAACTTCCTCATCGCTCAGCGTGCGCTCAGCGTTCCTAAACTTCGCATAAACTGTCACGCTATATTGATTATCGCCAACTTTTTCATATATATCGTCGATTCCAACCTCTTCCACAATGGGATTTTCTCTGTATACATCGAGTAATTTTGATATTGCAAAACCTACTGGTATTATGTACGAAACATCTCTTCTAATGTACGGGAACGATGAAAGTGGCTTGTACGCCCTTTGACGTTTCGATGCCTCGTAAATCTTCTCAAGGTAAATTTCTGCTGCGTACACTTCATCTTTTACATCGTACATCTTGTCTACAAAATCAACGTCCAACATGCCGATGAAACCAATCATCTCACTGTCGCATACGATTTTCGCACAGCGAGTTGGTACAAAGCCCTTCTTATCAAAAGGTTCGTATATGCACTTTACATTGTACCGTTCCAGTATCTCGTCAAGTGCACTCTTGAATGTGTAGAAAGATACAGCTCTCTTGTCTGTATAATCTTTTACAGACTCACGTCCCGTAGCGACAAAAGTAAGCGCTTCTTGCTCAAATGGCTTCCCATCATTCATTCCAAAGCACTTCGCAATTTCAAACAGCTTTACATCTTTCATCTGCCTTTTGTAATTGTAAGATAGAGAGTCGAGTAAACCATACAACAACGATGGTCTCATCCTATCGAATTCCGAGACAATGGGATTAACAACGCCAACTCCACTGCCATTTATATCGAATTTTTCTATAACCTTGCTCGAAGCAAAGGAGAGCGAGTTTGCTTCGTTGTAGCCAAAGCTCATCATGATTTGTCTGATTTCGTACCTGACGTTCTGTTTCCAACTGCGTCCCCGCTCCGTAGCAAGTAGTCTTGGAGGTTCGGAATGTAAATTGTCGTATCCATGAATTCTACCAACCTCCTCTATCACATCTTCTGGGATCGAGACGTCGAAATATCTGAAAGATGGAACGTAAACATAGTAACCATCTCTCGCTTCTTCCACCTCAAAACCAAGTGGTTCTATGTATTCACCAATGTGCTTTACATCTATTCCAAGTACCCTTTTTGGTAGATGTTTTGACACAAAAATCTTTCGCTGATCTATTATTCTTGGATAATTATCGATAATCTCTGCTGAAGGCATTCCGCCCGCGAACTTTTCGATAAGTTCTGATAGTCTTTCAATTACGTACACGTTGTTATCATAATCAACGCCACGTTCAAATCTGTAAGATGCGTCTGAAGACAGGCCAAGCCTTCTCGAGGTATGCCTTATACGCACGGGGTCGAACATTGCTACTTCCAAGAGTATATCCGTTGTATCATTCGAAATGCCAGAATCCTCACCACCCATGATGCCACCAAGTGCTAAAATCTTCTCACCGTCCGTTATTAGCACCTCACCACCGGAGAATTCGTACTCTTTTCCATCGAGTAATAACAATCGCTCGCCCTTGTTTGCGTCTCTCACGACTATCTTGCCAGCTACCTTTGATAAATCAAAAGCATGGATAGGATGCCCTGTCTCGAGCATGACGTAATTCGTTATGTCAACGACGTTATTTATTGGTCTCAAACCAGATGCAACTAATCTTCTTTGCAACCAGAGTGGACTTTCTGCAATCTTCACATTTTTAATCACCCTTGCAGTGTATCTCCAACATCCGTCAGTTTCGATGCGAATTTCTATCTTATCATTTATCCTCTTACTTGCCTGCGGCACTGGGAATTTCAATTTCTTGCCCAAACCAGCCGATAATTCTCGTGCAATCCCAAAATAAGATAAGCAGTCTGGCCTGTTTGGGGTGATTTCGGTATCGAAGTACCAATCATTCAACCTGAACATCTCCACAACATCTCTGCCAAGCGGCAATTCCTCATCTGTTGTGTATACATAATCACTCTTTTCAGTCAAGCCTAATTCTTCCAAAGAGCACATCATACCTTCCGATACGATACCTCTCATATCTCGATTGTGGATTTCGACGCCGTTGGCTAATCTAGCGCCTTCCAGTGCAACGCACACATACTTACCGCTTTGTACCGATGTATCTGCAGTCAATATCGTTCGATATTCTCCACCTATGTTCACCTTACATACGACGAGTTTATCAGCTTGCGGATGCTTTTCCACATCTTCGATCCTACCAAAAACAATTGGTCCAGATACAAGAAACGCAGGCCCATTTTCATCGATATCTACACCCAATTTTGGCAATTTTTCTAACACATCTTCCTTGCTTACAGGTATGTACTCGTTCAACCACTCTAAAGAAACTCGCACTTTTAGGGCACCTCCATTTCAATACTCTTTTCAGCACTCTTGAAAATAGCGTAATTACCCAAATTATCGAAAAAATATGATAAATCGCCAGATAACTGTGATTACAACTCCTGCAAGTGGACTAATCCACCAGGTGTGTGAGAACTTCTTTACCTTCCACAATCTGTATAGATAGCCCAATGCCAGAGACAAAAATGCAAAAAGATAGTTGTTTGCCAAAAAGAAGACGAAAAATGCCAATCTTTCGGATATACCATCCAAGTCGTTGTATTCGCTATCTCCGGGATAAAAATTCCTGAAGATATATGTGACAGCCATTGTGACTACAGCCATACCAAGTAAATAGATTGCAAATTCTTTTGAGATAAATGAATAGGCAAGCAAATCTGCAACGAACAAGTTCAAAACCAATGCAACTGTTGCCAAGACCAACTCTAGTATGTGTATCTTTTCAATCGAACCTGCATCGTTCAACCGTACTCTCAACACATCACCTAAGATGTGAACAGCTACCATTATCAATAGTACCGTCAGTCCTTTCGTGGAATTCAACAAAGTATCAAATGTGAATGCCAAGAACGCAAGTACTGACCAGATGATGTGCCCTATGAGCTTATTGCCTTTGTAACTCCTAATCTTTGTGTTGTCTGTAAAACCATGGTCTGCTACGAAATGTGCTAAGAAAAGATGTATCATACTATGCCTCCTTCTACTTATCAAACTTATCAAACTTATCAGATTTATCCAATTTTGTAGACAAGTACACCGTTACTTGTCATGAGATAAAGATTATTCTCCCAAACTGCTGCGTCGTAGACTGTACCTGAAACGCTTTCTACAATTCTATCGATGTTTCTATTCTCAAAATCTATAAGTGTTATGAATCCATCACCGACTGCTACAACATACTTACCAGACTTGTACATGCCCAAGTTACCGATCCATCCCTCACCGGTGTACGCATACTTCCCACTTCGATCGAAGAGTAATAATCCATATGCCCTTGTCACAGCAAGTACGTAATCGTCAATCACTATCGCATAAGTCATGTCATATGTTTGATTCAATCCGATTGGTGCTGTGTACTTTATACCATAATAGTAGCGATACAACTCTCTGTTAGTCAAGAAAATTATCTCACTTCCATCGTAGATCACGCTGCCATATATTCCCATCAGACTAACGATGAGATTACCATTCTCATCTACGAAATCGACATAGTTGCTTGCTCTTGGCTTTGCAAATATTGCAAAATCCTTTGTAGCCAAATAGTCGTCTGCAGGTACTTGAGTGTACGATGTAGTATCAGCTAACTTTCGGTAGAATGCTTTAGTCTGTGTACCATAACTGATACCATCGACAGTCTCTTTAAGATTGTTGATAGATTCTTCCCATACCTTTACTCCACCTACGTACAGGCCATTCGAATCAGCGGTATACACCACATTACCGTAAACTGCAATTTGTGTTCCTGGATATCTGTACGACTGGATAAACGTTACATGTGGATTATCATCGATTTTCCATTCTTGAACGTGGAACTGCTCCGCACTACCAGAGGACATAAAACTTTCGAATATTTTTTCTGCATCACTCTTTACCGTTTCTGTGAATGTATCATCTTTGTACGTCGGTACTTCAGGTATCTCGTAATTGAAAAATGTCTTAACTTCCTGTATGAACTGCTCAGTGGAATAGAAATTATTCCAACTGCCGTTGAAAATCTTGAGAGTCATGTAAGGTAATCTTGCAGCAGTGCGTGATACAACACCATCGCCCATATTAAGTATCATCTCCGGGTACAATCTTTCAAGAAGGCTTGATGAAAGGTCTATCGACAGTGGCGGCATATTACCCATATAAGCCATCACATTTATATCTGTACGATATGGGAGATATTTGAGCTTATTCAAAAATTCTGAATTCGACAGAATATCATCGTAGTAGTCATTGACAGCTTCTATGTAACTCTTCAGGTAACTTTGCAAATTCAGCATCATACTATCTGGAAGATTGTAAAGCGTGCCTGCTGCATCTGGTTTTGAGTCGTATATGTTCGTTGCCAAACGTGGATCAGCAACATTTGTACCGTAGAATGGTACAGATACGTACGCTACCTTTCTTACATTCTTGATCTCTGGGTGGGTAGATAAACAATAATAAACTATGAGGCCACCGATTTCATGGGTAAGTATATCGAACTGCGTTTCTTTATGTTGGATCAATTCTTGCGCTAATCGTTCCGATTCGAATATGATCTCGCTTGGAACAGGGTTAGCCTCCTTGAACTTTCTTACCGCTTCAGTATAATTGAAAGACCTAGTTTTGGTCAGTGGATATTCGTAAACGTAAATTGATCTGTCTGAAAAAACACTTTGCCAAAGTGAGATACCGGTTACCTTAGCTGATGTAAAATAGCCAGAAAAATTTGCATCACTACCAGGCACTATCAGCAATGCGGGCTTTGCGGATGTAAAATCGTGCGCTAACCTTACTCCAGTTTGCAGAACTTGGCCCGGTGTAGAAACTACCCCAATTAGTTTTGGCACGACAAAAAAGTTTGCATCAACGTAATATCCTTTATCGTCTTTACCGATACTACTACCTGGAATTATGTTGTGAACCTTCCCATCACTACTTATACTCGCAAATGCAATTGCATTTGAATCGTTACTACCGACAAGATTCGAAGGAAAATAGTACTTTACATTGATAGGAAGTGTCGCCATGTTGTATCTTCCATCACTTGGTATTAGCTCATAAATTTCACTAACGAAATCACCACCACTTGAAATTTGTGCAGACAAAGCTTTTGATGCCACACGCACCTTAAAAGACTTTTCATAAGGAAAAGCACCGATAGGTATGGAGACAACCAAATTTTGGACAGTCCCTGTTCCCTGGGTTATAGTTGTTTCAACCGTCTTGTCACCACCAATGAGGAACGGAAGTGCTACCAAGAAAGCTACAATGCCGAGGACTATGAAGAAAAGTACCTTCCTTCTCCACAATCTCACCGGCAATTCGATGATCTTCTTTGCAATATCTTTGAAATGTATCGACTTTAGAGATGGCAATTTAATCTTTGAGAAAATGGACTTTATTTTACCAAAAAAATTACTAAAGGCGTTTGGCACCTATACATCGCCTCCTGATTAGTCC
>DJGV01000013.1:161180-163455 GCA_002432805.1 Fervidobacterium sp. UBA5837 | reverse complement strand
AGGAGCTTTCTGAATTCGTTTATATCCAAATTCTCTATGAACTGCTTGAACCCTTCATCTAAATTCTGAGTTTCGTCCAGACTTATTGCTTCAGACGCGATGATATCGTTTGTCACATACAAAGGCGTGCCAGTCTTGAGCGATAGTATTATGCAATCTGAAGGCCTTGCATCTATCTCGAGATAAGGATTCAACCCATCAGTTATTTCTTGTTCAGAAACAGACATATCCTTTAAGATGATCTTCGCATAAAATACGTTATCTTTGATCGAATGTATGACGAATCTTTCTATTTTCAAATTCAGTTCCATGATTATATCCGTAATCAGATCGTGTGTCAAAGGTCTATCAAAAGGTACCTTTTCGATGGCAATTGCCATTATGCTTGCCTCACAAGCACCTACCCATATCGGGAGAATCTTATCTGTATTTTCAATCCCTAGTAAGACTACGGGAGAATTCGATACCTTGTCTAATACAAGTGCTTTAACAGTTGCTCTTTTCATTGTCGAGCACCTCCTTAAGTTTTTCAATCCCATCTCTTATGACGTTTTCTACATGTTTTCTCAATTCTTCTTCATTTGGAAACTGCTCTGGATAGATGAGTTCACCCATGAATATCGAAGTCTTGTTTCCTGAGACCGTTAATTTGTGTTTCGGGGTAACCAAGTGGTTCCCCCAAATTGAGATCGGTAATATTGGAACCTTCGACTTGTAAGCTATTTCCAGACTTTTTGGCTTAAACGGTAACATCTCACCATTTTCTGACCTTGTACCTTCCGGGAAGATGACAAAGTGATACCCCTCATTCATTTTCGTCATTACTTCCCTTATAGCCTTTGCAGTTTGTCTGATATTGCCTCTATCTATGAGCACACTGCCCAAGTATTTTACGAAGATGTTTACCATCGGGAACTTCCCAAGTTCTTTTTTCGCCAAAAAAGATATGGAACCTACGTAACCTAAGACAAGTGGTATATCGAGAATACTCTGATGATTGCACACCACCAGATAATTACTATTGATTTCTGGCTTCTTGCCACAGACAAAGACCTTAACACCAAGAAGTTTGAAAGCAGCACGGCCAAAGATCTCCACTTGATTCAAGACAAATCGTCTACCTTTTTCTTTTCCCAGCAGATAACCGATCAACAGTACGATTGAACCATACACAAATACGTATAAAAATGCACCTATTATAAGCCATACAGTTCGTAGAAAATTGTATATCTTAATTAGCACACTCATTTTTCATTCCTCCAAAGCTTCGTAATTCTGAAGAAGAACATGAACACAGTGAGGATGAATATCAACCAAAGATAAAGCACGTCGTTCATATCAAAAACGTGAATCTTCAATAGAGTAAACGCAATTGAGGAGATTGAAAATGCACTTATAGCGACACCAACGATGCCAAGTAACTTCTCACTGTTTTTTGATGCATAAAACCCGCCAATTAGACCTGCCAAGGCACTTAAGCCGAAAAAGATATACGGTGACAGTTCAACATGTACAAGAGTGTTGACTAAGAACTGGACTGCAAAGAAGGTTAATAAAAAGCCCCCTAAAAAGATTAAAGACTTGTACAACCCATAGAAAATGATGGCAAACACTATGCTAATGAGTATACTGATGAACATATTCCTGTTACCATTTGCGGCGTCAGTAAGCAAATTCGGGAAGAATTTCATTATCGTATCGTACAAAAACGGTGTAACGTAACTTGTGCTAACTATGAATCCTACACCTAAGATGGTAACTACTTCGACGATGTTTGGGAGTAGAAAGACAAAAAGAGAAACGGGCAACAAGAAGTACCAATTTGCGCTTATTATATCGATCGTAGATTTCAGAGATGCAATGTCCAAACTCATATTCGCAATTCCCCCTCTATGTATTTCTCCACCTCTTTGCGTACCTTTTCATCCCTCAATCGCTCGGCCGCTTTAGAATTATTCCCAGTTGCGATGTAGCATAATGCCAATTGAACGTCCAAATCGAAAGTCTTCAATCCAAGTTTCTCTGACTTTTCAAGGAACATAGCTGCGTCACCATAACGCTCCATTTCCATCAATGCACACGCCAAATTGAAATAGGCTAAAGCAAATGTATTATCCAGCTGTATAGTTTTTCTGTACATTTCCACGGCATTGCCAAGCATTCCATTACGTCTGTAGATGTTACCAAGATTATTGTACACTTCTGGGATATCGAACTGCAACAACTGTTCGTATATCTCAATCGCTTCCTTGCTCATACCTCTTTCGGTTAATGA
>DJGV01000013.1:107865-161115 GCA_002432805.1 Fervidobacterium sp. UBA5837 | reverse complement strand
TTTTATTTACTTTCTCAACGAACTCTCACCTATCAATTGACCTGTATAGAACATCGCATCGGAATATACCAAGTCCTTGAAAGATAGTTTAGCCGTTACCTTTATAATACCTTGTGGTATAGGTCTCATGTAATTCCACCTTGCCAAAAAAACAACTCGTTTGTTATTCCTCAATGACGCAGCGCTACCAGTAAATTTGTTGAGTATTGGGCAGCTACCTATGGTCTTAGAACCAGTCATCCTGTATGAAACTAGTTCACCTTTACAATTCTTCAACATTTCGGTCTTCACATCAGACAATTCGCTGTACACATCGGATGGTACATAAACATCTTGTTCTGACATTCTAAGTGCATACTGTATGTAGTGAATTTCATCTCCGTACAGGTCTTCAACTCTAACGTACGCGTAAGCATATGCGTCGTCGAACACCATCTTATCTATACTTACAAATATCGGCTTATCATCCTTCAAAAAGTACTGATCTACCACAGTTCCTTTCCATTTTATCAGAAATATAGTAGGATAACTATACTCTATGAAATTTACACCCTTTACTTCAAATTCCTGACCTTTTGCGATTATCTTGTTATTACCCAAATATATCAAGTCTCCGTAAGGTGTAACCTCAAAATTCCAGATCTTCTCGGGTAATTCGATTGTATTTATACTTCCCATGGTAGACAAATCGTAAACTAATATTTGTTCCTTTACACCATCTAAGATGTACAGTTTGTCTACTGTCATTTCAGCATCCAAGCAGACCGTGCTTTGCGGTAGATTATATGCAACTGACTTTTGACTCTCCGGATCAAAAACCAAAACCCTGTCGAAATCCACGATGTAAACGTTCCCATTCCTATCGCTCCCAGCGATGAGTGCAGTCTTCATATCTTTAAGTAACTCAAGTTCAGAATCATTGTAGAGTGTATCATCTGTAAGCAAATATATACTTCCATCCCTTGATGCGAATACTTGCTTGTAATCTCTTGAAAGCTTTTTCACTGTGAGTATCTTGCTACCCCTCGCAGAGATTAGTCGCTTGTTCTTGGAATCAAGTATATACATCGTGTCACCAAAGACTGTGAGACTCGTTGGCGTTTGGAAATAGTCAGCTGTCCCTTGTCTACCACTTACACTATTAACGTATCCAAACTTGAAAGTACCTGGTGAAATGATATCTAACTTTCTAAAATACTGAACTTTTGAAACAAGGTTATCGATCTCTTCACTCTTTACAAGCTGAGTGAATGTGCTGAAATCTCCCAAAGACTTATCGACTAGCCCTGTTGAAATTCCCAATCTTCCTCTCAGATACCAGAAGTACGGCAGTTCCTGAACGTACACACGCCCTGAAAGTGCCTTTATCGATAATTGGTAAGCATCACCGAAATTCCCTGTGTATGCATTTATCAAAGCTTGCGAGAAGTAACTCCTTGCAGTTTCTTCATCGATCACCGCAGCGAGGACGGTATCAAAAAAAACAAGTGGCACTATTAATATCGATAAGGCTATCACATTACGTAATCTGGAAAAAATTGATAACATGACGATTTTTGGAATCTTCACATACTTCACATACTTCCACATCAGCTTTACTCCCTATAAATCTATTTTCTTGAATTACCTGGTTTATCCATCCAACCTAGAAAATAACCAACCACATCAGTCTTTCTCTCATTTCCTTCTACAAGCCTCTTTATATTCTCTTTATGCTTCAAGACGGAAAAGAGACAAAGCGCCAAGAAGATAACCCAATAAGATTTGCCAAAAACTAATGCAAACATGCTACCAGCAAGCAGACTTATTATCGAGGATAAAGAGACATATTGAGTCAACGATACGACAATGATGAAAATACCTAAAGAAAATAGTCCCGCTTGCGGAAAGATTGCAAAAAAAACCCCAAGTGTGGCTGCAACTCCTTTTCCCCCTTTGAACTTTAAGAACGGCGAGAAACAGTGACCAATAACCGCCATGGTACCGGCCATAACCATTGGTTCCTCGCCAAAGCTCTTGAAGATCAACACAGCTACAACAGCCTTAATGATATCCAGAAACATAGCAAGTCCACCAGCTATAGTGCCCAAAGTTCTCAAAACATTCGTACCACCGACGTTGCCACTTCCGACTTTCGTAATATCTACACCTTTTGCTTTTGGTATTATGTAGCTGAATGGTATTGCTCCAATTATATATCCGACAACTGCTGCCAAAAGTAGCTGCATCACAATCCCTCCCAAATATTAAAAAATCTTGAGAATAAGCAATAGATCAATTCAGTTTGGTCAAATACAAGTCACACCATGTCAGTCACTATGACAATCACTGTATGTATTCTTCCAGGTGTTCCTCACCTACTAAACCAATCAGAATTTCTTTGTAAGATGGTTTCATGTTAATCATGTTGTTGAGCGCTTTTTTGATAATTTCAATGTCTTCATCTCTGAAATCACCTTTTTCTATCGCATCTACAAGGTCGTGTACAACTTCCGGTACATTGAGATACGACATCGCCATTGCAGCTTGGGCACCAAAGATGTAACTCTCTTCACCATCCAACAGCATGTATCTGAGCAATGGGTAAAATTCCTCACCTGCACCAAGCTTTGCGAGAGTCTCATAAATTACAAGTTGAGCTTCTTCTAAATCGTACAAACTAAGTGCCTTAACCAATTCCTTAGTCAAATCTTTATTGACACTCTGATAACCAATATCTCCCAGCAAGTCTATTAAATAGAGCAACGTCATATCATTTTTCTTTTCATCCCTTATCTTCGATATCACAAGCTGTTCCAACTTACTAGCGATACGATCTCCCAGCCTGTAGAGAACTTCCGTTGCTATATCTCTAACCGTGTCGTCTTCATCTTCCAGAAGCCTTACCATATTATCAAACGCTGCCTCACCCTTTTCTTCGATGATCCTGTTGATGAGTGCTTCCCTCTCTTCTGACTTACTTTGCTCAGTATTTTCACTCTCACTTGCTCCATTATTTTGATTAACTACATCATCATCCAAATCATCGTAGTTGCCATCGTACATCCCTATCAAATTCATCACTCCTTGCATTCTATTTCCTATCAAGTTTAACAAACATAATTATATCACACATTATATCACAGTCACAGAAAATTGAAAATCAAATAAAAATGCCCCAAGACCTGGAAGATCTTGGGGAACCGATGTTAGAAAATTCAAACACTGGAAAAGATTTTGATGCTTGAATTAACCTTCAATAACTATAACATTCTCATTATCTTCTCAAACTACTTGCCGTCTGGAGCATTTGATCTGCCGTCATTATCGAACGGGAATTGAATTCATACGCCCTCATTGCGCTTATCATGTCTACCATCTCTTTGACGACATCCACATTAGATTTTTCCACATATCCTTGGAGAATAGAGCCAAATCCGTCTTGCCCACCAATACCTTCGATCGGATCACCACTTGCATTTGTAGCCAAGTACAGATTGTCTCCCATGGATTTCAGTCCTGCGGGATTGACAAATCTTGTTAGCGTTATTGTACCCAATTGCTGCGTGGTACCATCTGCTAGTTCGACGGAGACTATACCATCGGGCGATATCGTCATCGAGGATGCATTCTGTGGGACAACAAGCGCGGGAGACAGCAAAAGACCGTTTGCTGTAACAATCTGACCTTGGTTGTCTATCTTGAATTGCCCATCACGCGTATACGCAATTCTGCCATCTTGGAGTTGGATTTGGAAGAATCCATCACCACTTATGGCAAGGTCTAATGCATTTCCCGTATTTTCCGTATTACCCTCTGTGAATATTCTTGTTGTTGCAGATAGTTTTGTACCGTGACCAACGTATATACCTGTTGGAGTTATAGAATTCTGAGCAGTTGCTGCACCTGCATTCTTTGAATAACTGTAAATCAAATCCTGAAATTCGGGTTTTACCTTTTTGTACCCAGCAGTATCTACGTTTGCTATATTGTTTGAAACTGTATCCATCTTAAATTGCTGAGCCCACATGCCAGTTGCCGCGGTGTAAAGACTGTTTATCATCTAAATCCCTCCTTATCTCAAAGCACCCACATTGTTGATTACCTTGTTCAGTAGCTCGTCGTGCACGTAAATGGTTTTCGAAACGGTGTCATAATGCCTTTGTGCTTCTATCATCTTGACCATTTCTCTTACTGCGTTCACGTTTGATTTTTCTACAAAGCCAGTCAAAATCCTAAATTCACTTGGCTGTTGCACATCGCCAGTGAACAGAGTATCTCCGACCTTTCTCGCATTCGATAGATCGTAAACACCGATCTTTGCAACAACATTTCCATTACCATCAAAGACATTTCCGCTTCCATCGATGGAACCATTTTCTGGAAATGTTATCTCGTTCCCGTTTGTATCCAAAAGTGAGTATCCCTGAGTATTTACCAATCTATTATTGTTATCAACTACGAATTCACCGTTTCTTGTATAATAAACAGACCCATTTCTATTCACCGCAAAAAAAACAGTTCCATCTATGGCAAGGTGGGTTCCAACGTTCGTCTGTTCCAAGTTTCCTTCCGTAAAGAGCGTGCGTACCTCATCAACGATCAATGCTTGCTCAACCCTACCGATGCTCTTGACCTCGGATCTATGATTCTCTGGCTCCGGTTTTATCCTGTAGATCTCCTTCTCCATGTATGTTCTGAAAGCTGGCGAATCCGCTTTATAACCATTGGTCTCCACGTTTGCCAGATTATTTGACAAAACATCCATCTTTGCAAGGTCTGCAAGCATTCCCATTGCTGCAGTGTATACACCTCTGTACAAGAAGATCAGCTCCCTTTCAAGTCATTTCAAATTAATTGTGTAATTGACATTAAGCTTCGTACGCAACTGCTACGTGCCTCAACAATCCTTCATCTTCGAGTAATATACCTGTACCTTTTGCAACGCACAGAAGTGGATCTTCGGCTACTTGACATGGCACTCCAATTTCTTCTTCAATGGCCTTATCGATACCTCTCAACAATGCCCCACCACCTGTCAAGACTATTCCATGCTGGACTATATCTGCAGATAATTCCGGTGGAGTCTTTTCCAAAACAAGCTTTATTCTTGCAATGATATTATCTACTGTTGGCCTAATCATCTTGTAAACATCGCTGGAGCTTACTTTCTCGGTCCTCGGTAAACCGGTAACGGCATCTCTCCCTCTTATCTCCAATTCTAAGTCTTCTACATCCAGATGTACTTTTCCTACAGTTATCTTTATCTCCTCAGCCGTAGATTCACCAATTATCAGGCCAAACATCCTTCTTACGCCTCTAACAATAGCTTCATCCAACGTGTTACCAGCCAGTTTAATCGAATCACCCACAACAATACCGCCCAGGCTTATCACTGCTATATCGGTTGTACCACCACCGATATCGAGTATCATATTCCCGATCGGTTTCATCACGTCCAATCCTATCCCAATGGCAGCCGCAGTTGGTTCCAAGACTATATGGACACGTTTCGCACCAGCCTTGACTGCTGCATCGTAAACAGCCCATTGTTCGACACTCGTCGTCTTTGTTGGAATACCAATTACCATGTTACATTTGAAGAAAGTCCCCTTGTTCAGCTTTCTCATGAAATACTTTAGAACTTCTGAAATGATCGTATAATCCGCTATAACCCCGTCTCTCATAGGTTTAACAGCAACTATCTTATCTTCAGGTGTCTTCCCAAACATCTCTTTAGCTTCAGAACCTATTGCCAGTATCTTGTTCGTTCTCTTTTCGAGTGCAACGACGGAAGGTTCATCAAGCACGATGCCCTTACCTTGCTGATAGACTATAAAATTGGCTGTACCCAAATCAATTCCCAAATCATTCTTTGCCATAACTTTCTCCCCTTTCAAAAATGTATAATCCCATTATAAGCATAAAAGTACCTAAGATATTGTACAGTGTCAGCTGAGAGTTTATAATGACACTTTCCGATATTATCGTAACAACCGGTATGAAATATATGAAATTTGTTGTGCTCCTATCACCAATAACTGTCATAGACTTGTTCCATATCAAATACCCAAAGGCCGAGCATAATACACCTAAATATATTAGACTGATCAAACTCTTAGGTTCAATTCTTATCGACATATCTTGAAAAAACGAAAAAGGCAGAAGCGTTACAACTCCCCAAAATGTGAGAGAAAATATCCCATCCACACCATCATTCTTCCCCATTTTGACAACGTAATAAGTGTAGAGTACCCACGATATTGCTGCACCAAAGGCCAACATATCGCCAAGTGGATTCAGCTTCTCTAATCTTCCGTTGAATACCACGAGTGCAACGCCGATGAATGCAACGATCGAACCCATGTATTGCCTTTTTGTAGTTCTCTTCTTGTAAAAAATGTGTGTAAAGAGTGTGTACATTATAGGTGCACTCGATACAATCACAGACGCGTTTGTTGGAGCCGTATAGATTAACGCTGTATTTTCAAAGACAAAATACATCGTTATGCCCCAGAAACCTGCCCAGAATGCGTTGATGTTCCATATCTTACGGTTCTTTGTAAACGGTAAGAGTACGACCAATGCAATGGTAAATCGGTATAAAGCAGCAGGGAATGGTGCAAAGACCGAGACTACAAATTTAGTTGCCACAAATGACATGCCCCAAAGAATTGTTACTAACATAACTGGTAGATATTTAATTAGGTCAGATATCATCACACGACTCATGACTCCTATTTCTCACCTCTATCTATTATCTACATTTATCTACATTTCCCAACTTGTCAAGTATGGTCATCACTTGCTCAACACTGAAAGCCTGATAAACAGGCGCCATTTTCCTGTTATCTAAGTACTTACCATCGATGAGCACACTTGGAATTTTGTCCACCCAGCCGCCCGTATTTCTTAGTAGAATCAACGGTTTCCTGTTTGCATAAGTTGCAAGCATTTCGACTGCTGTCCCTATCTCTCCACCAATTGCTATGACTGCATCCACGCTTTTTACCAACACAAAAGACCTCATTTGAAAATCCAAGCCTGTACTTATCACAAGCGAATTGTATTCATTTGCATCGCTACCTTCCCAAGGCAAAATTCCTATACATGTGCCATCGACATTTCTTACCCCTTTGGAGACTAACTCCATGATACCATCACGTCCGCCCGTAAACACGACGTAGTTTTTCCCAAGCCTCTCACCGAGTTCTAAACAAACATCTCTTAGAGACTTAACTGGCTCACTTTCAGTATTTCCGGAATATCCTATGACTCCTACCTTCAAGCCCATCCAATCACCTCAACTGAATTATGATAAATTATAGTAAGTAATGATAAACGTTGAAATTCCTACGACAAGTATAGCATAAATGGTGATATAATTAAATAACATCAAGTGATGAGATAACTCGTTCAATTGAGATATGCTTTCAAAACTTTTCGATAAATTTTTATAAATTTTTATAGATTTTGATAATTACTGAAGAAATAATGGAGGGTATCCAAAGGTATGGGTGATATACGAAAACGTATAGAGAGTATATTGAAGAGGTATTCACTAAAAAGTAATGAAAGAACGTTGGATAGATTCATCTACCTGCTGAGCACATTGGATGAAGGTGATCTGACGGACCGGCTGTTAGAAAATCTCATCATAGAGAATTTGACGATCGGTGAGTCATATTTTTTCAGAGATCTAGGGACGTTTGATAAACTTAAAACTATCTTCAAATCGAGACCATTTTGGAAGATACTATCGATTGGCTGTGCAAAAGGCGAAGAGGTTTATTCAATTGCAATCACTGCCCAGCAAGCAAGTGTAGATTATCAGATCATGGGAGTAGATGTAAACGTACAAAGAATTTTTGAAGCAAAGAGTGGATGTTACAGATTCTGGAGTGTGAGATTTCTCAGCGAACGAGAGATCAACAACTACTTCGTTGTAAAAAACAATATGTATTGCATAAAAGAGGAATATAAGAAGAACGTTACATTTTCAAACGGAAATATAACTGAGTACAATTTTGGAATCACTGAGAAATTCGATATAATATTTCTTAGAAGGGTACTCATATACTTAGACAACGTTGGAGACATCATCAGGAAAGTACTAAGCATCTTAAAAGATGATGGATATTTGATAATCGGAAATGGAGAATATTTTCCACCACTGTATGAGTATTTCGAACCGATAAGCCCAAGCAGTATAGCAATAATGAAAAAGAAGGCCCAAACATTTTTATTGGACACCTCAATCAGTACAAATAAGTTAAGTTCTTCTCAACCAAATCGTACAAGAGAAGTCCTAAGTGTTACAAACACGTATATGTCAGAAAAAGCACGAAACAGTTCTGTACCAGCATTTAAGAACACGATAAACGATTTACATGGCAACCTATCATTTGAGGAAGAACTACACCTCGTTGAGAATTACATAAGTCAAGGTAAATTCAACGAATCTTATGAGCGCTTGAATGTCTTGAGTGTGAAGTATCCCTCGCAATACGTAGTGTGGAAATACAAAGCTTTGGTGGAATTGGAACTGTTGTTAAAAGACAAGGCACGTGAATCTCTTAAGAGAGCATTGTTCCTAAACCACGCCGATGAGGAAATTTGGCAGCTGAAGAATTTCATAGAACTTCGCTAAATTTCATAGTATTTCATAAGGTTTCATCGAGACTGAAAGTAAGGTGATCATATGGAGTTCTACGTATGTGAGATCGAACATGAAAAGGGAATCATCCAAGTTGCCCTATCAAAGTCCGAGATAGTTGGCATCAGCGATAAATTTCTTCCCGGCCCGGTTGAGAAAAGTGTTCTCGGATTTTCTTTGTACGGTGGTTATCTCTATCCTGTAGTTACGCATTCCAACATCGTTGGACCTATTTTTAAGTATTTTCTGATATTTCCGAGATTTGCATTCGGAGTAACACGAGTTGTACAAGAAATTCAAGGCAAGCCAGCGCCTCTATC
Organism: Fervidobacterium sp. UBA5837; assembly: GCA_002432805.1. Classification (GTDB taxonomy): domain Bacteria; phylum Thermotogota; class Thermotogae; order Thermotogales; family Fervidobacteriaceae; genus Fervidobacterium. The sequence goes on along the minus strand of DJGV01000013.1, from coordinate 152,160 downwards.
ACCGGATATAGAGTTAAACAGCAACGAGTTTGAAAAATTATCAGAATACACGGGCGCAGTTATAATCGGAGATAAGCCATATTACGTCTACAACATATATAATGTGCACTTGCCAGTCGATGCAAAGGTCCAAAAACGTGAGGAAAGAGTGGAAGCGATTAAGAAGGATGCTATGGAAGAATTCATAGTGATAGGCGATGTCTATGCGCTGACAAAAGGTTCAGTAAATGCCATCCTTTCTTCAGAATTTGTCACAGAATTCAAAGTGGATAGCTATGATGGATTCATAGATTACGGAAAAATAATACCAGTAGTTAATTTAGATGACGGAAATCATGTAGTGGTGTTAGAAAACATTGCGTACAGAACTAGCAAAGTACTTCAGATGTTGGGCAAAGTCTTAATCCAAGAGACCACAAAAGAAAAATACCTTGAAACAGTTGAAGGTACATACAAGATATTGCTATAAGTTGGCAATGGTAAAAAGAAACAGTGAAAGCGGGTGGAAGAGGATGGATTTTGTTGAAATATTCTTCCAAGAACTTAGAGAAAAAGGACAACAATCGATAGATCTCATAAGAAAATACTTGGAAAGTAAGGACCATAGCGTGATAAATGAGTTGTACAGGATATTCCATACAATAAAGGGTTCTGCAAGTTTGGTTGGTTTCAATGGATACAAAACTCTAATGCACACGTTAGAAGAATATTTCAAGAAATATTCCACAGGTGAGATAACGCTTCCAGACGAATTTTGGGCAAGGATGCTCTCTACCATTCCGTCAGTTCTTGAAAGAAATACAGATTTGACCGATAACGAGGTACAAAAAATCATAGATGTTATAGAAGGTAAAGAGCAAGTACCAGAAGCAAGTGCACAAGCTATCTCAAAATTGGCATCTCAATTACCAATAGAATTGTTGACTGAATTCGTTTCATTAACGCTGAGTACTGAAAACAGCTTAATGCGCGATGATACGAAGAATGCACTACGCGATGTCAGGGCGTTGAAGAGTAAACTTTCCACTTTGATCGAGGACAGTTTTTACGTAAAACTGGGCAGTTTGCTTAGAAATTTCGATGTCCTTGTCATTCAAGAAGCTACGATAAACAAGAAAAATGTAAAATTGAACTTAGATATTGGTGATGAGCGTATAGAGAAGAAAGATTCCCAGATGCTCATAGATATGTTAGTTCACCTTGTGCGAAATGCAATTTCTCATGGTATAGAATCGCCTGAAACCAGAGTTCGGCATGGCAAACCAGAGTTTGGAACAATAGCATTTAGAAGCTATGTACTTGGAAACGAACTCTACTTAGAAGTCGAGGACGATGGTGCAGGTATAGATTTTGAGAAAGTTAGGCAGAAAGCGATCAGGATGGGATTAGGTAACATGCGCCCTGATGAATTGATCTTCATTCCAGGGTTTTCAACATCTGAAAAAACTGACGGAACATCTGGCAGGGGTATAGGTTTAGATGTGGTGAAGAATTTTGCGATAGCCCGTGGTGGAAATGTTGAGTTAGTAACAGAAATGGGAAAAGGTACTCGATTCATAGTCCACTTTCCCATAAGGACACTCTTTGTACGTGTACTCGTAGTCGAATCAGATAATTACAAATTCTGTGTAGATTTCAACGATATAGTTGAAGTAATCAGCAAACCAGATATTACAGATGGGAAAATCAAACATAATGGCAAGCTATTTGAAATATCTTACCAATCAAGAATTCCAAGATTTGGTATAATTACAACGTCCCAGAAGACTATATTGGTTGACAACATACTTGGCACTTTTGATGGTCAAATCAGCAATGAGAATTATGGATTCATAAAAGGATTTGTCAAAAACATATTCGTATATCCATTACCTGTTATAGATGTCAGCACGATATCTCAGGATAATGTAGAAAAATCACAACAGTACAGTGTACTACTCGTAGACGACTCTGTTGTAACGAGAACTATAGTATCAAAGTTTCTCAGTACTTTTGGTTATAAAGTCTTTGAAGCCAAAGATGGGTTAGAAGCGGTCAAGTTTATTGAGAAAAATCGTTCAAATTTACCCGATGTCGTCGTATGCGATGTTGAAATGCCTCACATAGATGGCTTTGAGACTACCAAACGCATAAAAGAACTCGATGAACAACTACCCGTGATACTCTTCAGCACACTGTCGCATGAACAGTTGCAAAAAGGGATCGAAGTAGGCGCAGACTCATACATATCGAAAGAAGAACCACCGGAGCGACTTTTGAGACTGATCGAAAAATTGATCAAAAAATAGCTCTGCCTTGTACTTCTATTCTCAATTGGAAAGGAAGGAAGAGCACAGCACAGAAAAACCCAATAATACTTAAACTGTGTGCTCGAATACGATGAAAAAATTCATAATCGTAGGTTCAGCTGGAAGTCCTTCAGATGTGCTCAAGATATTGAAGATTGACGAGAAATTAAGGATACCTGTCATAGTATGTTTACACTTTACTGGATCAGTAATGGAAACATTTGCACAACACATAGCAAAAGAGACAGATCATAATGTTGAAGTTGTTCAAAAATGCACATCTTTGGATGCTAAAGTCTATTTACCAGAAGGTGAGAAGGACATCGCACTTGTCAATAACGAAATGATAACAGTTCATAAATCTCAATCGAAGGTACATCCATCGATTTCTGTACTCTTTGAATCTATGAAAAAGTGCGATCCAAGAGATTTTATAGTAGTAGTTCTCGGTGGGCTCGGTGATGATGGAAAAGAACACGTTGGAGAGCTCAGGAAAAATGGTGTCAGGTTCATAGTTCAGAAGAATCCGAAATTCAAGTATCTACCTGAAAACATAAGTGAGGCGCTTGAGGAACATTACGAAAAGATGGAAGTTGAAAAGATAAGGGAACTATTGCTGACTCTTAATAGAGGGTAATAGATGAAGACTAATTTGCTAAGGGGGAAGACACCTTGAAGAAAGTATTAGTTATCGATGATTCAGACGTCTGGCGAAACTATCTGAAGAATCTGATAGAACTACACGACAACACCGTTGAAGTGGCAAAGGATGGGCTTGACGGTATAAACAAGTTTTTCACATTCCTGCCTGATGTAGTTATAGTAGATTACGTCATGCCGAAGCTGAACGGTATACATTTCACCCGATTTATAAGAAGTTTCCAAGCATTTAGAGGCGTTGGAATATTGATGCTCACGGGAGTTGATGAAACGATCAATCCATTTTGGGCAAAAAAGAGTGGAGCAAATGCGTTTTTGAAAAAGACCATTTCTCAAGATGAGATAGAAAAGACGATCTTGAATTTTATAGAACAACCATACTCTATAGAATGGTCGAGAGAGATATACAAAATGCGCATTGAACCATTTAGTGAACTCGTCGATATACTTGAAGAGAGCTTGAAGCACTCAACCATCATCCAAGAGATACTGGAACTGACTCCATATGTCTTTGATGAAGAACTCGTATTGAAGAAGATATATGAACTCTTCAGCGAGCTCTTTCAATTTGATTCGTGCTATTTCGCCATATCATCGCTCTCAACTTTGAGAGTATATGGCTTTGGAAAAGAACAGCTAGCATTCCCAGAAGATCTGAAAGAAGTCATTGCGAAGGTAAGCGACGTAACTTCATACATAAATTTTGAGGAGAATTTTGTTGGAACAAGGCATTTGAAATGTGAGTACGTTATAGAAACAGTGTATTTCAAGGAAGACTCTGTTGGTTTCATCGTTGTCGAGAGTCCCACAACACCTGAACTTGTTCAACGAACATTGCTGCCTCTGATTGACACATTTAGTACTCTATTCAATCTCTTAAACGACTATAGAAATCTGTCGAAAAATCGAGATATAGATGAGGTTACTGGGACATACAACAGTACTTATCTAAGGTCTAAGATATCGTATGCCATGAATTTTGCACAAAGAAATAGTATTCCTCTTTCTTTTGCGAAACTGCGCATCGATAATTTAAGGGAGATAAGCTTACAGCGCGGTGGCATGGTTGCAAACGAAATTCTCAAAAACGTTGCAAAGCAACTTATGATAAGAGTACAAGACCTTGTTGGAAGGATAGCGTTCAACGAGTTTTTCTGTGTGCTAATTGGTTCAAGTGCTCAAAAATCCGAAGCGCTATTTGAAGAGATCAAGAAAGACATAAACGAGACTGTACTAATGTTGGAACTGAAAAATGAGATAACACTGAATATTTCAGTTACCATAGCCGAGTGGAATGGCGAGACGCTTGGCAAGGTAGTGGAAAATATATTTTGATTTGTGGGAGGAGGATTATCGTGAAAATGAAGCTAAGCTGGAAATATGCAATAGCTATAATGGTTCTCTTAGTTGTATTCTTGACGGTTATTATGTTCATTTCGTTCCCAGCCATAAGTAATATCATAAAAGACGTTGCTTTAAAAGGATTTGAGAATGAAGTCTCAACGATTGCAAACGTTCAAATCTCTGAGAAGATCTTTGAATTGAAGCCGGAGTTCGGTTATTACTACTTGATTTCAGCTGATGGAACAACGATATACCACAGTGATCCAACAAAAATCGGTCAAAACATAAAAGAATCTGTTCCAAATTTGGTTGAGTACATGGTGGAAAATGGTTCTGGGGTTTATTCGTACAATTACGAAGAACAAAGAAGGTATGTCGCATTTGCGTACGACGGGCAAAATTACTTAGCACATGCGGCCACTGAAAACGAATTGTTCAGCGATTTGAACACTTTCAAAAAGTCTATATTCACACTCGTTTATCCGATTTCCATAATTCTCTCTCTCGTACTTGGATATTTCTTCGGAGAATTCTTCGTTAGAACGCCAAAAAAACAGATTGAGGCCACAAATGAATTGTTCAGAACCATTTCAGACAGTGTTATTTCCACATCTTCTTCAACTGCTGAAATAAAGGCCATGGCGGAGAACACAGAACAAGCCTCAATGGAACTGGATAAATCGGTTGAGGAATTCGCCGCCTATTTGGAAGAAAGTAGGGCGGAAATAGAGTCCATACTTATTAGAATCAAGGAATTTACCAATACGATAGAGGAGATAACAAATTCAACCACCCAACTTGCAAACCTCACAGAGGTATTATCGCAAATTACTGAACGAATAACAGAAATCTCAGATAACATAACAGTGCTCGCTATAAATGCCTCTATAGAGACGAGTAAACAGAACATCGATAGAGATGGACTTGCACGCATTGCAGAGATGATAATGGACCTTTCAAATTCTACAAGGACACTTTCAAAAGAATCGAAGTCATCGTTGAATGCAGTCGAGAGAGTTGTTACATCTACGGTGCTCATAACCGAGAAGATCTCCAAGGACCTATCTTCTGTTAGAAATTCATTCGATGCAATAGGTCAAGTTACGGCTGCCTCAACATCCAACGTTGATAAACTTGCGAGAATTTCCAAAACGACACACGAATCAGTTGAGCAACTTTATTCTGGCGTTGAGCAATTCGAAGATGCGATAAACAAGATAAAGGATGAAGTGCAGAAATTCTCACAGTCAATGAATACAATTGTTCTGTAAATGCAGAAAGATAAATTTTTTATTAGATTAAGAAGAAATGAGAGGAGAAATATACATGACAGATTTCGAATTTTTTGAATATTCTCCAACGTATCGTCAAATGATGATTTTGCAGGCACTAAATGAGAACATATCGGTACAATCTGAGATAGCACTCAAAGCGGGTATTGTACCATCTCTTGTCAACAAATATCTTAAGGACCTTCTTGAAAAAGGCCTTGTTGAGAAAGATAGCGGTAGGTACAAACTGACAAATAAAGGATTAGTGCAACTCAACTACTTGTGCCTTGCTTACTTTTCCGAGATATCACAGTTGTACAAGAGCATCGAACTGAAATTTCAAGACATTTTTCTTAAACTATCTGGAAAGCGTGATATTGCCATATACGGTGCGGGCGTCGTTGGGCAGATGATAGAAAGGCTCATAACCTCTCGTCCCTCGTTCAACGTACTTTCGTTTATAGATGACAACAAAGAAAAGATAGGTACAAAGATAGACGGTATCCCAGTAATCTCCCTTGACGCTGTGTTGCAAGTTGACGCAGTGATAATAGCCTCGTTCAAAAATGCTGAAATAATGACAAAAAAGGCATTGATCAGGCGACTTAGAAACGTTTATTCTGTAGAATTTAGCGATAACAAACTAAGACTTACTTGGAAAGGATAAGTTCAATGGAATATTTCGACAAATTATTCGATGGTATAGACAAGTCACTCAAAGAAGAATTCATGACTGTCAAAGAATTGCAAGAGAAAGATTTTCAAGGCCACAAGGATGAATTTGCAGAAGTTTTTTGGAATGTATACATGACTATATGTGAGGGTATAAGTGAAGACTCACCAGTTGAGCAGAGGCTTTTGATTAGGTTGGGACTGATAGACCCTCGGTATTTATCAAAAGATGATTTGGAGAGTATAAAAGAGACATTTTCAAAACAAGATAGTGACGTATTCTACTACGTAGATGAATGGCTCATTGCAGTCAAGAGTGGCAAGATAGCACCTTCGACATTTGAAGATGTAATTCAAGATACTCACGTTCAAAGAACATTTGACATAACCTGGATTGAGAAAGAATATGAAAGAAAGATATTTGAACGTGCGATCGAAGAAGATAAACTCAAAGACCTTACAAAAGGTGTACAATCAAAAGGCCCTTATTCCAAAGCAGTCTATGTGATATTCGATGAAATAGTCAAGAGTGTAGGAAATTTGCGGCGGATGGACAACGAGATAAAAAGTCTTTTCGAAACGCTACAAAACGCAAAAGAGCAGAACCAATCGTTGAGAAATAACGCCTTGAAGACTGATAAGAACAAAGATAGCATCTCTACAGAGTCACAGGTTGTTCGTCAGATGATAAGGAAAGTGATAGGAAAACTTGGAAATCAATATCCAGCACTTATTTCAAATTATATGAAAGATGTCAGCAAAGTATTATCGAAGAAAGTATTAAGCAGTATGTTTGAGGAATTCAAATATATTGATCCTACAACGTTGAACAGAAATATCCGTGGTGCAAATGTCTACATGCCGCCGTACATTGTATTAGTCCCTGGGTATGGCGAAGTAGGATTTTGTTGGGAACCAGTCGAAGGGACGAATATATATGGACGTGGTAGGTTAGTTGTACCAATATTCTCAAAGAAAGGTAACGAACCATTTTTCCAAGCATTTGGTGAATATCGATGGAAAATTGACAAGGAACTATCCTTTGGAAGATGGATGGAGGAGGGATTGACCGGAGAATATTACCAGTATCTTGAGAAAAATGATTATAAAGGAAGCCCTATAGATGCATTCGTAAAAGACTACGTCATGTGGGTTACAAAGGAATCAAGCGGAATTCAAAAACTAGATAAGGAAGTTAGAAACATATTTTGGCGTTATATGCCATTCGATGATTCAATCAAAGAAAAATTATCCAAAGTCAGTTATATCTACCAGCAGTTATGGGAAAAGGATTTGAGAAAGAGGAAAAGTAAAGAGAAATAAGAGAGATATAAGAAAAAAATAAAAAAGGTGGTGCAAACTGATGAAAAAGTCATCAAAAATAATCTTGCTTATCGTACTTATTGTTATCGCAGTCGGATTATTTTTCTTTTTAAGAGCGGTCTTTTCAGGTAACTTAATAGTTAGAGAATACATTTTTAGAATTGGCAATTTTGAGCTCAAATGGTACAGTGTCATGATTGCAACGGGTATTTTGGTATCCTATTTCCTTGCAAGGAAACGATTAAGTAACTATCCGATAAAACCTGAAGATTTAGACGAAGGGCTCTTTTGGGGAATCATAGCGGGTATACTAGGAGCAAGGATTTACTATGTTGCCTTCAATTGGAGTTACTATTCAATGTATCCGTCGGAGATCTGGAAGATATGGCATGGTGGATTAGCAATACATGGTGCCATATTTGCTGTTTTGCTCACATTGTTTATCTATTCAAAAGTAAAGGGGTACTTCAAATTCGTCCACACGACGGACTTGTTTACCTCAGTTTTACCGTTAGGTCAGGCTATAGGCAGATGGGGAAACTTCTTCAACTACGAAGCGTACGGACGCCCTACAATGGTCCCTTGGAAAATGTTTGTTCCATCTGAAAAACGGATGCCGGGTTTTGATGTAGATAGGTATTTCCATCCGACTTTCCTTTACGAAAGCATGTGGAATCTCGGTGTATTTATTTTTCTCTTCTTCTATGTTGAAAAACGGAAAAAGTCGTATGGTGAGACGACAGCATTGTACCTCATACTATATTCAATTGGAAGATTTTGGATTGAATCTTTGAGATTAGATAGCCTAATGGCCGGTCAACTAAGGACAGCCCAAATAGCAAGTTTGGCAATGATCGTCGCTGGTGCAATCTGGTATGCATATCTTTTGGGGCAAAGAAAGAACGACAAATCAAATGGAAAAAATATTGATGCAAACAAAGACTAAATAAACGATAAGGGGCTAAAAACCATATTAGCCATTTCTTACGTTCATTGTAACGTCTTTGTAACTCATAGAACGATTTGTACATATCGACGGGTCTAAAGTATTGATGAAGATATATAAAGATGTTCAAAATTCCATTTAAGAAGATAGTTTTAACCATACCATGTAAGGGGGGATTCGATGGAAAACACGGGAAAAGTCTTCAGTTACGTGAAGCATGAGCGAGAACTCCAAACAGATTACAGGAGAAAACTATCCGAAGCAAAGCGAAAGAGCGATGTACGAAAGGTGTTTTACGAATTCTTCTTCAAATTACTTGTTATAATCAAGCCAGACGTACCGAATAACTTGCAAGAAGACATCAAATTTGATGAAAAAGAACTTACTTATTCATTAACTGGAGAACTTGAGAGAATCATCAACGAACTTTCAGTAAACAGCGATTTAAAAGCGATAATCGATAGAATGTTCGAAGACGCAAAGCACAGGTACATGAAGGTTGCACAAGATGAGGACGCAGATTATTTCAGATTGAATAAATCAGGTCGTTAGCTTGTCGCATTTTCGTTAACAAATCTCCCTCTCCCCACCCCCTTAAATGCGTTAAAAATAACATTTCCCCCGCATTGCGGGGTTTTTTATTTTCCCAATATATCTCCTTCACTAATCAATCCGCCATTCTTAGCGTCTCCAAACGTAATCTTTCCTTTTCCGGGAAATTGTACATGACTCACCCACAAGCCGTTATCAAATGTCTTTATCAATGCACCATTCTTATCGATTTTCACAATCTTTCCGGCCTCAATTTCATTGAATGGATTTGACGATATACGTTCCATATCGCATGCACCAAAAAGTTTTATTTCGATGTCTCCAAACCTTGCACGCACCCCTGGATGTGGATCATATGCACGAATCTTGTTGCGTACATCCACAGCAGGCCTTGAAAAATCTACGTAGAGGTCCTCTTTTGCTATCTTCGGTGCGTATGTTGCCAGTGAATGATCTTGTGGTACCAATTCAATTGGATATCTGGTCAAAAACTCTTTCAACAGCTGTGTACCGTTACTTATCATCTTTTCGTAAACTTGACCAAACGTCTCACATTGGCCTATTTCAAATGCACACTTCAACGCAATATCTCCTTCATCCATGCTCTCGGATATTTTGAAGATCGTTACGCCAGTGACATTTTCGCCATTTTCTATTACACGCTGCATTGGTGCAGGACCACGATATTTGGGAAGCAGCGATGTATGGATATTGTAAAATGGAATAGCCTCCAAGAATGGCTTCTTTATGAGCCTTCCGTACGCTACGACAATGCCAATTTCCGGCTGGCATTTCTCTATAATCTCCATGCCTTCTCTATTCAAATTAGAAGGTTGGAAAACTAAAAGACCGTATTTTAGTGCAACTTCTTTAACCGGTGTTGGTAACAATTTCTGACCACGACCACGTGGCTTGTCTTTTTGCGTTATCACCGCAACGACATCAAAACTATTTTCCATCAAGTACTCCAAATAAGATGCGGCAAATTCCGGTGTACCCATAAATAGAATTTTCATGCTCTAATCCTCCTACATAAGGCAATATCTGTGAATTATCTGTATTAGATTATATCACGATAATATTGTGGTATAATAAAATTTAGTTATGTTCAATTCATACACTCTAACGAATTAACGAGGAGGGGTTAGAATGAACAAGATGGGAAGGAAAGTAGTTTTCATCACTTTGGTCATGGCAATTTTGTTCAGCACACTCACCATGGCAAGTATTATTGGAAATACGATGAATGACAAGTTCTACGATGCACGAAAAGACAGAAGCGCGGTGAAGATGTTGGCTGTAATCAAGGCAATAGAAGCAATACCGAATTACGATAAGGACCCAATGCTCTTGACAGTTCTTGCAGATTGTTATCTTGAATACGCTGATTGGGGCGTGCCTTCAAACGAAAAGGAAGAGAAGTTGACCAAGGCAAGGTCACTTGCAGAAGCAGCCATAAAGTTAGATCCAAGTAATGGAAGAGCCCATTACATTGCTGGTGCTTCGATAGGAAGGCTTGCACAGTATAAAGGTATCGTCCAAAGTCTATTCATGCTTGGTGATTTGGATAAATACATAGACACAGCAATAAAACTACTCGACGAGAACGATGAAGAGGGAAGACTCTACAAAACTTTTGCATACATTGCCTCTGGCATGCGCTATCGAGATGTGCCATGGCCACTCTACAACTACAAGAAATCTGAGGAACTGCTTAACAAAGCGCTCCAACTTACACCAGATTATCCCAACATATACCTTGAACTTGGATACCTTTATCTAAAAACAGGCGATAAAGATAAGGCGAAAGAGATGTTTAAAAAGGTGACAACCAGCCCTGCCAATCCGAAACTCGTGGGAACACATAACGAGGCAAAGAAGATTGCAAAAGATGAACTGGATAAGCTCAAATAGATGCCATTGGGAGTTGTGCGGATGCGTGTTACTTGCATAGGTAAACTGAACATCGACATGTTCTACCCAGTTTCAAAGATCGAAATAAATGAAAACCATGTGTCGAAAGATATAGACATCTCAATAGGCGGAAAAGGCACGAACGTGTCGGTTGCACTCTCAAAACTTGGAATAGAATCACACATGATTGCCAGCGTTGGCAAAGATGAGTTTGGTAACTTTGCTTGTAACAAATTGCTACAATTTGGTGTCGTACCCCATCTAATTTGTTCAACTGAAGAAAAAAGGGGAACGGGCATAACATTCATAGTTGTGGACAAAGATGGAAACAATACGATGTTCAATTACTTAGGTGCGAATACGTTACTCCATAAAACAGTTTTGAGCGAATATGAAGATTTGATTTTATCTTCCGATATAGTATTTCTTCAAGCTGGATTAGATGAGAGCATCTTGACGTATTTGGTTGATATCGGTGCCAAAATCTTCTTGGAATATACAGAGCACATAAATGAAGAACTAATCGCAGGTGTGGAGTATGCATCACTCAACGAGCACGAACTACTCTACGTTTCTGACGAAGAAAGTGTGCAACGTGCAGGCGAGTGCTTACTCAACCGTGGAATAAGACACATCTTTGTGAAACTGGGTAGTAAAGGCAGTATGTACATATCTAGAAACGCACAGGTTTACAAAGAGCCGTTGAAGATAAGACCAATAGACACAACAGGAGCAGGTGATTCCTTTACTGCTGGATGCATTTATGGGTTACTCAAGGATTTCTCAGTTGATGAAATACTACACTTTGCAAACACTTGTGGCACATTCACATGCACACGCAAAGGAACAACAGAAGCCTTTCCGACATTAGCGGATCTAGAACATTTCAACAGCATATGTTGACATACGTTAGTGTATAAGTGAGAAAAAGAAAAAGTTGGCCATTGGGCCAACTTTTTTCACTCACATATTCCATTTATTTATTCCGATTCCAAAAATGCCTTCAGCAACTTGAATGCATTCTCGTAATCATCCTTCCGAACTTCAGATACGGGACTGTGGATATAGCGTGCAGGGGTTGAAACAACTCCAGCAGGTATTCCAGTCGATGCGTATCTTCGCGCATTCGTTCCGCCTACCGTTCTCATTTTGTACTGGAAAGGTATGTTGTTTCGCTTTGCCGTCTCCACGAGCTTGTCAAATATTGCCTTACTTACAACGTAGCCGCTGTGCATAAACGTGATCGCAGGCCCATTGCCAAGATGAGTGGACCACAATTGCTTTTCAAGCTCAGGGTCATCACCACTTGTTGTTGTCTCAACGGCAATTGCCACGTCTGCATTTAGTTGTTCAGCAACGATTGCCGGTCCTCTCAAACCAGTCTCCTCTTGGACTGTAAATGCAAAATACACATCGCAATTTGTCTCTATCCCATCGTTTATCAAATCCATCAAAATACTGCATCCGCACCTATCATCTAACGCCTTCGCAATGATGTAATCTCCAACTTCTTCGTATTCCGTTGTAAAAGATACAGGATCACCTATTGCAACCTTTTTCTCTGCCTCTGATTTTGACGAAGCACCTATATCTATCTTCAGTTCAGAATATTTTGGAACCCTTGCATAGTCATCGTCATGCTGAAGATGTGCTGCTTTGTATCCTATAATTCCGGTTACATCTTTCCCAACGAGTACCTTTTTACTGAGAATGACCCTAACATCAACACCACCGAGAGGTGCAAACGACAACGTACCATCCTCATTTATGTTCGTCACCATGAATCCAACTTCATCCATGTGTGCATCGAGCAATATCTTCTTACAACCCTTCTTACCCTTTTTAAGAACGATGAGATTACCCATTCTGTCTTCAAAAACTTCATCAACCTTATCTTTTATCTTAGACTTTATGTATTCCCTTACATCATCCTCAAAACCTGACGGGCCCTTTATCTCCGTAAGTTCTTTTAAGAAAGTAAACATATTTCCACCTCCAAGCTCAATCACTGCAGTTCAGCAGCGCTGAACGCAAGTAATTTTGCAGTATCTTCTACATCTTTTGCACACAACTTCTCATACGGATTGTGCATGTACTTTTGTGGGATAGAGACCAACCCAGTCTTGACGCCTATCCTCGTAAGCTGGACATCGTCTGTATCCGTACCAGACCTACCAGCTATAGCCTCTATCTGCGTCTTTATATTGTACTTCCTTGCTGCATTTTTTATATGTTCAACAAATTTCTTATTCGTTACCGGTCCAACGCAAATCGCAGGTCCGTCACCTATTTTTATCTTTGGAAAACCGGGGATATCCTCATCACCATGTGTCACATCTATGACAATGCCGTATTCAATCTCCGAAATATATGCGGCACTCTTAGCACCAGGACCGCCAATCTCTTCCTGAGTAGAAAACACAAAGTAAACCTCTGCATCGATATTCATCTTCCAGAGCAACTCTGCTGCCTTGATGATTGCCACGCAACTTGCTCTATTGTCTAATGCAGGTGCAAAGACGATATCACCATTAACAAATCCCTTTGTATCCACAGTCACCAAATCGCCAATCGATATATCTTTCCAATTTGAATTCATCGTTACATCGACGAAGAGATGATCATAATCTGGTACCTTCTTAGACTCTTCCGTTGTTTGAAGGTGTGGAGGCATGAAGCCTACAATCCCTCTCAACTTCCCATTTTTCGTATGCACCCAAACCTTCTGGCTTGCAATTACCTTCGGATCCCAGCCACCAACACCGGATAGCCTGATGAACCCATCTTCGTAAATCTTTGTTACTAAGAACGCAATTTGATCAGCATGTGCAAAAAATCCGATCTTTGGCCCTTTTCCCTTCTTGACACACACCAAACTACCCATAGCTGTCTTGAAACACTCGTCAGAATAATCTTTCATAACGTTCTTGATTTCCTCGAGTACTTCATCTTCATATCCAGACGGTCCAGGAATTGAAGTGACTTTCAGCAATAAATCTTTCGTATCAAGTGAATTGAAACTACTCAATGTAGATCCCTCCAATCTTTGCATTATAGTCCCCTATCTCTATTCTACCAACCTTTACGTATAGCACGCATGGAAAAGCAATTTTCTCGCTAAAAGTAGCCTTCAAATCAGATATCTGTGCAAACGGTGCTTCGAAGGAAAGTGCTGCGATAATCGACTCACGGCCTTCGTTCACACCCGCTCTCACAGTCCCCTGACATCTTCCAAAGACAACGACACTACCACCTGCTACAATTTCAGCGCCAGCGTGCAAATTACCGATTAGAACCACATCACCGGAATGGATGATGTTCTGCCCACTCCTCAAATTCTTCTTCACAATCTTAGTGCCTGAACGAGTATCACCCTGATTTACCATATCAACTTTTTTTCGGATTATGACATCCTTCTCCCCTTCAGAGCCCATGAGCACGTGAGAAATCGTCAATCCGAGTTCCTGTACGCGAGATACGATTTTCGGAATATCGGATATATGTTTTTCATGCTCCTCTACAAGAAGCATGATTTTGTCACCTTGCGCAAAAAAGCTTCGCATACTCTTGACCTTTTCATCTATACCTTGAAGTACAGTGTATATATCCGTATAGTCTCGGATGTAAAGAATCAAACCATCCTTTGTCATCTTGAAGTCTACCACGACTTATACCTCCATCTTGTTATCAAGTATCTATCAAGTTATTGCGGAGTATCTCACTGATACAAAAAGGCCATTGCTTCTACCTCGTCTATCCAATCAGAAACGTCTATTGGAGACATCTCCTTTATTAACTTTTTGAAAGAAAAGAAATTACTTCTAAAGATATCCAACCTGTTTCCTGAGTAAATTTCCACACCGCATTCCAAGAGGGCAGCAAAATAATCCGCAGTTCTTACGATGCGTCCACCATCACCAATAAACGGATCTATACAATGTGGTATATAATGTGCAAGGATTTTCACATTTTCATTTCCATTTATCCATTCTGTAACCATCTCTTGCTCAACTACAGAAACCAATTCCTCTAGTTCCCCCGTCTTCTTTTTCGTGGGCGTTATCACATCACCGGTAAACGCCTCCGGCAAATCATGAAGTGTTGATCTTGTTATGATTTCCTCTATATCATCATATTGAACGAGTTTTGCGATGATGTAAGATATGACGAGGACGATGAAAGAATGGCCAGATACGGTAGATCTGATATTTCTATGCGTGCGGTTCCACCTTACCATGGAAGTGAGATTCAAAAGCGCAACCCACACATACTGCGCAACACTCCAGTATTTATCAACATCACCAGCATTAAAATTACTTGAGAGATGAGAGATCTTTTCATTTAGTTCTTCAATTGGCTGAGAATAGTCAAAAACCTTTCCATTCTCATATGCTTCGAGATAACTTACATACAGATCAGCAAGCTTATCGATCTGTTCATACTTTGGAGACTCATCGATCAACAAATCTATGAGTTCCTTATCTGCAATTGTAGAAAGCTCATTGATTGCCTTTTTTGTAACATCGTTCCACACATGTGGTGAGAATCTCTCGATACGTTCCTTCAATTGCAAAGAGATATCGGAAAGCAAAATCTTTGGCAACTCCCTTGAGAGCCTCCAGCGTAGCACAGGTTCGAGCGACTTACCACTCATTGCCCTAAAGACAAACGACAGAAAGAACGTATTGTATGCATTATCCGCTTCAGAGAACCGTAAAATAGCAGGTCTGTTATTCCATCTTTGAATAGTAAGAAGATTAGTCAGTGAAAAAAGAAAATTTCCCCTTCCCAACTCTGCTCCTCCTTTATCATTCCAAGGCAAAAACCCTATAAACAAAATTATATCACAACAAAGCTGGAGAGAGGAAACTTTCTTTTACATCTGAACCATTTCTCTTCACATACTAATTCTTCGTTCCCTTAACTTTTCTCTTATTTTCATACATTCTCATATCAGCCTTTTGTATAACCTCATTCAACTTTTGGCACTCTTTGAAATCTACGAGGCCATACGAAAAACTTGCATTTGCATTCTTTTGTATCCTTTGAATCAAATACTCCGGTTCTGGTGAATCTATGTAAATCAAGAACTCATTGCCACCTTTCAACATCTTAAACATTCAACTATATTATCGAATACTTGGTCTAAATATTTAGATGATGTGGTATAATACATGTGTAAAAAATAAGTTGCTTAACATGCTTAACAAGGAGGTACATTATGTGAGAGTCAATAAGCCGAAAATGAGACAAGGATTCACACTAATGGAAACGATAGTTGGATTGCTTCTGATTTCAATAGTCTTTATGACAGTTGGCACCGGAATATCCGGCATACTCAATAGTTTGAGCTCCACGCGAAATCTTCAAAAGGTCGTTGAATTGGAAACATTCATATCAAGATACATCAACATCAAAGGTGGTATTGGAACAGCGCAAATAACTGCAAGTGAGATAAATCAGATTTTCAATGGAGGAAAAGACACCTATCCAAAGGTTTCAAACATCATCAAGGAAGAAATTGCCGGGGTTGAAAAATACTCAGTTACCATTGAATATTTGCAGGGCAAGACTCAGACATTTGTTGCCTATAGACACAAGGACTATTGATCTGTTGATTTGATGAAAGAACTATGATTTGAGGTGATGTGGCCATGGATTTGACATTCGGTGGAATGATTGCGAGTTTGATCGTTGTTACAATACTTTTTGGAATGATGGGGTTGATATTTAATCAAACATTCACAACCCTTGAAGTCAACCAAAAATACTTAGAGTTTTTCTCAGAAGTACAGATGATATCGAATACTTTAAACCAGGTCCTCTCGCAGAGCGTTTGGACAACAAAAGATGATATGGAAATTGCTGGTGCTACAAACAAATTCAAGATTGGATACTTTGTTCCAAATGGCAGTATGCCGACTGTGAGCAATTTAGTGCTCGAATATGACCAAACATCCCGCGAGCTAAAGTTCAATGGCAAGAAGGTATTGGAACTTTCACAGATGATTTCAAACATCAAATTTGCAGTCAATGACACCAACATACTCATGACGATAGAAACAGATAAGATAAAAGACAAAGAAGGTAAAAATACGACGTACACAGTACCACTACTTACCATATTGACACAATCTTCGTAATGTAAACGGTGACTCGTCAAGAATTGAAATGGAGGGGTCCTATGGGAAACATGCGTAAAGGTTTTATGACCGCGGTTGTATTAGTGATGATGGTAGTTGTAAGCATCACACTTCTTACACTATATCAAGGAGTGGCCAATTATCGCGAAAGGGCAGTGTCTACTCTCTCATCGATACAAAATGACTCTGATTCAGTGAACATATTGAATGTAGGAGTGGGATTCCTAAAACCAAAATTTCTTGGAATATTGGGTGCATCGTTACTTTACAACGATAATGTACCGACTTGGTTTAACGATTTCAAAGGCAAACTCAATCAAGATTGGCAGAATTACATCACAACATATGTTTCCACAACGAAAGCATGCAAAATCTACGATTGGTCATCTACAAACAATCAAGACAGTGGGTTAATCAAGTCGGAAAGTTCAGCTATTGATTTGTTCAATCAAATAACCAGCTATATAACGTTGAGAAGTCCTTATCAAATATCTCTGTATGCCTTCCAGATGCCAAAGCTGGGCAATTCGACAGTACTCCTAATCTCAATGGTAAAAAGGCAGTACAAGGCGGCTAACAATCAAACCAAATATTCAACGACTTACACATACTGCCTCGTTGGACCGAAACTACTCAATCAATATCTTTATTTCACGAACAGCGAAAAAAAACCAGGTCAAGATCCAATTTATTTTAAGGCTGGGGAGCTTATAGATGGTCCTATGAGGTCAAACGATTACATATACATAAACAATGCAGGTGGCAAACCCACGTTTAATGGAACAGTCGAATTCAAGGGGATAATAAATGCTTCTGGTAAAATTGTTGATGAAGCCCAATATTCCAATTACGCAACGATGAATGGTAATCCAAAGTACAGGAAACTGAGTGGTACTGATGCGTCAAGCCTTGATTTTAGTTTGTTAGCTGCTGAATATCAAGCAAATATACAATCCTTTGTAAGATCATATTCGCTTTTGGAAAGTACTCCGGCAACAGCAACTGGTATAAAATTCGGCAGCGACATAACTATAAGCTTTAGTCACGGTACAGGTACAAATGATTACGATTTGAGAATCTACGATGGAAGCAATACAAGATATACGATAAAGTGGCTAGCCAGTGGCGCGCCTTATGCAACGGTTATAAAGGAAACAAAAAGTGGCAAGAAATGGTCAAAATCTTATCAAGTTAATACATTATTCAACGGTGTTATATACTCAACTGGTAACATAACTATAGATGGCGATTCATATTTATCAAAATACCTTGGAAATTATACACTTTATTCAGAAGACAACATCTACATAAAAGACAGATTGATACCATATGATACATATACGAACTACTTTACAGATCAGGAAACTCAGCGTTCCGGTGTCGCATTAAATAACGATACTATAAACAATATCAAAGATTACGTTTTAGATAACGAGAAATCATCGCTAAATCTTGTTTCCAAAAATGATGTAGTTGTTTCAGAACCTGTTGCTCAGGGAGCTAATTATCTTAAACTTTACAATATGAAAATATTTGCAAGCATCTATGCATTCAATGGTTCGTTTACAGTCGAGGATTATGACAGTGATAGTTCTGCAGGTCAGTTATTCTCTTTTGGTAGCATCATGCAGAATGCCAGAGGACCGGTCGGAACTTTTAATCCTTCAACGGGTCAAACTCAAACTGGTTATTACAAGACCTATGTGTATGATCCAAGACTCACCACGGCTGCATATCAGCCTGCAGGCACACCTGCAAAGAATTCATCAGCAAAGATTCAAGTGCTTGGCGTGGTAAAATCGAGCAATTAATCGAGTAACTAGGATACGTATGCACAAATACCAAAAATAGAGGGTTTTTGCCCTCTATTTTATCTATTTTATATTGCTATTAAGTATTATGCTGTACAGTATAATGATACTTAACCTCTCTTTCATGAATTTTACCAGTTCCTTAGCTAACCCAAACAATATTGGAAGGATACTTTTTATCCGCATCATCGTTGTCTTTGGTATGTATAAAACACAGGTACACTCGCTCCCTGGGGGTGTTCAGTAGATTCTTCATGAATATCATCCAGCTATTCAATACTATATACGCAACAACATATGCAACAACATTGCACAATCTGACAAATAACATTGTTAATGAGAATCAGTAGAGCAATCTATCAACTATTGACCTTGCTAATCATCATTTGTGTTCCTTGCAGGACAGTTCAATTACTTCCATTCTAATTATCGCAACTCGGCCTACATCTGCATCCGTAAACTGCCAGTCTTTATTTCCTGCATAGTGATTCATTATGCATTGAAACGCTTTCTTCTTTTCATCAACATCATTAACAAGAAAAGCCATTCCCTTACCTATAACACTACTAAAACTGAAGGAATAATCGCAAGCCTTTTCTCCAGCATGTAATGCATGATTTGTATCAAGCTCAAATCCAACAATAGAATTGGCCTTTATCAACTCTATCTTCTTTCCTTCCCGTGCACTATGAAAATAGAACACTCGCTTACCATCTTCTTTGGTAAAGCCAAAATTAAGTGGGACAATATACGTACTATCTCCATCGATAAATCCAAGCCTGCAACAATCGCATGCGCGAATAATCTCGTCAACTCGTTTTTCATCCTTAACTTCTCTATCCGCTCGTCTCATAAGTCACCTCATTGTCTAAACTACCCTACTCATATTATACTCCAAGGTATGGTACAAACGGTTAGCGTTGATGTCGAGGACTGGAAGTATCGCAACTTATGACTGAAGCTATTTACAGTGCGATATCGATTGTTGTGTTGGTTGATAAAATGGTTGGGAGTTCTTTGTATTTGTCATTAGCACCGACGATGATGCTGTAGCTACCGGTGTCGATCGATAGAAATTCTGCGATGCCGTTGTCGGTGAGGGCAAAGTATCTCACGTCTCTGCTATCTTCGTTTATCCCTATGAGTGAGACACAAGTTCCAGATGTTACAGTTCCATCAACTGTTACGTGCACTTCCAAATTGCATCCACCAGTTGTAGGTAGTGGTAGTTCTAAGCTGTTAGAGGAGATGAGTCCATAGCCGGATGATGGGTCTATTCCCACATCGTCAATGTCTTGTGCACCATCTTGGAGTAGTTTTCTTACTTGCCAAGGCTGTGCATTTGGATATTTTTGCAAGATCAAAGCAGCAAGTGCGGAAACGTGTGGCGTGGCCATCGATGTGCCGGACATGATGTCATAGTATATGTCATCTATTTCAAAACCACCTTCGTATCCTTTTGAACCATTTTGTGGTACGGTAGAGAGTATGTTCTTGCCAGGCGCTCCAACTGCAAGCATTGGACTGCGATTTGAGAAGTTGGCAGTGCGGTATGGATACGTGTTCTCAACTGCACCAACTTGGACGACACCTGGATAATTTGCCGGATAGAAGAAGGATTGAAACGAGGTGTCGTTGCCAGCTGCAGCTATAAATGTAACGCTGTTTTTGAGTGCATAGTCTACAGCTCGTTTGAGTGTAAGCGAATATCCAAGTCCGCCCCAAGAGTTGCTAAGCACTTTTGCTCCATTGTCGACTGCCCATTTGATACCTTTTTCGACGGCGTCATCTCCTACGTAGAATGGTGAGAATATGACGATCGGCATAAGTTCAACGTTTGGTGCAATTCCCACAATACCCTTGCCATCTTTCTTTGCTGCGATGATGCCAGATACGTGCGTGCCGTGTGCGCCGCCGTAGGATGAATCTTCCCCAACTGGTATTTCTTTGTGAAGTGATGGCAAGTATCCTTTTGTAATTTGACCCTGCAATTCTGGATTTGTTGCATCTATACCGGTGTCGATGACTGCAACGATGACACTATCACCCATGTATCCATTTTCCCAAGATTCTTTGGCTGCAATTGCTTTAGCTCCCCAAAGATATTGATCTAACGATTCCCCTGTGTAATTTGCTAGTGTCTTTTCATTCGTGGTTGTTGATTTGTTGATGACGTTGGAACGAAAGTGTGGAATGTATCTTTTATAGCTTGGCTCGATGTAATCTATGCCATAGAGTGCATCTCTGTTTTGCTTGATTATTTCGTAAGTAGCTTGAATGCTGCTGTTCACTTCGATGGTTGCAACTTTCAGATCCTCGTCAAATGATTGTACTTCTCCATCGATGATCTCTGCGAGTTGCTGAATTGCCGTCTGGTCTTTGTATCCGACGAGTATCTTTCCCTCTTCGTGTGCGTACTCTAAGGAATTGAGGTATGGCAAATTTGTACTATTTGAGCCTTTCGTTGGTACACTGCACGATGTCGAGATGATTAGTGCAGTTAAGATAAGAATTGAGATGAGCAATATGTACATTTTCCTATGCATGTGCTACCTCCAAACTTATTCAGTGTTCCGTTGTTTGTGTTCAGTTGTTTCCAGTGACGAAAAGGTAATATTTTTCTGGTGGAATGGTTGGTGCAAGGTATTTTGAATTGTAATTGCAATTGATTGCCACGGAGAGTGAGTTATTTCTTTCATCTAACCATTCTCCAACGAGTAGCTCCGGTGCCCATTCGTACGGATGACCTGGTCGAAGCGCGGTTATGTAATCTGATGATCCGTACTGAATCCATCGATACGATGGAAAGTCGATCGTTACGTGTTCCTCTGTCGTTGAAAATGTGGTTAAGCCACTTTTTGATGCGTAGAAGAGTTTCTCAGCTACAGTTGCATCATAGAGCCAAAGGTCGTATGTATATGTAACTTTGCTGCTGTAAGATTCAAGGCCTGTGAAATGCCATGAGAATGTTGGGGCTGTCGATACGTTCGTTGCATTGTCGCAAGGGTTTACTGCAGTTATGTACACCATCGGCAGAGGAACAACGCTTCCAAGCACGGTTTTTGGAGATTCACCAAAGGAATATACGCTGCTGACCGCATACCAGACACGCTTTCCACATTCTAATTGCGATGATGAGTCTCTATATATGGACAATCCTGGCGGGACCGTCGATACATGATAGTAGTTGATGCCGTCGAATGAACGGTAGATTCTATAGCTCGAGGGTGGATTGGTATATTTTTTCTGAGTGGAGTTTTCCCATGCTTTCCAGTACAGTTCGACGTATAGATTCATTCCTTTAGGTGCACCTAGCGGCGTTGGAGTTACGTTTGATGTCGATAGATATGATGAATATGAATAGTATTCGGTATCCATATTGACTGTGCACGATCTTACGGAATACTTGCTGTCAGTGTCTTTCTCTACTATGTATGGTTTTGATGCATTTTGCTTTGAGTTTTGTACGAACAGTGGTATGACGCATAGGTATCTGTTGTCGTTATTATCGTATGCGTCTACATAGAGTATGGTGGGCCCTGAAAATCCCGATAGTTGAATTTGTCCTTGAATATGGTTTCCTTCTTCGTAGTATCGAGGAGATGAAAGGTATTCTGCACCAGGAACTGAGTCAACTTTTAGGTACATGTGGGATATGGGGAACGCAATCGACGCAGCAGTTGCCGCAACTGTAATTTCTTGGTCATCAAAAAGACTATATGTGCCATCTTCGGTACTTTCCAGCACTTTGCCGTCTTCATCGGAGAGTTCAATTTGTAGTGTTATATCGTTTGTTGCAGGCTGAGTGAATACGTACGGGCGAAGCGTTGCATCTATTGACAGTGGTCCGGTGTTTCCGGCAAGTTCTATTGTCGTTATTGCGTGACCTGTTTTTGTAAGGATGAATTTCGAGTATGTTTGCTGGTCAAAATACACTTTGCCAGAAGAGTCTGTGGGCTTTGTCTCCACCAAATTACCATTTCTGTCGTACGCTGCAACTTGTGCTCCTTCTATTGAACTACCGGAGTTGTGTTCGCTTACGTTGATTTGGAATGTATGTTCGAACACGTAGATGTTGAATTGTTGCAGTGCGGTGAGTAAAGAGCCGTTGTATACACCAAGTGTGATTGTATATGTACCGGTAGCTGAAGGTGTAAATGTGTATATTTTGTCATTGAGCAATCCCGGTCCTGAAAGCATGCTAAGCATTTCATCAAACTTAAGTTCGATATACGTGGAGATATCTATTGTGAGTTCTTGACCAATAGTGCAGTAACTGTCTGGAATTTTCGAGATAAGTGGCGAGCGTACGATGATGATCTTGAGCCTTTTGTCAGTAAATGCACCCCTGCTGTCTGAGGCGCGGAGGATTACTTCGATTTCTTTTGTTGAGCTATCATTTAATTCGGTTGGTGAGGGTGCGTATACATATGAAGTGTCTATTATTTCTCCAACGCCAGAGATGACCGTGAATGAAATATATTGGTCGTTCTTGTCACTAACGTACTGAGAGACGTCGATGTTCAATGTCTGACCCAACGGTATGATCTGTAATGGTAAATCTTCCCAGACTGGTGCTGGATTGAAGAGGATGCAAGAATTCAATGTGAGAGTTATGACTGCAATTAGGAGTAGCAAAGGAAGTACTAAACGTTGCATGAAGTGACCTCCATGTAGTCATGCATTAGCTTAACATCCCCCATTTCTTCTTTTCATACCGTACATCCTGTTGTCTACTTCTTTGTAAACGTCTTCGATAGAATCAAAAGCTGTTGCATCGATGATGCCAAATGAAATGGAGATGTTTTCTTTGGAAAGCGATGCTAATATCCTGTCCATGACGTTGTGCGCATGTGTGGTGTCAGTTTCTGGGAAGGCCAGTATGAACTCGTCGCCACCGTATCGAGCGACTAAATCCATTACGCGAATGTTTTTGTTTATTATCTCTACAAATGTTTTAAGTACAACATCCCCGTAGACATGTCCAAATTTGTCGTTTATCTCTTTGAATTTGTCTATGTCTATGAATACAACCGATATAGGTCTATTTGTTCGTTTGCTCTTGTTCATCTCTTTTTCAAGGTACTGCTCGAGGAATCTTCGGCTGTATGCACCCGTGAGGTAATCTTTTATGGATAGTTCGAAGAATCTTTTGCGTTCGTACTGTACTTCTTGGAGGGTCTCTACGAAACTGAGTGCCAACGTTATTATATTGGAGATTTTATCAAATAGCGAAATTGTTGATTCAGAAAATTGATCCTCACCGATTTTTTCGAATAGTACCGCGCCTCTTGAAATATTCCTGTAGATTATCGGCACACCGTAGCTTGTGAATGGTTTAGTGTATAGTTTGAATATTTTATGACCTCTGTAATTTAGTCGAGTTTCGAAGATGACTGGTTGTCGATTGTACATCCTGGTTACTCTATATCCATCAGGTAATTTAGGTGTCTTTTCAGTATTTCGAATGAGGACTTTAATACCTTTATCAATAACATATCTTGCAAAGTTCTTCTTTTCTGGGCCATATCTAAGGCCACTTCTGTCATCTTTATCTTTGTTTTTGAGATATGCGAAATAAATTTCATTATTTTGCCCAAGAAGTGCTATTCCAAATATATAGACAAGATCGTAATAGACTAACATTGACATGATGCGCTCCCCAATTTTTTTCAAGTCAATGTTGTCTTTCGATATCTCTTCGGATAGTATGTTTATGAGTTCGTTTAGTATCTTGTTCTCTATAGCCGAGAACTCCATCGATATGTCCCTTGTTGTGACCATGTTGTAGTATCGACCAGTACAATTTTTCCTCATGTATGTGATTTCAATGAATTTTTTCTCGATCTCTTTTGTCCACACTTGAGTGACATCTTCGTCTATATTTGCCTTTTCTTTAATCGTTCTCAGTACATCGTAAAAGAGTAGGTTGCTATCTGGGTTTTCAAGCAGTTTCCGTACTTGTTGCCTATCTCTGATATCTATCTGCGCATCTTTTAGATGTGCAATTATTCTAGCATTGATGTACATGATGTCCTTTTTATCCCATATTACCAGACCAAGATTCTGAGCTTCGATGACGCTTCCAAACATGCTCAAAAATCTTTCTTTCTCGATGTGCTCATCTTTTCTTTTTTTGATTAGACGTACATGGATGCGAACAATGAAAGATGTAATCAAAATCAAGAGTAATAATACGAGATACGAAGAAGTGTTCCCATCCATTCCAATCCCCCCCAGAGACAACCCAAAAAGATCGGTTTGTTTCAACCGACTCTAATTATTCTATCACAAAAGGATAAAATGTTTCAATTTTATAAAAGAGAAAATGGAGATTTTTCAAGAACGAATCGTTTCAACGAATCGTTTCATTGTACATCATTTTCGACAACGAGTTGTTTTCTGTACATTTTAGCATAAAGACCTTCATTTTCGAGTAGTTCGTAATGGTTACCCTTTTCGAGTATCCTGCCTTGATCAAGTACGTATATGATATCTGCGTTCTGGAGCACTTTGAGTCTGTGCGTGATTATGATCATCGTTGAACCTTTCATTTCCTCGCGTAGAGTCTTTATTATTTCTTGTTCTGTTTCTGGATCTACAGCTGATAGGCAGTCGTCGAATATGTATACGGAGGCATCTCTCATGAGTGCACGCGCTATGGTGAGCCTTTGTTTCTGGCCACCTGAGAGCATGACACCACGCTGTCCAACTAATGTGTCATATTTTTCTGGAAATCTTTCTATGTCTTCATCGACAGCTGCAAGTTTTACCACTTCTTTTACCTTTTCTATACCGTACTTTTCCATACCAAATGCTACATTTTGGCTTACGGAATCGGAAAATAGGAACGTCTCTTGCGGAACGTACGATATGAGTCGCCTTATATCTCTCGAATGCAGTTTGGTTATGTCTATTCCATTTATGAATATCTTCCCTGATTCAACGGGATACAATTTACTTATCACTTTGACAAGTGTAGATTTTCCACTTCCAACTGTTCCAACTATACCAACGAATTGTCCCCTTTTTAACTCAAACTCGACGTTTCTTAATACCTCACGCTGTGTCCCTGGGTAGCTAAATGTTAGGCCCTCTACTTCTATCGTATCTATTTCGTTTAGTGGTAATGGGTCTTGCGGCTCTTCAACTAATGGTTTTACACTGAAAATTTCTTCGAGCCTTTGCATAGATGCTCTACCTTGTTGAATTGTGTTCATAACCATACCGTAAGCTGTTAGAGGCCATATGAGCATGCCAACGTATGAGTTGAATGCTATGAAATCACCCAAAGTTACCGTGTTATTGATGACCATAGGTCCGCCAACTGTGAGTACTACGAAGTATGCCAATGAACCAACAAAATGGATGAGTGGCCACATGACTCCCCAAATTCTGATTAATGCCATGTTTGCATTGAAATTCTCCCTGGCTCGCTTTTCAAATAGTTCTTCCATTTTCGGCAGTATGGAAAAGCTCTTTATGACTCTTACCCCATCCATCGTCTCTTCTGTGTAGCCGCTTAGGTTCGAATAGACATCTTGAACGCGTCTTGACCTTTTGAATATGATTCTGCCAAAGAGTAAAGAGATGATTATTATACCTGGTAATGGAATGAGTGCAGTCAAGGTCAATCTCCAGTTAGTCGACGTAGCCATAAAGAACACGGTTGTAAAGGTCATAAAGACAGCATCTGTAAGCTGAACAACACCCATTCCCAACATTCTTTCAACCATGGTAACGTCGTTTGTGAAATAGGCCATTATGTCCCCGGAACGGTGTTTGTCGAAAAAGTAGGTGTCGAGATTGAGTATCTTATCAAATAGATACTTCTTTGATATGTAATCAAAGTACCGAGATGTCCCCATGATGAAGTATCGCCACCAGAATCTACCTGCAAGCATGCCGAATGCAAGACCAATTATTGACCATACGAAGACTTTTACCTCGCTTATGTCTTTTATCGTTTCCACAGAATTGATGGCTTGCGATAGAACTTTCGGAACAAAAAGTTGGAGCAAGTCAATTACGACAAGCACCATTATACCAAACATGTAGAAATACCATCTTTTCTTTATGAATTCCTTTAGCACAAAGAGACATCCCCTCTCCTTGATTATCGATGATTGTTAGTAGTTGCCTATGATTTTCGACGTTAGTTTGTGATGCTAACCATCATAGATTTATTATATCATGCAATGGTATAAAAATGGAGTCCCTTTTTTTAGGGACTCCAGAAATTTTTCTTTGCTTGAGCTACTTAAAAATATTACATGGGGTAGTATCCTCTTTCTTTGACTGCGTTTGCAACTCTGTTTATTGCAACGATGTATGCAGCTGTCCTCATGTCTGTATTGTACTTTTCTTTCGTCCTGTAAACTTCTCCGAATGCATTGACCATCATTTTCGTTAATCTCTTTCTAATATCGTCGATGTCCCAGAAGAATGTCTGGAGGTCTTGTACCCATTCGAAGTAGGAGACTGTGACTCCACCAGCATTTGCAAGTATATCTGGTACTAAGAGTACGCCTTTTTTGAGGAGTATCTCTTCTGCTGCTGGTGTTGTTGGACCGTTTGCTGCTTCGACGATGACTTTTGCTTTGATCTTGTCTGCGTTCTTTTCTGTGATTGCATTTTCAAGTGCTGCTGGAACGAGTATGTCTACGTCAAGTTCGAGTAACTCTTCGTTTGTAATAGGTGTACCTTTTGGATACCCCTTTATCACGCCTTTGTTGGAGTCTCTGTATGCAATGAGTTCGTTGATGTCGAGACCATTTTCGTTGTATATACCGCCACTGATGTCACTGATTGCAACGATCTTTGCACCGAATTCCTCGTTCAGAATCTTTGCACTGTAGGAACCGACATTACCAAATCCTTGGATTGCTATTCTTGCCTTTGTTATGTCTTTTCCAATTACCTTGCATGCCTCGTTTGTTGTTATGGAAACGCCACGTCCCGTTGCCTCCGGTCTGCCTTCGGAACCACCGAGGTCAATTGGTTTTCCCGTTACAACGCCGAGTGACGTGTATCCAACGTTCATACTGTATGTATCCATGTACCATGCCATTATCTTTGCGTTCGTGTTTACATCTGGAGCTGGGATGTCTTTTTGTGGGCCAACCATCATTTGAATTTCAGAGAAGAATCTTCTGCTAAGTCTCTCAAGTTCTCGTTCGGAAAGTTTCGATACGTCAACCTTTACTCCACCTTTTGCACCACCGTATGGAAGATTCAACACTGCACACTTCCAAGTCATCCAGAATGCAAGAGATGCAACTTCGTCAAGGTTTGTATCGGGGTGATATCTGATTCCACCCTTTGCTGGCCCTTTTGCCGTGTTGTGGTGTACTCTGTATCCTTCAAACATCTCTACTCTGCCATCGTCCATGACGACTGGGAAGTGTACTTCCAAAATTCTTTGTGGCCAGAGTAGGAAGTTACCAACGTTCGAATCGAGATCCATGATCTCTGATGCTTTTAAGAACTGCTTTTGAGCATTCTCATATATTGGGCCAAATGGTTTGAGGTTACCTACCGTGCTAAGTTTCATCTCAACACCCTCCTCGGTTTTTAGTGGCTGGCAAATTTTCCAGCCTTCGATTTTTCACATCCGTAACCTGCATATTTACTACGTATTTAATTATGCGTTAGCATATGCATTTAATCAACTTTAATTTTTGTGAAGAGTATCACTTTTTCGGTTGAAAACAATGAAATTCTTTTGTTTTCTTGAATATGTTTAAGTATGCAGATGTTCATTCGATTTGATGTTGGCATATTCTTAGAACAATCCGGTTATTTCACCATCTTCGTCTATGTCGATGTTTACTGCGGCAGGTACTTTTGGTAGACCCGGCATGAGCATGATTTCTCCAGCGAGTGCAACTACAAAGCCAGCACCTGCACTAATTTGGAAGTCTCTGATGGTGAATTCGTATCCCGATGGTGCATTTAGTTTCTTTGGGTCGTCGCTAAGGCTGTTTTGTGTCTTTGCTATGATCACAGGGTGATTGCCATATCCGTTTTTCTTGAGCATCGATAGTTTCGATTTCGCAGTGTCTGTGTATATGATCTTCCCTGCTCTGTATATTTCTTTCGCTATGATGTTTATCTTCTGTTCTATCGACAAATCTACCGGCACGATTGGTTGATAGTTGCTCTTTATATTCTCTGTAGTATCTACTACTGCTTGCGCCAAGTCTATCGCCCCTTCGGAACCCTTTGCGAATGCCTCGTTCAATACACATTTTGCAGGGCAGTTTTCGATAACTGCTTCTATTTCTGCGTCTGTGTCACTTGCAAATCTGTTGAGTGCCACAACAACTGGTGTACCGTACTTTTGCAAGTTTTCCACGTGTACTTTCAAATTGTCCATTCCCTTTATTACTGCATCTACGTTCTCTTGTGCTAAGCTGTCTTTTTGTGCCCCGCCATGATATTTTAGTGCTCTAATCGATGCAACAAGTACTACCGCATCTACAAACAGATTGCCAGTTGGTGCAACGAAGTCTAAGAATTTCTCTGCCCCAAGGTCTGCGGCAAACCCTGCTTCTGTGACGACGTAATCAGATAGTTTCAACGCCAACTTTGTGGCAACTAACGTGTTTGTACCATGTGCTATGTTCGCAAATGGTCCACCGTGCACGAATGCAGGGGTGTTCTCTATCGTCTGGACCAAATTTGGATCCATTGCGTCTTTAAGCAGTGCAGCAACTGAACCCTCTGCCTTCAAATCCCTGACTCTGATGAGTCCTTTTGTCTCGCTTTGGGCTACTACGATCTCACCAATTCTGCGTTTCAAATCCAGTATGTCCTTTGAAAGGCAGAGAGCTGCCATAACTTCGGAGGCAGCCGTGATCATGAACCCATCCTCACGCGGATAGCCATTCGCACTGCCACCAAGTCCTACGATGATCTGTCTCAATGCTCTGTCGTTCATATCCATTGCACGTTTCCAGTAAATTTTGCGTGTGTCTATGCCAAGTTCGTTTCCATGGTTTACATGTGCGTCAATCATGGCAGATATTAGGTTGTGAGCTGTTGTTACTGCGTGAATATCACCCGTGAAGTGTAAGTTTATATCTTCCATCGGTAGAACTTGTGAATATCCACCACCAGCCGCTCCACCTTTTACACCAAATACGGGGCCTAATGAAGGCTCGCGCAAGGTAACTATGGATTTTTTGCCAATTCTATTCAATCCCATCGATAGTCCTATGCTCGTGGTTGTCTTTCCTTCACCTGCAGGTGTTGGTGTTATAGCGGTGACTAGAATCAATTTACCATTCGGCTTGTCTTCGTAATTTTTGATCGTTCTGTGGTTGACTTTTGCAATGTACTTTCCATACAGTTTCAGCTCATCTTCCTTTATTCCCAATTCATTTGCAATTTCCCGTATATTTTTCAACTTCGCTTGTTGTGCAATTTCGATGTCTGATAGCATATTATTCACCTCCATTGAAGATTCTATCATACATCACTGCGATTGTAGAAATTACATCTGTATCGATATTCCACGAACGGTCTGAAAAACTGAACGGATTGAAGCGATAAAACGCATTTTCACAGAATAACTTCAGAATTCAAAAACAACAAGATTTATGGTAAAATAATGATAACATACTAAAGCATAAGAAAGTTTGCTGCATGTTTGACTGTAAATTGAATTGAATTGAAAGGTGAGGAATGGATAGATGGACAAAATCAATGTTGATAAAGTTGATAAAGTTGATAAAAATGTTGAGAAGTTGATTGAGGAAATAAGGACAACTGTTAACAATTTTGGTAATAGGGTAGTTGTGGCATTTTCTGGTGGTATGGATAGCACGGCAGCAGCACTGCTGTGTGGTGAGGCCATTGGAAAGGAAAATGTTGAGCTTGTGCACGTTGTCTATGGCCCTTACACCTATTCAAATAGTTTGGAAATTGTCTCTGATTTTGCAGAGCGATTTGGTTTTAAAATCACGTTCGTTTACAATCGCCAGCAAGAGCAGATATGGAAGTACGGCCCGTCTTGTAACATGTGTACAAGGCAAGTGAAGATGGGCAGTGTGCTCGGATATGCCGAGGGTAGACTCGTTGTCACGGGATCTAATTCTTCAGATACATGGGGTCAAACAGGATTGAAACTTTTCAATGGGATGTATGCCCCGCTGGGAGATATTGGAAAGGTGGAAATCCAAAAGCTTCTAGATTACTATGGAGTAAGAATAAGAAGAATTGGTGAACACGCACTTCGAGAGGGATGTAAGCTGAAACACTTGCTCAAACCGATGACGAATCCAAATTATCATGGAAAGGCAACTGCAATTGCAAATGAGATGGTGCTTGATTATTTTCCATCGGGAAATGAGATCGCAAATGTGAAGATAGCAGGACCGTTGTCGAAAAACATTGCAATAGTCAATGTTAGACCGTTTAGGGAAGAAGTCTATGCACTTGCTAAGGACCTCGAACAAATCGATGTAATAGATGAAGTCATCGTAGCAGATAGGCCATTGATTTTGGATATCATCGCAAATCCTTCGATATATCGAGTGGAGAATTCAAGATACTGGGTAGAAGAAGGTAAATTGAGACCGGAATTTGCAGTGCCGATAAAGGTACAATGGCACGAATCAAAGAACAACAAACTGAGAACTTTTCACGTAGTGGAGGTGCGTGAATGGACGACATACGAGATAGAGAAAGAAAAATACTTGAAGAGGCACAAGAACGACTCGGGTACACTTTCAGAGATCCAATGTTCTTGTTCAATGCCTTCTGCCATTCCTCTTACGCATACGAAGTAAACCAGCTTGGGCGGGAGATAAAGAACAACGAGAGGTTGGAGTTTTTAGGAGATGCTGTTGTAGAACTGATGGTCTGTGATATATTGTACAGAAATTACCCAGGTTCAAACGAGGGTGATATGGCAAAGGTGAAAGGTGCCGTTGCCAGCGAAGAAGTCCTTACTGAATTGGCAAGAGAATTCAATCTTGGTAAGTACGTCTTCCTTGGTAAGGGTGAGGAAAAGACTGGCGGTCGAACGAGGAGTAGCATACTGGCCGATACGTTTGAAGCAGTGTGTGCAGCGATTTATTTGGATGGTGGACTCGATGCTGCTGTAGGCGTCTTCGGTGAACGATTTGCACAGCAGATAGATGTGTTCTTATCAGGCCAGCGTATATTCGATTACAAAACCGCATTGCAAGAAATTACGCAAGACAGGTACAGAGAATTGCCGGAGTATAGGCTGGTAAAGATGGATGACAACGGGAAGTTCGTTGTGGAGCTGTACGTTCATGGCAAGAAACTTGCAACCGGAGTTGGTAATTCTAAGAAAGATGCGGAAAAGAATGCTGCAAAGAAGGCTTACCAATCTCTTTCTCAATCTTTTGATGCACTGGACGTTTCAAATTCCTCCAGCGCTCCAGATGAAAACAGTCCTTCGGATTCGATTAGCTCATCTACGCTGAAAAATGATGCAATGAGCTGAAAGATCGAACCTCCTCAACTTAGGAGAGATTCTTAGATGAGCTTTGGGCAAATTGTGGAGTTCAAAGAATAAAGGAACAATAACCAAGAGGTGAGAAAGATCGAAGCAATCGTTATTCTCAAAACGTTTGAAGATTATCTCGTACACGTGAGACGTAGTTCTGATAATACTATAAAGGCGTACATGAAGGATATAAGTAGATTTTTCGAATACATAGACAAGATACCCGCTGAGATCTTGCGAGATGATGTGGAGAGCTTTGTCAAGGCATTATCGAAGGGCGAGATTACGGGAAGTAAAGTTACGGAAGCAACGATATCTAGGTATATATCCTCACTGAAGGTGTTTTTTGATTACATGATGTTGATAGGTGCCGTGAAAGAAAATCCAACCGACAGAATAAGACATCCGAGGTTGCGCAAGAAGATTCCGAGTTTCTTGACGATTGAAGAAGTAAGAAAGATGATAAACATTTACAATGAAGAAAGAGACCTGAAGCACAAGGCAATTGTGGCAATGCTGTATTTTTGTGGGCTGCGTGTCAGTGAACTTTGCAATTTAACTGTAGAGGATGTCTCTTTACATCCAGCATACGTGAAAGTTATGATGGGAAAGGGAAATAAAGATAGGTTGGTACCCTTAAGCGAGAATGTTGTACCACTGTTTAAAAAGTATGTTAATGAATATGCACCTAAAGTATACTTCTTTGAACATAACGGTAGACCTCTTGTACCTTCGACTGTTTTTAGGATCGTTAAACGGGCTGCAAATAGAGCAGGAATAATGAAGGATATACATCCACATACATTGAGACATAGTTTTGCAACTCATTTGATTATGAACAATGTCAATGTTAAGATCGTTCAAGAATTGTTGGGGCACTCCAATCTGAGCACTACGAGTATATATCTTCACGTTGCCGATAGGGAGAAGTTCGATGCAGTGAAGAGATTAGTCATCTAATTCATTCATTTATTTGTGAGTTTGACTTTCATTACTGAGATAACCAGGAGTTAAGAAACGAAAGGAGTATGAACGATAACGACTGAAACAACAAGGATAGAGATAGTCCAAGAACTTGAAAAGTTGCTGGGAAGAAAGTTGGAAGAAGCAGATGTGCAAAGGCTCGAAAAGGCAATCGAGATGGCTGAGGTTGCCTATGAAGGAATTTACAGAAAGTCTGGCGAGCCGTTCATCACACATCCAATAGAAGTGGCCAAAATTGTCGCATCTTTGAAATTGGATGTAGATAGCTTGATTGCTGCAATTTTGCACGATGCGATAGAAGATAGTAATGGCAGAGTCACTTACGAGATGATAGAGAAAACATTTGGAAGAGATGTTGCGGTGATCGTTGATGGCGTTACAAAGGTTAGCAAGATCAATGCACCTGTGGGAAACATCGAGCAGAAAAAGAAGGTAGAGACGATCCAGAAGATGCTCTTTGCCATGGCAGAAGATGTGCGTGTGATATTTGTTAAACTTGCAGATAGATTGCACAATATGCGCACGATAGATTACGTGGAGGAAGAAGAGAAACGCAGGTACAAGGCAATGGAGACGCTTGAAGTCTACGCACCTATCGCCCACAAGCTTGGTATCAATGTGATACGCTCGGAATTGGAAGATCTCAGTTTTAAAGTGCTCCATTACGACGAATACCAGAAGATAAAGAATTTGGTAGCTCAGAAAAAGGTAGAGAGGGAAGAGCGACTCAAAAGTTATATTCAACAATTGCAATCTGCTTTGCAAGAGCATAACATAAACGCATTCGTGGAAGGTAGGTACAAGCATTATTACAGTATTTGGGACAAGATGGTTCGGAAGGGAAAGGAATTCAATGAGCTGTACGATTTACTCGGTGTAAGGGTTATTGTTAAGGATGTGACTACTTGCTACACGACCGTTGGTATTGTGCATAGTCTGTGGGTACCACTTCCTGGTAGATTCAAAGATTATATAGCGACACCGAAGTCAAACGGTTACAGGTCGATACACACAACAGTCATTACTCAATTTGGAGAACCACTCGAAGTTCAAATAAGAGACCATGAGATGCACGAAGAGGCAGAATATGGACTTATTGCTCACTGGGCCTACAAAGATGCAGAGGGAACGGTGGATGTAAAGCAAAAGTGGCTCGTCAGACTTACAGAATGGCGCAAGGAGCTTTCTCAGGGTTATACGAGTCTTGACGATTTGAAGAGAGAGTTACAGATGTCAGAAGTCTTTGTACTCACACCAAAAGGCGAGATTATTCATCTGCCGTATGGTGCTACACCGATAGATTTTGCGTATGCTGTGCATACGGAAGTTGGACATCGCTACGCAGGTGCTAGGGTGAATAACAAGATAGTGCCGATAGATTATCAACTGAACAACGGTGACGTGGTGGAGATAATCACCAGTAAGACTTCAACTGGACCGAGTCTTGATTGGCTTAAGTATGCAAAGAGCCCGCGTACGAAAGCAAAGATAAAGCGATTTTTCAAAGAGAAGGAACGGGAACAGTTACTCGAACGTGGAAAAGATGTGTTGAGAAGGGCTGCAAAAAAGGTAAATATATCGATCGATGAATTGCTCCAAAAACCAGAGATAAAGAAATACCAAATGTTGCATCAGATTGACGAAGAGGAATTTGTAATCAGGCTCGGCGATAAATCGATTACTCAAGAGGAATTGTTGGTAATAATCGGCTACAAAGAGCAACAGAAGAAAAAGATCGAGCAAAAGAAGAGGAAATCATCAACTTCGATGGTTCTTGTCGATGGGTTGGAGACGCTCGATATCATCTTTGCCAAGTGCTGCAATCCCATTCCGGGTGACAATATAGTTGGAGTCTCCAGTAAGCGTGGCCTTGTGATTCACCGTTCAAATTGCAAGAATGTTATCGGATTGGGAAATGATAGGAAATTCCCAGCATTCTGGCGGAGTGATATAACATCGCAATTTGGTGTCGTAGTGAAGATGGAGATAGATAGGAAAGAACGTGTGCCTGATATACTTTCAAAAGCGATGGAGAAGAAGATAGAGGTCAGAAATTTTAAATTCGAGACGGTTGATTACGATTTTGTCGTCATATCGATGAACGTTGCTGTGAAATCCCTCGAGGAATTCAAAGAGATTGTCGATTTCTTCTCATCTATTCCAGGAGTTAGAAAGGTGGTACGAAGTTAAAATATGCGTGCAGTTGTCCAGAGGGTTACGAAGGCATCGGTTTCTGTCGATAATCAAATTATTGGTAAGATAGATGCAGGTATCGTTGTATTGTTGGGAGTTGGCAATGGCGATACGTTGGAAGATGCAAAGTACTTAGCTGAGAAGTGTGTCAATTTGCGCATCTTCAGTGACGAAGATGGTAAGATGAATTTATCACTGCTCGATGTAGGCGGCGAGGCGTTGATTATCTCACAATTCACGCTGTATGGTGATTGTAGAAGGGGAAGAAGGCCTTCGTATTCTGATAGTGCAACACCCGATGTTGCAAAGGAGTTGTACGAAAGGTTTATCGAGCTTATGCAAAGTTATGGAGTACATGTGGAAAGTGGACGTTTTGCTGCAGATATGCTCGTTGAAATTCACAATGATGGACCGGTGACAATCCTTTTAGATTCTAAGAAGGTATTTTAAATTGGAAGATAGGAAAGAGGGAACGCGCATGGACAGAGGAGGCAATAGCTGCCACTTATTGCATGTCTGCTGTGCACCAGATTTGGTCATATCCTACCTAGCCGGTGCAAGGGGAGATATATTTTTCTACAATCCGAACATCCATCCACGTGAAGAGTACGAAAAGAGATTGAATGAAGTGCTAAAATTGGCAAATTTGTGGGATTTAAATTTATTGCCAACTAAGTATGAACCAGAAGTGTTTTTTGAAGAGATCGCCGGGATGGAGAATGACCTAGAAGGTGGAAAGAGATGCGAGACATGTTTTAGATTGCGTTTGGAAAAAAGTGCACAGATGGCTCATCAATACAATTATGCATCTTTTTCAACAACGTTGACTGCCTCCCCAAAGAAGAATGTGATACTCATCAATTCAATTGGCATTTCGACCTCAAAGAGTACAAGTAATGCAAACGTTGCGTATCTACCAAACGTTTACAGAAAATCGAGTTCCTACAACGATGCGCAGAGGTTAATAAAACAACTTGGCATATACAGGCAAAATTATTGTGGGTGCATATATTCACTATCGAATTCGCTTAATTTACGAAAATCCTCGGTATTTTAGTACTTTTATATTAGTGTATCCAAGTGCGTAGGAGAAAGATTAGGAGGAGTTCATGAAGATCTACACCGATTTGACAGCGTTGGAAAATGAGAAACGGATATATGCGGATATCGCAGCTTCATCGAATGTGCGCGTGAATTTCAAATTCAACGGCGAGGAATATACCTTTGTACCTTACAAGCTCGGTGATTTGACCGCGTTAGTGGAAATTAAGGATGAAAAGGAAGTTGTAGATGAACTTCTGGAAAGTTACATACGCGAGCAAGTGGTTAAGCAAGGTGTTTATCCGGAGGAGATTTCACAACTTGCAAGACATTTCAAAACTGAATTGAAGAAATTCAAAATTTTAGTGGTAAAATATAATACGCTTGAGGAGAAGGAAGCATCCAGGTACTCGCTTTCAAACATCACCTTTGGTGTTGTGTCATATGAGAATACAGATATCCATCTGATTCCTGCAAACGCTAAGGTTAAGGTAAAAGATGGTTATTGTGTATCTGCGGATGTGGAGTGTCCACAAGAGGGAATAAGGCAAGCATTCCTCATTGCAAGGTGGTTTGGTAGCGGTGTGTACGATGAATTACCGAAAATTGCGCTTTCAAGAGATATAGATGAACATGCATTAAAAAATTTACTGAAAGAATGGGCTCCCTTTTTAAGATACATCATATCATCACGTATAGATACTGTAGACAAGTCATACTTCTCAGCGATTGTTAGAAAACTCAACGAATTCAGAAATGAAACCTACTTCGATCCAATGAGAGGCATTGAAAAGGTAGCACTGGGAATAATCTTAGCAAAGGCCGAGGGAGGAACATATTTTGAATCAAGTAGTTACGATATCTTTTAGTGCGTTAACAGAAAATGTGAAAATCGCTCGAGTCGTTTTGCACACATTTCTCAGCTTCCGGGGAGTGTTCGACAAAGATATATTTGACACGGAATTAGCTGTAAGTGAGGCATTGGCAAACATAATCCAACATACCTACAAGGGAGCACCTAAATACATTGTCATGACCGCTGTTTGGGTGGAACCTGATACGTTGGAAGTCCTTCTCAGAGATTTTGGGCCAAAGGTCGATGTTACGAAAGTGAAGTCACGGAATTTGGATGACGTACGTCCTGGCGGACTTGGCGTATATATAATAAAAAAGATATTCGATATTATGGAATTCAAGGATGTTCAAGGTGGTAACTTGTTGTATTTGAGAAAGAGTTTTCTAATTCCTCCGAAAAAGTCAGATATGGATGTAGGTGAGTTTTAAGATGAACTGGATAATGGGGTTATTGCATAATTTGGTCTTTATTTCTGCCTTTGCAAGCTTTTTGGTTGCACAGATTTTAAAGGTGATCATCTATAAGGATTTTCGTGTGTTCGGAAGATACGGTGGTATGCCTAGCGCACACGTTGCAACAACTTCGGCACTCGCTTGGAGCGTAGGTTACATAACAGGTTTTGATTCACCGATGACGGCTATTGCTGCTATATTCTTGGCAATTACAACTTCCGATGCAGTTGGCTTGAGAAGGGCCATAGACCCAAATAAGGGGCACACATTGATGGAAGTTATCTACGGTTTCCTGCTTGGATGGCTAGTTGCCTTTCTTGTTGTGAGATTTGCTGGTTGATACTCGATTTGCTAATGATTTATAACCATGTTATTTTGCCTTAGAAATTGTTGACCTAAGGAGGTGTTTTATTTGAAAAAAATCGTTGTCATTCTATTCTTAGTGCTTTCTGCTGTTGCACTATTTGCAGATGATCTGCAGACAGTGACAGCACCAAACTGGTTCTGTGATGCGGTAGTCGCGAAAAGGGGTAGAGAAAATGAGAAGACTACGGATACTTTCATCGATGAATTGTGGCAGACGATAAGTAGCACTTGTGAGAAGTACGGAATGGATCCGGTCTTCATTGCAGCAGTTATATCAGTGGAGAGTAATTTTACAAACGCAAAAGGTGCCGGTGGTGTACTTGGTATGATGCAGATTTTGCCATCTACGGCAGAATTAATTTCGAATTTGTTGGATTTGGAAAAACCAAGCGACTGGAATCAACTTCTTACGGATTACAAGTTGAACATCACTTACGGCACGGCTTACTTATCTCATCTTTTCAAAAAGACAGGAAGTCTGACAAGTGCATTGGAAAGTTACAACGGTGGTAAGAACAAGAAGGCTTATGCACAATTGATCATGGGCCAGTATGAAAATTATAAGCTGAAACATGAAGCTGAATTGGCAGCGTTGTCAGCGACCATTAAGACATTATCTCTCACAACTGAAGCAACGGATATGACAGCAGATGCTTCATCTACGGTTGTTTCTAGTAGTAATCGGACTAAGATTATCTCACCGTTGTTCGCGGTGGAAACAGATTTCGATACAGACACAAGTGTTCCAAATAATTGAATGACCAAATTGGAGATGACGTGAAATGGAAATTGTGTCGATAAGGCACTTGGTTTTTTCATACGGTGATAATTTTTCGATTAGTGAGCTGAATTTGTCGATCAACGAGGGAGAATTTTTTGGTATCATAGGTCCGAATGGTTCTGGCAAGACGACACTCCTTTCGTTGATAATGAAGTTCATGAAACCTAAGGCGGGTGATATTTCGGTATACGGTAAGGATTTACGCATGATCTCGCACAAGAATTTGGCACAGACAATTGCCTACATTGCGCAAGATTTTAATCCTGCATACGATTTTACCGTTGAGGAAATCGTAGAGATGGGAGGCATAGCAAGGGTAAAGGGCTTCTTCGATACGAGGGTCTACGAAGAGGATCTGGAAAATGCACTGAGAACCACCAATCTACTCAATTATAGAAAGAGGATCTTCTCAACGTTAAGTGGCGGGCAGCAACGGCGTGCGCTGATAGCTCGAGCTATATACCAAAACACACCGATCATAGTTGCAGATGAACTTGTGAACCACTTGGATTTGGGACAATCTCTGAAAGTGATGGATTACCTAAAGTCGTTGACAGGTATGGGTAAGACTGTCGTTGGGACGTTCCATGATATAATGATAGCCGGAAAGTATTGTAACAGAATTGCATTGATGAAGAATGGGCAGATATTGAAAGTTGGTGAACCAAGCGAGGTGCTGACTAAGGAGATCATCTCTGAAGTGTATGATGTGGAGGTCGATGTGATGCCACATCCACAGAAGAATTATCCAATCGTTCTAATATAGTTTATCGTTTCTTTGTAATAACAGCTGCTCTATGTAACATATTTAAACAAAAATTAACGTTGACTGACACTCGTTGTGAGTGATACGATTGATGTAGAGAGATAACCTTTAAGTTCGCCCAGAGAGGCGAGGAAGGAGCATGAAATATGAGTAATATCGATAATAGGGTTGTGAATTTTAAGTTTTGATGCTGGTGCAATGTTTTTTATTGCACCTGTTGTTTTTTTCACAACTCGCAGCGTGGTGTATGTCAATGATATCCGTAATTGTTGGAGTAATTTCATGGGTAAGTGTATACATTACGAATTAGATAGTGTGAAAAGCACAAAAGGGCGCATAAAGCCGTGGGGGATTTTTTAGCTTTGAAATGTTAGAGTTAGTGTAGAGGTGAGTTAACATGGATGTAGCTGTTGTTTCCATAGTAATGGGTAGCGATTCTGATTTGAAGATCATGAAGGAGGCTGCCAAGGCACTCGAAGAGTTTGGAGTGAGCTACGAACTCACGATTGTTTCAGCACATAGGACACCTGAAAGGAC
Organism: Fervidobacterium sp. UBA5837; assembly: GCA_002432805.1. Taxonomy (GTDB): domain Bacteria; phylum Thermotogota; class Thermotogae; order Thermotogales; family Fervidobacteriaceae; genus Fervidobacterium. The sequence continues at coordinate 111,777 of DJGV01000013.1, read as the reverse complement.
TGCAACGTACGCAAAAAGTTTGGAAAGTCGCGGTATTGAGATTCTAATTGCAGGCGCAGGAGGTGCAGCTCATCTTCCTGGGGTGCTTGCCTCTTCGTGCAATATTCCGGTGATAGGTGTGCCTATAAAGGCAACGGCATTAGACGGTATGGACTCACTGCTATCGATAGTACAGATGCCAAAGGGTATACCAGTTGCGACTGTGGGTATAAACAGTGCATACAATGCGGGATTGCTGGCTGTTGAAATGCTTTCTTTGAAGTATACAGAACTGAGAGAGAAGATGTCTGCATATCGAAAAAAGATGGCACAAGAAGTCGAAGAAAAGGCAAGAATCCTTGAAGAGGTCGGGTATGAAAAATATGAAGCGCGCAAGGGGGAAGGAAAATGAGGGAAGGAAAGACTAAGAAAGTAGAAGAATTTGGGAGTGAGGTCGTTCTTCACTTCAAAGATGATATAACGGCAGGCGATGGTGCAAAGCACGATGTGATAAAGAACAAAGGTTCAATCTGTTGCGAGATAACTGGACGTACGATGAAGTATCTGGAAGAAAAAGGAATTTACACGATGTTTCTCGAATATCTCCCACCAAATAAACTACGCGCACGAAAACTCTCTATGATTCCCCTCGAAGTGATTGTCAGATTCAAGAAAGCAGGTTCCTTCATACGTAGATACGGAGGAAACGATGGCGAGGATTTGCCAGCCCCACTTGTGGAATTTACTTACAAAAACGATGAACTCCACGACCCACTTATGTGTGTAGAGCACTTGGAAATACTAAACATCACAACGAAGAAAATCGCATATGTCATAATGGAAGAGGCAAGAAAGACTGCCACATTACTTAAAGAGTTCTTTGATCAAAAAGGACTTGAACTGTGGGACATAAAGTTTGAATACGGTTTGGATGAAGAGGGGAAAGTATGCCTCGGCGATGAGATATCGCCGGATACAATGCGTTTGAGAAGATCAGGCCAGATTTTCGATAAAGATGTATATAGGAAAGACCTTGGGAACCCAATGGAAAAGTATGAGGCGGTGCTTGAATTATGCAGAAGTATAGATTTGTAGTAGATGTTCAGTACAAAAGTAACGTGAGAGATCCACGTGGTGAGATGATAAAGAGGGTACTCAACGATGAGTACGATATACCAGTGACAAGTCTAAGACTCGGTAAATCAATTCACCTAGAGATAGAAGCAGAGAATGAAGGAGATGCGATGAAGTTAGTCAGCAAAGCATGCGAGAAGCTCTTGGTGAATACTGTTACTGAGACTTATGAGGTGAGACGAATATGACCGCATCGTTTCCAAAGGCGCAAGTTGTCGTCTATCCAGGAAGTAATTGTGATAGGGATGCGTTGTGGGCATTACGGTACGTAGGATTTGATGCAGAGTTTGTAGATATTCGCTCGCATATTGGCTCCGATGTGAATTTGTTGGTATTACCTGGGGGCTTTTCTTACGGGGACTATTTAAGGGTAGGTGCAGTCGCTGCACGAGAACCTATTTCCTCAGAGATAAGAGATTTTATGAGCCGTGGGGGGCTTATTATTGGTATCTGTAACGGTTTTCAAATTTTGATCGAGATGGGTATATTACCGGGTGCACTGCTTCAGAACTCAACTGGGAAGTTCATTTGCAAGATAGTTGAGCTCGAGGTTGTGGATAACGAAACCCCATTTACAAGGTATTTTGAAAGAGGGGAAAAGATTCACTTGCCAATTGCGCACGGTTTCGGTAGGTATGTAAAGACAAATGGTTTAGTTAATTCACAAGATAATGTTATCTTCCGCTACGCACAAGATGTCAATGGCGCCGATGAACTCATCGCAGGCATATCGAATGAGAATAAGAATGTGCTCGGTTTAATGCCTCACCCGGAACGTGCCATCGAGAAACTGATTGGCTCGGATGACGGACTTAGGGTCTTCCTTTCGGCTTTTAACTATATCAAGACAAGTAGTGAAAACATGCTGCAGAAGACAAAGGTTGGTGTAGCGTAATGAAGTACATCGATATACTTGAGAGGAAACTCGGTAGAAAGGTAACTAAGGCAGAGATAGAGGCATTCACGGTGATGTGGAGTGAGCATTGTGGATATTCGCATACGAAAGGATACATAAGGCAATTGCCAAGAGTCGGTTTTGGTGGGAATGCTGGAATTGTACCATTGGACGACTATCACTTCATTGCATTCAAAGTGGAAAGTCACAATCATCCAAGTGCGATTGAACCATTCAACGGTGCTGCTACGGGAGTCGGTGGAATCATTCGCGACATACTGGCTATGGGTGCACGACCTACAGCTATCTTGGATTCATTGCACATGGATAAAGTAACTGAAGGAATTATCGATGGTATATCGGATTACGGTAATTCTATCGGTGTGCCAACTGTTGGTGGAGAGTTAAGAATATCAGATTACTACAAGTATAATCCACTCGTAAATGTAATGGCCGTTGGAGTTGGAAGAAACGAACATTTGATACCGTCTACAGCACAGAAACCAGGGCAAGTTATAGTGATCTTTGGTGGTGCAACAGGTCGTGATGGTATTCACGGTGCTTCATTTGCTTCAGAAGACTTGACAGGTGAGAAAGCAACGAAGCTGTCAATCCAAGTTGGCGACCCGTTTGCAGAAAAGATGTTGATCGAGGCATTCCTCGAAATGGTTGAAGAGGGATTGGTCGAAGGGGCACAAGATTTGGGCGCTGGAGGTGTACTTTCAGCAACGAGTGAGTTGGTTGCAAAGGCAAATCTCGGTGCCATTGTACATCTCGATAGAATGCCGTTAAGAGAACCGGATATGAATCCTGTTGAAATATTGATTAGTGAGAGTCAAGAGAGGATGGCAGTTGTAACGTCCGTTGAGAAGGCGAATAGAGTGATTGAAATAGCGAGAAGATACTTACTATTCGCCGATATAGTTGTTGAAGTAACGGAGACAGGAAGGTACGTTGCAAAGTACAATGATGGGACAGTCATCGACGTACCGGCCAAGTTACTTGAAGAATCGCCGGAAGAACGTACTTACGGATACAGACCAGTGGAGATGCCGAAATTCAATTGGATAAAGTTCAAGAATGTTGATGCACACGGAGTATTCGAAAGGTACGATTACATGGTTGGTACAGACACGGTTGTAAGGCCGGGTTATGGACCTGCAGTAATACGCGTAAAGAGCTCTAGTGGATACTCGCTCGTGATACATAGCAGGGCAGATTTAGGACTTCAAGAGCCATATTGGGCAGCTTACATTACGCTTCTTGAATGTGTGAGGAAAACACTTTCCGTCGGTGCAAGGCCACTTGCAATTACAGATGGGATAAACTATGCGGACCCGGATGTACAGCCAGAAGGATTGGCAGCACAGATGAAGGGACTCAAAGATGCCTGTGAATTCGCAAATGTGCCAGTTGCTTCGGGCAATGCTTCTCTTTACAATACTTACAAAGGGAATGGTATTCCACCAACACTGGTGATTGGTATGATTGGAAAGTTAGAAAATTTGAATGTGCCAAGACCGAGAAAGAGTGCCATATATGCCATAGGTTTCAAAGATTTTAAGTTGGAAAGAGAAAGGCTACTTTGGAATGAGATAGAGAGAATTGCAAAAGCAGGTTATTTTATTGTGAGTATGCACGACTTCTCAACAATGTCTACACTCAAACAAGAGCTACAGAAAATCGGTCTCGACATGAAGGTGAAGAGTCCAAAGTGTGAGCCTGTACATCAATTGATTATGGTATTTGGAGATGTCGATACCAAATTGCCAAAAGAACTCATCGGATACTGCAACTAAACACCTCTCTGTAAAGAAGAATATTAGAAGAATATTAGAAGAATATTATACGGTTACTATCTTTACAACAAAGCGATACCGCCTATGGTATCGCTTTTTAAGTTT
>DJGV01000013.1:105947-107832 GCA_002432805.1 Fervidobacterium sp. UBA5837 | reverse complement strand
AGAATTATGTTTTAAAACCACAACTCTTTGGCACTTGTAGAGATACCTCTAACTCCTTTTTCGAACAATTCTTCAGCTTCTCTCCTCTTTGTGATTAAGCCGCCTGCTATGACTAATGCCTTTGAGTGGACGTTTTCTATGAAATATGGAGCGGCTATAGCAGGCAATATCTCGAATGCATCCGGTACGGAGACGCTTCCTACCAAATCCCTGATTGATTTCAAAACTCCAGAATCTATCAAGAAGACCCTCTGTATTGCAAGCATCTTCTCTTTCATGGCGGACCTTACCGCATTTGTCTTGGTTGATATGATTCCATCGCAAAATCTTTTCTTTGCCAAGAACTCAATTCCCTTTTTATCGGAGGCAATGCCTTCGAGTAGATCAACATTTATCATGAGTGCTTTCTGCGCTTCTCTCACTTTCGATGAGATATCTTCCAAATCGAGAATGGAGCCTGTCAACAAGAATACTACTGGCGATTTAGTTTTCAGCGCATCGTCTAAATCGTTCAGATCTCTGACAGCAGGAATTATCGTGTATTCCTCAATCAGTTCGTCCAAATTTGGCATCGCAACTCTCCCCTACTCTTGATCTCACTTCTTGTTTACAGTTCTCGTAATTATTATATTTGCACCCGTGTTTAGTACATTTTCTATTATGATGTTTCCCCTTCTGACTGGTGCTGACACTTTTGCTTGTCTTATGACGCCCATTATCTCTTCCATGATTCTCAGTGGAACGGGCTTGTCAGACCTAACGGAAGCCATGGGAATCTCTCCACCTTCAACTCTTACACTTGTAACTACTACCCTCAACGGATCTGTGATTTCTTGTTTTGCAAACTCTAATCCTCTTTTGCACCTGTTGCCTTGAGCTTCTATTATTTCTACTTCATCCGCATCTGCGTAGACAAGATTTATTTTACAACCTAAAGGGCAATTGGTACAGATGATTTTTTTCTTTTTGTATTCAACCAAGTTCATGTGCACTCACCTCTATTTCTTTACACAAATTGTCCTTGAATGGTTTTATTTGAATTTCCACCATCTCCGATGGTCTTGCTTCTTCTTCGATTATTTTTATACCCAATGGTTCAATGGTTATCTCAGCTTTTTGGAATACTCTTGATACTCTGATGTACAATTTAGTTGATTGATTTGGGTCTATGTAAGATGGATGGATTATATTTATGTTCTTTCCTTTCTTTATGGTGATTTTTTCCTGTGATATATATTCATTCTTGGCATAAAGAGCAGCGTATTTTCCAGCTTTTTCGCCTTCTCTTGTAACGTAATCTACTAAATCGAAAACTACTGTACAATTACCTGCCGCAAATATCCAATCTTCGGTGGTTTGGTTTGTATTTGAAGTTATGAATCCTGGACCTGTTTTGACAAATTCGACAGGTTTTACAGATGGTATGAGTCCGACAGATGTGATCAAAGCATCGACTTCAAAGACCTTTTCAGAATTTGGAATGATGTTACCAGTACCATCCAGCTGCGAGACGTACACTTTGCTTAGTCTATTTCTCCCTTCGACCCTCGTTACGCTGTGTGATAGGTAAAGCGGAATGTCGTAATCTCTCAAGCATTGTTGAACGTTTCTTTCCAATCCACCCGGATAAGGCAGAATTTCCACAACACCTTTTACTTCGATACCTTCTAAATGTAATCTTCGGGCCATTATAAGACCTATATCACCAGACCCAACTATCAAAGCACTGTTGGCTGGTCTTAGGTTTTGCAAATTAATGTATTTCTGTGCAACTCCCGCAGTGAAAATACCGCTCACTCTATCGCCGGGAATGCCCAAGGAATTGAAATGTCTCTCTCTTGCACCTGTTGTCATGACTAATGCCTTTGTTTTTATCTCGTGGATG
>DJGV01000013.1:61099-105852 GCA_002432805.1 Fervidobacterium sp. UBA5837 | reverse complement strand
GTTAAATCTTTCTTATAGTAATGCAAGCCGAAACCATTGTGTATACATTGATTGAGCACACCACCTGTTTCTTCTTCTCGCTCGATGAGTATGACATCTGCACCGCTTTTGTATGCAGAAAGGGCTGCTGCCATGCCGCCTCCGCCCGCACCTATGACTACTACATCTGTCTCGTATCTCATATTGACCTCACCTCTGAATCGATTATCCAAGAGCCTTTTTCGTTGAGCAGCACGTCTTGCGGCCTAAGCCCAGTTTCATCACATATGATCTTCAGTATCTTCGAAGTACAGAAACTACCTTGGCATTCACCGAACGAGGCCCTCGTTGAAAATTTCACTTCGTCTATGGTTCTAGCTCCATTTCTTATCGCTTCTTTTATTTCTCGCTTAGTAACTTTGTTGCAAAAACATATGATCTGTCCTGCTTCTGGATCTTGTTCAATCGCTTTGCTCCAATAGTCGAAGTCGGTCTCGACGAAATGCGAAACTTTTTCTACGTGTTCAATATAATTCTGTCGTTTTTCCAAATTGATGTGCAGTTTCTCTTCTATGAGATATTCGGTAACGTATTTTGCAATGGCGGGTGCAGCTGTTAAGCCTGGTGATCTGATACCAGAAACGTGGATAACGTTATCCGTACCAACATCTATGTAGAAATCTTTGCCACTGCTTTCCGGTCGCAAGCCTGCGAATGTCTTGACTACATTCCTTGAAAAATCCAAACTTGGGATCAATTTCAACGTCTTTTCTTTAACTTCTGCAAGTCCATCTCTCGTTGTGGAGAAGTCCTGTTTCGATTGTACACCGTGAGCATTAGGACCTGCCAAGAATCCTCCATCTACCGTGGGAATGACTAGACAACCCTTGGTCAATTCCGAAGGCATGGGAAAGATGACTGAATTTACATATCTTACATCCTTTCCCAAAAGGAAGTACTCCCCCTTTATTGGAAAGATTTTTGGTACATCATCGCCGAACAGTTTTGCCACTTCGTCTGCATATAGACCTGCTGCATTTATCACTAAGTTGGCTGTGTATGTACTACCATCTTCAAACGTTAGTTCAAATTTACCATCTTTTTTAGCTACTTCCACAAGACGTTTGCCTTTGAATACTCTGCCGCCGTTGAGCTCTATAGACCTTGCCGCTTGCATAGCAACTTCCCATGGTTCTGTGACACCAGCTATTGGGCAGTAGAACGAACTCAAGGCCTTTTCACTCAAATAGGGTTCCATTTCAAATAATTCATCTCTATTCAAGATACGATATTCCTTGACGTTGTTTCTTGCGGCCTTTTCTTCCAATTCATCTATCACAGCAAGCTCACTCTCGTCTAAGGCAACTACATGAGAGCCTATTCTCTTGACTTCGATGGAGAGTTCTCTGGAAATCTCATCGTAGAGTCTATTACCTTTGTAACACAGTTGTGCCCTCAAACTTCCCGGTGGGTCGTCATATCCGCCATGAAGTATACCAGAATTCGCCTTTGTAACGCCCGTACCTATACCGTTTTTTGCTTCAAATAGGTATACATCCTCTACATACTTATTGATTTCTCTGGCAATCAAACTTCCAACGATGCCACCACCTATCACTGCGACCATCTTTGCCAAACCTCCCGTTCATCTGTAATGACTATAAATAAGAAACCATACCCCAAAAAGTGAGATTTCCTCGCTTTTTGGGATATGGCTTTCTCTTAGTCTCCACCATATTGTATTTAGTTGTATTCAGCTGTATCTACTTTCTAACACTTTACTTGATTATTCAACTACTTGATTATTATATCACATTATTACCTTTGTGAATGTTCTTTTTTTGGCCACCATTTCTTATTTACTATTCTCTTGCCCAGTCTCTTGCCCTTTCAACAGCTCGTTTCCATCCTAAATATAATTTTGCTCGCTTATCTTCATCCATCTTCGGTGTGAATAGTGAATCTCTTTTCCACTTTTTAAGTAATTCTTCTTGTCCATTCCAATAATCAACTGCCAAACCTGCTAAGTATGCTGCACCTAAGGCTGTAGTCTCACTTACAACCGGTCTTTCAACTTGGATACCGAGGATGTCTGACTGGAATTGCATGAGAAAGTTGTTTGATGATGCCCCACCATCAACGCGCATTGCCTTGAGCCTTATGCCAGAATCTGCTTCCATCGCTTCTAAAACATCCCTAGTCTGGTATGCAATCGACTCTAATGTTGCCCTTATGATGTGTGCCTTGGAAGATCCCCTTGTTAGACCGACTATTGTACCTCTTGCATACATATCCCAGTAAGGAGCACCTAGACCTGTAAATGCAGGTACAACGTATACTCCACCGTTATCTTCTACCTTTTTTGCAAAGTATTCTGTATCTGCTGAACTATCTACTATCTTCAATTCATCTCTTAACCACTGTATGGCGGCACCGGCTACGAAAATGGAACCTTCTAGTGCATAGTAAACCTTTCCATCTATTCCGTAAGCTATCGTCGTTAACAGACCGTTTTTCGATAGGACCGGTTCGTCACCAGTATTCATGAGCATGAAACAGCCGGTACCGTATGTATTCTTGATCATACCCTTCTCGTAACATGTCTGACCGAACGTTGCTGCTTGTTGATCTCCTGCGATACCGGCAATTGGGATCTCTGCTCCAAAGATGTCTGAATCTGTGACCCCATAGACCTGACTCGAAGGTCTCACTTCTGGTAAGATGGATTTTGGAATTTGAAGTTCTTCAAGCAGTTCTTCATCCCAATTTAGATCAAATATGTTGTATACCATTGTTCTAGATGCGTTTGTGTAATCGGTTATGTGTACCTTTCCATTCGTCAATTTCCAAACCAGCCAAGTATCGATCGTACCAAATCTCAATTTTCCAGCTCTTGCTCCTTCCTTGGCCCCTTCAACGTTATCTAGTATCCATTTTATCTTTGTACCGGAAAAATAGGCATCTACCATCAATCCTGTTTTGCCCTTGATCTTCTCGGATAGTCCTCTATCTTTCAAATCGTCACATATTTCTGATGTTCTTCTATCTTGCCAGACGATGGCGTTGTAGATAGGCTTGCCAGTTTCTGCATCCCAAATTACGGTTGTTTCCCTTTGGTTAGTTATTCCGATGGCCATTATTTGACTTCTCTTAACATCACCTCGAGCCAATGCATCAGCTATAACTCCCATTGTGGTTGCCCATATCTCATTCGGATTATGCTCAACCCAACCAGGTTTTGGGTAGTACTGTAAAAATTCTTGCTGGGCGCTACTTACAGCATTCCCGTCGTGATCAAAGACAATTGCCCGCGAACTTGTTGTTCCTTGATCGATTGCTAAAATGTATCTTTCCATAGCCTACCTCCACTATCTGTCAACGATACTACTCAGAAAACGATGAATGTCATTAATGTCCTTAAATAATCCCAGAATATGTTGTAGTATTTGCTGCAAGAATCAACGTCATTAGAATTGTATTTAAGAACGCGCCTGTGTAGACATTACCAGTTTCTTCGTATAGTTTCTTCGTGTAGAATGTAGCTACGATTAACGATGGTATAAGTGCAAAGAGCAAAATCGGATTCAGAGCCTGATTGGGGACAAGTGCTCTTTGTGTGAAAAATACAAGTCCATATTGTAATGCCAAGAACACAACTAGACCACCGACCATGGAAATGCAAGACAAATAATAACCTTCTCCCTTCTTCATAGAACCAGTGTTTGCATTTATGGAAATACCGGTGATATAGTAGAAGATAAAGAAGAAAGGAGCGTATTTTATCGCTGCAAGTAAATTCTGCGATTCAAATGTCTTTACAGCCCAAGTCCATATCCTAAAATCGGTTACAAATATAGCATCTACCAAGTATAATATCGCATAGCCTATGGCAACAACTACGATAGCTATCAAAAGTGATGATAATACTGAACTCCACTTGGTTACAAAACCATATTGCTTTGGAGTCAGGTTAGACTGTTTCTTGTTCAGATAGTATGACACAAACATCAGTATGAGAATCATTTCAGAAACTATCAAGGCCCAAAAGGCAATTTGGTTAGTTGTTGGCTGATTGAAGTATTTGCTTTGTACAAACAGATTCTTCCTGAAAGTTGTTGTCAAGAAAAGCAGTAAACTTGATAGCGAGACGAATATCATTCCATTTCTTACAGTCTTCACTGATCTGCCTTTTTCTTTTCTCGCTCTTGAGAGCAAGAGTGCACCAAATAGTAAGCTTAGACCCAAAATTACCAGCGACAGCACCTGTATTATAGTGATACCTGTTCCATCTTTGTTCATTAGAGATGGGAAAAAGAGTGCTGGAAATGCCGCCGAAAATGCATAGAATACCCAGAATACTATTTTATTATTCCTACTCGTAGGTTCTGGAACATAAGGAGACATTTCTGTCTTGGCCTTTGCAAAAAATGGAACTTTCATTAAAAGCATAACTAGAGGTATAAAGAGTAAGAAGAAACCTATCAATGCTAAAAATTCTGAATATTCTTTAAGTATCCATATTTGATTTTCATTACCCAAGCCTGCATTGACTTGATTTGGAGAAGTGTACCCTTCAAAAGCTTTGGTATAGAATGAAATCTGATGTCCGGTAGTAATAAAAGAGAAATGATTCCAAGGGTGAGTCTGCCAAGGCTCATAGATTACTCTTTTCCCGCCATTATCCAAAGTGTACATAACACCTTCACTTGGATTAGCAGGATTGCCTAAGAAAGCTTTTCCTTCTGGTGTACCTATGAAATCTTTGAAAACCACTGTATTACCGGTCTTCTCAGCTACGGAATCAAAGAAAAATTCATCATAATGTGCTGCTACAACTCCAACCGTTCTTGGACCGTAAGCAGCATAGGCTACATCGGGAGTCACACCTAAATAGCTGGTCCACAAGTAGTCTGCTCCCATTGGCAATCCAGCATAGATTTTTCTTATACCAGTTTTTGCATAATCTTGTTCGTCCATAACCATGGCCATTGTAGAGGAAAAGCCACCCATAGAATGCCCTGCTACTGCAATTATACCATTCCCTTTCTCATCTTTCAGTACGTAATCTTGATTGTACATATATTGTACGGCATCGTATTGAGACGATGGCCAAAAGGAGAAAAATGCTTTTGCTGAATCGTACTGTGTCTTATTCACAGAATGCCCATGGTCATACATGTCCAACGCCAAAACCACATATCCCCTTCTCGACATCTCTATTGCAGCAGCATCCTGCATTTCTGCCGAGTTTAGATAGCCATGTGTAGTAATGATCGTAGGTCGTGGATCGGTGCTGTCTGCTCCCTTTGGTAAATACAAGAGCCCGGATAGTGTCCCTTTGTCCGTGTCAAACTTAATTCGCTTCACTTTAACTGTATAAAACGATGTGTTGAACATCTGGGCAAGGAAGCTTCCAACAAATATCAAAACAAGTGCAAATATGAGCCAGCCACCAACTTTTTTCATAACGTACACCCCCTCTAATTTGAAAGATGGTAACTTCAACTAACAAGAAAACCAATCTTTGGAGAATTCTTGTAAAAACAAAAAAACCTCACCAAGCAACCGCAGGGAAATTGTTCATCCTGCAAATTGTTGATAAGGTTTTCTCTTATTCTCTACCTTACGCAAGTATTTATTAAATTCTATTCTCTTTTCTCTTATTAACCAAAGTCGATTTTGAGTGGCTAACGTCGATTTTTGTTGAACGTTGATAGATTATCGTTAATTGCTGCGTGTTTCTATCTGTTTGTCTCAATTAATCAGTTTGTGAAATCATTGCACCGATGATAGTAGAGAAATCATGGGTGACAACTATACAAGGATGTTAGAGCAAATAAAACAGGTGTTCTTGATTTTCTGTGCACAAATATGGAATAATTGTTGTATAATTTGATTGGCGAATTTGGTATCTAAGGATCCAACGGGAATCAATTTGGAATCAACTTGAAAAGGAGGGGATAGCATGAAAAAGTTGTTAGTTTTGATCATAACGGTTGTATGTGTTCTTTTCGTTTTTGCTGAAGGTGAAACAGAAGAGTTGTCTTTAGAACCGATGTATGAGGAGTTAGACTTGAGGATATCAAATGTTGAAGAGTATCTCAATGTGATGTATGATTCTCTCTCAAATAAGGTAGATAGCGAAAGAGTTGAGACACTCTTTGACCAAATCAATGCAAAGATGGACGAATTGTATGCCGCGGTCGATGATGTGAACCAGCTTGTGCAAGCTATTGATAACCTGGATGTTTCAACTGACATTTTGAACGATCAGATACTGAATATTTACGAAATTCTTGGCGACCATAGCAATGCCTTGTCGAGCATATCGGGGGTTTATTTGACAAAGGAAGATGCAGATGCTTCTATAGCTGATATCATGAATAGAATAAAATCCCTTGAAGCAGCAGTTAATCTAGAACAAATGCAATCTCTTCAAGACGGTGTGAATGCAGTAGAAGTGCAAAATGAGGATATCCTCACGAGATTATCTTTACTTGAAGAGTACACGAATCTGATTTATGATATGAATAATTCAAAGGTTTCGGCAGATTATTTAGAGCAAGCGATTTCTGTTCTTAAAGATGATATAGGTCAGATTTCTGCCCAATTAGAAAAGGTTTCTGCAAAGAATTTGGAACAAGATAAGGATATAATCGTGTTGTATGATGCCGTCAGTAAATTGACAGACGAGGTAAAAAAGTTGTCTGGGAAAGTCTCATTACTTGAGACGATCGTAATGGAATTGCGCCAAAATGGTGGGAAGTAGCCAGTTGAATAGATAGTACCAAGACAACTAAAAAGCCGGAGTGATGACCATGCTCCGGCTTTGTTTATCTATTTGAACTACTTTGTGAACTATTTTCAGATGTTTTCATTAGATACTATCGCATATCACCTACAGGTCATCTTGCACGTCGAGTGAATACTCTATGAGCTCGTCTGGGCTAAAGAATATCGATGACTCCCTTTCAAAGCTATCTGGACAATCACTGGCATGGACTAAATTCTTTGTAACGGTGAGTGCAAATTCTCCCCTTATCGAGCCTGCTTCGGCCTTCAATGGATCAGTTGAACCGACTATGTGTCTTACAAGTTCCAGTACCCTTGGCGCTTCTAACACCATCGTTACAACAGGACCGCTCGTCATAAATTCTATCAATTCGTCATAAAATTCTTTTCCTCTGTGACATTCGTAGAGCCTTTCAGCTTGCTGCCTTGTTATCTGCAGGAACTTCATCCCAACTATCTTTATTCCCCTCTGTTCAAATCTCCTTATTATCTCGCCGATTAGACCTCTGCGTACAGTGTTTGGTTTGAGAATTATAAACGTTCTTTCCACACAATCACCTCCAAGATGTCTATGATTTGTGGAGAGTGTGACAGGGAAAGCACGTGTGATGTACGATCTACACTCTCAACGTGATAGAAACTAATAGATATTATTAGAATTGGCCACCACCACTTAGTTTTTGATATACCTCTGAGGCAATGACCTGATCTATCTCGTTTATCCTCGATAATACCTCTACTTGTTTATCTGAATCAAGTGTTTTGAGAAAATCTACTATTTCATCTACCGTTATGTCTCCATTTTGCAATCTGGTGTATATAGTTTCTTCTGGTGGGGTAGCGTTTTGTGTCTCACTCGATTCGCCAGTAATGGATATGCCTTCATTTTCTTTTGGGGCAATGGTTGTCTCACCTGCAGTCTTTGACTCAGTTGGAGTAATTTTTGCCCACACAGGTAAGGATACATCTATATATCCAATTTCTATGTTTTGTGCAATTTTACGCCAAATCGGTGCGACGTTACCACCACCTGTTAGATCTTTGCCATCTTTCGCAAGTAAGAATATATACCTGCCATCACCACCAACGAACCATGCGTTCTTCTCTGCGGTACCAGTCTTACCGTATATTGTCCTGCCAGGCATTGCAGCGGACTTACCGGTTCCCATTGTCACAACTTTTTCCATGAGTTGAAGCATCATCACCGAAGCCTCTGTAGGTGTTCTTTGATTCATGTTTTTTGGTGCTTTGACCACATTTACAATGTCAGGCCTGTAGGAATAGAGCATCATTCCATCTTTGTCTTTGACATACTCTATTAACCTTGGTTGTATCACTATCCCACCGTTAAAAATAGGTTCAAAGCCTTTCGCAACGTCTATTAGTGATGTTTCAACCGTACCCAATGAAATTGTAGCGTCGTTTGGATAATACCCACCAACTTTTAGTTCATTTTTCATGAAGTTTTGTACGTTATTTTGCCCCAATGCCATGAATAAATTTACTGATGGAACGTTACGAGAATATATGAGTGCGTTCTCTAAAGTGACTTCTTTCCAAAACGCTTTGTCAAAATTCTGAGGTGACCATTTTCCTATAGTCAGAGGTTCATCTTTAAGTATGTCGCTCTTGTTCCAACCTGCCATGAATGCAAGGTAATAGTAAAATGGTTTGACCACGGAACCGAGCTGTCTTCTACCGTTGTTTATACCCAACCCGTAAGCTGCACGTATTCTTCCGGTAGTGTGTTCAACGATGAGACCGGCCATGTTTGATTTATCTATGTTGCTGCTCAAGAGCATTTGCGTGTTCTTGTCGATTGTTGTCCTTACTCTAGAGCCATTTCTCAAATTACCCAACTCAAAGCCAAGGTCTCTGAGCTCAAGTACAACTATCCAGAATAGATCATTGTCAAAACTTTGACTGGCGTTCTTTATAGCGTACAAATGTTTCTCGCCGATCTTTTTAAGTGCTTCGTCGTATTCGCCAGACCCTATCACTTTCTCCTCTAATGCCTTCCTAAGAACTGTTTTGGAGAAATCTGTATTCAACTCTTTCAAAGGATTAGCTTTTTCGGGTGATCTGAGCGTTGCTACAAGCATTGCGATTTCTGACGTGCTGAGTTGGTCAAGTGCCTTGTTGAAATAATATTTTGCTGCTGCAGGAAAGCCAAACACACCATTTCCCAAATAAACTGAGTTTATGTATAGTTCCAGTATCTCGTTTTTTGAATAGTTCTGTTCCAACCACAATGCTATGAATGCTTCTTTTATCTTTCTTGTCCATGTTTGCTCCATTGTGAGATACAATGTACGTGCAAGTTGTTGAGTTATTGTACTTCCACCTTGTATCTCATCACTTGTCAGTATAACTATGACCGAACGGATTATACCAAATATATCTACGCCACTGTGTGTGTAGAATCTCTTATCTTCAGATGCTACTACAAAGTCTTTCAAAGAAGTTGGGATATTATCAAAATCCACCCACACTGTCTTTGGCGTATAAAGCGGTGTGCCATCAGAGTATTCGACAATAAGACTTGAAGGTACGTTGTTCTGTGGTAATTCTAGTCTTCCTGTATACCATTCGTATATGGCTAATGGTACCACACACGATACAGCTGCAATGATGATAAACAAAATTAACAAAAATCTTTTCAAATTGATCCCTCCAGGTTCAAAAGGTATTTTTTCCACTTCATTCCGTCTATCTTGTTCTTACTCGCTGAGTTGCTCGATATATTGAATCTTCCACCAAATCCGCCCAGAGAGTTTTTGGCAACGACTCTATGACATGGGAAATACAAAGGCAGTGGATTTGAAGCCATTGCAAATCCTACAACTCTGGGTGTGGTATTGCAGATTGTTGCCAAATCAGCATACGTAATTATTCTACCATAATTTACACGTTCCCTCAATTGCTCCAAGATGTGTGCAAATTTGGTATCTTTCTTGTAGGATACAGGAAAATCTATAACTTTTATACTACCATTCAAGTATTCTTTGATTTGTGATGTAAAGATGTTCTCAGCAGTTTCCTCAAGTTGCTCATCGGAAAATTCAATTCGTTCACACAATCTCTCTTCGGATGTGCTACAATAAATAAGTATAGAACCGATTTCACACCTAACAACGAAGATTTCAGAATTATGCATCTTTAGTCACCTCTTGTCTAGGTTTGATTTTGTTTTGGTAATGTTCTAGAATTATGGTGTCAAATAAAAGAACGAAAAATTCGGAGGTTCTTAGATGGACTTGGATGAATACCTTAAAAATGTTACCATAAAACCCAAGAAAAATGAACGTGAAGATTGGGATGATTATTTTAAGAGAGTGGCCAGTATGATTGCGGAAAGGTCAACTTGCTTCCACAGAAAAGTTGGTGCTGTGATTGTCAAGAACAAACGAATTCTCGCAACTGGGTACAACCAGCCCCCTTCAAATTTTCCACATTGCGATGAGATTGGCTGCATTAGGGATGATTTGAAGATTCCGTCAGGGAAAAACCAGGAAATATGCTACGGATTGCACGCAGAGCAGAATGCGTTGATGCAGGCAGCTCGATTCGGTATATCAACTGAAGGAGCAACAATTTATGTAACACATAAGCCTTGTTCTGTTTGTGCGAGATTGATAGTGAATGCCGGAATAAAGCGTGTTGTATTCATCGAAGGTTACCCTGATTCACTTACTGATTTCTTTTTTAGTACTTGTGGTGTACAATTGGTAGGAGGTGAAGAGGTTGAAAAGGGATAATTTGGCAAGTTACTTGAGGAGTGACAGATGGCCAACAGTTTGGTGCCCAGGATGCGGTAATGGTATTATCATGAAGAGCTTCTTAGAGGCGTTTGATCAGTCAGGATTAAAGGCGGAGGAGACTGCTGTAGTTTCTGGTATAGGATGTTCCTCACGCGCTACTGGTTACATAGATTTCAATACGATGCATACGCTGCACGGTCGAGCAATCGCATTTGCTACGGGTGTGTCACTTGCAAAACCTGATTTCAAGGTAATTGTCATGGGTGGAGACGGTGACATGACAGCAATTGGCGGTAATCACTTTATTCACGCGTGCAGGAGAAATATAAATCTAACAATAATTATTTACAACAATATGATATATGGTATGACCGGTGGCCAACATTCGCCGACAACACCGAACGGTAGTATTGCAGGAACGATGCCTTATGGAAATGTTGAAGACCAATTTGACGTTGTGAAACTTGCCTTGGCAGCAGGTGCAACTTACATTGCACGTTCAACGGTGTATCATTATCCAATGAGTGTGAAATACATAAAGGAAGCCTTGATGCATAAAGGTACTGCGGTTGTGGAAATACTTTCTAATTGCCATACTTATTATGGACGATACAATGGTTTAAGAGAACCTTGGCAGATGATGGATTATTTCAAAGATAACTCTGTTACAAAGGAAAGAGCAGAGAAGATGACCGAAGAGGAATTAAAGGGCAAGATAGTAATAGGCGTGTTCAAGAAAGATGAAACAAAGCAAGATTTCTACACTCGCTACAGAATCAATTATGCTAAGGGGGAATGAAGATGGAAAGGCCATTCTCAATAAGGATTGCCGGTATAGGTGGACAAGGGAACTTGTTGGCCGGTTATATATTATCCGAAGCATTTGCAATATCTGAGAAATTCGTTGCACAGACTCAAAATTATACAGAGCAAGTACGTGGCGGGCCCAGCTATTGTGATGTTTTGGTTTCAAGCGAGCCAATACTCTATCCCAAAGCAGTACTTTTTGATACGTTAATAATCATGCATCCTTCGATGGTAACACATGGAAAATATGCAGCGGTTAATGGTATAATAGTGTACGATAACACGCACATATCGGATCTACCTAAAGACCTCAAGAGAATTACGAGAAGAACAATAGGTGTTCCGGCAAGTAAATTGGCAGTTGAACGATTTGGTAATATAATGGTTTCAAATATGATCCTCATGGGTGCTATGGTAAAGAGTACGGCCATAACCGATTTTGAAACACTTTACATGGCCGTTAGAGAAGAAGTAAATCCAAAGTATTACGACATGAACTTGGAGGCGATCAAGCTTGGCGCGTCACTCACAGACAAAGTATTCAAGCCAAGAATACAAAGAAAACAGAAACGAACAATTGGGTTCGAATAATCTTGGTGAATCCTTTTCACACGCAATAGATGGAATAATTGAATCGATAGCTTCTGAAAAAAATCTCAGAGTTCATTTTATCATAGGCCTAATTGTATTGTCGACCACACTTTTCCTTCCCGTACCAAGAGAGGATCTACTCTGGATCATATTTGCTGTGTTCTTTGTCATATGGTCTGAATTGATAAATACGATTATCGAACAATTGATGAATTTGTATAGTCAAGAATACCATCCTATAATAAAGATCATAAAGGATGTCAGTGCTGGTATTGTACTTTGGGCATCCATATTTTCCGTGACTGTGGGTATTGTTGTTTTTGGAGGACTTTTATTCGATTGGAGTTTGGAAGTTGCAAAGATTTTTGCTATAATATCAATAGTTGCCTTTCCTATATTGAGCATCAGGGTGGTGAGAAGTTGGAAAAAGAGAAATCAAACGGAAAAATAAAGGTAATGATAGCCGATGATTCTCCTTTTATGAGAATGATTTTGAAGGATATAATAGATCAACAATCAGATATGGAGTTGGTTGCTACTGCGAAAGATGGGTTGGAAGCGGTAGAACTGGCAATAAAATATAAACCAGATGTAGTGACGATGGATGTAGAGATGCCAAAGCTGAATGGTATAGAGGCACTTAAAGAGATAATGAAGAGAGCACCAACTCGTATAATTATGGTCAGTAGTTTAACTGAAGAAGGTGCTGAGATAACACTCTTAGCACTGGAACTTGGTGCTACGGACTTTGTGGCTAAGCCATCAGGTAGTGTGTCGATGGATTTTCGCAAGATGGGTCCAGAGCTTGCACAGAAGATAAGAGATGCGATGAAGGTAAGCGTTAGCCAGCTCGTGTATCAGAGAAAACCTCTTGCTGGACTGAAGATGAAATCGATAGTCTCAGGAAAAGTCGTAGTTATAGGTTCATCAACTGGTGGTCCGCGTTCACTTGACTTGGTCATACCTCCGCTTCCCAAGGATTTCCCAGCACCTATTTTACTCGTTCAACACATGCCTGCTGGATTTACCAAATCATTAGCTCAAAGGTTGGATAAAATATCAAACTTGTCAGTTAAGGAAGCTGAAAACGGTGATGTATTGCAACCTGGTTGTGTATACGTTGCTCCTGGAGATTATCACATGGGAATAAAACATCAAGACAGAAAGAGTACGATATACATCGATAACAAGACCGAGAAAATAAATAACGTAAGGCCATCCGTTGACTATACATTGGATAAAGTTGCTGAGATTTATAAAGAGAATACTGTAGCGATGATTTTGACAGGTATGGGGAAGGATGGCTTAAAGGGTGCTTTTAAGGTGAAATTCTTTAAGGGGATAGTCATCGCTGAAAGCAAAGAGACTTGTGTTGTGTATGGGATGCCAAAAGCAGTCGTAGACGAAGGGTATGCGGACTTTGTTCTGCCCGCTGATAAGATCCCGGAAAAATTGGTTGAAATTATCTAAACATTCAAATTAGCGTTAAGGAGGTAGTTTATTATGAGGAAGTTCTTAGGCATTACTTTACTTTTGGTTATTGTCGTTTCAACAGCATTTTCAGCAACATACAAAGATGTCCCAGCAAACCACTGGGCTTACGATGCTGTCGAGCAACTCTCTAAACTCGGTATACTAAGCGGCATGCCGGATGGTACGTTCCAAGGTAACCAGTCACTCACAAGATACCAACTTGCGGTAGCACTCTACAGGTTGATGACCATCACCAACGACAAGATAGCTGCAGTTGAGAAGAAGATACCAACTACAGTTACAACGACAACTCCTGCTCAGACCTCTCAGATACCAGCGAATATAGATTCGCAACTCAGGAGTCTGTCTGATCAGGTACTTTCCTTGAGCAATTCTGACAAGACAATTAACACAAAGATCGATGCGTTATCCGCTAAAGTGGACACTGTCTCAGGAAAAGTGGATCTTTTGTCACAGGATATAAACAACGTAAAAACTGACGTATCTGGCATGCAGTCACTGTACGATGCGTTGGTACAGAAAGTGACAGAGCTTAGGTCCCTTATGTCAGTAACCCCTACAGGCCAAAGCATAAATACACTGTCACAAGACATAGCAACGTTGAAAACTGACGTTAGCTCACTCAAAAATAGTGTAAAAACGTTGACGGACAGTCAAAATTCTACAAGTCAGAAGCTCTCGACTTTAGACTCTCTGAGTGCAAAAGTTGCAGCACTCGAAAGTAGCATCAATAGTCTTGACAGTAGTATAAAATCTACGAATTCGCAAGTTTCGACGACAGCTTTGAATGTATCAACTCTTTCCAATAGAGTTACATCTGTGGAAAAGAGTATTGCAGATATCAATAGCGTGATTCAATCCATGCCTACTCAATCCAATGTTTCCACACTGCAATCTACTGTCCAAAGTATGCAAACAACGATTCAGAACATGCAAACAAGTATCCAAAGTTTACAAACTCAAATTCAAACAATGCAGACAAATGTGAAAACATTGGAAACAAACGACAAGGATCTTTATTCAAATATCCAGGCGTTAGATACAAAAGTTAAGAATACAGATGCGGCAATAGTAGATATAAACAACAAGATAGCTGCTATTCCTGTTTTGTCTGCAGATCTCGATAGTATGAAAGGTGATCTAACAGTTGTCAAAGTCGATGTTGACAACTTAAAGAACTCACTTCAGAATACCGATTCTCAACTGATCACGTTAGAATCGACTGTGGCAACTCTTCAAAATGCACAATCAGAGCTTGATGTTAAGATCGATGCAACAACTGCTCAACTCAATGCGCAAATTGCGAAAACGAACGACGATGTTAGCTCTGTAAGAAATGACATTGATTCAGTAAAAAGTGACGTTGTCTCTGTCAAAGAAAGTGTTATAACATTGGAATCAACAGTTACAACGGCGGATCAAAGGATCGCTCTTCTTGAAAAGGAGAACGCGAAACTAAAAGAAGATTTAAAGGCTACTCAAGCTAACCAAACTGGGACGATAGCAATTGTTCTTTCATTCATAGGTATAGCACTCGGTGGCATAGCGTTGTACATGATAAGCACTAATCCATAACCTTAAAAATTGTATAAAATTTAGTGACCAAGATGACTAATACGAGAGCTGGTTGGCAAAGCTTAACAGACCAGCTCTTTTTTATTGTTGTTGAAGTCATATCGACTAGTTATATTGATTGAGAATTTTCTGTTGATATAATATAATCTAGATGAGTGTACATTGGAAAGTATCAGAAAGGGGTGGCACATTATGAACATGAATTTTTTCATGCCAACGAAGGTTATCTATGGTAAAGGTGCTGTCTTGAAAAACAGGGAAATTCTCAGGTCACTTGGAGAACATTTCCTTGTGATTACCGGTAAGAGTTCGATGAAAAATGGAAGTTTGGACGATGTTTTAGAGGCACTGGAAGGCAAATATGTGCGAATATACGATACTACACCGGAAAATCCACCCATAGAACTCATACCAGAAATTTGTAGTGAATTCACAGATACCACAGATATCGATGTTGTTATAGGACTCGGCGGTGGAAGTCCAATGGATACGGCAAAGGCAGTTGCTGTACTTTTGGATAATCCTCAGTTGAATGTACGAGATTTGTACGATGCAACGAAATATACGAGTGCAAAGAAAATAGTTTGCATACCTACAACAGCAGGTACGGGCAGTGAGGTGACACAGTTTTCTGTATTGACAGTAGATGGAAGAAAAATGGGATTCAGTAACAACAAATGCACATTTCCAACTATCGCCTTTGTTGACTACAGTTATACGATTACGATGGGAAGAGAGCTGACAATTTCTACAGCTCTCGATGCATTGTCACACGCAATGGAAGGATACATATCGCTAAATGCAACACCTCTAACGGATGTTTTAGCAATGGAGGCTATGAAGAATATCAAGGAATTCTTACCAAGACTATTGGATGATCCGGAAAGCGAGTATTACAGAGAAAGGATAATGTTTGCTTCCATGTTGGCAGGTATGGTAATTGCACAAACAAGTACAACAGTTGCACATGCCCTTGGATACAATTTGACAACAGATAAAGGAATCAAACATGGATTGGCGACAGCGATATTTTTACCATTTGAGTTGAGAAATGCAAACACAGAAAAGGCAGAAACGGTAAAAGCGCTTTTCGATGGTTCACTTTACAGATTTTATGAGGATATCGGCATTAAGCTCAACATAGACATATCGGACGATGATATAGAAAAGTGGGTAAAAATTGTTTCAACTGCCTCACATATAAGGTCTACACCAGGTAACTATGACATAGACACACTCACTGAAGCTTTCAAAGAGGTTAGAGATATGTTTTGCAGCGAATGATTATCTATTCTTTTATTCTTTGATCTGCAAATCATCACAGAAAAATGTGCCTTTACCAGACTTCTTTGCTCTATACAATAATTCATCGGCACGTTTCATTACCGAGATACCTTCAATATCATCAGTTGGCATTATCTTTGTTATTCCAGCACTGATGGATATTTTCATACTATCAATGTATTTTTTATCCAGTTCGTCAATAATTCTCTGGATTACGACCTTTGCATTTTCGATTTTTGTTTCCGTTAAAAGTAGTACAAACTCATCTCCGCCAAACCTAGCTGGGATATCTGTTTTTCTGATGTTTTCAGCTAGTACTTGCGCAACAAGCTTGAGTGCGTGGTCACCTTTATCGTGACCAAGCGTATCGTTCACTTTTTTCAATCCATCTAAATCTATCATAACAACGCAGGATGATGTATTGTATCTCCTAACTCGGAGTATCTCACCTTTTAGTACCATCATGTAATATCGCCTGTTGAACAAACTTGTTAATGTGTCTCTAAAAGATGCTTCCTCTAATCTTTGTATGTAATATATCCTATCTATGAACGAAAAAAGTATGTTTGCAATTCTCTCAAGACTGTTTTCTGTTACAAGCTGTGAGAAATTACTTACCGCTATGTCTATTTTGATTGACCGATCAGCAACATTCCTTACGTATTCCTTCTCTTCGAACCTCTCACTATTTTCGGCGTTTTCTCCGTTGCTTGGCTTTATAATCGTAAATTCATAACTATCCTCTGGAACTCTCACAAGTCCCGTTAGTTTTCGCACTTTGTATGTACTTGCAAGGATGTTCCCTATTTTCTCAAAGGCAATAGTATAATCTTGTTCCAAGGAGGCCTGCAATAATTCGAGCATCACCTTATCTTCGACCTCTCTTATCTTTCTATCTGTTACATCAACTCCAACACTGATGATGCCACCAAAAGTATCGCCTTTCAGTATTAGTTTGTTCTCCCAAAGTGCCACAAGTTTGCTTCCATCTTTGCAGAGTATTTCATTTTCGTAAGATTGATTCATCTCTATGTTCCTTTGTCGAATCTGAACGAACACACCTCTTACCATTTCTCTGATATCAGACGGTATGAATACATCGAACCAGTTCTTACCGACTACCTCTTCCAATCTGTAACCAGTTTTATTGAGTGTCCAAGTGTTTATGTAGCTCACATTTCCATTTTCATCTAAGACTACGAAAAATATGGGTGCAAATTCCAGATATGTTGTCAATGTTTCGAATCTTTCATTCATGTAGTTGTCTATTAACACCTTTTCTGTGATAGTTTCTCCAAAAATCAGAATGCTTTCCTCTACTTTCGAAAAGATTAAACGCAGGATTTCAGTCTTCATTTCTACGATTTGTTCAATGGTTCTTTGCTCACTGTCGATGAACTCTCTAAAGGCTTTGTCAAGATTTTCATCTAGGCCAACGACACATTTTTCCCTCTTAATTCGTTCGGGTACATTATATGTATGAGAAAGTATATTGCCCTCTCTGTCTGTCATCAGGAAGAATATATTTGACTGTGAAAATATGTTGGCAATTTCCTCGATAGCAATTGATTTATCCATGACAAATACCCTCTCAATCTAGTTAATTGATCTATTAATTTTCTTCATTTCTTTCATTCAGAATGATTAGATTATACCATAACTGTTGCCTTTTTGTGCACCACAGAATTGAAGGAACTTCACTGTCAGCATGTTCCATTGATTCAAAATTTCAAAGAAAATGGTATAATATACATTGTTATGTTCGGTTTACATGAAATCAACATCAAAACGTTATGGAGGTGAGGTGTCTGTGGAGGACCCTCTGAGTTATTTGTGGAGCATCTTGGCGATCTTGTTTCTACTCGTTCTATCAGCGTTTTTCTCGGCATCGGAAACAGCATTGACATCTGTAAGTAAATTAAAACTGAGGAACTTGGCTAAAAATAAGGAAAACGAGGAAGAAATGAGTGAGATTCACTTATTCAACCAGTTTCTAACGGGGCTATTGATATCAAACAACTTGGTGAACATACTGGCATCCTCTATTGCAGCTGTAGCCATATCCAAATTGATTCCTTCAGAGTCTATTTCTACAATTGTATCAACTTTAGTAATGACATTTGTGCTATTGATTTTTGGTGAGATTACGCCAAAAATATTGGCAAGACAGAACAGCGAACGTTTTTTTGAATTCAGCACGAAGATTGTAGCGCCACTTTCGAAAGTATTATCACCAGTTATAACGATGTTTGTAAAAATTGCAAATTTGTTTGTGAGATTATTTGGTGGACATGTTGTTCAAGATGCACAGTTCATAACGATCGATGAGATTGCATCGTATCTTGAAATGGGAAGAGAAGAAGGTTCCATTGATCACGAAGAAGGTCTGATGATTCAGCGTACAATAGCAATGGATGAAACGCTTGTTAAGGAGATCATGATTCCACGTGTTGATATAATTGCAGTCGAGGAAACGCAGACGATAAGGGAAGTTACAGAGCTAATAATGAAAGAGGAATATTCGAGGGTTCCAGTCTATAGAGAAACTATAGATAACATCGTTGGAATATGTTATGCAAAAGACCTGCTCTCTTTTATAGCTTCCCGAGGAACAGATGTTTTAGATAAGGTACGAGTTAAGGAAATGATGAGAACTCCGTTGTTCGTACCTGAAGTGATGCCGGTTTCTGAGCTACTCAAAGAGTTCAAAACAAGAAAGGTGCATATGGCGATAGTTGTAGATGAATACGGTGGAACTGCAGGAATAGTAACAATGGAAGATATATTGGAAGAGATTTTTGGCGAGATTATGGATGAGTATGATGAATACGAGACAATAGGTATTAAGAAGATAGATGCAAATTCGTATCTTGTGGATGCAACAATCGCCTTGAATGATATCGAACGAGAATTGAGGATAGATTTTCCCGAAGGAGAGTTTGAAACATTGGCTGGATATCTCTTAGACAAGTTCCATTACATTCCAAAAGTTGGTGAGAAGATTACAGAAGGAAATATTACTTACAAGATCATTGCAGCTTCAAGAAATAGAATAGATAAGGTACTTGTAAAGATAGAGAATATCGAAAAGAATGCTAAAAAGGAGGTTTCAATCGATGAAAGAGAACAGACAGGACAAAGAGAAGACGAAGGAAAAAGAGAACAAGAAGAGCAAGAAGAATAAAGATACGTTGGAGATACAAGATTTAAAGGAAGGTAAAACGAGCATTGGAGAACTTATAAGTATTGCTAAAGATGTTATGAAGAACGCATACGTTCCATACTCTAATTTCAAAGTGGGTGCCGCATTACTTACAAAAAGTGGAAAGGTCTATACGGGGGTTAATATAGAGAACTCTTCATTTGGACTTACGAATTGTGCTGAACGTACCGCCATATTCAAGGCAATTTCCGAAGGGGAAAGAGAATTCGAAACTTTGGTTGTCGTAGCCGATACCGAAGAGCCAGTATCTCCGTGTGGTGCATGCCGACAAGTAATGTCTGAATTTGGTGACTTTGAAGTGGTACTAACGAATTTGAAGGGAGATATCATCCAAACATCCGTGAATCAACTTCTCCCATATTCGTTTGACAAAGATGATTTGAAAAAATGACCCTTTCCCTAACTGAGGTGAAGTAATTGATAGAATTGCTTCATATAAATGAATATGTGTATTTGAAGGATGTTGACATATATTTCTCAAGCGGATTGAATGTAATCACAGGCGAGACTGGAACTGGGAAAAGTTTGCTTTTGGATGTAATTGGTGCGTTTTTGGATTATCAGAATCTCAGGAGTGACACATTCAGTGCCGATATGGTAGTAGATCTTGATAGTGATGTTGTTAGTGGTGAATTAGAATTAAGTACGGGTCAGCATATTTTTACTGTGGAGAGAAAGAACAAAAGACTATTCTACAAAATCGATGGCAAACTTTCCAGTAGAGATGTCGTGCAAGATATCGTATCGAATTTCATAGCAATTCACAAACAGAATTCACAGATGAAATTGCTTGATAAAATGTTCATTTTAAACATCCTCGACAAAGTTGCAAAGGATGAAAAACTTGTGGAAGATTATAAGGTCACGTACCAAAGCTACCTGTATGTCAATAAGACGCTCAGTACTTTAGACAAAGAAGAGATTGAAAGTAGTTTGGAAGAATTAAAAACGAAGATAGAAGAAGTGGAAAGTGCACATCTATCTGTAGGCGAAGAACGAGATCTAGAAAAGATCTATAAGGATGCTTCAAACATTCAGATTCTAATTCAGCACTACACCGCCGCAATTCAGCAACTTGAAGATATGGAAGGTGGTACAAGGAAATTCTATTCGCTCTTAGATGAGGAATTTCACGAGAAATTGGACTCACTGATTGAGTCTATTGCCGATTTGGAGAATAGCATTCAAAAGGAGCTGTCGAAGATAGAAGAGATGGACGTCGAAGATATCGAAAATAGACTTGGAATATATAAGAAATTAAGACGCAAATATGGACCAACCACAGAAGATGTATTAGAAAATCTTGCAGCTTGGAAAATTGAATATGATCAAAAAGCAAGGGAACTCGAGATACTAATCAATGCGGTGGAAGAGAAGAGGAATTTGGAGAAGCAATTAACTAAACTTGCGAATAATATAAGTAAGACGAGAAAAGATGCCGCGAAAAAAATTGAAGGTCTTATCACAGAACATCTAAACGATTTAAACATGAATGCAAGAGTCGGTTTTTCGTTTAGCGAGGTACCTTTCAACTCAACAGGGATTGACGATGTGGAGTTGGTTGGCAGTACGCTCTCTACTGGACCGCTTTACCCACTTAGAAAGATTGCATCCGGTGGTGAACTTTCTCGAATAATGTTGGCTTTGGAACTTTCTGTTACTTCAACTGATGTACTCGTCTACGATGAAATCGATTCTGGAGTTGGCGGTGTCACAGCAGTGAAGTTAGCTGAAAAACTTGAAAAATTGTCAGGAAATCATCAGATAATAATCGTTACGCACTTGCCGCAAATCGCATTGAAGGCAGATAAACATTTTGCACTCATGAGGAATGGTGATACAGGTGTAGTTTCCGAACTCAGCGGCGAGGCTAAGATGGAAGAAATTAAGCGAATGTTTGGCGGTGAGGAAGTTATGGAAATGATAAGAGAAACAAAATCATGAACGCAGTAATGGCATAAATTCAATCAGAAAATAAATCCCCCTATTTGGGGGATTCTTTATTTTTCTTTATTCTATTTTGCTCTATTTTTCATCTTCTATCTTTTTCATCTCTGCAATTACGAATGGATAGAGTTCATCGATGAGTCCACGTACTTGCTCACTATTATTAGTTCTCCAATCTCTTTCAAGTATATCTGCTATCAATCTCGTATCTTTTGTTAGAAACGCTTCGAGTGCTTGCTTAGCAAGTAAGGTTCTAGGCTTTAGATACCAATCTACGATGCGTTTTGGCAAGTTTGTTTCTTCGAATTCTATGTTCTCACCACACACTTGAGCACATACTTCTACAGCAATGTCATCGTCCAGCCCTTCTATCTTTCCATTATTGAGCATGTTCACTACGAAACGTCTCTTATTCTTGTTGACTATGCTATCGATAAATGGCACATGTTGTTCGCCGCTAAGTTTCTCACCGAGGATATCGTTTATCGAATTATCTATCTCGGTACCAGTCTTCACTTGGTCCAACCTTAGACCTTTTGATACCACTTCCGCAAATTTATCTACGGTGCTTACAATATCGGTTAAACCATCAACGTACCATTTCCAGCCAAGTTCAGAATCTGCACCACCCCAAGGTGCACCGTACCATTTTATCTTTGTCTGCAAATCTCTATGATACTTCCAAGTTGAATTTCTTACAGTATCACCTATCGGGAATAGACCGTAGAAATCGTACATGTCCCATGCAACAGGCGACAACTGATCATCGAATGGTGAGTCAGGTTTGTGTTCCAATTTTCCCTTGTGGTTGTCGATCTCTGGATATAGCGCTTTGCCATCCTTCGTTGTGAATTTTGTCAACCATATACCGTGGTTTACACCAGCTACCTGCCATTCGTATTCTTTTACTCCAACAAGTTTAGCTAACATCTCCACTGCGTAATGCCCGTGGCAAAATCCGACCATCTTGATATTTGTTTGCGTTGAAACAAGGGTTGTGCCCTCAAGCACGGGATTTGCTGCCTGCAAATACCATGCTTTTGGCGCTTTCCTTTCAATTGTCTTGGCTATCTTCAGAAATAGTGCAAACTGATTCCAATTTGTGAGGTTACGATAATCATGGACGAAATTATAATTTTGTGAGTCTATGCCTCTGTAATAGCCGTGTTTCTCACCTATTCTTCGTACTTCTTCAAGATATCCGTGTCCACCAGCCATGGCTGTGTTTATAACAAAATCCGCACCATCGATAGCCTTCTCAATGGAGCTTACCTTTTCGAATGTCAAGTTAGCTCCAAAGTATTTAGACAGTTCATTTGCAAGGATTAACACATTATTCAGACGCTTTTCATCAATATCCATCAAACAGACGTGTGTACCACTGAGACCAGGTGTTTTGCACAAATCAGATATGATTCTCATCGAAAAAACAGCACTACCTGCACCAATGATACCTACTTTCAAGTTGCTCATCTGAACCCCTCCTAATTTGTAATGTTTGAAAGACCTTCAAAAAGATTGTCCAAAATAGATGATACCGAATAATATAATTCTTGGTATAATAAATATAATTGATTTTAGAAAAGTACATTGAAGTACATTATTATTATATCATCAAAATAACTATGCTAGACATCGATTCTGGATGAAATTGTCTGTGGAAGCTATATTGGGGGTTGTATTATTGGCGGATAAAGTATGTATACTCACTAGTTCACTGCAAGTAACATCCGATGCACACAAAATTTTAGAATTCGTTGGATACGACGTCCTAGAAGTTATGGACTTATCAGAGTTATTAACTGAACGTGATATCCAAATGATATTGATTTACAATTCATCCCTCAAGGTTGCATACGAATGGGTGAGAGAAATCAAAACGGAGACAGATCTAAGAGATTTGCCTATATTGTTAATGATACGACACAAGGAATACGATATACTCCTTAACTTGTATCAAATAGGCATCTTAGATTTCATAGAAATGCCAGCAATGGATATCGAACTCATATCTAAAGTTGCCCTTTCCATAGAACTTAAGAAAAGCAGAGAACGCGTTGAAAACCTATACAGAGAGCTCAAAGAGAGCTTGAATTTAGCTAATCAGCTTCAGAAACTTATGCTGCCGCCAAGTATTGATTTGAAATCGAATATATGGCTTACTGGGCATTATGTACCATCGGAAGTGGTTGGCGGAGATATCTACGATTATTTTACAACAGATGGTGATGTTTTTCTCTATATAGCAGATATTTCAGGACACGGTTTGCAATCGGCACTGCTCTGCTCTTCTATCAAATCGCTCTTTCGCTCCGCAATGCGACGATCCGATTCAATAGTTAAAGCGGTGAATGAACTTTCCGATAGTATGAAGACTGTTCTTGGCTACAACTATATAACGGGTATCTTTCTCAAAATAAAACCAAACGGTACTGTGGAATATTTGAATTGTGGGCATCCGAACATCATTGTTTACGATGAAGCGAGATTCGAAGAGATGAAAATGAAGAACGTGTTACCGATAGGAATGTTCGACTATGTTTACAGTGACACAGATATTGGTACGTTCTCAGTCGAAGATGGGAAGACATATCTGCTGTACTCTGATGGCGTATATTCGGGATTTGAGCATACTGTGATGAGGGGTAAGAGTTCGTCCGAAAGATTGATGGATTTTCTTGACAAGGAAATCTCTGGAATTGTACCGGAAATTTTACCATTCTACATAGAATCTAGATTGCATACAATCTTTTCTGACCTGCCAGATGATTTCTCATTCGTGTGCTTTGGAAAGGCTGAAGATTACTGTTACTATGGTGACTACGATGAACGAATAAATACATCGGAAAGGCCTATGGTCAATATGTACAATCAAGTGAAAAAATATGCGCTTTCCGATGGAGCCATCATATTGTTGAACAACCACGGAAGATACAAGACACTCCTAGGCAAAATGGTTGAGATAGGCTATTTAATCAAAGAACTTCCAATGAGCGTTTCGATGACTTTCGATGACATAAGTGTCATGAAACTGTTCATATAAGTCACTTTGAAAGATAGTTGCGCACATTTGCCACAATCATCCTTATTGCTTTGTATTCGAGCATTAGAGACATGGAAGCAATGTTCTTATTCTTTGGTGCCTTTTCGGCAACCTGTTCTGGCAAGAATGGGAGATGTACGAAAAGCACATATTTTGGGTTTTTGTGCTTTTCTGAGTGATGCAAAGAGTAATAGTACACCTCATTACATATATACTGCCCCGCTGTGTACGACAAGACTGTAGGTATCTTCTTTTTGTTGAGCCATTCAACCAATCTCTTGACGTCTATTCGAGTCATGTACGCATCTCTTGCTTTTTCAACGATATTTTCATCATCTTTTGTTATATCATCGTTGTCCGGGTTTGGAGAATCCATCACGTTTACACCGAGCCTCTCTATCGTTATGGCAGTGGTGCCACCTGCCTGTCCAATGTGGATGGTGATGTCTATTTCGTTTGAATTGTAAAACTCATCAAGTCTCTTTATACTCTCTTGATAACTGACAGGTAATAGCAGCGAGTACAAATCGATACCGTTGAAATTCTCTCTTGCAATCTTTTTGACAATCTTCTCACTTGGATTCACCTTCTCTCCACCAAACGGTTCAAAACCGGTGATCAACATTTTGATGTTTGTACTACTTTTAACCAGTTGACTTTGAATTTTCGACATAACCAGTCCTCCAATCTATCTCAGATTACCCTAACACAGTTATATTCTATCATATCATTCATATCATCATCCTCAATTATTATGCGTGATATTGCTGAAATTTGTAACATTTTATTGATTAACATAAGCAGCAATTTGGGGTAGAATATTATTAATTAGCAACCTCCTATTTTTTCCAATCAAATTTTCCGATCAATCAGAGGTGATATTATGGAACGAGTTCAAATTTGGGATCCAACAAAAGAAGAGGTCGAAGTTGCCAGAAAATGGCCTACTTGGACCAAAGAAGTAAGCACTTTTGATTGGTACTACGATGAGCCTGAACAATTCTATGTTGTAGAAGGGGAAGTCGAAGTAACGCTCGATGATGGTACTGTAGTCTCGTTTAGTGCTGGAGATATGGTTAGATTTGCCGTTGGCGTAAAATGTACATGGAATGTGAAAAAGGACGTGCTAAAACACTATAATTTTGGATAATGGCGCGTCGGTTTGGTATGGAGGTAGGTCCATGAATAATAAAGTAAGAGCATACTTGTATTTATTGTTTACGTTACTTGCGTTCTCAAGTATAGAGGTATCTTCTAAACCGCTGATGGGAAGTGTCGATCCATTTTTCATGACTGCTTTTAGGTTTCTCATAGGTGGTCTTGTTCTGATGTTCTTTGTTGATAGAGAAATAGAAGTCAAAGACCTCCTACCACTTGCACTTGTTGGGTCTTTGAATGGCATATTATCGATGACTACTTTGCAGTTGTCCGTAATGTACTCCAATGCATCCACTGCTGCCACACTTGTGGCAAGTAACCCTATATTTGTCTCTCTCTTTGCACTCTTAATCCTTAAAGAGAAGCACACGCTGCGTAAATATATCGGCATTGTCTTGGGATTTGTAGGGTTGGTAATCTTCAGCCTTGGAAAGATCGAAGGAGATTCTTGGCTCGGTATCTTCTACGGGATAGTGGCAGCATTGACATTTGGTCTCTACACAGTCTTGCTTGGTAAATACACAAAGAAATATTCACCTGTGAGTGCCACTGCCTATTCAACGCTGATTTCAAGCTTGATTTACGTTGCTATTTTGGCGGTAAGTGGTCATTTTTACGTACCAAGCGTTGGTATTCCTCAATGGTTAATTTTGATCTACTTGGGAATCATAGTAACTGGTCTTGCCTATCTTACTTACTTCAAAGCTATCGAATTGATAGGAGCGACACAATCCAGTAGGGTATTTTTCTTAAAGCCTATAGTTGCAACACTTTTTGCAATAATCTTCTTGGAAGAGTCGTTGAGCGGTACAAAAGTTGTTGGGATGTTGGTCGTTTTATTTTCGCTATTCTTGTGAAAAATAGAATAATCTACCATAATTGAGAAGAAGAGCCTATTAATTGATAAAATTGCGGAATTGCTCTAAAAAGAAATGAATAGAGCCTCATTTGGTGTGTGAAATTTCTACATCGTATGTTATAATAATCACGAAGTGTGAAGGAGGGATGTGTGTGGCCGTATGTGAGAGGCATGAGGAACTTTACGAAGAGTTGGATTCCTACATTGATCAGGTGAAGGACAAACCTGGTATTCTTATCGGGGTGCTGCATAAGGCACAGGAGATTTTTGGTTGGTTGCCACAGGAAGTTCAAGAACACGTGGCAGAGAAGTTGAACCTCCCTGTCTCGGAAGTGTATGGTGTTGTCACGTTCTACAACCACTTTTCCACAAAGCCGAAAGGCAAGAATGAGATCAAAGTTTGCTTAGGTACAGCATGTTATGTAAAAGGTGCAGATAGAGTCATGGATAGGATGCTGGAGGAACTTGGAGTACAACTTGAAGAAGTGACTCCAGATGGACTTTTTTCCGTTCATGCTGTAAGATGCTTGGGTGCATGTAGTATGGCACCAGTTGTGCTCGTTGGTGAGAAGGATTTCTATGGTAAGGTAACTCCAGATATGGTTACAAAAATTATATCTGCGTACAAAAGGGGTGGATCGCATGAGTAAAGTGAAGAGCTTGGAAGAATTGATGAAAATCAAAGAGGAAGCACTCCAAAATATAAAAATGAGAGAAAGTGGAAAAAGAGGAAAGATCGTTGTGGCAATGGGTACGTGTGGCATTGCAGCAGGTGCAAAGGATACTTTGAAGGCAATCGTCGAGGATCTAAACGAATTGAAGATTGATGACATATCTGTTGTCCAGTCTGGATGTATGGGACTTTGTGAGGTAGAGCCAACGATAGAAGTCTCATTGGAAGGCCAAGAACCAATCGTCTATGGACATGTGACACCAGAAAATGCAAAGAGAATAATCAGATCTCATATACTTGAGGGAAAGGTTGTCTCTGATCTCATCGTAAAACGTGGCGAGGTTTAAAAAGTACAAAAAGTACAATTTGTGTGTATATAGAGGTCATCTGCAACAAAATTTGACTCGGTCAGACATTAAGGAGGCGAATAGCGTGGCTTTAACTACGAATTCAATTCTTATCTGTGCTGGTGGTGGCTGCATATCAGCAGGTGAGGAAAGCGTCAAGCAAGCATTTGAGAGAAAATTGAAAGAATATGGATTAGACTCTGTGGTATCAGTTGTTGAAACTGGTTGTATGGGTGCTTGTAGTCTCGGGCCTTTGGCTGTCGTTTATCCGGATGGTGTATACTATCAGAAATTGACACCAAAAGCAGCCGAAAAGATAGTTGAAGAGCACATCCTCAAAGGGAGAATTGTACCGCAGTATCTCTTTGAAGGTTCGAAGGACAAATTGACTGTAGAAGAAAAGGCAGCTCCAAGTGAGATTCCATTTTTTGCAAGGCAAGTAAAAATTGCACTCAGAAATGTGGGTGTAGTTGACCCCCTTAACATCGAAGAGTACATAGCAAGAGACGGATATTTCGCATTGAACAAGGCCCTCACGAAGATGACGCCGGAGGATGTAATAAAAGAGATTAAAGATAGCGGTCTTAGAGGACGTGGCGGTGCAGGATTCCCAACTGCAATCAAATGGGATATCGCAAGAAAGCAGAAATCTGATGTAAAATACATGATATGTAATGCTGACGAAGGAGACCCCGGAGCATTCATGGATAGGTCAGTGCTCGAAGGTGATCCACACTCGATAGTTGAGGCAATGACAATTGCAGGATATGCAATTGGTGCACAGAAAGGGTTCGTCTATGTGCGTGCCGAATATCCACTTGCAATCGAGAGACTTGGCAAGGCAATAGAAACAGCACATGAATACGGTTTCTTGGGCGAGAATATAATGGGATCGAATTTCTCGTTCGATATAGAGATAAGGATCGGTGCCGGTGCATTTGTCTGTGGTGAGGAAACTGCACTTATGCAATCGGTTGAAGGTAAGAGAGGCCAACCAAAAGTTAAGCCGCCGTTTCCAGCAGAAAAGGGACTTTGGGGAAAACCATCGGTCATCAACAATGTTGAAACGTTAGCAATGGTAGCACCGATAATTCTTAGAGGTGCTTCTTGGTTCAGACAATACGGTACGGAAAAGTCACCTGGTACGAAGGTATTCGCACTTGCCGGGAAGATCAAGAATACCGGCCTTGTTGAAGTGCCTATGGGAATCACGTTACGCGAATTGCTATACGAAATAGGTGGTGGACACCCACAAGGTAAGCAGATAAAGGCAGTACAAACAGGTGGACCGAGTGGAGGAGTTATCCCTGCAGAGTACTTTGACACACCTGTAGATTACGAATCACTTGCAAAGCTCGGTGCAATTATGGGATCTGGTGGTATGATTGTGCTCGATGAAGACGATTGTATGGTCGACGTTGCGAAATTCTTTCTTGGATTCACTGTTGAAGAATCTTGTGGAAAGTGTACACCTTGTCGCGAGGGAACGAAGGTCATGCATGACCTTCTTGAAAAGATCACAAGCGGCGAGGGAGCGATGGAAGATATAGATAAACTGGAACAACTTGCCCAAATCGTGAGAGATTCATCACTTTGCGGCCTTGGTCAGACAGCACCAAATCCAGTTTTATCAACGCTGAAATACTACAGGCATGAATATGAAGCACACGTCAAAGATAGCATGTGCTTATCGAAGAAGTGCAAGGCGTTTATAAGTTATGTAATCGCTCCAGATAAGTGTACAGGTTGTACCGCATGTGCAAGGGTATGTCCATCAAGCGCAATTTACGGTGAAGTAAGAAAAGTTCACGAGATAGATCAAGATGCTTGCATAAGATGTGGAAGTTGTATAGAGGTCTGTAGATTTGGAGCAATAAGCAAAGTAACACCTGCAGTTGAAAATGTTGTTTCAAAATAAATAAATCACGAGGTGAGCCCATTTTAGGTGATAGCTCACCTTGTTTTTTTGAATGAAATTCATCAATTTCATTTTCAATTCTATCTTCACATGGGGAGGGAAGGCGCCGTGGATCGATTAGAAATCAAGAAGATCGTTGAAGAACTGAGAGAAGAACAACTGGTCGAAGGAGATATATTGATCTATTTATTGCACCGCGTTCAAGATCACTATCAAAGTCATTACATACCACCAGAAATTGGTGAAATGGTTGCAGAAGAACTGAACGTGTCGCCATCGAAAGTGTACGAAGTACTTACGTTCTATTCTATGTTTGCGACAAAGCCAAGAGGAAAGTACATAATCAGGGTGTGTACAAGTCTACCATGCCATGTGCCGGGTGGTAGAGAAATTGTAGAATTTCTCAAGAAAAAGTTAGATGTTGATTTTGGTGATACAACAAAAGATGGACTCTTTACACTTGAAGAAACGAGTTGCCTTGGACTCTGTGGCGTCTCACCTGTCATAATGATCAACGATGATTATTATGGGGACTTAACTGTAGAAAAGGTTGAAAGCATAATAGAGAACTTAAAAGGTGGTGAGGCACGATGACGCCAATCACTGTATTAGTTTCAGTCGACAGTAATAGCATATTGCTCGGTGCAAAGGAATTCGTAACGTACCTGAGAAATCTGGTGGCAAATTACAACATGGATTCTTTGGTAACCGTTCTCGAAACAGTATCTCTTGGTTCTTACAACGGAGTCACAGTCCAAGTACTGCCAGATGATGTGTATTATTCAATAAAGTCAAAAGATGACGTGAGAAAAATAGTTGAAGAACATCTATTGAAAGGTAGACAAGTATGGGATTTGACGATAGATAAGAGCAGTATAAAGCCTGCAGAGAAATTTGAATTGAAAGAAATAAGAATAGTAACAAGAAACATCGGTTCCATAGACCCAAAGAATATAGACGAATACATAGCGAGAGATGGGTACTTTGCACTAAGTAAAGCATTGAAGATGAAACCTGAGGAAGTTATAAAAGAAGTGAAAGATAGCGGTCTAAAAGGACGTGGTGGTGCAGGATTCCCAACAGGTCTCAAGTGGGAACTCACCGCAAAGGTACAAGCTGATCAAAAATATGTCGTTTGCAACGCAGACGAAGGGGAACCAGGTACGTTCAAAGACAGACTTATCATGGAAGGAGATCCACACTCTGTGATTGAGGCAATGACCATTGCTGGTTACGCTGTTGGTGCTTCAAAAGGTTACATATACATCAGGGGTGAATACTACAATTCGGTTGAGAACCTCAGAAAGGCAATAAAAGATGCCTATGAATACGGATTCTTAGGCGAAGACATATTGGGCAGTGGTTTTAGTTTTGATCTGACCGTCAGACTCGGTGCGGGCGCGTATGTTTGTGGTGAGGAAACCGCATTATTAGAATCGATAGAGGGAAAATCTGGAAAACCACGTTTGAAACCACCATACCCCCCAGAAAACGGTCTCTTTGGCAAACCAACAGTGATTAACAACGTCGAAACATTTGCAAACGTGCCACAGATAATTCTGAATGGCGCATCTTGGTTCAAAAGTATAGGAACACCGAACTCAGCCGGTACGAAAGTATTCTGCTTAGCGGGAGATGTGAATAGACGTGGTATGGTAGAGCTTCCCATGGGTGTAACGGTGAGGGAAGTACTTTACGGATTTGGTGGCGGCGTACGTGGAGGAAGAGAACTGAAGATGGTACAAACAGGTGGATTGGCTGGTACATTCATTGGACCAGATAAACTCGATACACCACTCGACTACGATTCCATGAGAAAGTATGGCGTTAGTTTAGGCTCCGGAGTTATCTTAGCAATTGATAGCTCGCACTGCGCTGTAGACATTGCGTTGAATACAATGGAATTCTTCAGGCATGAATCGTGTGGTAAGTGTACGCCATGCAGAGAAGGCACAAGGTTAGCATGCGAGATACTTGAAAAGATGACAAAATTAGAAGCAACGCAAGAGGACCTAAGCTATTTGGAAGAAATTGCCAGTTTAACTGCAGATGCATCGTTCTGCGGCCTTGGGCAAAGCATAAACGTACCATTGCTCTCACTAATCAACAACTTCAGAAATGAATTCCTCAAGCATGTAAATGAAAAGGAATGTTCAGTCAATCTATGCAAAAAGCCTGAAAAGAAAGCAAAGGCCTTTATCAAATAGTGAAAAACGGATTTTAATTGCCCGAAATCATTTGAGAATCTAACAAATGAGAATCTAACAAACATGGCTCCCAAGAATAAAAGATATCTACAGGGAGCCATGTTTTCTATTTTTTAATCGCAGAGTTGAAGTTGTTATTTAGTTTGGTCAGTCGTTCTTTAGTCGTATCATCAATTTGAATAATTGTTTGTACGATTCTTCTGCCTCTTTGTCCATAATCTCTTTCAACTTTATGGGATCTTTCTTCACTTTCTCTATTCTTTCCCCTACGTCTGTTAGGTTCTTCGTGAAAATTTCTTTCCTATCGGTATACCTTCTAAAAAAGCGCTCTGCCTTTGAATTTTCTAACGAGATAAATGGTATACCAAAATAGCCCCCAACAAGTGATGGGTGAAAACGTTCAGAAATTATAAATTTTGACGATAATATACATGTAAGTACGTCGTCTATATTTGATATGTCTTCAAATAACTCACAATTGAGATTTTTAGCTATCTTTTTGGAAACAGGTATGTCTGTTTCTTGGCTTGGACAGATGATAATGTTCTCGAAGTACTTTTTCAAAATGTTGTATCTTTCTGCATCTTCAGATTTTTTCGGTATGAGTATGAGATCATATTTCTTCTCTACTTTTTCTTTATCTAAAGCAACTTTTTTGAGATATCTTACAGAAGGGTCACATGAAAGTACTGCATTTTGGTTGAGATACTTTGCATATCTGTATGATATGAGATCTCTAGCAAAAACGTAAACTTTCTTGTTTTTCAGTATGCTTCTCAACGTGTATCTATCGATTGCCTTTTTAACGGGACCAAGGCTGTTACCGAAGAGAATTACGGGTTTATTCAATAGAAGGCTTAATCTTATCACCGAGGCGTAGTATATGAAGCTTTTTGTGCTTGTGATGTCTTGAAGTAGACCACCACCACCGTACACTAACATATCGCTATCGAATGTAGCATCGATCATTTCAAGGAGGCTAAAGCGAGATACTGTGTCTCTGCTTATTCTTTTTGGTAGTGCAATTGTGTAATCGATTTTGAATTTGGCAAAGAAGTCTTCAATGCTCATTCTCATGAGTTCATCGCCGAAATTTCCGTATCCATAGTAACCAAGTAACAGTACTTTCAAGGAATAACCAACTCCTCCATAGAAGTATTAAGCGAAAGTATAGGAAGTATAATATTGACGTACATTTACTGAAAACATCGTGAATCGTAGAGCTATGCAAAGGATAAAATTCCTTTTGGAGCGTGATAACATGGTCAAGAAAATTACAGAATCTGTTTACGTAATTGAGCACGAAGAGGCCGCGAATAATGTGATAATAATCGGGAAAAAAGGTGTAGTTCTCGTTGATACTTCTTTATTTCCTGAAAAGGCAAAGAGTATTGCCAAGTTTATTAGGGATCTTACGATGAAACCTGTAGAGCTTGTATTCAATACGCATTATCATCCTGACCATACATTTGGTAATACTGCATTCGATTGCCCTGTTGTAGCACATATTTTGACACGTGAGAAGATGGAGAAGTTCGATAATTCATACTTTGAAGAACTTGGTTTAGATTATTTTGAGTTGCATCTTCCGGATATCATCTTCGAAGATGAATTTGATTATGAAGATAATTTGAAGATACAATTTATCCATGGACCTGGTCATACTCCAGATTCATCGTATGTGTACATTCCCCAAGAGAATGTGCTAATAACCGGTGACACAGTGATAAATAGTATGCATCCTGAAATAGTTCAAGATAGTAATTTGAGCATTTGGATGAAGACGCTTGAAGCTCTTCCAAAGGCTAAATATGTCATACCTGGTCATGGCGAGCCTGGAGATTATAGTTCAGTTAAGGATATGATAGATTATATAGACAAAATAAGAAAATTGTTAGCAGGAGAATTAAGTGCAAATCAACTTGATTCTGATCCAAATTTTACACAAAGGCAACACATGGAATTGTTAGAGTGGAGTATCAAAAATCTCATTTCTTAGCATGGTAAACCATCGATGTTTCTATTTCCATATTTCCACTTCAAAGTAGTTTCTGCATTTGTTGCAGAAAGGTTTTTTGTGCACTTACGTGTTACTGTTGCTCTTTACTAAAGGCCAAATACTCCCCACATAGTCGTCTTGCTTTTTGAACATCTCTTCGGCATTATCATCTTTGTACTCATGATCATAGCCTGCCATGTGAAGTATCGAGTGTACTAATACCGTGAGTAATTCTTTCTCGACCGAGTTTTTGAAGTCTTTTGCGTTGTCTTCAATGACGTCGATGCATAGGTAACCTTCCGCATATGGCTCGCTTGTATATTCTTCTGAGAGTTTCGATATCTCATCGCTTACTTCTTCAAAATCTTCGTTGCTACCTCCATAGACGAACGTTAGGACGTCCGTCGGCCCATCTTTCTTTCTGTATTCTTCATTCAACTCGGTCATGGTTGTTGCATCTAAGAACACGAAATTTATGCGTACATTTCCTATTTCTTGACTAACGATGCTCTCCAAGTGCGGTTTAAAGGTTGATAACATATCTTCAAATTTGGAAGGTACATTTTCAAATGTTACCACGTGACTTCCTCCTCTATGATAAATTTCAGTCTATTTATTTATCAATTTATAATCTTCATTTTTTTCAGCTACTGTCGGATATTCTATCCTTTGGTTCGAGAGTGTTTCAAAAACTTTGGCAAAGCTATCCATGATTATTTTCAATTCATCCACGCTGAGGCCTGTCTCATCAAGCTCTCCTTCTTCAAATAGTTCAATTACGGTGTTCTGTATGACCCGTTTTAGACTATCTATCGTAGGCTGCTTCAAGCTCTTCGATGATGCCTCTACTACATCGGCAAGCATTAGAATGCCCATTTCTTTTGTCTTTGGTCTTGGACCTGGGTATTTGAAATCTTCGATCTTTGTATTCGGATCAATCTCCAATGCCTTTGTATAAAAGTACTTTTGTACTCGCGTTCCATGATGTTGTGGAATGGCCATTTCTACTTGAATAGGAAGTCTGTACTTTTTAGCTATCTCTATGCCGTCTTTTATGTGGTTAATGAGTATGGACCTGCTTATGTCTGGTGACAATTCGTTGTGTGGATTGTCATCAGGTGTCTTTAAATTTTCGATGAAATATTCTGGGTTTCGTATTTTACCAACATCATGATAGTATGCACATGCTCGGGCAAGTACGGAATTGGCCTGTATGTTTTCAGCTGCATGTTCGGCAAGTTCTGCTACTCTCATGCTGTGATAATAAGTTCCTGGTGCATGGACTATCAGTAACTTGAGAAGTGGATGGTTCGGTGTAGATATCTCTGCGAGACCTATGTTAGAATAAATCCTCGTTGATACCTCTATGTATGGTAATATGCCAAGCACTATTATCGACGAAACTAATGGGTTTAGGAAAAGTATGAGGTAATCCCTTGATGAGAAATAGAAATGTCTAACTGGTTCTTGAAGTAGTATCATACCAAGGCTTACTATTCCAGAAATTAAGCCGGCCTTGGTAACTTGCATTCTACTTCTGACGTTTTTGAGTAAGTATGTAGAGATGAATACTTGAGGAAACAACTGTAGGAACATGAAAAAATCGCGATAATGGAATGCCGTAGAAAGCGAAAGGATGAGTCCCGCACTTGCACCAAATTCATAATCGATGAGCAACGTTATGATCATTGGAACTATTATTATCGGTATAAACGTGATGCCATAGGCTTTGTAGATGAATGTATTTAGAACACTGCCTATCAAAAATGTGGCGTAGAAAAACAATCTGTATCTGGTATCTATGTTCATCGTTTTCGAACTTCGTATGAAATGTTCTACGATGCCATACCAGACTATAAGGATTAAGATAAATTCATTTGCAAGTCCTAGAATGCTCAAGTCGTATATGTTGTTGACAACACTTATGATGAGTGCAATAACTATACCATCGTATATGAACGACTCATCTAAGAACTTATCAGTCTCCGAACGTTTTGACTGACTCATCTTCGGCTCCTCTTCTCAAATGCTTCTTGTCTTTCTTGTCTCTTGTTTTTCTTCTTTCTCAAATTTGTCGTATGCACGGATGATTTTCTTCACGAGTGGATGTCTGACAACATCTGCATCCGTGAGATATACGAATTCTATACCATCAATATCTTTCAAAATATCTTGCGCAATGACTAACCCAGAGCGCTCTTGGATATCTATTTGTGTGATATCACCTGTGACGATAACTTTTGAACCAAATCCCATCCTTGTAAGGAACATTTTCATCTGCTCGTACGTTGTATTCTGTGCTTCATCCAATATTATGAATGCGTTGTTGAGTGTCCTACCTCTCATATAGGCTAAAGGTGCTATTTCGATTATGTTTTTCTCTCTTAATGTTATGAACTTTTCTATCGTGAGCATATCGATTAACGCATCGTAGAGAGGTCGCAAATATGGATCTACTTTTTCACTTAGATCACCAGGTAGAAAACCAAGTTTTTCTCCAGCTTCCACTGCAGGACGAGTAAGTAATATTCTTTGAACTCTACCTGATTTTAGGTAATTGACAGCAACTGCAGACGCAAGATAGGTCTTACCGGTACCAGCAGGACCTATCGCAAATACTATATCGTTCTTTTCGATGGCATCGAGGTATTTTTTCTGCCCCTCTGTCTTTGCTTTGACCTTTCCAACAGATTTCTTGTATACCTCTTCTGGATTGTCTATCTTCTCGCTTTCATCGACTATGTATTCGAATTCAGTCCAATCAAGTAGATGACCATCCCTAGTTATATTTATCATTTCTCGCAGGATTTTTTCGACTGTATCGAGTGATTTTTCATCATCACCTTTAACACGAATCTCATCATCGATAATACTTATTTCAACGTTGTATCTTCTTCTCAAATACCTTGCTCTATTATCGTATTGACCAAGGATTTCCATTGCAGCAACATCGGATGGTACTTGTATTCTTCTCAGGTTCACCTACTCACCTCTTTGACATTCTTGACAATTTATTGTTGAATTTGACCAGTTACTAATTATAATTATACCAGAAAATGCACAAAATCTGTTAAGATATGGAAGAAGAAAATTGCTCTAATGTATCAACACATTGACATCATTTAACTACACGACGGTATACTATGTCAGTAGTGCATTTATGGTCGTATTCGCATTATGATTGATGGTTTCTGACATATCGAAGTTTGACAGTTATTTGATATAATTATTGTGTCAAACGATATATTATGTTCCATATATTTTTTTCCATGATAATTCGTACATATCATAGGGAGGTCTTGGAATGGCGATAATTAGTGCATCGATTCTGGCAGCAGATTTGACGAATCTGAAAGGTGATGTGGAAAGGGTAAGACCACACATAGATGAGATTCATCTGGATGTGATGGATGGACATTTTGTACCGAATCTGACATTCGGTTACCCAATGTGCGAGGCATTGAGGACTTTCACAGATATGCCCATAGATGCTCACTTGATGGTAACAAATCCAGATGAACTTGTAGAGGGGTTTGTTCAAAAAGGCGCAAATAGGA
The DNA here is from genome assembly GCA_002432805.1 of Fervidobacterium sp. UBA5837. Taxonomy (GTDB): domain Bacteria; phylum Thermotogota; class Thermotogae; order Thermotogales; family Fervidobacteriaceae; genus Fervidobacterium. Next base: position 68,638 of record DJGV01000013.1, on the reverse strand, counting down.
TAACGATTCACCAGGAAACCTGTTATCATCTACACAGAAGCATTGAACGCATAAAATCACTTGGTGCGCAGGCCTTTGTCGCACTCAATCCTGCTACGTCACTTTCCACGTTGGATGAGATACTGCCGTATGTGGATGGTGTACTTGTGATGACCGTTAATCCAGGATTTTCTGGGCAGAAATTCGTAGCAACGATGAATGACAAGATAGAAAGGCTCGCAAGGATCAGAAGTGATAGAGGATACAATTTCAAGATAGCAGTCGATGGTGGTGTTGGGAATGAAAACGCACTAATGCTTGTAAGTTTAGGCGTGGATATTTTGGTCATGGGATTTGGTGTGTTTAGAAATCCGAATTTGCCACAGTTGAGAGAAAGATTGAAGTAAAAGATTGAAGTAAATGTAATACAAGACTGGGGGACTTACAATCAAAACAGAGACTATTTGCATTGCATCACCGTATTCGTTTGAAGGCTCTGTAATTGATTTTGAAGAACTATTTGAATGGGCAAGCGAGAATGACGTGTCAAATGTAATTTTATCGGATACAACGCTCTGTGGTGTTGGTAGTTTTTTACTTGCAGCGAGGAAGTATGAAAAGATTAAAGCGATCGTAGGATTCAGGTACACAGGTAAGACCTACTTAGCATTGGACTCAGACAGATTGATGGAACTGTTTGATCTCTACAGTAAGAAGAGATTTGAACGACTGAGTGCATTTCCATTCATTGTTGCAAGGCAGTTGCGTTACATTCCAGGTGTGGAAGTTCAATTAGAAGCATTTAAGGTGATGTGTGAATATCTTGGTGTAAAGTTAGATGATGAGGATTCAGATGTCGCCTTCACAGATATAGAAGATGAAAGTATCGTAAATCGAATCAGTAATTTTACAGGATATACGTTGACCTCAAAGCAACGATTACCAAGTGCGAAGGGAGACTTTTTAAACGATTTGCTTTTGAACGAGAGCGAATATCCCGAGAGAATGCAGAAAGAAGTGCGTTTGATAAATTCAAAACATTTTGCAGACTATTTCTATACGATAAAGATGATCGTTGATCTGGCACGACGAAATGATATAGAAATCGGACCTGGTAGGGGGAGCGCCGTAGGTAGTCTTGTTGCTTATAGGCTTGGCATAACGAAGATAGACCCGGTGCGATACGATTTACTATTCGAGAGATTCTTGAACGATGGTAGGCAGGACTATCCGGATATAGATTTGGATGTAGAAGATATAAAAAGACAATCGTTGATAGAATTGTTGGGGAATGAATTTGGCTACGTTTACAACATTAGTGCGTTTGCAACGATGCCAAGAAAGTTTTTGAAAGATTTGAAAGGTGAAGTGGCAAAGAGGCTTGAAAATATTCCAGTGCAGCGCAGTACACATGCGGCAGGCCTAATCATTTCGACAACACCAATCGATGTACCGCTAGTACCGGGAACGTATACGTTAGAATGGGACATGGACGTACTGCAGCAACTTGGGTATATAAAATTCGATGTGCTTGGTTTGAAGACACTCTCGATATACAAGGATTTGAGGACGTCACTCAACGTGGATACGAGCTTTGAAAGAATGGATGGCAACGATAGTGACGTTGACAAAGAGAGCAGAGAAACCTATCGATATATCTCAACTGGGTTCACCGATAATGTTTTTCAGCTCGATAGTTACATTGGAAAATCTGTTGCGCGTGACGTGAGGCCTTCGAATTTATCGGAATTGGCACTAACGATCTCTTTGAATAGGCCAGGACCAATGAGATCAGGAATAACTGATCAAGTGAGAAATTTGAAGATACAGAATAGAAAAAAATACGATATCGATATATTCAACGAAACCTATGGGTTACCTCTATATCAGGAGCAAATAATGAGAGTTGCCATGGACCTTGCAGGGCTGAGCAGTGTGGAAGCAGATGCAATTAGGAAGGCAATATCGAAGAAGGATACTTCCTCAATAAAAGATCTGTATGAAAGGCTTGAAAGTAAATTAATAGCATTGTATGGCAACGATGGTAAGGAACTTTCAAAGAGTATATTGGCTTTTGGAGAATATGCATTCAATAAGTCACACGCAGTTGCATATGCACATTTGACTTATTACATGGCCTATTTTAAGACGCGATATCCGAAGACTTTCTACGATGTGTATCTGAAATACGATACTTCTATATTAGAATCTGCCATTTACAATTTACAATCGCTTGGTTACAAGATTACATCACCACACCTGTATATAGCTGGAACTAAACAGGTTCATGGAAATGACGACGGAATATATCATCTACCATTGTACGTAGTGCCCGGTATCCGTGTACAGAAGGCAATTGAACTGAGCAATACAAGGTTTGACAGTTTTGAAGATTTCGCTGAGAATTCCGGACTGTCACTTTCTATGATCGAGGCACTTCTAAAAGTGGGAACATTTGATTTCATCTTTGAAAGCCGTAGAAAGGCAATACAGAAATTGCGAGATATGAGAAGTGGTATAAATAGGGAGGCTATAAAAATCGGAGGTAAACTCTTTGGTAAAGTTATCCAGACAGATGAAACGAAGGTCGAAGACACATGGGAACGCACGAATATGGAGTACGATATACTGAAAATTGCATTGACACCTCCCAGCGATGTTTCAAATAAACTCGCACCATATGCTTTGGCGTATGCACTCAACTTACCGTACGGTGTGCACATTGCAGTGAAAGCAGGTTTTGGGACAGATGGACTGAGCACATTCAAAGTGAACATGCCTGATGGGTACTATACGCTTATCTATCCTAAGCAGTACGAACCTGGATTGTGCGGCATCGAATACCGAGTGTATGATACAATTTTGAGGCAAGAGATATCGAAATCCAACTGCAATGAAAATTATGAAATCATAAAATTGCAAGATGAAAAATCCATTCCAAACGCACGGCCAATAACGAATAAATTTAGGACCACTTTCGTTCGAACTCAGCGCTGAGTAGCAATTGCAGTGAGTCACAAAATGAGTTGCGTGGCAATGTGCAAAAGAAGGTGGAAATTGTGAAAGCGCTCAAAGAAGCACTATTCTATGAAAAGTATCAAGATAAGTATCAAAGTCATGAACATGCAGATGAACGGTTATTGAGGTGTAAACTCTGTCCACACAATTGTGTCATTGCAAATGGAAAAGTCGGAATATGCAACGTGAGGAAGAATATCGATGGAGTACTTTATCCTCTGAACTACGGTGATGTTTCTTCAATTGCATTAGACCCGATTGAGAAAAAACCCCTCTTCCACTTTTATCCTGGAAAGTACATTCTATCCGTCGGGACATGGGGTTGCAATTTCAGATGTGCATTTTGCCAAAATTGGGAAATCTCTCAAGAAGGGCCCTATTACATCAAGAATATATCTCCCAATGAACTTGTCGATATAGCGGTAAGTTATCTACACCAAGGCAACATAGGTATTGCATACACATACAACGAACCAACCATATGGTACGAATACGTATACGAAAGTGCAAGGCTCGCAAAAGAAAACAGACTAAAGAATGTTCTTGTAACGAACGGTTATATAAATGAAGAACCACTCCAGATGATTGCCCCATTTATCGATGCAATGAATATTGACTTAAAAGCATTCAACAACGATTTTTATCGAAAAGTGTGCGGTGGGACGTATGAACCTGTGCTAAATACGATAAGATATTGCGTCAAGCACGATATACATGTGGAAGTTACAACGCTTGTTGTGCCAGGTGAAAATGATTTTGAAGAAGAGCTGGAAATGGAATTTAGAACACTATCTGAGATATCAAATGGCATTCCACTTCATCTTTCAAGGTATCATCCCGCATATAAATACACCAAAAGTCCAACACATACGGATAAGTTGGAACGTTTGTATGAACTTGGGAGAAAGTATTTGAAATATGTCTATCTTGGTAACGTTTGGGATTCAAAATATGAAAGTACATACTGTCCAAATTGCCACACTACTGTTATAATAAGAGAAGGCTTCAAAACAGAGATTGTGAATCTGGACGAGAAAGGACGGTGTAAGGTGTGCAACAACCAGATACTAGAGAGATTATGACGCTGAACAGGATAGTTGTCGGATCCGTAATTGTAATATTCTTAGTTGTCATAGCGATTTATCTATTGGTCTTTAGTGGTAAAACAGGTCAGTATTCTGATTTCGAAGATTACGTATTCGGTACATACATTCAAATACGCATTTCTTCGAAGGTTAATCCTTCCACTGTATCAAAGGCAATTTTCAACGAGATGAAGCGATTGGAGAAAAAATATGATACGTATTCTGAAGGTAGCATCATATATCAATTGAATCATGCAGACGACTGGGTTGAAGTCGATGATGAAACGCTTGCGTTAGTCGATTTGGCCTTGAAATACGCACGTCAAACAGAAGGTGCTTTTGATCCTGCATTAGGAAGGGTTATAGACCTTTGGGGATTTAGCAAATTTACGCAGCGTGAGGCCGAGGGGGGTAATTTCACCGTACCTACACTGAGTGAGATAAGGGACGCACTTGCAAATTCTGGATACACCAAAATAGCGATCGACTATGTAAGTAAGAAGATAAAAACAAATGGTGTGTGGATCGATTTGGGGGGAATGCTTAAGGGATACGCATTGAAACGTGGATATCAGATTGCGAAAGAATACGATCCAAAATGCCATGGATTTATCCAAGCAGGTGGTCAAATAATGATATTGGGGCCGAAGTACAACAAAGCAAATTGGGTTGTAGGCATTAGAGACCCAAGGGGACAACCAGATGAAAATGTCGGATTTGTGTATTTGAAAGAAGGCTCAATTGCAACAAGTGGAGATTACGAAAGGTTTTTCATCGTAGACGGTGTGAGGTACCACCATTTAATTGACCCAAAGAACGGATTGCCAGCAAGTGGTGCTATCAGTGCTACGATCATCTGTGATGATCCAGTTACAGCGGATGTCTTTTCTACTGCAGCGTTTGTGCTCGGTGAGAAGACTTGGCTCTTCACGCGTACTGCATTTCCTACATATGGTGCGGAGGTGTTCTTAGTCACACCAAAGCAAAAGATACTTAAAACTGATAATTTTGCACTTTACGAACAAGCTGATAGATAGTAAATAAGAAGGAGGAAGTGTTTATGAAGAAGATGAAGAGTTTTGGCGGTAGGAACTTGGGCGGAGCAAGTGGTGCACCGGGCATGCCCAAGAATTTTGCAGAGTTGCAGAGACTGCAAACAAAAATGGAAGAAGAATTGAAAAACCTTGAAGATGTCTTTGCCACAGAAGAAGTGGAAGTAGAGGTAGGTGGCGGGGCAATGAAGATAGTGGCTAGTTGTAATAGGCAAGTAAAAGACATTGTATACGAAAGTGATGTGTTAGAAGACCAAGAGATGTTCAAAGACCTCCTAAAAGCGGCCATAAGCGAATTGTGGCAAAAGGTCGATGAAGTCAGAGAAAAAAAGACCGATGAGATAATTGCAAAATACAATCCGTTAGGTTGATTTATCTTTCATCTGTTGTTCGATACCATTTGATGTTATCAGAGGTGTAAGAATTATAACAATATTATGACAATACGAGTAAATGGGCTGGGAAATTTCTCCAGCCTTTTTAGTTTCTTGTGGCAATATTTTTCGATGCACTGCCGTTTTTGATTGTGGTATAATAATGTTAAATGAGCCTTTGCTTGATTGTGTAAGAAAGAATAAAATTCGAGGAGGAGTCATATGCAGAAAAGGCAAACAGCTTATTTGTATTTGATCTTGATTAACTCGGCGATTCTTTTATTATTCTACGTTGTTAAGAGCTTTTTCATCCAAAGTGACATCGTTTTTCTACTTTTTGGTGCACAATACGGTCCGCTTGTGTCGCAAGGTCAATGGTACCGGATCATCACCGCAATGTTTATGCACGGTGGCTTTTTACATTTAGCATTCAACATGTATGCACTTTACATGCTCGGAGCAAATACGGAAGCGCTTTACGGTACTTACAAATTTCTGTCCTTTTATTTGCTTTCCGGCATTGTTGGTAACATTGCGACTCATATTTTCTACTATGATTCTCTATCCGTTGGTGCAAGTGGTGCTATATTTGGTCTTGTAGGTGCCCTATTCGGTGCGGGATTCAGAAAAGATACACCGTTTTACGTAAAAACTGTAACCGGCACTAGTCTGTTGCCCATGATCATACTCAACATTGTACTAGGATTCATGCCTGGCTCTGGGATAAACAATGCAGCACACATAGGTGGATTAGTTACTGGTATGATACTCGGTCGTGCATTGCCCGTGTATACATCGTACAGGGCAGAAAGAGTCTGGAAGATCATCACATATTCACTCGTAGGGATTACGGTCTTGAGTTATGTCTTGTTGATAACAAGTCTTATAACAGGGTAAAACAGCAAATTAAGGGAGGTGCCTTACATGGCACGTGTGGTGAAAGCTTTATCTACAATATTATTGTTATCGATCATTACATTGTTTGGCGCTGATATTTCAAATTCTGATGTGCTTGTGTTGTTCGATTCTTATGGATTGTTGTACAAAGATGTGGTCGATGATGAACAGATTCCAAATGGTTGGAGCATTTTACAGATTTCAGCACAGAAATGGTATTTGGAAACGCAGAGTACTGATTCAAAGTACTTATTGCCTGCCCAACTTCCGGAGGGTAGTTATCAACTGAAGAATGGCATGCTCGTTTCTGAAAGTGGTGATACGTACGTAAACACATCTTTTGGTTTGGCAAATTTGATACAAAATGGTGAGACAAAGAAAGTACTGAGAGTATCTGAGAAGGCAAGTGCGCTGTTTAGAGTACCTGGAAGCTACAGTATATACTACACGCTCAAAGGTAATCAGCTTGAACAGTTCTTTGAACTGAACTCGCCAGTCGATAAGGCGTTTGTCATACTATCTACGGCACCTGGTGAGGGAAGGAATGTTTACTATGAGAAGATGCAAATGGCAGCCGTTGCTGCTGACGAAGTCTCGAGTAGCGGCAGGAAGATATTCATCCTTGGGGATATGGAAGGTTTGAAGAGTGGAATGAACATAAGAAATAAGAACATTCAGATAGTTCGTAAAGATTGGAATACGATTTATCTGGGTTATTCGTATACTTACACTTGGCAACCAGCAGATTACATCGTTAACATTCAGTGCAATGACGAACTCCCATCTGGAAACGTCTACGTGTTTTCTGATATATCTGGTCACATAGTACCGGTGGGAACGGCAAGTATGCCAGATATAAATAAAGAAGGAGATCTGTATGTTTCAAAGAGTTGGGATGTCTACCACAGTTGGACACTCACCAAGTCAACTAAAACAAGTGGTAAGACGTATATAGTGGGTGAACTGAACTTGAAGGGACAAGGCCCAACCAAAATCGTTATCAATGCTAGAAACTTGAACGGCCTTACAGTTTCAACTGGAAAGATCACAAAACAAGCCGCAGATTATGCGGAGATCGAGTTCAATCTCTCCGGTAGCGCACAGATAAAGATATCATTCAACTACACAGAGTAA
>DJGV01000013.1:58901-60999 GCA_002432805.1 Fervidobacterium sp. UBA5837 | reverse complement strand
GGTAGATACATCGGTGGTGAGTACAATAGTGTATTGAAGGATGGTAAAGATTTGTTGAGAGTGGCTCTGGCATTTCCGGATGTGTACGAAGTTGGCATGTCACACTATGGTTTGGATATACTCTACTGGCTCGCCAATGAACTAGATTATGCATATGCAGAACGTACATTCTTGCCATGGCCAGATATGGTGCAATTAATGGAGGATAAAGGTGTACCACTCTTTACACTCGAAACGAAGACACCAATTTACGAGATGGATGTACTCGGCATTTCGATAGAGTATGAGTTATCGTATACAAACGTTTTGAAATTGCTGGAACTTTCAAAGATACCAATCAGCTGTTACGATAGAGACGATGATGTGCCCATCGTTATCGGCGGTGGGCCAGTTATGTACAGTTGTGAACCAATCGCAGAGGCATTCGACGTGATTTATCTTGGAGATGGTGAAGTCAATTTTGGAAACATGCTCAAAATCATAAAAGAAACGAAAGGAATGAAACGTGAGGAACGGTTGAAAGAGCTTTTGAAGTTGAATGGTATGTATGTTCCCATGTTTTACCAACAGCAGGGAAAAAAAATAGTACCAAAATACGATTTCGCACCTGCACTAGTAAGGAGGAACATTCTTGCCGACCTGAACAGCGTCAAACCACCTTCAAAGAAGATCATTCCACATGTAGAGAGCATACACGACAGAGCTGTCATCGAAATCAGTCGCGGATGTACACGTGGCTGTAGATTTTGCAGCGCTGGATATATCTATAGACCGGTGCGGGAGAGGAGTGCAGATAACATCGTATCTGCGGTAAACGAGATGATATCAAATACTGGATACGAAGAATTATCGTTGCTCTCACTTTCTTCGCTAGACCACTCTCAAATAGAAGAGATAGTTGAAAAACTTCTTCCGTATGCAAAGGATCACATGCTTTCTATTTCTATTCCATCAACGCGTGTTGATGCATTCAACATAAAGGTTGCAAGTAGTATCGCAGAGGTGAGAAAGACAGGTCTTACATTTGCACCCGAAGCAGGTAGTCAGAAGATGAGAGATGCAATCAACAAACAGATAACACACGAAGATATTATCAATACTGCTAAGAAAGCGAAAAGTGCTGGATGGCAAAGATTGAAGTTGTATTTCATGGTCGGATTTCCAGATGAGACCGAAGAAGATATAAGACAGATAGGTGAACTGATAAAAGAAGTAAAGAAAATTGGATTTTTCGACCTCACTGCTTCAGTGAATATGCTCATCCCAAAACCACACAGCGCATTTCAATTTGCACAACTCCAACCACCTGAATACATGCAAACAGTGAGGAAAATATTGGGCCCTTACAGAAACTTTGCAAAAATTGATATTAGCGATGGTAAAAAGAGCTTCATCGAAGGGATCCTTTCACGTGGTGATAGAAAGCTCTTTTCTGTGATTGAAAAAGCGTACAAGATGGGATACTATGATGAATGGGGCGAGTATTTTTCATACGAAAAGTGGGAGAATTTATTAAGTGAGGTTGATGTATCGTCCTACATCGGTCCATATGAATTTGATGATGACTTTCCTTGGAGTCATTTGGATAGTGGAGTAGACAAGACTTTTCTGTGGCAAGAGTTTCAAAATTTCAAAAGTGGTATCGCGACGCAAGATTGCCGAAACGGATGCACGCTATGCGGTGTATGTATGTCTTACGGTGTAGCAAATGTTATCATTGATTGAGTTGAAATGCGAGATAAAATAAATACAACAGATGTACAGATACATCAATAAATCAAATAGATAGATGCATTGCAGATTAGGAGGGGTAGATGATGGATGGGAGGTCTAAGAGATTGCATCCAAAAGTATTTAAAGTGGCAATCGATAGAATAAGGATGGGATATTATTCTGATAAATACTTTACAAGGTATGTAGAAGTTTTGAAAAAAGATAATCACCATCCCAAGGTGTACTATCAGTTTTTCCCAAGAGAGGATGCAGTTATCTGTGGTGTAGATGAAGCGCTTGCAATACTGAGATACTGCACAGGATACTACAAAGATGAAGAAAGGGCACTTGAACTCTACAATAAGATGTTGAAATTGGATAAAGA
>DJGV01000013.1:28782-58832 GCA_002432805.1 Fervidobacterium sp. UBA5837 | reverse complement strand
AATGATTTGTGGGTTGATAAATGGGATGATATAGAGGTCAAAGCGGTTAACGATGGTGATTTTGTACCTGAGGGTGAACCACTGATGACGATAGAAGGAGATCCGGTCTATTTTGGATATCTTGAAACAGTGTTATTAGGTGTTATTGCACGCGGCACTAGTACCGCAACTGCAGTAAAACGTGTCGTAGATGCGGCAAGGGGTAAGCCAATTCTTTTCTTCAGTGCGCGTTTTGACCACTATTGGGTGCAAGCAACCGATGGATATGCTGCACTTAAAGCAGGTGCTTTCGGAGTTTCGACGGATGCCAATGCTGACTATTGGGGTGTAGAATCCATGGGAACTATCCCGCATGCGCTTATTGCTGCATACGATGGTAGTACGGAAGATGCTTCCATTGCATTTGACAAACATGTTCCAGCAAATGTGAACAGAATAGTGCTCGTGGACTGGGATAACGATGTTGTAGGTACAACGTTTAGAACTGTGAAAAAGCAGTACGAATATACTATGAACAAAGAATTTGTGCTTGGCGTTACAGACCCATCACCAGTCATTGGACCAGGCGCAGGCAAGATATGGGGAGTAAGGTTCGATACTTCCGGCAGCCTACGTGACAAATCGGTAACACCCATTGGGCCACAATCTTTTGGCGTATGTCCTGAATTGGTCTGGAGAGCAAGACAAGAGTTCGATAAAGTTGGATTGCAGGAATTGAAAATCGTCGTTTCTGGAGGATTCGATGAAGAAAAAATAAAATTATTCGAATCACTTGGCGTGCCTGTTGATGTGTACGGCGTTGGTTCGAAGTTACTCAAGAGAAAAATAGATGTGACGGCAGACATAGTAGAAGTCAATGGAAAACCGTGCGCAAAGGTGGGAAGGCATAAAAAGGATGCCTCACACTTGAAAGTTGTAAATAAACGATATTGGGAAGATTAATTTGATTTTGTAGTTTTGAACATGCGATGTTAGAATAAATTGGTACAGATTGATAGATTCTTCAAAAATCTGAGGAAAATTGAAAAGGGGTGCATCGCATGTGGAAGATAGTGAAGACTACTGTTGGTGAATCAGAGGCAAGAATGATAGAAGAATTGTTGGCAGCGTACAGCATACCTGTTATCGTTCAGCAGACGGATCTTTTTGTTCATCCAATTTTTGGAAGTAGTGCTCAATGTGAGGTGCTTGTACCTGAAGATAGATACGAAGAAGCATACAATATCCTTCAAGGGGAGGGAAGTACTGTGAAATATACACCACTTTACGAAGATCACGTAAAATTAGGTGCCAAGATCGTCGAATTTGCAGGCTACTACATGCCACTTCAGTACGATGGTATCGTAGCAGAGGTAGAGAGAGTAAGAAAGGAAGTTGGAATGTTCGATGTATCGCACATGGGAGAGTTCGTATGTGAGGGTCCCGATGCCGTAAGATTTGCGAACTATGTTGTGACCAACGATTTTGGTTCTATAGACTTTGGCGATATCATCTATACTGCTATGTGTAACGAAAATGGTGGTTTTGTCGATGACTTACTTGTTTACAAAATAGCACCGGAACGAATCATGTTTGTTGTCAATGCATCCAACATTGACAAGGACTTTAACCACATTCTGAAATTATCAAATGGCTTTGATGTAAAACTTACAAATGTTTCTGATGATACAGGATTGATAGCAATCCAAGGGCCGAAGACGCAAGAAATGCTCCAACCATACACTGACTTGAACCTCGATGAAATTGGATATTATTCGTTCAAAGAAGGTTCAATATTTGGCGTTAGTGGCATCATCTCGAGGACCGGATATACGGGAGAAGATGGATTTGAACTTTACATACCGGCAAATCAAACTACAGTTGCTTGGAGAAAACTGGTTGAAATTGGCATCAAACCGACAGGATTGGGTGCAAGAGATGTACTAAGGTTGGAGGCAGGTTTGTTACTCTATGGCAACGATATGGACGACACAATTACTCCTTTGGAAGCATCGATCCCTTGGGCAGTGAAATTTGAAAAGGGCGATTTTTATGGTAAAGAAGCACTTTTGAAGCAAAAGGAAGCAGGCCTAAAGAGGAAACTCAGGGGAATCACTTTGGAAACGAAACTTGTACCAAGGCACGAGATGGAAGTTTTCAAAGATGGTCAGAAGATTGGATATGTAACGAGTGGAACGTTCTCTCCAACGTTGGGAAGACCTATTGCATTTGTCATGATAGATGCAAACGTAAAGATTGGAGATACTGTGCAGGTATTGATCAGAGATAAGTACGTTGATGCAAAGATTGTAAAGACGCCATTCTATCGTGGCAGTGTCAGGTCAAAAAAGTGAAAAAAGCAATGTAAAAAATAGAAATGCATTAGAAGATGTATTAGAAAATGTATTTGAAAGAGCTACATCGAAGGGAGTGAAAAAAATGCATAGATACGTTCCTCACACGGAGGAAGAGATACAAGAAATGCTCAGAGAAATTGGAATCAATAGTATAGATGACCTCTTTTTGGATGTACCAAAGACGATCGATGGTTACAACATACCAGAAGGTAAAGATGAATTCACGGTAAAGAAGGCCGTTGAAAAGTTGGCAAAGATGAACATAGAATTTGACCCTGAAAATGTCTTTCTCGGTGCTGGAATATACTATCACTACATTCCATCTGCTGTAAGGCATTTGGCATCGAATCCTAATTTTCTCACTGCATATACCCCTTACCAAGCAGAAGTATCTCAAGGCACGTTGCAGATGTTATTTGAGTTCCAGACGATGATGTGTGAATTGACTGGCATGCAGGTGTCAAACTCGTCGATGTACGATGGTGCAAGCGCGTTTGCCGAATCTTTACTCATGGCAATGAGGATAAATGGTAAGAAGAAGATGTTGGCTGCAAGGACGATAAATGCAGAGTATAGAACAGTTGCCAAGACTTACACAAAACCATCCGAAATTGAAGTAGAAGAGATAAATTATGACAGATCTGGAAGGATAGACATCCAAGAATTGATGGCAAAGATCGATGGCGATACCTCAGCAGTAGCAGTTGCATATCCAAACTTCTTTGGTATCGTGGAAGATTTGAGAGCATTGCGAGAAGTAATACCCCAAGACGTGGTCTTCATCGTTGTCGCAGAGCCAGTGTCCTTAGCAATGCTTGAGGCACCTGGGAAATTTGGAGCAGACATCGTCGTTGGTGAGGGACAAGCGTTGGGTGTTACTCCAAATTTAGGTGGACCTGGAATAGGCTTTTTCACAACACTCGAAAAACATGTGAGAAAGATGCCTGGTAGGATAATTGGCCAGACTAAGGATGTCGACGGAAAGACTGGTTATGTGATGGTTCTCCAAACAAGAGAACAACATATACGCAGAGAGAAGGCCACTTCAAACATTTGTTCTAACCAAGCGTACATAGCATTGATAAATGCAATCTACTTATCGCTGATGGGACCTCAAGGGCTAAAAGAAATTGCTTGGCGTTCATACAACAATGCACATTATCTTGCTAAAGAGCTTGAAAACAGAAAATTCGATAGATTATTCGATGGTGAGTTCTTCAACGAATTTACCATCAAAGTACCCGTGAATTATCGTGATAAATGGCATGAAATGGTTAAAGATGGAATACTTGGGCCGATCCCAATCGACAGAGTTTACAAAGAACTTGGACCAAGTGCGTTGGTCTGTGCAACAGAGGTTAACACAAAAGAATCGATACAAAGACTCATCGAGGTGATGTCCAAATGACAATCTTCGAGAAATCAGTTAAGAATAGAAAAGGATACGAATTACCACTCTACGAATTGCCAGATACGGGTTGTAATCTACCAGAGCACTTGATGAGAAAGGAAGCGCCTGCACTACCAGAAGTCTCAGAAGTAGATGTTGTGAGACATTACACAGAACTTGCACACAAGAACTATTCTGTCGATCGTGGATTTTACCCACTCGGTTCGTGTACGATGAAGTACAACCCGAAAGTCAACGAAGATATGGCAGCTCTGTTTAGTAATCTTCATCCATTCCAACCGAGAGAGACGATCCAAGGTGCAATTGATCTCATGGGCCATTTGAAAGAATTACTGTGTGAGATAACTGGTACAGACGACATGACACTCCAGCCAGCGGCAGGCGCTCACGGAGAATTGACGGGACTGCTCATTGCACGTGCATATTTTGAGGATAAGGGTGAATTGGACAAGCGTAGAAAGGTAATTGTACCAGATAGTGCACACGGTACCAATCCTGCATCCGCTTCGATGGCTGGATTTGATGTTGTTGAGATAAAATCCGGTAGCGATGGTTGCGTGAATTTGGAAGAGCTGAAGGCACATTTGGATGATACAGTAGCAGTTATAATGCTTACGAATCCAAATACACTGGGCCTTTTTGAAAAAGATATATTGAAAATATCACAAATGGCACACGAAGTCGGTGCAGTGCTGTACTACGATGGTGCCAACTTAAACGCAATAATGGGACGTACAAGGCCTGGCGATATGGGATTTGATATTGTCCACCTCAACTTGCACAAAACATTTAGTACACCACACGGAATGGGCGGGCCGGGTAGTGGGCCAATAGGTGTCAAGGCACATCTTGCACAATTCCTGCCAACACCGGTTCTAAGAAAATCGGATGATAAGTATGATATAGATTACAACTTACCAAAATCCATAGGTATGGTTAGAAGTTTCTATGGAAATTTTGGAGTCATGGTAAAGGCATACACGTACATACTCACGATGGGTAATTCTGGTCTGAAACACGTTAGTGAGATGGCAGTACTCAATGCAAACTATCTGAGAAAGAAACTGTCGAGTAAGTATAAAATTGCATACGATAGAATTTGTATGCATGAATTTGTTGTAGACAACGAAGAATTTGTGAAAAAGACTCAAGTCAAGTCATTAGATGTTGCAAAAAGATTGCTTGATTATGGTTTGCACGCACCAACCGTTTACTTCCCACTCATCGTTCATGAAGCAATGATGATAGAACCAACTGAGACCGAAAGCAAGCAATCGCTGGATACATTTATCGATGCAATGGAGAGAATATACAATGAAGCCATAGAAAATCCTGAAATTGTAAAGAGTGCACCGCACGTCACACCAGTCAGAAGGTTGGACGATATAACTGCGACAAAATCACCGATTTTCAGATTCAAGAAATAAGAGTGCAAGCCAAAAAAATGATTTGGAAGGTGAATGGACATGCATCCAACTGATTTAATTGCGCCATCGAAGACTTTGGAAGTAGATGCTTTAGCTAAAAAGCTCATATCTGAAGGTAAGGATGTTGTCAATTTAACAGCTGGTGAGCCCGACTTTCCAACGCCAAGACCCATTGTAGAAAAGGCGGTCGAGGCACTTGAAAAGGGATACACAAAGTACACGGATAGCAACGGACTTCCAGCACTTCGTGAGGCCATATCGAAATATCTGAAAGCTAAAAAAAGTATCGAATTTTCTGCCGATGAAATCGTTGTTAGTAACGGTGGGAAACAGTCTTTATTCAATGCATTTGCTTCAATACTCGATTCTGGTGATGAAGTAATACTCTTCGCACCGTTATGGGTGAGTTATCCAGCACAAATAATTCTCAGCAGAGGTCAACCTGTCATCGTAAAGACAAAATTCGAAAACGGTTTTATGCCAACGAAAGATGAGTTGCTCATTGCCGTAAGGGAGAATACCAAAGCGATCGTTGTAAATTCACCTAACAATCCATCTGGTGGGATATATGATTACGATACGCTCAAGATGATTGCGCAGATTGCAAATGAACGAGGTATATTCGTTATAACCGATGAAGTGTACGACGACCTTGTCTATGAAGGAACACACAAGTCAATGTATGGACTCGTAAGAGAAGAACTGCTCATCTACATCAATGCATTCAGCAAATCACATTCGATGACGGGGTGGAGAGTTGGATACGCAGCAACAAAGAACAAAGATGTCAAAAAGAAGATGTCAAAGATTCAAAGCCACGTTGCATCCAACATCAATACGATCGCTCAGTATGCAGCAATTGCCGCTTGTGAGACGGACAATACGTACATGGTTGAGGAATTCAAGAAAAGAAGGAAGTTCATCATTGAAAAGGCAAGGGAATATGGCCTTGATTTCTTGGAACCAAAAGGTGCGTTTTACCTGTTTTTCAAAGTTGGTGATAACGATGAAGAATTTTGCAAGAGGTTGTTAGCTGAAAAACTTGTTGCAGCAGTGCCCGGTAGTGCATTTGAAATGCCCGGATTCGTCAGAATAAGTTTTGCAAATTCATTGAATATACTTGAAGAAGGGATGAGCAGAATAAAGGAATTCATGGATAGTCATGCATAGTAAGATGAGTAGTTTGAAAAATGGCTCCAAAACTTGATGATATAAGCGGAAACCATTAAGATAGGCGTGCTTAAAGCTTATAAAAAAGTAGGCACGCCTTTGTTTTTTCACTCTTAACTTGGTGAGTTGAAAATTAAAGAATGGTACAAGATGTCTTAACTGAAATCTGGTATAATACTATTGAAGATAACTAAAATAATAATTATACCGAGAAGGAGTGATTACGTTGAAGGAAATCAGGAAGGTGTTAAAGGAAAAGATTCTTTCTCAATATGATATAATAAGACTGGCGAACATGGGAAACCAAAAGGCAAAGGAAGAACTTGAAGAAAGGCTTAAAGATACCACAAACAAAGATAAATCGGAGAGCAAGAAGTCAAAAAGTTCTACGAATCATAGAAATGAGGCCCTTTCAAAAAATTCAAGGTAGCTTCATGGCTTGTTAGTAAAATTGGTAAAATCTACAAACTTATCACATGACGTCGGAAGGGAGAAAAGAGCACAAGTTGTTGTGCTCAGATAGAATGGCAAATCAAGAAAACGGAAGAAAGATTTCTCGATTGGAAATCAAAAACTTAACAGCATTAGTTGGTGAGAGCATTTTATTCGAAGACTTAAACATGAAACTGAGTAGTGGAACAATAGCCATCCTCTATGGCCCACGTGGCTCAGGTAAGTCTGCCTTTCTAAGAAGTCTCGCACGTTTGAATATGGAGGTATACCCAAATATTACGTATACTGGCAAAATACTGTTAGATGATGTGGACGCTTCTTCATACAAAGAAAAGGAACTCAGGCAAATAGTAACGTACATCGATACTAATTTTTTGGAATCACTTGATTACTTGAACTTCAAAGAGCTCATAAGATTAGCTTTTGGCGATCACTTCAAATTCAATATAGAGGAATATGCATCTGAACTCGACGAATTTGGAGTACTGAAAGCGTTATATAAATTTGAAAAAACACCACTTTCGTCACTCTACGTTCTAGAAAAGATAGGTTTGCTACTCTTCATTTCCTCTTTGCGAAATTCGTCTGTACTCGTATTTGACTGCATATTAGATCACTTAGATGATGAACACGTGGAATTCGTCACAAAGATGTTGAAAGATATATCTCAAAATAGAATAATAATTTTGGCAACAAGAACTTTGAAAAGATTTATAGGTCTTGGAGATGTACTAACTATCATGAAAAGTGGTAAAATATTATATGAAGGGGATCCCAACACATACATTTTGGAGGGAATCTAATGAAAGTACTAGCCGTATGTCTCAACCCTGCGCTTGACAGGGAGTTCGTTGTAGATCACTTTACACTAAACAAGCTGAATATAGTGAGGAACGAGAATAATCATATGTCTCCTGGTGGCAAAGGGGTAAATGTTGCAGTAATTCTTGCCAAGTATGGTATTTCTTCCATTGTAAGCGGTTTTGTTGGTGGATATGTTGGACACATGCTCATCTCTGAATTAAGGAAGATTGGTCCTCTCATTTCTACGAGTTTTGTTAACATCAGAGAGGATACAAGAGAAAACATTGCAATTGAAGATACCGTTAACCATACTCTTACGGAAATAAACTCTGAAGGACCGTTTATCACCCAAGATTCGATCGATATCTTTTTGAGAAGATTTGAAGTGCTTGTCCAAAAGGTACAGATCGTCGTTATCTCCGGGAGTGTTCCAAAAGGCGTTGACTATTCGATTTACGGCGAGCTTACAAAGATTGCCAAGAGGTATAACAAGACGGTATTCTGGGAAGCAAGAGATGAAGTAATAAATGCATCGATGAAAGTAGCATTACCTGATGTGATCAAATACGATATGCGCCAGAGTGATAACATCCTCGGAAAGAGCTTGAGTAATGAGGAAGAATATATTTCAGCTGCAAGAGATTTCATCAAAAACGGTGCAAAACTTGTGATTTTGTCTTACAAGACAATCTATAATTTCGTTGGCACTGCAGACGGTGTGTGGAAATTCTCACCAAAAGTTGAGATAGATCACTCACAATTGCTTGGGAGTGGAGATAGTTTTGTTGCAGGCATGATATTGGCACAATTGGACGAAAAATGTTGCTTAGATATGGCACGGTATGGTTATGCAGCAGCCGTTGCTAAGACGGCCTACATGGGTAAAGAACCACCTTCAAGAATTCAGATAGGAGAATATACGAACAATATCTTAAGCGAGAGGGTGGACTAAAATGAAAAGCTTGCGAGTTTCCGACATAATGACACATGATTTGACGTTCGTTTTTGAAAACAACACAGTTGAACAAGTTGTTGATTTGTTAGATATGACCAGGTTGTCCGGTGTTCCAGTTGTCGACGATGAACTCAAAGTCGTGGGCTTCATAAGTGAAGATGATATAATAAGGGCATGCCTGCCAAGTTATTTCAGCTTGCTGCAAACTGCGGCATTCTTGCCTGATACGAATCTTTTCATAGCAAACTTGAAGAAGATATCACATGACCCAATTGCAAGGTATGCAACTAAACCGGTTTTTACTGTCAAACCGTCCGATACGTTACTTTTTGTAGCTGATATGATAATGAGAAAGGGATATAAATTGATTCCAGTTGTCGATGACGACAACACACTAATTGGTATAGTAGGTAGACTCTCCGTCTTGCGAGAGTCCGCAAAGAGGGAAATGGCGGTGAACGATAAATAATGAGAATCTCCATGATCACGCAAGGATGTAAGATGAATCAGTACGAGAGTGAGCTGATCATAGAAATGTTGGAGAATGCTGGCTACATTGTCGTTACTGATGAAGATCCACTATCCGATGTTTACATCGTCAATAGTTGTGCAGTTACATCCGAAGCTGAGAGAAAAGTGAGACAAACAGTAAGACATTTGAGAAAACAGAATTCCGCGGCGAGAATAATTTTGGCAGGTTGCTATGCACAAATCTCAAGAGATGATGCGGAACGCAAGGAATTAGGGGTAGATCTTATACTAGGAAATCTTGAGAAAAAGCAGATATTGAGCTTTCTCAATGAGAATGGTATACATTCAAACAAGGACTATTGGAATGATGATGATATTTCGTTTGAACTTGTTGAAAATTCTGTTGAAGAGCGCTCAAGGGCTTTTGTAAAAGTTGAAGATGGTTGTAACAATGGCTGTAGTTATTGTGTGATTAGAAGCTTAAGAGGTACGAAGATTAGAACTAAACCAGTAGAAGTTGTTTTGAAAGAGATCGACAGACTCATATCTAGAAAGCACAGAGAAATAGTAATCACGGGGCTCAATTTAGGTAAGTATGGTAATGAAACTGGAGACAACTTAGCTACACTTCTATCCAAAGTGTTGAAGTTGCATGGAGATTTTAGGATAAGACTTAGTTCGATAAATCCAGAAGATGTGAGCGATGAACTCATCGAAGTAATCCGAAACGAAAATAGAATATGTAACCATTTACACATACCTATTCAAAGCGGTAGCAGTTTTGTTTTGAGAAGAATGGGAAGAAGCTACGATGCCGGACAATTCATAGAAACTATCAATAAACTGAGAGAAGTAGATCCACTCTTCTCAATTACAACTGACATCATGGTTGGATTTCCAGGTGAGACTGAAGAGGAATTCAAAGAAACGCTCGAACTGGTAACAAAAGCACAGTTTAGCAAAGTGCACACATTCCGCTTTTCTTCAAGACCCGGAACAAGGGCAGCTGAATTTGAGGATCAAATACCGGGGAACATCAAGAAAGAGAGAGCGGAGCTACTAATAAGACATGCACGTAACATAGCAAATGAATACAGACAAAAGCTCATCGGAAAGAACGTGGATGTTCTTGTAGAAGGTGTAGCTAATGGTATTTATGCTGGATATGATGAATACTATGTTTATCACGAGATAAACACAGGTACTATCGGTGACTTCGTGAGAGTAAGAGTATGCTCAGTTACCGAAGAAGGTGTGGTGTCCAAGATTGATCAAAAGCAAGTATCGAACGAGTGAACTGGTTGAGTCACTTACAAAAGGAATAGCAGTATATGAAACCATCCGTACATACAGTGGGAAACCTTTTGCATTAATTGAGCATTACAATAGGCTGTGTAAATCTTTATCTTATTTGAGGATAGAGCCACCAAAATTGGAAGAATTTGAGTCACTTGTATACGATAATCTTTCAGATAGAATAAGGATTGTCTACGTGTACTCGGGTAAGTTAGCTAATTACATTTCAACTGAGGATAGTAGTGATTTCATCACCGACTTCGTGAAGATAGATTTTGCAAAAGTGCGACGAGCAGATCCAAAGAGTATGCCACCCGATTTGAAATCGCTTGGTAGGCCAGATATATATCTTGCGAGGCTTACTAAGTTGAATAATTACGATGTAATAATGCTTGGAAACCATGGGCAAGTGTGTGAGGGGACGTTCAGCAACATCTTTCTTGTGATGGATGGAACGGTCGTAACTCCTTCGTTAGAATCTGGTATCCTTGATGGTATAACAAGAATGCACGTGATCAAATTTCTTGGAGAAATTGGCATCAAAACAGAGGAGAGATTCGTTGATCCTCAAGAAGTGTTCTACGCAGACGAAGTATTTTTGACGCATACGAGTAGAGGAATTGTGCCCGTTGATCAAATTGGTAGTGTAAAGACGAAATCAACAGAACTTTCGAGACGACTATCACAGCAATTTGAGGATTATGTAAAGAGGATCATGTAAAATGATCACTTTGAGAAAGGCCATAGAAGAATTATCTAGGAAAAACCACTTTTTTGAGAAGCTTTACGTTCTCGCATCGTTACAGGAACAATCAGAAGCCATTCTTGGAAAAAATATCAGCAAGCATTGCAAATTTTCTGAGTTCAAAAATGGCACACTCTGCATAGAGTGCGACGATTATATATGGGCAAATGAATTAAGAATGTTGAAAAGACAAATAAAGAAGAAGATTCGCGACAAGTTGGAAGTTACAATTGATGATATCAACATAGTTGTTGAGAGCTCTCATTGAATCAAGGATCTAAGGTATTTTATGAAATCTACGGAGGTGAACTTTGTGAATACAAACAATGTATTGAACGAAACCGTTGCAGGTGAATACAATGCTCAAAATATACAAGTTTTGAAGGGCCTTGAACCGGTTAGACAAAGGCCGGGTATGTACATAGGTTCGACTGGCAAGAACGGTTTGCATCATTTGGTCTACGAAATTGTAGATAACAGTATCGATGAAGCTATACAGGGCTATTGCGATAGGATAAAGGTTGTCATAAAGAACGATGGGTCTATAGAAGTAGAAGACAATGGACGTGGTATTCCCGTTGATACTCACCCTGAAACGGGTACAAGTGCACTTGAATTGGTAATGAGCACACTCCATGCAGGGGGAAAGTTTTCCAAGGATAATTACAAGGTCAGTGGTGGATTGCACGGTGTTGGTGCATCTGTTGTTAATGCACTCTCTGAATGGATGGAAGTGGAAGTGCACAGATACGGAAAAATTTATCGACAAAGGTATTCACGTGGTATAAAGACCACAGAAGTAGAGATTGTTGGTGAGACTGACAGCAGAGGTACAATCGTTAGATTCAAACCTGATGAAAAGATATTTACTACTGTCGAATTCGATGCAGATACCTTACTTACGAGACTTAGAGACCTTGCCTTTCTCAATCCGAACATAACTATCGAATTTATAGATGAGCGAAATGACATGCAGAAAACTCTCCATTATGCTGGGGGAATAAAGGAATTCGTCTCGTATTTGAACAAGGGTGCCAAGACGCTTCACGATGTCGTATTGATAGATGGGACCTATCAGGATGTTGAAGTGCATATTGCATTGCAGTACACTGATGATGACGAAGAGGAAATTGTTTCTTTCGTAAATAACATAAAGACAGTCGATGGTGGTACGCATGTAACAGGCTTCAAGACAGCATTTACGCGCGCAATAAACGATTTTGGAAAGAAGAAAAATCTCATAAAAGGTGACCCATTCCGTGGTGAAGATCTGCGCGAGGGTATGACTACTGTTATCAACGTGCTCATGATGGGTATACCGCAATTTGAAGGACAGACCAAATCGAAACTTGGTAATGAAGAAGTTCAAGAGGCTGTAGCGAAGGTAGTAAGAGACTCGCTCATGGATTACTTCGAAGTGAATGAGAATACATTAAAAGTGATCATCCAGAAAGCACAGCAAGCTAGGGAAGCGAGAGAAGCAGCGAGACATGCAAGAGAGGCAGTAAAACGCAAGAATGTACTCGGTGCCTCCATGCTTCCCGGAAAACTCGCAGATTGTATAACGAAGAATATGGAAGAGGCGGAATTGTTCATAGTGGAAGGAGAATCTGCAGGTGGTAGTGCAAAACAAGCGAGGGCTAGGAACTTTCAAGCGATTCTACCACTGCGTGGTAAGATATTGAATGTCGAAAAGAGTAACGAACTGAGGTTACTCAAAAACGAGCAGATAAGGGATATAATCACCGCAATTGGTAGCGGTACAGGAGAAAATTTCGATTTGAGTAAATTGAGATATGGAAAGATCGTTATAATGACCGATGCTGACGTCGATGGTGCCCACATCAGAACGCTTTTACTTGCACTGTTCTATAGATACATGAGGCACTTGTTGGAAGACGGAAGAATATATATTGCCATGCCACCACTTTACAGAATTGCGGTGAGCGGTGAGAAACCGGCGTATCTGTATTCGGATGAAGAGTTGAAGGAAAAGTTGGCTGCCATAGAAGGTAAAAAATATGAAATTCAGCGTTACAAAGGTCTCGGTGAGATGAACCCAGAGCAGCTCTGGGTAACGACGATGAACCCAGAAACTAGAAAGATCATCAAGGTTAGAATAGAAGATGCGGAAGAGGCAGACAACCTATTTGAGATACTCATGGGTAAAGACCCAGAAGAAAGGCGCGGTTACATAATGAGGCATGCAAAGCAACTTTCTCTGATGGATTTAGATGTTTAGGTTAGGTGAAAGCGGTGCAAATATGCATAAAAGGCTCTGCTTACATTATTCGAAAGGCGGAGATGATATGAAAGTATGAAAGCTATCTTAAAACCAGCAATTTTGATTCCAATTATCGCAGGGATAGTTGTTGGAGGGGTATTGTTTATCTTAGGTGACTATGATGATTCACCGGGCCTGTCTGCTATCGGACTAACGGTTGGATTTGTATTGATCATGATCGGCGTGAACAAGACCGGCATAATCAAAAAGGGATGGCTCTTGCCGATTATATTGTTTTGTCTGGGAACATTCGTAACGTTGCTTACTACATCAATCCTGATCGAGGGCGAGTTCGAGGATAAACCTTGGATGTCGCTCATCGGTTTTTCAGTTGCCGCAGTCTTAATTCTTGTCGGCATGCTAAGGGTAAAGGCGATAGAGAAATAGGGCATAAAACTTTTGCGTTTTTACTCACATATAGATAAGGCACCAATGGTTAATGTAGTGGCAATGGTTATTTTTAACTTGTCCGCATTTAACGAAAAAGACAGATCGTTACAAGTTTCGTGTACAATATCGTTGTGAACGCTATCATAGTGTTTTACCGCAGTCCGTTGCTGACTGCATTTTGTTTTCAAATGGTAAAAATCTCGTCTATGTTGTCTTCTTCTAACCATCCCATTATTTTCAATGTAACTCTATGCGATATTTGCAACTATTTACAGATGATTATTTGTAAACTGAGTCTAAAGCCATCCATGTAATATCTCCTCACTCAAAAATGTTAATTTACCTTCTGTATAAGAATATCTTCATCTCAATCATCTCGATTCTTTAAGGGAAGTACCGCGTGATCATAGTATAATAATACGTGGTTCAATGTGGTTCAATCAACAAATTTGAAAGAGGCGAAAGAAAGGGGTGGAAGATTGAGTTACCCTACTAGAGTAAACTTGGCCAAAGCACTATCAGTATTTATATTAATTGGTTGTGTTTCATGCGTTTATCCTTTCTTTGCATCATTCAAATCGAATGTATCTACATTCGGCGGACCTGTGTTGATGGGCGATGTGATCAGTGAGACAGATGTGCCTAAAGAAACACTGGATAAGATAATTGTAGCATACTTGCCTGCGAATAGTTCGATTACCTTGACGAAGAAGTATCTTTACAATTTATTGAAGAAAAGAGTTGGAATTATCGATGTTGAAATAGATGACATACCCGTTGTCATTGAGGCAAAAAGTGAGAATGAAATGTTAAACGAGGAAAAAAGGAACGAGATATCTGAAGATACCATCAGCGATGTGGTTTTGAAAGAACTCTATACACACTATCCGGATGATACTACGTTCAATCTCAAGTCTCAGACTGGGAAGGTCATAGATCACGATTCCTACTCCATAACTGTCTACGCAACCACCAAATCATCACCGTTTGTGCGAGTGACGCTCCAGAAAGGTGGAAGGATTGTGGGATACGTCACGTTGCAATACAATGCAATTTTGTTAAGGAAAGTGGCAATAGCTAATAGAAGAATAGAGAAGGGAGAGATCATCGGTATAAACGATGTGAAGTATGAAGAGGTTAACATATACTCTTTTACGAAAATCCCGACACTTGAAGAAGACTTACCGATGATGGCAAATAAGGTCTTTTCAAAAGATGAAGTAATCGACATGAAATACCTGAGCGAGGTACCACCAATAATAAAAGGCCAAATAATAAAGGCATACAGCAACATCGAGGGTATAAGTGTTTCGATCCTTGCACAAGCATTGGAAAATGGATATGTTGGTAATGTTATTCGCATCAAAAACCTGGACAACGGCTCAATAATAAATGGTACAGTTGAGAAAGACGGTACGATAAAAGTTTTCGAAGGGAAGTGATTGAATGGGTAAGGAGCTTATCAGATTTGCTAGTATCGTGTTCTTGCTTATCTCTGTACTTGTTCCTGCTGATTCACTGTATACGAATTCAAAGAATCCGCAATTTCAAAACATATTAGGCACATACAAGCCTTCTCGCGTGGGTGACTACGTTACTGTCGTTGTATACGAATCGCCGAGGATTTCTACATCATCTCAAGTCAATTCACTTACTGGCGCATTCGTGAATGCAATAAACACAGGCACGAAACTCGTAGGGTTAGATTTGAGTAAGTATTTGCCAACTAATAATTCTGATACAGATAAAAGAGACAACAAGAGCCAGGCCAATGCAGTTGTACAATTGACAGCTGTTGTGAAACAAGTGGACGAGACGGGGAAGCTTTTTTTGGAGGGCAAAAAACAAATAAAGGTTGGAAACGACCTGAGAGAAATCATAGTCACAGGTTGGGTACATCCTCAATCGATAGGTCCAGACAATGTTGTGAATTCCACTGACCTTATAGATGCACAGATTTGGGAAAATGGTAAGATAGTATTTCAAGATGATCCACAACAAAGTTCTTGGCTTGGCTTGATACTTGCTTCAATAACAGGACTGTTCAAATAACCTCATATTTCGAATGCTTCATGATGTGGAGGTAACTAGCTATGCGCAAATTGAAATCAAAAAGAGTAATAGCGTTGTTTTTCATCCTGACTGTAACGTTTACATTCGGCGTGAATGTGAGAATAAAAGACTTTGCAAAGTTTAGAGGTGCTCGAGATAATCAACTCTTCGGCATTGGACTTGTCGTTGGCCTCAACGGTACGGGTGATAGCGGCTCGCTTAACTCCACGTTATTGGCAAACATGCTGAAAAATTTCGGCGTTACCGTAGATCAAAATGCGTTGAAGACGAAAAACGTTGCACTTGTGATGGTTGTAACGGATATCCCTGCGTTTTATAAAGCAGGTATGCGCCTCGATGTGCAGCTTGCAAGCATAAACGATGCAAAGAGTTTGAAAGATGGGATATTGCTCCAGACACCACTTTATGGAGCGGACGGTAAGATATATGCAGTCGCACAGGGTAACGTATCCATCGGTGGAGAGGATGTAAAAGGTACTGCAAATTTGCAAAAGAGATTTCCATTGGTTGGATATATCCCGGAAGGTGCTATAATTGAAAGTGAGATTCCATCTCAAATTATAGACGGTAATGCGGTAACTGTGCTCTTGAACAAGCCAGATTTGACAACAGCTGCAAGAACCGCGCTTGCGATAAATCAGAAATTTGGCGTTAACATAGCAAAGGCTATAGATGGTGCCAGTGTCAAGGTAAACGTACCCAACGTCTTTGCAGACGATGTGATTTCGTTCTTAGCACTGGTTGAGGAAATAGAAGTGCCAATGGATACAGTTGCTCAGGTAGTCATAAATGAACGAACTGGCACAGTTGTCTTTGGTGGAGATGTTGTCATATCAGATTTTGTACTTTCTTATGGGAACTTTGTTGTGGCAATAAGCAATGGTCAACTTGGAGATAAACAAGCAAACATAGGTAACCTTGTAACGGCATTGAAATCACTTGGTGCTACACCTCAGGATGTAATCGCAATTGTTCAGGAATTGTACAAAGCTGGCGTGATTTTTGCTCAAATGAGAGTCATGTAGTCAGCAACCATTTACGACTAAAGACAAACGAGGTGATTTTCATGATCAATCTGTCAAATAGTGTGCCTTCTATAAACGCAAACAATTCAACTAACACGAGTTATGATGATTATCAGAAACAGTTGAGAAAGGCTTCGGATGAGTTTGCTTCCATGTATATATACGAAGTATTCAAGAAGATGTACGATACAGTACCAAAGAGCGGCTTTCTACAAGATAGTTTCGGTGAGAGCTGGTTCAGAGAGATGCTCTTGCAAGATTATGCATTGAAGTCCGCAAAAACTGATCTCAAGAGCGTTTCAGACATGATTTACAGGAGCCTTGGTGGTGAAGAGACGTTGCAAGATTCAGCAAATTCACAAGACTCGCAGACTTTGCAAAGTTCTCAATCGTCTAAACTAACACAGATATCTCAAACTTACGTCAATAGATTGAAATCCATTCAAATGCTGAATTTGTTGAACTCGTTAACTTCGATCGATGATACAACAAGTTCCACAGCGAGCTCACCTTTGGACGCATTACTCAATCCCTCATTGACCCCCTTGATTTCCGAGGATCAAGAATCTGGTGAGTGATGGAGAAGCTATGACCACGAATTTATCGATCACAGATATTATAAGATTCTGGCTTCCAATCCTATTTATTGCACTGCGCAGTAAATAGGCTTTTGTTTTTATGGAGAATTCTTTTGCACACTCCACTTCTAATGTGCCTTTGTATGCAATTGAACTATAATGAGAAACTACGACTATTTGATTTGATCGCGTGTACAGCTCTATATCCGAAAATCTTCCAGCTAAGAGCGCCCTACGGAGTACTTTCTGGAGTTGTCTTGTAAACAATCTACAGTCTGGTGTAACTTGAGCACACAATTGCCTAACCCTTTCTGGAGATTGACTTGGTACATCACCACAGATGGTATAAATGGCATCACCAGTTAAGTGCATCTTTTCTCCTGATCTATTGAATGCTATCTTCAGTTCTTCTATCTCTTCCAATTCCATCGACTTTATCAAATGTCTTGCAGAGACAAATGGGATACTTATCTCTTCGGGTAATGCTGCTTGAGTTTGTTCACCGTTTTCTGCCTTTAACCTTGCATAAGAAACTATCCCAGCGTGTTGTGAGACAAACTCAAATGCACTAGCAGAATAGAAAATGTCGATTGAACTTCCTTCCTCCAAATACCCTGATACCAAATCGAGCTCTGCAAGGAATTTCCTTTTTGATATGAGTATTGTATCCTCGTCGGTTTGCTTTTGAATGTGACATTCGAGTTCTCTCTGAGATGGGATGTAACCAACCTTTAACTGGAGAATCTCACTGAGGCACTTGAGCGATAGAATACCATTTTGGTATGAAAAAACCACCTTGCCACTCAGCTCTGATGTGAACTGCTTTACGACATCCAGTGGAACTTCAAATGGAGACAATGACTTTGAAAGTAGAAAAGGGGAAAGGTCAAAGTAACCGGTAAGACAACCATCGGATGCCATTACATACATCTCATTATCTTCAGCAAAGAAGGCAATTTTCCTGTTCGATGGTTCTAACGTACCGCACACCTTATCTGCCTTCTTTAAGATATTCTTAAATTTTTCAGCGTCTATCTCGAGTATGTAAGAGCTCATACGCCCACACATCCAACATCAGTTTTGTAAGATATCATTGCATCATCATTTCGAAAAAATTTGGAGATGGCTCTATATCAAGACCATCATCGTACCCAAGCTTCAATCTCTCGACTCCAGCCCTTGCAATCATTGCAGCATTGTCTGAACAAAATTCCAACGGTGGAAGATAGAAATTGAATTGTGCTGATAGTTCATCTATCTTTTGTCTGAGCCTACTATTTGCTGCAACTCCACCTGCAAGTACTATGTCTTTCAATCCACTTTCCTTTGCAGCCTTCGTAACTTTGTATAGTAAGACATCCAATATGGCTTCTTGAGCACTCGCAGCTAAATCATTTATGGGTAACGTTTCTTCGGTGTAGCCGGATTTCTTCAATCGATTTATTTCATACAACACGGCAGTCTTCAAACCAGAAAAGCTAAAATCGAAGTCAGGATCGTAGATTTTAGGTCTCGTAAAGGAAAACGCCTTTGAGTTACCATTTCTTGCCAATAGATCTATCACAGGACCACCGGGATATCCGAGGCCAAGCAGTCTTGATATCTTGTCAAAAGCCTCACCAGCGGCATCATCTACGCTACGTCCAATGATCTTTATATCTTCATAACCTCCAACTTTCATTATGAGCGTGTGTCCACCAGAGACCATTAAAACTACGTAAGGCGGTTTCAAATGAGGATATGCAAGATAATTTGCGTAGACATGACCAACGATGTGGTTTACACCAACTAAACTTTTTTGGTACCTTAAGGCTAACCCTTTTGCAAAAGACACACCAACAAGGAGTGCACCAATTAATCCGGGGCCCTTTGTCACAGCGATACCATCTATTTGTTCTATTGGAACATTACTTTGGTCCATTAGTTCAGAAAAAAGAATAGGGAGCGTCTTTAGATGCTCCCGTGCTGCTATTTCAGGTACAACTCCGCCAAATTTTTTGTGTGTTGCTATCTGCGAATATATCAAATTTGCTACTACTTTATCATCCTCGACTAATGCGACAGATGTTTCATCGCAACTAGTTTCTATCCCTAGAACAAGCATATTTCATATCACCAATCCGTAGAAAAGTTCCATCTCAAGCTGACTCTTTCAAGAAAATCTGCGGTCTTTCTCTCTTCGTTACACAATCTTCCGTGATTATAACCTTATCAACTGCTTTTAGGTCGGGTATATCGAACATGATATCGATCATGACTTCCTCAAAGACGCTCTTCAGTGCACGTGCGCCTGTACCTCTTCTCAGAGCCTCTTTGGCAATTGCATACAGTGCATCTTCTGCTATCTCCAAATTCACGCCATCTATTTCAAAAAGTTTCTTGTACTGTTTCAATACAGCATTTTTTGGCTCCTTCAAAATTCTCACGAGGTCTTCTATACTCAAATCTTCGAGTGTCCCTATGACGGGAAATCTGCCAATGAACTCAGGCATCAAGCCGTATTCAACGAGGTCATCAGGTGTAACATGCTTCAGTATTTCTCCAAGCCTCATTTCTTCTTTACTCTTAATAGGTGCATTGAACCCCATCGTACTTCCTTCAATTCGCCTTTTGACGATATCATCCAAGCTATCGAAGGCACCACCTACTATGAATAATATATTCGTTGTATCGATCTTTATAAACTCTTGGTAAGGATGTTTCCTACCACCCTGAGGCGGTACGTTTGCAACGGTACCTTCAACGATCTTGAGTAGCCCTTTCTGTACGCCTTCACCACTTACGTCTCTTGTTATCGATGGATTTGGTGATTTTCTGGCAATCTTATCTATCTCATCGATATATATGATTCCATATTGTGCGCGCTCTACATCGAAATTTGTAACCTCCAAGAGCCTCAAAAGCACATTTTCTACATCTTCTCCAACGTATCCTGCTTCAGTTAGTGGGGTTGCATCGGCTATTGCAAATGGCACATCCAGTATGCGTGCAAGAATCCTTGCCATAAGTGTTTTACCACTACCCGTAGGCCCTATCAGAATTATATTCGACTTTTCGATCTCCACATCGTTTGCATCTTTGCCAAAAAACACTCTCTTGTAATGATTGTACACGGCAACAGAGAGAATTCTTTTCACTCTCTCTTGACCTATAACGTACTTATCTAATTCACTCTTTATTTGAGAAGGCGTTGGAATGTCTCTCTTATCTTTCGTAATAGCTGCAGGTTTTAACTTCTGATCACTTTGCAATATATCATGGAAAAGTTCTACACACTCGTTACATATGTAGACATTTCCAGGACCTGCTATCAACTTTTCTACCTTATCCGACGACCTTCCACAAAAAGAACAAAACTTCTGTGCCATACAATTCCTCCTCGTTTCTCTCCTTAAGCGCTTCTATACTATATATTTTGTACTGTCCATTTTTCTACAAAATACAATTTTACAATGTCCATTTATTCAATATATGATATTACAAAAAATGTTCAATGTCAATAAACTCATTGTTTCATCAAGTTAGAATAAGTAAAGAGATTGTAGCAAACGAGTAAGATTAATAACTTAAAGATTGCACATCAGCTGTGCAAAAACATTATACTGTCCATTCATTTCTACAAAGCCACATCGATGGATTGATAAACAACTTGGGTGAATAAGTATTACCCCTTAAGCCCTGTACCCACAAGTGATTTAACAAATAGATCTTGCAAGAAGAAGAAAATTAGCAGCGTTGGTAAGGTTTTCTCTCGTTCTCTACCTTAGCATATTCATATTAAGATTTTTAAATTACATCCTAAACAGTGAATGAGTTGTATGCTATTTTCTTTTTTTTCAAAGTGTGATTATAGACAGTTAATAACTTTTATAAATAATGAACCGTTTTTATCGACTATCCACGCTGTCTTATTATTGTCTTGCTTTGTTTAAGTAAATTATGAATATATTCTACAGAAGAATAAAGAAAGTCCCGAAATCTGCAAAGTATCGGAAATATATAATTGTTGGGAATTGGTTTTAGGAAACAGCGAAATTTAGGAATCAACAAAATAATCATTGGATTCTAAAGCATATAAAAATCTACCAAAATAATGAAAAAGCCCCAGTATTATACTGGGGCTATCAGTGGATATTTAAAATATTTTTGACATGTCAAATTACTGTTCCACTTATTATTACACCGTTTTATTCCACCGTTACACTCTTTGCAAGGTTTCTCGGCTTGTCCGGATCATATCCTCTTTTGTTGGCTATGTAGTAAGCAAATAATTGTATGACTGGTGCAATTACGAGCGGATATAGGTCTTCGCTGACTTGCGGTATGTATATGACGTTGTTTGAAATTCGCTCTATTTCTTTGTCACCTTCGGTTGCAATTGTGATTATCTTTGCGTTGCGTGCTTTGGATTCTTCTATGTTGCTTCTCATCTTTTCATACAAACTATCTTTTGGCACTACTGCAAAGACGGGGAATGTTGGATCTAAGAGTGCAATTGGTCCATGTTTTAGTTCTCCTGCTGCATATGCAACCGCATTTATGTAACTGATTTCTTTGAGTTTCAATGCACCTTCCATTGCTGTTGCGGTGTTTATTCCTCTACCCACGTACATAAAGTGGTTATAATTCTTGTAAAGATCCGCCATCTGTTCAATCTTTGGGTCTTGTATTATCTGCTTTATTATTTTCGATGAATTCAGAATTTGCCTACTGATTTCATCGTGAATGTTGTTCCACTTTCCCAACTTTTTGATCATGTAGAGCGCCAATGTGTAAAGGACTATCAACTGATTTATATATGTCTTTGAAGCGGCCACACCTATTTCTGGTCCTGCGTTCATGAAGAGCGTGACATCGCTTTCTCTTGTTATCGTTGAACCAACGACATTAGTTATTGCTATTACCTTTCCTCCAGCTTTTTTAATTGCCCTTATGCTTTCGAGAGTATCTGCGGTTTCACCAGACTGCGATATTGCGACCGTCAGTGTGTCATCTGTTATTCTGATTGGTCGATATCTGAATTCGGAAGCAACGTCTATCAATACGTCTATATCAAGATATTTTTCGGCAAAGTATTTGAACACCAATCCTGCATGGTAACTCGTTCCACAAGCAACGAGTAGAATGCGTTTTACTCTTTCCAAATTGAATTCATCGAGTTCATGTAGTACTGGAAAGCCTTTTTCGTCGTATCTGCCGACAAGTGCGCTTTCTATTGCCTCAGGTACTTCGTTTATCTCTTTGAGCATGAAGTGTTTGAATCCACCTTTTTCAGCTGCGTTTTCATCCCAAGAGATGTGCATTCTGTTGCGTATCACAATGTTTCCAGAGAAATCTGTTATTCTTGCTTTGTTTCCTTGTATGTACACTACATCTCCGTCTTCCAAGAAGATAACATCTCTTGTGTACTTTATTATCGGTGTAACATCAGACGCAAGCATGCATTTTTCTTCGTTGCAGCCAAAGACCAACGGGCTACCTTTCCTTGCACCTATCATCACATCTGGTATGTCGGAATGGATAACGACTATCGCGAATGCACCCCTCAATTCCTTAAGTGTTTCCAGTACTGCTTGGTAAAGATTACCTTTGAAATTTTCTTCTATGAGGTGGCTTATGACTTCCGTATCAGTTTCAGAATGAAATTTATGACCTCTTTCAAGTAATCCCTTTTTGAGTTCTTGGTAATTTTCTATTATTCCATTGTGTACGACAGCGATCTTTCCACTACAATCTGTGTGAGGGTGCGCATTTCTGTCACTCGGTACACCGTGCGTCGCCCATCTAGTGTGTGCAATACCGTTATGGACTGCCTTCTCAGTTTCAACAACGCCTCTCAACGCATCTATCCTGCCAACACTTTTGCTTACATACAATCCATTTCCATCAACAGTCGCTACACCAGCAGAATCGTAGCCTCTATATTCAAGTTTTTTCAACCCATCTATTAAATCACCAACTTTGAATTCACTACCGATTATCCCAACTATTCCGCACATCATTCCCACCCCTTTAGACGATCTTTGAGGTTTTCCACCAACCTTCCTTCCACACCTTTTGCTGCGACTCTTATTGCATTCATGAATGCGACTCGGTCTGAGTTTCCATGAGCTTTTACGACAACTCCATCCACTCCAAGAAAGAAGGTACCTCCGTAAGATCTTGGGTCTAATGTTTTCTTCATTTTGTTCAGCGTCCTAGCAAATATCAGTATACCAAGCATTCCATCTATGCTTTTCTTAGCTTCCTTCTTTATTATGGTTGAAAATAGTTTTGAAGCACCTTCCATGGTCTTCATCGCAATATTACCAGAAAATCCATCCGTCACTACTACGTCTACCGTCCCTACGTTTATATCACTACCTTCTATGTTTCCATAGAACATATCACCCAATTTTTCTTTCAGTAGAGCATAGGCTTGCTTTTCTCTATCTGTTCCTTTATTCTCTTCAGTTCCAACGTTTAGCAACCCAATTTTCGGATTACTTTTTCCCATGATCTTTGCATATTCAACTCCCATTGCGGCAAATTGCAACAACCATTCGTACTTTACATCTACATTGGCTCCTGCGTCTATTAAAACGGTAAAATCATTTATATTTGGTACGGCAACTGCAAGTGCAGGTCGGTCTATTCCTTGAAGTCTCCCTACCACAAGTGTAGCACAAGAAAGTAGTGCACCAGTATTGCCTGCGCTAACTAAGGCATCTACTTTCTTCTCTTTGAGTAATTGGGAGGCAATGTACATGGAACTACCCTTTCGCCTCAATGCTTCTGTTGGTTTGATATCCATCGGTAGGTAATCATCTGCAGAAACTAGCGTCCAATAAGAAGATAGTGGGTGATTTTCAAGGTCTTTCAACGTTTGTGGAGTTCCAACCAATGAAAGGTGAATATCTTTCCTTACATTTTTTGCTTTTGATATGGCTTCTACATACATAAGAGCACCGGCCTTTATTTCCTCCGGTGCTCTATCTCCGCCCATTAAGTCCAGAGCAATGCGTATCATTTTGCTACCTCAAACACCTGCTTCTTTCCGTAATATCCACAGCTCAAACATACTCTGTGTGGTTGCTTTGGTGCTCCACAATTTGGGCATGTGGTAACCGCTACGTTGAAGGCCTTGTATATCTTTGCCCTCTTCGTGTGTGTCCTACTTCTTGTACGTTTCTGCTTTGGTACTGCCATGCTTATCCCTCCTGTATATGCTTGATTTTCAGCAATTTTTCAAATCTTGGATCAGTTACCTCCGTTATTTCTTCTTCGTAACTACAATTGTGATCAGGTTCTTCATTCAAATCAGCTCCACAATGCGGACATAGTCCCTTGCAATCCGGGCTGCAAACAAACACATCAGGTGTGCTACTGACGATTCCTTCAATAATTCTTTCTTCTAAGTCAATCATATCACCTGTGATTGGAATTTCATTTGATAGATCTTTGAGTTCCTCGCTTCTTTTCGTATATTTCTTCTCAAAAGTATACACCGCTTCGATGGTTCCGTCAATGTACATTTTGGAAAGCTTAAGACATCTGTCACATGGTCGTTCCACATATCCTCTTGCATACCCACCTAAAAGTATCTTGTTATCGGCATACGTTACTATCATCTTGACTTTGAATCCATCATCCAATACCTTGTAAGTACCAGTGTGGAGCTCAATTTCATCTATTGTATAAGTCTCTTCTATAATCTTCCTTTTTTCCTTGATGATATCTTTTACGTTGATTTTCCACATTGAAATCACCTCTTAAATTTGCTATGATTATTATAATCTTTTTTGTGCAGATGTTAAGTGAGAAAAAATTAATATCGTGTAAATTTTGATAGATTGTGCTATAATTTTAGAGTGGTGATGGCTTATGGAGTGGTTTAGAAAAGTACTTGATTGGTTTGCTAAAATTCCTGAGTGGTGGAAGAAAACAACAAAAGGACAGAAACTAATAATTGTAATGGTCGCAGTTTCTGTGGTTGTTGCTGTTATTTTTCTTGCAATCCTGAATGTTCCTAAATATGTGTTGCTGTTGACAACGAAAAATGAGCAAGATGCAGGCACAATAATTCAACAACTGGATCAGCTTGGGATACCCTATCAAATTGATGCGGGTAATCGTATACTGATTCCGTCCAATTACAATGTCTATGAAGTAAGAATGAAACTTGCCTCGGCAGGTGTCCTTTCTGGTTCCTCCCAAGGTTTTGAAATCTTAGACCAAACTTCACTGGGAGCAACAAGCTTCGATAAGCAAGTGCGTTATCAAATCGCACTTCAAGGTGAATTGGAGAGAACGATATCGACGATTCAAGGGGTGCAAAGTGCTCGTGTCGTATTGACACTACCTAAATACACATACTACGTACGTGGTGAGATGTCCGAACCGCGTGCATCTGTGATGGTAGTTATGAATGTTGGGATGAGCTTAACGAAAGAACAGGTTTCCGGAATCATATCACTGGTACAAGGCTCTGTAGAAGGAATAAAGGCTGAAAACATAAAAATCGTTGATCAAACTGGCAAGAATCTTAGTGAGGCTTTGAATCTAGACAATTCTACAATGATGGCATCGACGAAGATGGAACTAAAGATGAACTTGGAAAATTACTATAAACAGAAGATAAAGGCCCCTTTGGAAAATATATTTGGTGCAGGTCGCGTTGAGGTTATTCCAGATGTTAAACTCAATTGGGAACGTGTAGAGAAACAAATAACCACTTATACAGCGCCAAATAGGAGTACCGGACTAATTAGAAGTCAGGAGATAGAACAAGAAATCTCCACAACGCAGCCCACATCGGGCGGTCCAGTGGGAACAGAGTCAAATATCCCACCAACTACTTATGAAACAGTGGAAGGAAGTAACTCAACAAATTATCAAAGGAGTCATGAGATCATTAATTACGAGCTTAACCAGATCGTTGAGAACGTCGTTCAAAATTCTGAAGGTGAGATCGAAAATATAGCAGTTTCTGTAGTAATAGATTCGTCTTCAACGGTATTAGAAAACACTCCAAAAGACCAGGTAGAAAGTCTAATCAGTTCGATAATTGAAAAGAGCATCAATGCAAACACACCGGAAGGCTCTGTAACATACGCAGTTGCATTCTTGCCTTTCAGCCAAGAAATCCAACAACAGTTTTATCAAGAATCACAAATCATAGCGGATTTACAAAGGACACGTACACGTCTTGTCTTACTCTTCTTAGCTGCAATATTGATCTTTTTTGCCACATATCTTGGTTTAATACAATATCGAAAGGTGCGGACAAGAAGATTGATGCAAGAGCGGTATAAAGCGTTACAAGAACAAGCTCAGCGAACAATAGAATCTATAAGTCAAGAGGAAGTCACGCCAGGTGCTGAGGAAGAAAGTTTGATGGAACAACTGAGGACTTATTTGCAACAAGTTGCTGATACGATACCTGAAGATGTTGCAACTGTGTTGAAAGTATGGATTTCTGAGAAGGGATGATAATATGGCTGGAAAACTTACTGGTAGAAGGAAAGCTGCCATATTGCTTGTAACCATGGGCCCCGAAAAGGCGGCAAAAGTTCTCAAAGGGCTAGACGATTCAGAAGTTGAAGCTTTAACCATTGAGATTGCCAATTTGGGCAAAGTAAGTAATGATGAACGTAAAGCAGTTCTAGAAGAGTTCCAAAGTTTGACAAAAGCTCGTGAGATGATAATTAGCGGTGGTATAGATTACGCCAAGGATATGCTTATAAAAGCCTTCGGCCCAGAGAAGGCGATGCAGATAATAGAAAGGCTTGTATCCAATTTGGCAGTGAAACCATTTGAGTTCATGAAGACAGCCGATATCGTTCAGATAGTGAATTTTTTGCAATCGGAGCATCCACAAACTATAGCGTTGGTACTGAGTTTTTTGGACGTTAGGGTTGCATCGCAAGTTTTGGGAGCACTTCCAGAAAATCTTCAGCTTGAGGTTGTAAAGAGAATTTCATTGTTAGAAAGAGCTTCACCAGATGTCGTTAAAGAAGTGGAAAAATTACTGGAAAAGAAATTTGCTGGTGTTACAACGCAAACAATGAGTGTTGTTGGTGGGCTTGATACTGCTGCGGAGATAATGAATAACCTTGATAGGTCTACGGAAAGAACGCTAATGGAAAGGCTTACGTATGAATCTCCAGAACTTGCTGAGGAGATCAGGAAACGGATGTTTGTCTTTGAAGATATACTCAAACTCGACGACAGATCAGTGCAACTTGTACTTAGAGAAATCAACACGCAAGATTTGGCAATTGCATTGAAGGGTGCGTCAGAGGATTTAAAAGAAAAGATATTCAACAATATGTCGAAACGTGCACAACAATTGTTAAAAGATGAAATAGAATTCATGGGACCTGTAAGAGTGAAAGATGTTGAAGAAGCTCAGCAAAAGATCATAAATGTGATAAGACGACTCGAAGAAGCGGGAGAAATAGTCGTTGCACACGGTGGTGGAGAAGAACTCATCACCTAGTTTGTTTTCATCTCTGTCATGCTTTGTCATAAGGGGTTCACTAAGGAGAGTATTTTAATGTGGGATGAAAATGTATATTGTGCCGTAGATATAGAGACGACAGGGTTAGATCCTTCGATGGGAGATATGATTATCGAAGTTGCAGTTGTTCCGATTTACAAGGGTAAAATCGTTAGGGAGCTTGTTTACTCATCTTTGGTAAATCCGAAGGTTTACATCCATGCGTACGCTCAGAAGATTCACAAGATCACAAATAGTGATATAGATGGTGCTCCTGGATTAGATGAAGTCATATCAGTGTTGAGAAAGTACTCTCAAGATACGATCATGGTATTTCACAACGCAAAGTTTGATTTAACCTTTTTGGATTATGCAGCCAAAGAAATTGGTCAGCTGCCATTGACTGTGCACTATATAGATACGTTGGATATTTCTCAAGCGATATATGGAAGGCGAAGAAAACTTGAAAGCCTTGCGCAAGAATTTGGTATATCGCATAAGGTAACGCATAGAGCTTACGATGATGCGACGGTTACTGCTGAGGTGTTTATTAAATTCTTTGATAAGTTTGGGTGGGAAACGATGCACGAGTTCTTGAAAAAATGGTTGGGAAAGGAGTACTGACATGGTCAAGAATTACATTTTGGATACAAACGTACTTGTACACGATCCCGATGCGATATATTCTTTTCAAGATAACAATGTCTTTATCCCATTACCTGTTTTGGAAGAGCTCGATAAACTGAAAAGGGAACAAGGTAGAATTGGTAAGAATGTACGTACTGTGATAAGGTCACTCGAAGAGTTGCGTAACCGCGGAGATTTGAACACTGGAATAAAACTTTCCAACGGTGGGCAGTTGATGATTTCTGTGCTTACCGAATCTGACTTCGATAGGTACCGGGTAAAGTTCTTGTTTGAAAAGTATGTGGATAACTGGATAATTTCGTATGCAATGTATCTTAAAGAACATAGCAATATTCCAACGATCATCGTTTCGAAAGATATAAGTCTGAGATTGAAGGCCTCAGCACTAGGATTAGTTGCTCAAGATTATCTGACAGATAAAAATGATCTCAGTAAATTACCATTGGGATATCACACGGTCAAAAAAATAGATGAGATCAATAAGGAAACATTGGTGCCAAATGAATACGTCGAATCCAACGAAGGCTTTTTCAGATTCGATGGTGATAAATTTGTAAAGATCGATTCTAAGCCAAAGGTCTTCGGTATAACACCTAGAAATAAGGAACAACTTTTTTCTCTTGATGCACTCACAAATGATCAAATAAACCTGGTATCGTTGATTGGTATCGCAGGAACTGGCAAGACCTTCCTCGCGTTGGCTGCAGGCCTTCAAAAGACTTTGATAGAAGGTATTTACGAAAGGATAACAGTTGCTCGGCCATTGATACCAATGGGTGGAAAAGACATCGGTTACCTTCCTGGTGCATTGGAGGAGAAGATATCTCCTTGGATGAGTGGCGTGATGGACAATTTAGAATACATCTGTAGACTAAACAATGTCAGTTTCAAAGATTTGATGAAAAAGGAGATTATAGAGCTTGAAGCGTTGACATACATCAGAGGACGTTCTATACCAAAGCAATTCATAATAATCGACGAGGCGCAGAACCTTACACCTCTTGAAATTAAGACCATATTGACGAGGGCAGGAGATGGCTCAAAGATTGTCTTGACAGGAGATCCGTATCAGATAGATACTCCGTATTTGGATGATAGCAGTAATGGATTAGTCCACACTGCTACTAAATTGAGAGGGCAAAAGATAGTGTGCCACATCGTGCTTACAAAAGGTGAGCGTTCTGAACTTGCAAGCCTCGCTGCAGAGATGCTATAGCATAATCTACAACATGAAAAATACAAATATTGTGTAAAATAAGACAACGGGGGAGGAATGCATGTGACTGTTGAAGTAAATAACTTAAAATTGTACGATGATTTCGAAGACTTCTCGAAATTTCAAAATCAGATCGAACAGTGCAAGGTCAATTTTCTGCTCAGGCTTTCAAAATTGTACCAAGATGCGAAGTTCGTGTTCTACAATATTTTGGGTCAGCTTGCACTAATTGAAGATGTTGAAAAACTTTTGGGTAGTATTTTCAGAAATTATGAAATCATCTACGAG
>DJGV01000013.1:16575-28735 GCA_002432805.1 Fervidobacterium sp. UBA5837 | reverse complement strand
ACAAAGTGTTTCTATGCTTTGGAAGTACCAACGAATAGGAAAATGGATGAGAATGTACAATCTTTTGCTGTAGAAATAGATCCAAAGAACTTTATGGAATCTGAGTTGGTTAACGGAATAGAAGACGTTGGAGCTAGATACCTTGTGCTCAAACTCCTCAGGGGTGAAAAGGTATGTTTCTGAGAAGAGCAAAGATAGAGGGATTCGGAAAACTTACCGATAAAGAGTTCTTGTTCAAGCCCGGTATGAATGTAGTATTCGGGCCAAACGAAAGTGGTAAGACAACACTTGCAAAATTCCTTCTGCATACACTTACTGCACCAAATCAAGATGCACTGAAATTCAAGCCATGGAATGGAAATAAATTTGGTGGATTGGTTGAGACTTCGGATGGGACTTACACATTTGGAGAACCAAAAGGCGACAATATCAGCGAGTCTGTTTTGGAAAATGTTGCTTTCCTATTGGAAGATGACGATATTGAGACCATAACTTTGGATAGGAACATCATTGAGAGCTCACTGAAGAAAAAAAGCGAGAAGACAGATGAAGGAAAGATGCTAAAATTAGTTATACAGAATATAAGTAATCTGAATTTGAAATCTTGTATTGAGGCATTATCGTCTGATTTAGAAAAGATAGAAAAAGAGATAAGTGGAATTAAAGAGAAGATTGGTTTGAGAAACAAACTATGCATTGAACAGAAAAAAGTAGGATCGCAGATAAGAAAATATGAGGATACTTTAATTACTATCAAAGATGAACTTCTTGATGTTTCTAAAGAAAGAAGAGATGAAATATCCAATGAAATTAATGAAATCAAAAGAAGAATTGAGAGCTTGAAATCGGAATTGGCAAAATACCAATGGACTGAAAGCGTAGAAGCTGAGTCTATTCAAGAACTTTCGAATGTATTTGAAAAGGAAAACAACGTAAAAAATCAAATGACCAAGCTTGAAAGTGAAGAGAAAGAGCTGCAGAAAAGTATCGAC
Source organism: Fervidobacterium sp. UBA5837 (assembly GCA_002432805.1). Taxonomy (GTDB): domain Bacteria; phylum Thermotogota; class Thermotogae; order Thermotogales; family Fervidobacteriaceae; genus Fervidobacterium. The sequence goes on along the minus strand of DJGV01000013.1, from coordinate 27,743 downwards.
TCGAAGTCAGCTGAGTTAGAGAGCAAGTTGAAATTGCTTGGTGCCACGTCTGAAAAAGATTTGGAAAACATCAATCTTAGACTCAAACATCTGAGTCTCTTGGCAAAGATGTACGGAGATGGTGTAAATGAAAGTGTGGTAGAAGACCCGTTATGGAGAGTGTTCCTGGAAAACCCATCGATATTGGATGATGCAGAAGAGGAAGAACAAAGACTGCAAGAAAGTAGGGCGATGGCTGAACAAGATAAACGGTCACTGCAAGAGCAGATAGAGAGAACTGAAAATAGTGCAAAGTATTCAAGGGACCTCTCTTTGGTATCTGCAGTTGCTGGGATAGTACTCTTTGTATTAGGCCTATTCTTCAACAGCATATCGTTGTTCATGTACATACCCTCAGTGCTGTTTTTAGCAATGAGTGTAGTTCTTGTCGCAAGATGGAGAAAGAATATCTCTCTGGTTGACGTATTGCAGGAAAATTTGGTTCAATTATCGATCGAAAATAGGCAGGTCTCCAACATATGGAAAGTACTTAAACAATATGGTGTTTCAGATGTAAGACAGCTGAGGAGAAAATATTCAGAGTTTCTCGAATGGAAGGCAAAAAACATCGAAAAGGGCAGACAAATTGAGCAATTAAAGGCGATAGAGCAAGAGATGATTGCAGAATTATCAAAACTTGGTGTAACGGGTGCGGCACAGATGATCATTTCAGCCGTTGAAAATCTTCAAAGGACATTCAATGAAATTCAGGAGATAATATACGAGAAAGAATCAATGGAACGGAAATTGATGCAAGTACGTGGTGAGTATCTGTCACTCCAAAAAGATCTTAGAAACGTTACGGAGCTCATTGAAACAAATTTGAAGAAAATGAACTTAAAGAGGGAAGATGTAAGCAATTACAATGAAGCATACAGAAGTTATTCGCAATTAAAGAGTGACTTGGCTGATTCACAGAAGCGACTTAGTGAGCTCGAGTCTGACTTGATTGATGAACAAAAAGATGTTGTAATTACTGAGTTGAAATTCAATTTATCAGAAGTTGAGAAAAAACTTTCTGAGTTAAGAACTACCTACGATGAACTGTCCTCGAGAATAGAAGGATTGATCGTTGATCAGAAAAGTCTAAATACGCTCTTGGTTCAAAGAGACGAGATAAATCTTAAGATGCGTTTGATAACTTACCTTGGGAATATTGTGCCAAAGGTATATGATTATTTGCAAAATAGATTCAATAGATTCGTAGATAGTTACTATAAAACCTTCAGTGAGGAATTTACAAAATTCTTCTACAACGTTTCGGGTCAACCACGTAATTTCGTAGTTACACCAGATCTTTCGATAAAAATAGTCGTTGAAGGAGATTTGAAGGATCCCTCTGAATATCTCAGCGGTTCTACGAAAGATTTACTGATATTCGGAATCAAAAATGCGCTATACAAGACTTTTTTTGATTTCAACGTGCCACTTATCATCGACAACACACTCATAAGGTTCGATGACGATAGATTAGAAAAAATAATCGATTATCTGAAAGATGAATCAAACTATCGCCAAATCATATTTATGACAAGCGATAGTAGAATACTTAGAATATTAGGAAATGAGAACGTCAATACGATCTATTTGGAGGGATAATCAATGTACAAACGTGTGCTACTAAAACTAAGTGGTGAGGTTTTGAGTGGTGAGGCTCAAAAGGGATTTAGTGATGAGCATGTTGATTATTTGATCGAAGAAATAAAGAACGTTGCAGAATGTGGAATCAAACTTGGCATTGTAATAGGTGCTGGCAACCTGTTCAGAGGTAGAGATTTCGATGGACTGAGACCTACAATAGCTGACCAAATTGGTATGCTCGGCACAGTTATAAATGCACTCTATCTTAAAGATAGACTGGAGAGTGCCAATATAAAGACTGTTGTTGTCTCTCAAATAGTTTCTATTCCTTCGGTCAAGATGATAAATTATGATGACATAGACCTTTACTTCGAAGCTGGATACGTTGTCGTGTTTGCAGGCGGGACGAGTAACCCGTTCTTTACCACAGATACAGGTGCTGCATTGAGAGCAGTTGAAATGAAAGCGGAACTCCTGATAAAAGGCACAAAGGTATCTGGGATATACGACAAAGACCCAAAGGTGCACAACGATGCAAAGAAGTACGATACGATAACTTACGATCAAGCAATAGAAGGAAATTTGAAGATAATGGATACAGAGGCATTTTCCATCTGTAAGAGGTACGACATGAAGATACTCGTTACAGACTTTTTTGAACGTGGTAATCTACTCAGAGCAATCAACGGGGAGAATGTCGGCACATTAGTAGTACCGAGATAATATCGGTTATTGTTTTCACAGTGGAAAGAAAATACGCAATGAATAGGTGAATGTATGGGTATAAATCTGTGGTATCCTGGGCACGTACAGAAAGCAAAAAGACAGATAAAAGATAACCTTAAGAAGGTAGACGTTGTTTTGATGGTACTTGATGCAAGAACTCCAGTGACTACAACAAGCTTTGAATTGAGCTTGTTTAGAGATAAAACAAAAGTTTTCTTGCTCAATAAGTCTGATCTGGCGGATGAAAGATACAACAGGATGTGGCAATCGGAGATCTCAAGATCTTGTCCTGCAATGTTGGTTGATAAGAACACGAGTAGAAGGGAAATTCTGAAGATTATCACAAGCCACACGAAATATGAGAATCCACACATATGTGTTGTTGGTGTACCTAATGTGGGAAAGTCAACCATACTGAACAAGATAATAGGGCAGCACAAGGCAAGAACTGGTGCTCAACCTGGTATAACAAGAGGCGTTCAGTGGATTTCTGTTGAAGGTATAACTGTTTTAGACTCACCGGGTATTCTGTATTCGGAGATATTCTCAAAAGAAGTAGCCGCAAAATTATTGCTCATAGGTACTGTACCCGTTGAAAATATCACAGATGAGCTTTACGAATTGGCTTTTGACATATACAAGTCAGTTTCTGGTATTGAGTCTGATATGGATTCATTCATCGAGGATTTCGGTAAAAAGAGGGGCATTCTAAAAAAAGGTGGATTCGTAGATATCGAAAAGGCAAGGATGCTTTTATTTAAGGAGATATCCGAAGGGAAACTCGGTAGGTTCACGTACGATATTGAACTATCAAAATTCTGGGAGGTGTTAGGCAATGGTGGATGTTAGAATTATAAATGCAGTGCTCTCTTCTGCGCAAGTAACTTACGAGACGGTCCTTCAATTGGAAGCACAGTTTGGTAAGCCACAAGCTATTAAAGATATAATGCCACGATACAATATTGTCACAGTAATAGGTTTTGTTGGGGATATAGAAGGTAACTTTGTGTATTCATTCAGTGAAGAAACTGCACTTACAATCGTCTCACGTATGATGGGAATGGATTACAACACAATAGATGAATTATCGCTGAGTGCCATTGGTGAACTTGGAAATATGACGTCTGGGAGTATAGCGATGAATTTGGAAAAACTTGGATACAAGATAGATATTACGCCACCGACGGTGATAACAGGAAAGGAAATGAAGATAACAGCTGAAGGGCTCATAATAAGGCTACCAGTTGGCCTATTTAACCCCGAAGATGTTGAACTTCACGTAGCAATAAGAAGCGGAAAATAAGAGGTGAGTCATATGATAGTTGTAACTGGAGTGCTGAAAGAGGAAATCGTAGGCGTATTTCGTGATCTGCTTCCGTTGCTTGAAAATGGTGAACTAATTGGTAGGAACTATTCGAGAGGGATAATAGGTGGAAATGAAGTTACAACAATCTACGGATTCATTGGAAAGGTTGAGAGTGCGCTCATGACACAAGCCATAATAGATCACTTCCATCCAAAGTACATTATCCACTGTGGTTCTGCAGGTGCCATAGATCCAAATCTTGAGGTCGGGGACATTATCTGCGCTACAACATATTATGAACATGACTTTCAAGATAGCAGACCCGCTGGTTTTCAAGCATCTTCTACAATCATAGAGAAGATTAAGGACATATATCCATATATAAAATTGGGATGCATTGTGAGTGGAGATGTGTTGGTTAGTAACAAGAATCTCAAAATGCGCATCTACGAAAAATACCAAGCACTTGCTGCTGATATGGACAGTGCTGCAATGGCGAAGGTTTGCTTTGAAAACAACGTTGAATTTTGTTCTTTGAAAGTAATTGTCGATACGAGTGAAGAGCAAACTCAATTGGAATATGAACAGAACTTCAGAAAGTTCGCTAGTTTGCCATCGGCCATTGTCTCAGAAATGCTTGACAAACATCTTCTCTGATAGGTCATGACGTACTCAAGTAAAATGATTGTTGGAAAGTAGGTTCTCAAATGGATAGCGAAAGAAAAGACAAGAAGACAACAGTGCAAAATAAATGGCTCATAGATGAGCACAATTATTTCTCCCGCTTAGATAAGTTTTTGAGGAACGCTCTCAAAAATGTACCTTTAAGTGCCATTTATAAACTAATTAGGACTGGAAAAATTCTTGTGAATGGCACAAAGGTAAAAGAGGCTTCTAACAAGCTTGAAATTGGTGATACGGTTGAGATTGTGAATGTAGATATAGCCAAATACAACAGGAAAGTTGAGGAATTGAGATCAGCAAAGATGAAGTTGAACATAATATACGAAGATGATGCTATCTTGGCTTTGAATAAACCTTCGGGAATTTCAGTCCATCCTGGGAAGAATACGAATAAGCCCTCCCTTATAGAGGGATTAAAATATCATGGAGAAAAATTTGGATTTGAGCCTTTCTTAGTGCACAGATTAGACAAAGAGACTTCCGGTGTACTCATCGTTGCAAAAAATAGAAACATTGCAAGAGAGCTCAGTGAGTTGATTTCATCGCGAGATGTTGAAAAATACTACGTTACACTTGCTTTTGGTAAAATTTCGAAGATGAAAATCGATGATTCCATAGATGGTCAGGAAGCAATATCAATAATTACACCAACCAAGGTTTACAAAACACCATTTGGTGATGTCACACTTGTGAGAGTAAAGATAGAAACTGGGAGAAAGCATCAGATAAGGATACATCTTGCATCAAAGGGGTTTCCCATTGTCTGCGATAACGATTATGGAGACTTCAGATTGAATAGAGAATTTACAAAGAGATATGGGCTCAAAAGGCAGTTCTTGCATTGTGAATCTATGATTTTTTCATTTGGTGGTAAGCAGTACGATATTCATGCACCGTTGAGTGATGACTTATCGAATGTTCTCAAATTTTTGAATGTGGAGAGTGTTAGAAGTTGAAATTGCCACTTTTTCCAAAAAACGAAACTTACATAAACATAATCTTGACCATATTCTCTATCTTTTTACTAATATCAATAATCATAAGAATTCCAACAGATAGGGCAAATCTATCAGTCAGTGTTTTTTACAATGATGATAGTCGAGTGCTTTTTTACACGGGCAGCGAAGATATCAGCAGTGATGTTCAGTTGGTAATTCCAATGGAAGGTGTTAAAGAGGATTCAAAGGAGTTCCTCGCAAAGGTAAATGGGCGTTACGTTGGTAATTTGGAATTCTATGGAGACCAAGGATTTGTGAACAAATTCTACGATGAGACGCATTACGATAAGATAGTTAAAGTTCATTATGTGAAGCCTGAAGAACTCTCAAGATACGATGATTACACACTTTTCAAAAGATTGTGGAGGTCAGTTTTCGAAAGAAGCATCAACGTTATCGTGCTTCCAAAGGCAGATATCACTTACAAAGCCTACGATGAGTTTGCGAAGTTCTTCCAGATATCGCAAGAAATACCCGCACCAGATTCTACCAACTGGAACAGTCATGTTTATGGTATTCTTTTGGGCATTTTTGTATCACTCCAAATGCCCATTGCGATCTTAGGTTTCCTTTTGTACAGTAAATACTGGCTTTACATATCGGTGATGAGCATAATAGGTACGATTGCTATGTTCTTCTCTTCCAAAAATAAGTTCACACAGATGATTAACTTTTTCTTACTAGGTGTTTTAACGAACTTTTCTCTTTATTCGTCTCCATACTTAAATGACCTCGATTTATATAGAGGTGTTAAGATATCATTGGTAGCCTTGCCTATAGTAGTTGCTGCAAAAATCATATTAGAGATTATTAGAGAAAAAAAGGTCTCAAAGACATACATTACACTATTCAGTATAACTGGAGGTCTAGCTATCGTATACATGCTTTTGCGTAGTGGGAACTACGGTTATGTCACAGAATTCGAGGAAAAGATTAGAATCATGCTGGAGAACATATTTATAATTAGGCCAAGGCTTAAGGAACTCTTATTCTTACCGATGTTTTTGCTATCTGATGTAGCAGAGAACAAATATTGGAAAAATGTACTACTCTTTTTCGGATCCATTGGGGTTGTTTCAATCTTCAACTCATTCTGTCACATGAAAGCTCCAATGTTTACCGTCGTGTATCGTGAGATAGTGACAATTCTCGTGGCAATGGCAATCTATGCGATTGTGTTGATTATCAAAGATTTGGTGCTTGTCTGGACTGGGAAAAAATAAGATAAAACAAAAGATCGGGTTTCGGCGAATATCGAAACCCGATCTTTTTATATTTCCAGTTCCTTTATACACATAAACGATTGGTGGGTGTGGTAGGGATTGAACCTACGGCCCCTTCCTCGTGAGGGAAGTGCTCTCCCACTGAGCTACACACCCGCTAAAGCGACTTAACGAAGCCTCAATTATTCTAACACGATCTTTCAAACTTTTCAAGTATTTTGGATCTGAAGTTCAGAAAAAAGTTCGGACAGCCTATAATTCCTTAACTGTATTGCCCTACTAAGATATCCATGAAAGATATCTTATACCCCAGTCATTTTTATAAAACCTTAACATATATAACTCCTTTTACCCTTAAAATCTACCCAGAAAACAAAAAACTTCATGCCTATCCTTATGACAACGGTAGTAACAATAGATTCAGTGCTTATTCTTAGACTCCAAGGTCTGCTTGATGAATATCTTAAGAAAAGAAATCTTAAACATAACTTCATTTACCCAAGATGTCCAAGGATAAACCATTTGTTGAAAGAGCAAACAGAACCTTGCAAGAGGAGTTCATAGATCTCCATCTTAATCTCTTAGCAGGAGACATTGACAGAATTTAACAGAAGATTTATGAATTATCTTTTATGGTACCATACAGAAAAACATCATAAAATGTTAAACAATTTGACATTAATCAAATTATTTGCTAAAATATTATTAAGAGTATCATATCTATGCAACCTATACAAAGCCTTGGAAAAAAACAAAAAGATAGTTACAATAATTATTAGGATGCAAGAATATGTTAAAGAATAGAGGAGTTTTTATAATCAGCTCAAAAGAGTGCAGATTACATATGTTAGAAGAGATGTTTCAAGCCGGAAGGCGGGGGTATCCATACGAAGATACGTGGAACTGTAGTCATTTAGACCAATTACACTCAATTGCTATTGTAAGTTTTAGCAAGGAAAAAGTCGGTGACTTTAAGGGCCAAAAAATGAGGCTTTAATTAAAAGAATAGTAGAAGCTCATACAAAAGAAGGTGATATTATATTAGATTTTTTCAGTGGAACAGGCACAACTGCATCAGTAGCGCACAAACTTAAAAGACAATGGATTTCTGTCGAACAAATAGATGAACAAATAAACAAACAATTTGATAGATTGAAAAAAGTGTTAAAAGGCGACCAACCCGGTATTTCAAAATCAGTCGGATGGAAAGGTGGCGGTGATTTCGTCTATTTAGAACTTCAAAAATGGAACCAAAATTTTGTGGAGAAAATAAAGATAGCAAAAACAAAAGATGAACTAAAGATTTTGAAGATTTATCAATTGAAGACCAAAAAAGATTTTTGCTTGAATGTTTAGATAAAAACCATCTCTATGTCAATTACAGCGAGATTGATGAGGAGGAATATAATGTAAGTGAAAGGGATAAAAAATTAAATAAGGAGGTTTATTCTCAATGACCATGATTTCTAATTTAGATAAATATAAAAAAGATATAAACAATCTTATTAAAAAAGGAGAGAAATTATTGTCTATTTTGAGAACCAATAAAGATCTAAATAAAGCTCTAATTAAGTTTAGGGAAGGATATGAAATCTGGTATTCTGAATCTTTATCTTTGATAAAAATTGTTTTACCTGATAGAGACGAAGATTTTGAAAAATATTATTATCAAAAAGGAGAAAAATGTTTAAAAAAGTGTATAAATTATCAAGGTTATTCTCTAATAAAAGATAACGTCCAAGAAACGATGTTATTATTTGAAAATCAATTAGGAATAGTAAAAGCCGCAGAAAGAAGATTCGAAAGCTCTCTCTTTGACATTAAACAATTGGTCCAGGCTGACTTATTTAATTCTGAACTTGATGCCGCTAGGGAATTAAACAAGAAAGGTTTTACTCGAGGAGCAGGTGCAGTGGCTGGTGTGGTACTAGAAGAACATTTGGCCCAAGTATGCGAAAATCACAAAATAAAAACTGACAAGGAGAAACCAACCATTAATGACTTGAGTCAACTTCTCAAAGATAATAATGTAATTGAGATACCTGATTGGCGCTTTATTCAACACTTAGCAGATTTAAGAAATTTATGCGACCACAAAAAGAAGGAAGAACCAACAAAAGAGGATATAAAAGAATTAATAGATGGAGTAGAAAAAATAACAAAAACCGTTTTTTAAGATTATGCTCTACGAAACTTTTAATTCAATTAAAGACTCATGTGGAATGAAAATTTTGTGGAGAAAATAAAGAGAGCAAAAACAAAAGATGAACTAAAGATTTTGGAGATTTATCTATTGAAAATCAAAAAAGATTTTTGCTTGAGTGTTTGGATAAAAACCATCTCTATGTCAATTACAGCGAGATTGATGAGGAGGAGTATGGAGTAAGCGAGGAGGATAAAAGGGGGGATAGGGAATTTTATGAATCCTGATATTGAAAAATTAATAGAACTGACAACAATTGTTAGAGTAGAGGATAATGTATCTCGTCAAACAATTTTTGGAGACGAATACCATTTTGTTTCAGACAGATACTTTTTTGGTAGATTTCAAAACGACCAGGAGCAACAAGTTAATTTAAGCGAGCTTGAAGATAATTGGAACAATAAATGGAAATCGTTTGGTAATAATTGGAATGAGGAAAGACAAAATTATCGTTTCTTATACGATTCATTTAGGCTCTTCTATTTCAGTTTTGAACAATTAAGACTTAATAAAGTGGCATACATCATTAATGTTTATGGAGATAAATTGGAATTGTTACATCTTAGTGAGCTAGCCGGGGTTAGTTTATATGGGATGTATCACCATGGTAAAAAATGTATTGATTTATTGAAAATACTAAAACTCATTGATGAGAACCATAATGATTGGAAATTTTTAGCAAAATTTACCGAAACGAGAAACAAACTAATTGAACATAATTATAATCCCTATGGACTGAACCTGCAAATACATCCATTAATATGGGGTTTAGGTTCTACAAATTCTTCTTTAGAAATCAGTATTCATTTGCCTCACACTGAAAGAGCGTTTGATGCTTATGTCGATTATTACGAAGATTATTATCAATTAGAAAAAATTATTACTGACATTATAAAGAAATTCTAACTATGCTTTACGAAACTTTTAATTCATTAAAAGAGGCACACGGAGAGAATTATTTTACTTCCCGAATAAGCGATGAAATAGTCCACAATCTCAATCCAAAGTTTGAGCTATCGGAAATAATACTTCAGAATTTGTGGGAACAACTCTGTTTAAAGCTAGAATGTTGCAACAGGTTTTTAAAGATAAGAAGATCAAATAGACATTGACGAAGTTAAAAACAAAGAATTGAAAGATGTTAATTTAGCCGAAAAAGATTGGTATGCCCAGAATGAATTTTATGGCACAGATGAGGAACAAAAATTTATCAGTTTTATTGATGGATTTATAGAAAGACTTAAGACAAGATATTCGGATATAGCTTTACTCCGCAATGAAAAATTTTTTCAAGTATTTGATTTTGATGAGGGAAGACCATTTGAGCCGGACTTCATAATGATTTTAAAGAAAAGGAATAAAGGTATCAGCATTTACCAGATTTTTATTGAACCGAAAGGGAATCAGTTTAAAGATAAACAAGGGAGATTTGAGAATTCTAAAGAAGGTTGGAAGCAGAAGTTTTTGCTTGAATTAGAAAACAAGGCAGAGACAGATTTGAAGTTAAAAAACAAAGATTTTAAACTTATAGCCTTGCCTTTTTACAACGAGAAATTAAAGAAAGAATTTGAAGAAGCTTTAGAAAATAAAATTTTGGAGTAAATTGCAAAAAATAAAAAAGATAATCATTAGAAAATTCAGCACGGCACTGCGTATAACAGCGGATAAAAGGGAAATCAAAGATTTCCACAAATTACCCTTCGGCGACTTCTTTTATCCGTAAACGTTGTGTGCAATACCTTGGTCAAGACTAAGATCAAAAACATGTGGGGGAGCTTTAATGAATGAAGAGAAAGACCAAAAAATGACAGAGACAATAAAGCAAATTGTAACAGAATACTACTTGAAATCCCATTACTTCAATGGGATTCAGATTTGGAGTCTGCTAAGAGAAATTGGGAAAGAGTAGTAAAACAACAGAGATATATACTCATATAAGTGATAAAGATTTAAGCAAAATAAAAAATCCATTTGATTCTATAATATTAGAGGAGGTGAAAGATGGTAAGAAATAAAAGTTTACCAAGTGTAAGTATATCCGACATAAAGGTCGGATATAAAGCCAGTTTGTGGAGATATGACAAAACTGTCGTATATGAACAAGTTATGCGACATCAGATGGGAGGTTGTAAGTAATGAAACTTATCGGAACAGAATTAGCCAAGTCAGGCATCCCTGCGGCTGCTGAGGCTGCAAAGGAATTCTTGGGCAAAATCGCAGGGCCCGCAGCAGAAGAAGTTGGTTTACTTCTTCAGGACAAGGTTAGAATCTATCGATTTGGCAACCAACTTAAGATGTTAGCAAAAGCCCAGCAGATGTTGAACGAGGCAGGCGTGAGTCCTATATCCGTTCCTCTCAGAACACTCCTTCCTTTATTAGAAGGTGCTGCTCTCGAAGAGGAAGATGAT
>DJGV01000013.1:0-16524 GCA_002432805.1 Fervidobacterium sp. UBA5837 | reverse complement strand
AAGTTATGGGGATGTCTCCAGAGGAATTTGATTTAGTAACTGATAATTTGATTCGTCTTGGACTTTGTTCAGGACAGGGAATGAGGCTCACTTTCATTGATAACAAGGATCAAGTGTTTCAGCTCAAGGACAAAGGAACAATTTCGATAACCCAACTCGGTTATGAGTTCGTTACGGCATGTCGGCAGCCGCCAAAAAAGGTTACGTGACGTCGCATAACGCGGTGTATGCGGTTCGGGCTAAAGCCCTCACCCAAATTGCCTTCGGCAACTTCAGATACACGTAAAACGTTATATGAAATTGTTAAGTAAGAAGAAGGATAACTTATGATAGAAAAATTTTCGTTACTAGCTCTTTTTGGTATTGCCATGGCCCATTTAGAGGGAGTAGTTGTAGTTTATCTTCGTAAGGTACTTGGAATTATTGAATCAGAATCAAATAGAGCATCTCTTAAAAAATTTTCCAAACGCTATATTTTTATTGGGAGAACAAGGGAAGTGGCCACAATATTGATGCTTGTAATTTTAGCTCTTTTGGTCGGAGAAACATAGTTTGAAAAGATAGTTGTCTTTTTTTGGACATTTTTTTGGGACCTTTTTTATTATCTTTCGCTTTATCTTTTGATTAAATGGTCACCTAATCTTACTACAATTGATGTTCTTTTCTTATTCCTCGCCCATGAATTGCACCAGTATGGGTTCCTATTGGAATATCATCAATCACTATAATAATTATTGTTCTTTTATATTTTTCTTCTATTTTGTAGGGGAGGCAGAAAATCAAAAAGATAAAACGATTATCATTTGCAACTTCATATAATAGGAGTTGTCCGAAATTGCAAAAACAAGGAGGAAAACATGAGTTGGAATTATTTATTTGAATCTAAAAAAGATAATCGCCACAAAGTCTTTTTAAGTTATTACCATAAAGACGATCAGTGTTATAGAAACCGCTTTGAAAATCTGTTTGGACATTTATTTATAAGCAAATCTGTCGAACCAGGTGATATAGATACGGATCTTAGCACCGAATATATAAAACGCTTGATTCAACAGAATTATATTGAAGATACCTCTGTGTTAGTTGTATTGGTTGGCCCAAAAACATATGGAAGAAAACATGTTGATTGGGAAATATCAGCCTCTTTAAATAAAAAGGTTGGAGGATACTCTGGTTTATTAGGGCTTTGTTTACCAACACATCCAGATTACGGCAAAGATGAATACAACGCAGACATTGTTCCTCCAAGATTAGTAGATAATCTTAAATCAGGGTATGCTAAATTCTATGATTGGACAGAAGATGAGGCTAAAATAAAGAAATGGATTGAGGAAGCTTTTCAATCAAGAATTGATAAGGCAGATAAAATTGATAATTCAAGGGAACAATTCAAATATAACAGGTTCGAATGAAAATGAAATTGTTTAAACGATTTTTGGGGAAATTTAAAGCTTACGAAATAGATGAGGCTGTCATTGGAATTGGAGAGCAAAAAGTAAAGATAAAACCAAACTATCAAGATATGCAAATAGCATATAAACTTTGGGTGGAACTGGGGACAAGAAAAATAGGCTTGGAGATTGATTTAGACAACGATGTTATAAATGAAATTTATGACTCTTGGTACGAATTCTTCAAGCTAACCAGAGAATTAATCAAAGACATACCCGTTTCTAAAATTAGAAAAGATGAAAGCACAAAAGAATTAGTTAGAATTGCTATCGAAGTTTTAAATGAAGGAATACGCCCCCATTTAACAAAGTGGCAAGCAAGATTTAGAAAATGGTATAGCGCAGCGATCGAGACAAATGAGAATAAAGATCTATCACCACAAGATATTCAAAAGAAGTATCCAGAATACGAGAAATTAAGTAAAGAAATGATGCAAGTAAATAGAAGAATAATGGAATATAGAAAAATCTTAAAGCAATTGGCAATGGGAGAATAAAATGCAACTTCGGACAACACAGCGGATAAAAGGCTTCGTTACACTTCGCCCAAATTTGCTTCGCAAACTTCTTTTATCCGCGAAACGCTATCTGATATTTTCGTTTTCAAGAGGAATTGATATGTTAACAATCAATATTGTAGGCAGAATAGTAATAATTAGTGAGACTTACATTTTATTAGCACATGAAATTGGTGCAAAAAACACATTCTTACCAGGTGGTCACGTTGAATACAATGAAGGAGCAAAAAGTGCGATTCTACGTGAGCTTAAGGAGGAATTTAATGGAGAAGGAAAGATTGATAAATTTATTGGTGTAATTGAACATTCATTTGAACATAATAATCAACCGTATTATGAGTTAAATCTCCTATTTTCTGGCAGCTTGTTGAATTATGATTATCCCCAAATACCGGAATCGCTTGAATCGCATTTGAAATTTTATTGGCAACCGATTGAAAAACTGAAAGAAGTGAATTTATTACCTTCGCCTTTAGCTACAGTTATTCATAATTATTTTAAACAGGAGAAAAGAAATAGTTTATGGATAAGTACAATGGAGAACGAAAACATCAGATAACAAGCATGTATCTGGTTTAGGTGCTTTTGCACCTTCACTAAAATTGCCTTCGGCGACTTCAGATACACGCAAAACGTTAGGCGACATTGTCTGGGTACAAAAAGGAGGGAATTAATATGCGTTTAAGTCATATATTTAAGATAATCGGTGACTTTATCAGCGGTGACTTTGTCAGCATTGATAAATTATATTTCTTTGGACCATCTCATCGCTCTGAAAACGGTCGGTTTATCTTAAAGTGGTCAGATTATGATCCAAAGAGCAGGATCGGTGGGCCACGAAAGAAAGGGTATGGTAGATATGTTTTGCTTGATGGAGGCAAGATTATATTACAAGGAAAATTAGAACGACCCAATAATGGAAAAGTCTCGAACCAGGGGATTTTTATTCTAAATGATTGGATGTTTGGCGAAGGATTAAAGAGCACTTTCTATGCATTTGATACCAAGAATAAGCGGTTGATTCAACACAAATGCGATGCAAACCTTTACAATAATGGACTTTCGAATGATGGTCAATATGCAGTTTGTCAAACATTTTACAGTGATGGAGAAGACGGAAACATGCTATTCTTTTTCAACTTGCGAGAGAAAAGACTTGTGTGGAAGTGTGAACCTAAAACAGGTTGGGCTAAAGATTACCGCTTCGATACAGTGCAACAAGTGCTCTACCTTTTGTATGATAATGGGAGAAGCTACCGCTATAGCTTTGACGGTAATTTTTTGGACGAGGAACGGTGGGAAAAAGAACGTATTAATTTCGTAAGTGGCTACGAGTTGCTCTCAATTGCTGAAGCAAAGAGACAACAACTTGAATCTACAAATGCAGACTTATCGTTGTATGACGAGGTAATTGGTTTATTAAAGCGAGCATTGGATAAGGGAGTGTCGGAAAACACTCAAGCACGCATTCATAGAAATATTGGCGAGATCTACTATAAGCGCGGCCAGAATTCTAAAGCTATCGAACATTTTGAAATAGCAGTGAGTCTAAACCCTAAAGTTGGTGTAAAGAGACTGCTTGATAAATTGAAAATGGAATCATGATAAACATGAAAATTGGAGTTGTGCCCAGGCAACGCTGCGCCCCTTGCGGGGCTTGCCCTAACAGCGTGTTTGCGGTTCGGTTCTCCCACCCAAATGCTTCGCACTTCGCATAGCTCGGGGACGTTATTGGGAATGTTCAGGAGGTAAAAAATGGACGCCATAATTAAATGTATTGAAACCCTTAGGATGAAACTGGATAAGCACCGAAAGGATGGCTTAAAAGAGTATCCAACACGAACAATATTTATAGATCCATTACTTCAAGCTCTTGGTTGGGATGTAAGAGACCCAGAAGAAGTGGAGCTTGAGTATCCAACTATTGATGGAAAGTCCGTTGATTATGCACCCAAAATAAACCGTAAGCCAGTAATGTTCATTGAAGCGAAGTCGTTAAATGATCCACTTACAGACGTTAAATCGATTACACAAGTAGTTGGCTACGCTGTTAATGCTGGTGTTGAGTGGTGCATTCTTACTAATGGCGTTACGTACAAAGTTTATCGTAGTACCGTGAAGGCAGAGGCTCCTGATAAGTTACTTTTTGAAATTTCTCTTGACCCAAAGGAAACTGAGGGTATGACAATTCAGCAAGTCGCAGAGCAATTTGCACGTTTCTCACGTGATGCAATGGCTAAAGGTCTACTTGATGAAATTGGCGAACAAATCTTCACCACAGGAAAGGTAAGAAAAGCTTTAGACAAACTCTTCATGAATCCTCCAAACACACTGATTAGGCTAATACGCTCAACCATTGGGGACGATAGCATTAAACCAACACAAGTTAAGGAAGCCCTTAAAAGGCTCTGGGCTCAAACATCAGAAGTTGATGCTGCTCCAACTTATAGAATTGGTGTAGAGTTCGCTCCTGAAAAAACTAAAGTAATAGGTGAAGAGTACACTGAGGAATATCACCTGAAAGGAAAACCACTGGAAGTCGTAGAATTATTTAAGACAATTGACAAATTTTGTAGAGAGCTTGGTCCAACTGCGGTTCAAAAAAAATACCTTGCCACGTATGTCAGATATACTCATGGCAAAAATATTTTCTGTTGTGTTCACCTTCAGAAAAGTGGGCTTCGTGTTTTGTTGAAGTTGACTTATTCAGATTTGGAAAACCCGCCTGAATATGTTCGTGATGTTTCAAACATTGGACATTTGGGAGTTGGCGATGTCGAGCTTGTAATTGACAGCCTACAAAGATTTGAAAGTGCCAAGAGCTTGATACAAAAATCATTTGAATCGAATAAATGATTAAAATGAACACTTCCGATAACAGAGCGTATATAGCTACGGCGCTACACGCCTCCACCTAAGTTCCGCCTTACGCCTGGACTTCAGATATGCTGGGAACGTTATATGCCATTTCGCCTATAAGAAAATGGAGGAATAGAAATGACCCGTCGTTTGATAGAAATATTTGAGGATGAAAAACTTGTAGAGAAGGTATAGCTCTACTTTGAATACTGAGGCTGATTCTTCGAAAGGAGCTAACTTTTTTTACAAGTTTTTTGATATGATGGATAGTGATATTGATTATAATGTAATAACCTCCTTTCTTTTAGCGTTTATCCAATAATAGGATAACACAATAGAAAGGAGGTATTGTTATTTAAATTATAAATGTCCGAACTTCAGTTTTGGATAAATTCCATAATATCAATAATTCAACGCACGTGAACAAATATTGATCAAATTTTTGCTAAGGCCAATTTTTCTTCCGTTGTGAGTAGATAATCAACTTCAAGTGTTAGAACCATTTCATTTGGCAATTTTATTACCCCGGATATGAACTTTGCATTGGACATTCCACCTACATGTGCGGGCGGTTCGTCTATCGATTCTTCTGTTACCGTGAGTACTTCTTTCACATCATCTACGAGAAATCCAACTTTGTTGTTGTCTTCGAGTTTCACAACAATTATCTTTGCTTTTTCTTTGTTTGAAAAATCTTCCAATGTGAACTTCTTTCTGAGATTTATTATGGGCACGATCTCTCCCATAAGGTTTATGATACCTTCCACATAATCTGCAATATTTGGCATCTTCGTTGTCTTTTCGTATTCCTTTACTCTCTCTACTTTCGATATGTTTATTGCGAATACTTCATCACCGATATGGAAAGTCAAGAATTTTAGCTCCATAAGTTCACCCCCATTATGGTTGTACAATTTTTCACCGCTATACATATTTTACCACAAAGTGTGGGATAATATAATCGAAGTATTTGATGTTCGCATTTTTGTTTGTTGCGTTTGAAGTTAGAAATTCAGGAAAGAGATTCCTATGGACAAGGCTAACAATACGCCAGAATAGATGAGCCACCTGAATCCTAAGGTATTGCTCTCTTTAGTCTTCCTTTCATTCTGTTTCCTAAGCGAGTTTAGACCTATTTCGAAAAACACTAAGGCTACTACAAACGCGACTACAAATGCTATAAACAAAATATTGGAGATCACGTAACTTATCTTCATAAATCACCTCAGAATCTATCAGTATCTAATTTTACCTCAGAATGTAAGATCTATCCTCGGTTTATTTACATCTATCTGGCTTGCAGTGCTTCCAGCTTTCTTCATGGCCTCCTGCCATGTTGAGAGCAGGTCAGAAAGTAGCGTCTTGGTATCATCTAACTTCTTTACATCTTTCTTTATATTCGCTTCAACAAGTGTTCTATACATATAATTGTACAGTGCGCGGAGATTTTTTGCAATGTCTCCTCCACCTTCAATATCCAATGAGAGGTTCAACTCCATTACTATATCTTGAGCACGTATGATCTTTTCGTTTGCACCTTTGAAATTCTTCTCATCGATCAAAACCTTGGCATCTTCTATCACACTTATTGCCTTATCCAAAAGCAATTCAATCAACTTTGCAGGGCTTGCAGTCATAACCATTTGTTCTTTGTAATCCATAGTTCTACCTCCTCATGAAAAATCTTTGTTACAAAGCCTATGACTCATGGATTATCGACTAAAATATCAGATAGTGAATACTTTTTTAATTACGTGATCAATTGATTTGAGACGACTTTATCAGTTCAAGTGTCTTGGAGAAATATTCTATATAATAATCCAATACAATTGGAACTTTACTCTTAATGATGTCTGATACTTCCAAATTGTCTTGCACGTCTAAAGCACTGAGTAGTGCATTCAGGATATCCATTACTTCCGATGGTCTGGCAACTAAATTCAGTTCTTTCTCAGTTAGCTTTGTAATTTGTTGAGTTGAGCTTTTCAAGTTCTCCATAGCGGATATTCCTTCAGATAGGTCTTTTATTGCCTTCCAACCAGCTTCGTTATTGCTTAATAAGTTATCTGATACTTGAGGGAGCAACGACTTGACATGTTCTATGTAACCGAGCACATCGTTAAGTGTCTCTTTCAAAAATTGTACAGCATTTGCAAGCTCTATCTCTATCGTTATATTTTCGTCAACCGTTGCACTTTTCAGCTCGTCGATAAACGCAATGGGTACATCCTTTGAATTTATCTTGAGCGATTTGAGTATCTGCCCCTCAGGTATCACCTTCTTTAAGAAATCGCCGAAAGTCTGAAAATCTTGCGCACTAAAATTTTTTTCCTCGCCGTTGATTATTGTTTTTACCATCAATTTTCACCTCTCAACTCATGCAATTTGAAATACGACTTCACAATACCAGCTATAGTTTTTGCATCTGTGATCTCTCCATTTATACATTTCTTCATTACCTCGTTGAAATCCTCTATGTAAACATGTATTATTTCGTCCTCATCCGGATTCGAATCACCGTGTTTCAAATCTAAGGCAAGGTACAAGTGTATTATTTCATTCGAAAAGCCTGGAGTAGTATGAATGTAGCCGAGATATACATATTTCCCAGATTCGTATCCTGTCTCCTCTTTCAATTCTCTCTTAGCACATTCCAGAGCATCTTCTTCTGGGCTATCGAACTTTCCAGCAGGAATCTCCAACAATTTTTGCTTTATAGGATATCTGTACTGTTCAACGAGTATCACCTTGTTGTCATCAGTAACTGGTACAACAGCTACTGCTCCTGGATGAAGTACAAACTCGCGTACGCTTCTTACTCCGTTTTCCAATTCTACATCATCTCTGAGTACATGTAAGAGTACCCCTTTGAATATGTCCGTACTACTTATCGCCTTTTCCATGAAAAATCAACTCCTCATTTTAACAATTTCAGAAAAATAAATTTCTATCAAAAGTGGACTCGATCAAGAAAGTATCGAGTCCACATGAATTCTTGTTGTTTCTTATTTAATCTGTTAACAGCACCAAGAAAAATTAAGAGCGCATGCGAGAAATCAACTTTTCAACCTCTCCGACCAAAAGTATGACCAACGATAAACCTACGACATACAACCATTGTACTGCATTGAGTGTTGATATTTTGAAAATGCCGTTTAATAATGGAGTATCGAGCAATATCTGTAGTCCAAAGCCTATTACTATTGACATTATCAGGAATTTGTTTGTGCCAAGACCTAATTTGAAAAGAGACTCCTTAGTGGATCTTGAATTCAATGAATGGATAAGTTGGGAAAATACCAACGTCATAAATGTCATAGTTTCAGCGGTTTCAATGCCGTAATCAATGCCGATATGGAAAGCAGTTATCGCCAAAAGACCCATCACTATTCCCTCGATTATCATTTGGATTCCGAGCCCACCAGCAAAAATACTTTCGTTTCTTGAACGTGGTTTTGCCTTCATAACATCGTGTGATGGTGGTTCCATACCAAGACCAAGAGCTGGCAGACTATCAGTTACCAAGTTAATCCATAATAGGTGTATGGGAAGTAATGGTTGTCCCAATCCAAAAATGTTGGCTAACAACACTGTAATTATCTCTCCAAAGTTGCAAGAGAGCAAATATCTTATCGACTTACGTATGTTGGCATATATTGTTCTACCTTCTTCCACCGCTGCAACTATTGTAGCAAAATTGTCATCTGTCAAAATCATCGCAGATGCCTCTTTTGCAACTTCGGTACCTGTAATACCCATTGCAGTTCCTATATCAGCTTGAGAGAGTGCAGGCGCATCGTTGACTCCATCACCTGTCATACACACAACAGCATCGTTCTTTTGCCATGCCTTGACTATTCTAACCTTATGTTCTGGCGATACTCTTGCATACACCCTTATTTTCTTAACTTTTTCTGCTAGTTCTTCATCGTTCATGTTTTCCAATTCTCTTCCGGTAACTATTTCTTCCCCTTCGTGTAAAATACCAATGTCACGTGCAATGGCTTCAGCAGTCAGTTTGTGGTCTCCCGTTATCATTACAGTCGTTATACCAGCAAGCTCACATTCCTTTACTGCATCTTTTACTTCTGGTCTTGGTGGGTCTATCATGCCAATTAATCCAAGAAACGTCAATTTGCTTTCCAGTTCTTTCTTTTCGTACCTCTCTGGCAGTATCTTGTACGCCAATGCTAAGACTCTCATTCCATTGTGTGCCATTTCATTATTTGACTCTTCTATATCTTCTAAATCTTGTGGTTCGATAGCTCTGATTTTTCCATCTTTCTCTATAGATGTGCATATGGACATAACGCTTTCCAATGCTCCCTTTGTGATGACCAAGTATCCGTTGTCGGTCTTATGCACAGTTGTCATCAATTTCCTTTCAGAATCGAAAGGAAGTTCGTCAACCCTAGGAAGAGCCGCTTCTAATTCGGCCTTTTCTTTACCGTAATCTCTAAGTGCCGCTACTAAAGCTACTTCCGTAGGATCACCGATTCCATTACCATTTTCATCAATTTTTGCATCACTACAGAGTGCAGAAAAACTCATTAACTTCTCTGACAACTCATTCTCTCTTGCGTCTTCAATTTTCTCGATTTGGCCATTTACGTACACACTCTTCACTGTCATTTGGTTCAGTGTAAGTGTTCCAGTCTTATCTGTACATATGACATTTGCACTCCCCAATGTCTCGACTGCTGGTAACTTCCTTATAATTGCATTTCTTTTCACCATTCGCTGTACTCCAATGGCCAAGGTTATCGTTACAATCGCAGGGAGTCCTTCAGGGATTGCTGCTACAGCAAGACTTATAGCAGTCATGAACATTTCCAATAGTGGAGTGCCTCTCAAATAACCGATGAAAAATATCAATGCAGATATAGCTAAACAAATGATTGCAAGTGTTTTACCAAGTTCTGCAAGTCTTTCTTGCAATGGAGTTATCACCTTTTCTTCTTCCATCATTGAAGCTATGTTACCCATCTCTGTTTTCATGCCAGTATTTACAACTACCATTTTTCCTCTACCATAGACTACAGTGGTACCTGTAAATACCATATTTATCCTATCACCTATTGACACATCCTCCGATTCAATTGGGTCTATACGTTTTTCGACAGGTACAGATTCTCCCGTAAGGGATGCCTCGTTGATCTTAAGATTTGCCACTTCTATCAATCGACCATCTGCAGGTACAAAATCTCCAGCTTCGAGCACTACGATATCGCCTGGAATAAGTTCTCTTGTTGGGACTACTTGTACTTTGCCATCCCTTATCACTTTGGCGTTAGGCTTTGTCATTTTCTTTAAAGCTTTCAGGGCTTTGTTGGCCCTGTTTTCCTGAATAACACCGAGAAGTGCGTTCAAAACCACTATGGCAACTATGACTATAGCATCTGTATACTCTCCAACAAATGCAGAAACTAATGCGGCAATGATCAATATGACGATCATGAAATCCTTGAACTGATCGATGAACATCTGTAAAAGAGTTTCTTCCTTCTTTTCTTGTAGTTCGTTGAAACCATACTCACTCAGTCTCTTTTGTGCTTCTTGTGACGAAAGACCGCTTAAACTCGTTTTAAGCTCTGCCAAAACTTCTTCCACTTTCTTGGAATAGAAATTTGCCATATCTACCCTCCTTCAACTCGGTCTTAAAGAATTTTTGATGAAATAAAAACACAAAAATAGCTTAAAAAGGCTGCATTTGTTTGCCTTTCTCATTTTTTGTGTTTTCTCTCATCATTTTACCATAGAATCTCACTTTTTACAAATTTTGAACCTCAAGGAAATGGCGATGTCATATTGAAAGTTTTCGAAAAACAAAGACTAATTCGTACCTAATGGTAACTCCAAAATTGAATTTCCATCTGTTGTGATTATCCTTCCTGTTTCCTTTGAAAGAGCGATTGCCAAGATAGACTGTCTAAAATTACTGAAGGTCTTTTCAAGGGCGAGGGAGTTTCCTTTACTTTCCCACACCTTTATCAGATTATCTGAGCCTGCCGTGATGATGTTGCCATTGAATGTGGCAACCTTGAAGATTGTTGAATTGTGAGATTTGTGCACATTCACCAGCTTTAAGTCTCTATCTAAAGTGTATAAGTTTCCATCCCAACCTGCAGTGTATACGCTATTTGATAATCCATCGATAGACCACAGTGTTTCCTTTGCAACCTTCAGCTTTTTCATTGAATTCAATGCACTTCCACTTATTTTGACAACGTATCCCTCAAGGGTTGAAAGATAGATCTCGGTTCTTGTATCGGTCCATATATCAGTTATTGACAAACTTGTCTCAATTTCTCGCTCTTTGTAGACGTTTTTCACATTTTGGATATCCCACACGATCAGCTTTCCATTCCAATCACCACTGATGAGTTTTGAATCGATTGCATATAATGCCCAGACATAGTTACTGTGCCCCATTAGTGTAATGTCGAGCTTACCCGTTTCAAAATTCCATATCTTTATTGTACCATCTGCGGAAGATGATATCACGTAATCTTTGTACGTAATTACCTTCTTAACTGATTGCGTATGGTCATCTAATATCTTAGCAATGCTGCAATTACTAGAATCTCTTCCATCTTTTTGCCATATCGATACTTTCCCATCCTCATGACCACAGATAACTGCGCTTTTTGAATCATCAACAACAATCGAAGAAATCTTGGCCAGCTCTGGGCTGAAACGCCTAACTATTCTTGCGGAAGGTACATTGTTCTTTACTTGCATCTCTATTTGAACAACTTGACCATTTGAAAGTCCAATAAATATGTAGTTACCATCATCTTCTTGGGTAGAAATGCTAACTAAAGGTGTTTCAAATTGCGCTAAGCTCTTTATCGTTCCTTTTGTTACATCTACATAACTCAAAGACTGACCTGCTGAGAGGATTAAACCGACTTTACCAGCTACATCATAAACATTTTCAGGAAAAGTTGCCATTAATTTCGTTGTTAAAAGGTTGTATACTCTCCCATTGAATGTAACTGCCACGGGTAATTTATCTATCTCAGCTATCTTCACAACATAATCTTGGAGTTCCATTATCCTCTCATTTGTCTTTTTCGACAGATTCAGCGAGTATACGTGTCCTATGTTCGTTCCAACGTACAATAACGATAAATTCCTAGTATCTTGAAAGATACACGTGTTCCACTCATCAGGATTAGTAAAGAGCTTTTGGATACCCCCGCGCGTAATTGAATAGACCATACCAAGTGTACCTACATAGACCGTATCCGCAACAACTGCAAGTGAGATGGCCGCATTGTCAATTTTTACACTTCTAATTGTATGACCATCTTTGAGAAAGTAGATACTTCCATCATCACATCCAACTATTATTGTCTCCTCTTGGTTAGTAGTCATAATCGATAAACTTCTCACAGCCCTACCAATGTTTGTTTTCCACAGGAGCGTTGCTGAATCTTTGTTGTAAACCTCCACATCGCCTGTTTCCCTAGATATGATGAGATGAATACCATTCGAGAACACCTTTGCAGAAGAAAGGTAATGCCTCAACGATTTTGCGATGTATTTTCCTTCCACAGTGTATGTGAATATCTCTCCGTACCTGTTGGCAACGAAAAGTCTATCGTCAAGGATTGTCAAACTTGTTATCTCCGTTTCTGAGGCATCGAACGAACGAATAAAGTTAACTTCTCCCCCCTTCAAACTGTAGACGAGCACCGTTCCAACGACAGATATAAAAAGTTTATCAGCCGTGCATAATATGGAGCTTATTTGAGACGGGGGCGTTTCAGCACTGGCCTTTATATACTTGTCTGTGAGCCTCCTCATTCTTTTGTCATTCAGCGTCAACTTATACACATTTCCAACTGCTGTGCCGATGAACACATCATCTTTAACACCACTCATCGATGTAATCATTTCATTTATCTCAAAGGTTTTTGCAACAGAAAGATTGTTAAGGCTCGTTACAACTACCCGACCATCTTCATCTCCTGAAACGAGTAAATCTCCTGAAACGAACATCTCACGTATCCAGCCATCATGCACTAACAACGTTTTCAACGGTGTAAAATTTTTCCAAACTATTATCTTATTGTCAGAACTTCCAGAGATGAGCAAATCCTTGTAAAAGGTAAGTGAAAAAACTGAACCTGTATGGCCCTTTAGTGTTTTTACGAGCTTCAAAGTAGATTTTTCATATATCTTTATGGTGTTATCAGGTTTGTACCCACCAACGGCTATGTATTTGTCATTTAAAGCAACTGCACGTGCCCAACTGGAGTGTGTTGGTACACTTTGGACAAGCAAGAGATTGGGTGCCCATACCTTCAATGTTCCATCCGCCCCTACTGAGTAGACAGCTTTCCCATCCGTTGTTAGTCGCCATACAACATCACGGTGACCAAACGGGACAAAGTCGATGGCAAAAGTGATTGTTTGGAACGATAGAATAATGAGCACAACTAAGAAAACTTCGATAGATTGAAGGAACGATATAGACTTTTCGTAATTACGAACAATCAAAATCCGATCGTCTTTTTTACCTGCAAGTCTTCGTCGAGTAACACGAATTTTGCCGGATAACCTTCGCATATTCTTCCACCTTTTATTCTTAAATTCAAACACGTGTTGTAAGATGACACTTTTGCAAGCTCAACGAGCGAACAATTTGTGAACTTATGGAAATTCCTCACCGCTTGACTAAACGTTAGCAAGCTCCCTGCAATGGTTCCATCAACCAATTTGGCAATGCAATCATTTACGTACACATCCAAGTCTCCAAGCATATAATGACCATCGGATAATCCAGCAGCTGAAATGCTGTCTGTTACAAGCATGATTTTGTCTGCACCCTTAATCCTGTAAATGAGCTCGATGAATTCTGGGGCTACGTGTATCCCATCGCAGATAAGTTCAACTACAAAATCAAAATACAATCCAGCACCTACCAATCCCATCTCCCTGTGATGTAGCGGACTCATTGCGTTAGGAAAGTGCGTTAGACGTGTATACCCTTTCTTGTATGCCCATCTGGCTTGTTCAAACGTTGCATTCGAATGACCAATTGAGACTTTGATATCATTTTCGGTGCAGGTATTTGCAAATTCTTCAAAATTTTCCCATTCCAACGCAATTGTAATCAAGCCTATCGTCGCAGGTTGAACATATTCGAACAATCGATTCACTGGTGGAATTATGTACTTTGCGTTGTGTGCTCCCTTTCTCTTCTCGCTTATGAATGGCCCTTCCACGTGTAACTTGAAACCTTCCGGCTCATCCGGAAGTTGAATCTGTGCAAGCCTATCGAGCGGAGCAGCGACTGTCGTTGGAAAGAAGCGCCACACACCCTCAAGAGCCTCGTATTCTTTGAATTTGAGAAAATCTTCCTTTGATGCATACATCGTATCGATTCCTCTAATTCCATGGATGTGCGGATCAACAAATGCAGGAAAAAGCATGTTTCCACCTTTAGTGGAAGTTACATCTGATTTTCTAATTATTCCCTCGATCTTTTCTTCAAACTCGATCGTACCAACGTATTGCCCATCGACCGGATCTACAATCAGCACATCTTCCAAAATCATATGTTCCACCTCCAGTTTTAATCCATCTAAATTCCACCCCTATTGACTCAATTATATACCATTATCCATTAAAAGATAAAAATCCCGTGCAATGTGTTTATGCACTTGCAAACTTGTAGAATGTACATACTTTCACTGTATCGCAGAAATAGTTTGAAATAGGTGTACAATATCGATTCAAGAGGCTAAGAGAAAGAATATCACTCAAAGATTTAGTCGATAATTCTGATTACGAATATTGACATGAACAAGAATCGTGTCCATAATTATGTTGTAGAACATTTTGGAGGATGGCGAGTTAAAGTGATTAAAGTAGAGGAACTCTATAAATACTTTAAACAAGTGAAGGCACTCGATGGTATTTCCTTCGAGGTGAAAAAGGGAGAACTATTCGGCCTACTTGGGCCAAATGGTGCAGGTAAGACAACGACGGTTAGGATTATCTCAACATTGATACCTCCAACGAAAGGACAAGTCGAGATAAACGGTTATTTCCTTCCAAAGGATGCTGCGATCATAAGAAAATTCATTGGGTACGTCCCACAGGCCTTATCTAGTGATGGAACACTCACAGGGTACGAAAATCTGCTTATCTTTGCAAAACTTGTTGGATTGAACAGAAGTGAGAGAGAAAAGCAGATCAACGAACTTGTCGAGCTGATGGAAATAGGTGATTTCGTCGACAGTAGCAGTCATCAATCCATTAAGTTATGTGGTGGAAATATTGAGAGGTATATTAGTCACAGGCGTATATACGAACATGCTCCTACATGTTGGCTTGCTTATAGGCATGATACTCATTGCAGTGATCATAGCAACGCTGCTTTATCCAAGGCTTGCAAGCTAAGAACAAAATTCTAATACTACGCAAAACATATATGCAAAATAAATTGAAAGGTGGAGGCAGAGGTATATTATGGCTACTTTGTTATTAACCGTCATTTATTTGGCATTCATCAGTTTGGGATTACCAGACTCTTTACTCGGTTCAGCTTGGCCTGTGATGCGAAAGGACTTAGGCGTACCTTTAAGTGCGGCCGGTATCATATCAATGACTATCTCATTTGGAACGATTCTTTCAAGTTTACTTAGTGGAGTAATGATCAAGAAATTTGGAACAGCAAAAGTTACGTTTATTAGCTGTCTCATGACTGCTATAGCACTACTTGGTTACTCCTTTTCAAATTCAATGATTTGGTTCTTTCTACTAGCAATTCCACTTGGACTTGGTGGTGGCTCAGTCGATTCTGCTCTGAATCACTACGTGGCCGAAAACTACAAAGCTCACCATATGAACTGGCTCCATAGCTTTTGGGGCGTAGGCGCAACTGCAGGGCCTGCTATCCTGTCGTACTACATCGGAAATGGAAATTCTTGGAGACTGGGATACAGAACAGTAGCGATCATCCAATTCACAGTTGCTATAATTCTATTCACATCACTTCCATTGTGGAAGCGTATTGAGGAAAGTAGGAAAGCAAATACTGCTAATGATAATGCAAATTCAACGTCGAAAAGCCATCAATCACAAGCAAAGAAAAGAAGAAATGGAAGGCGTGGAGCCTTTGGTATCGCCGGTGTCACTCAATCTCTGCTGGCCTTCTTATTCTATTGTGGTGCAGAAGCTACAGTGGGTCTGTGGGGAGCAAGTTACCTGGTTGGTGCTAAGCAGGTTAGTGCACAAGTAGCTGCCGGATGGGTTTCATTATACTACGGCGGAATCACTGCTGGCAGAATAATCTCAGGATTCATAACTATGAAAGTCTCGAATAGATTCCTCATATTGTGGGGTCAGCTCATTTCTCTCATAGGTGTGTTGATACTTTTGCTACCTCTACCTGCCATATTCTACATGATTGGTCTAATACTTATCGGCCTTGGATTTGCACCAATCTTTCCAGGTCTCATTCACGAAACGCCAGCTCGATTTGGAAGTGAAAACTCTGCAAAACTTATCGGATATCAGATGGCTACTGCGTACGCAGGAACAACACTCCTTCCTCCACTATTCGGTCTAATTGCAGCACGCACGACTGTGGCTTTATTCCCACTTTTTGCCCTGTCCTATGTTGTTCTGATGCTTCTGTGTACTGAGACGGTAAATCACATACTGCGCAAGCAAAATGC